>JBKEBY010000119.1:0-29260 GCA_047973445.1 Pseudomonas sp.
GCGCAGCATCGCCATTTATCAGCGCGCCGGTGGTGACCATCTCGGTATAGAGCAGGGCCTGGCGTGATAGCTGGCGCAGAAAGTAACGGCAATGACGATCGGTCCAGTCCATCATCGGCGCCACGCTGAAGCGGCGGGAAGGCGAGGGGCGCGTGGTGGCGGCGTGCGGTTGGCTTTGCGGTTGCATGTTCGATATCTGGGATTACAGCAAGGAGCGGCATTGTATTCGATCAGCGCCGCCAGTTGCCGGCCTGCGACGGGCGCAGACCTAATTGGCCGATTCACGCAGCGCTTCATATTCAGACCAATGGGGTCAGAGTCATTGATTTAGCTGTTCATGTTTCTCTGATTTCCTAATCAATTACTCTGACCCCATTGATCATGCGGCGGGTGCGCCTTCAACCCTGGCTGCGGCGTGCTGTTCGTACTGATCGGCGTGGCGCTGCCGCTGGCACGCTGAGCCCCTCGCCCAGTGATGGGCAAGGGGCGCACGCAGTAGGGGCCGTCGATCAGTACTCGACCGAGTAGCTGAGGGCGAAGGTACGGCCCTGCGCCGGCAGGCTGGAGAGCTTGCCGTAGGTAGCCTCGGCTTCCTGGCTGTAGACTGACTTATAGTCGCGGTTGGCCAGGTTGTAGACGCCGAAGCCTACCTCGCCGCCGAGCCAGGGCGCGTGGGCGATCAGGTCGACCACGGTGTAGCCCTGGATCTTGGCCGCCGGGGTGGCGCGGATGGTTGGGCTGACCGTGGCGGACTGCGCGTCGTCGAAGGCGCGGTCGCTGCCGCCGACGGTCAACGCCTGCAGGCGCACGCCATAGCCATTGAGGAAGCTCCAGTCGCTGTAAACCGTGGCCTTGAGCGGCGAGACGCGGAAGGCGTTCAGCTCGCGCCAGTCGCCGGCGGCATCCTTGTACTGGCCACGGGTGTAGGCCAGGGTGCCGCCCAGGGTCCAGCCCTCGGTGACTGGCATCTGCAGGTTGCCCTCGGCGCCCCATACGCGCTCGTCGGTATCGGCCACCGAGACGCTGAAGTCGCGGTTGAACTGCACCACCTTGTCGGAGGTGTTGTAGAAGGCGGTCAGCCCGGCGGTCAGTCCGCTGGCATCGCCAATACGCCAGCCCAGCTCGTAGTTGTTGACCTTGATCGAGTCGATGCTGCCGCTATCGATGACGAAATTGGCCGGCACATCGCGCAGCATGCGCTGGGTGTCGGGCAGACTGAAGCCCTGGGAGAAGTTGGCGAACACTTGCTGGGCGTCGGTCAACTTATATACAGCCCCGATGTTGAACAGGGTTTCGCTGTGGCGCACGCTGCCACCGGCCATGGTCAGTGGCTGGTAAGTGGGCACGTTGCTGGCGGCAATGGCCTCGCCGTAGGGAATGGAATCGTCCACCTTGTTACGGATAGTCTCGCGGCGCACCCCGGCCTGCAGACTCAGGCGCTCGGTAAGCTGGTAGTCGCCCTGCAGGAACAGGCCAGTCTTGCTCACCTCGACATCCGGGCCCATGGCGTAGCGCTGGGTCTCGCGATAGCTCAGGCCGTTGCTGGCGATGAAGGTGGCCAGGTCATAGGACTGGCCGCTCTGGCTGTCCTGTTCGCGCTCGTAGTCGAGCCCGTAGCTCAACTTCAGATCACGCCCGGCCAGCTCGAAGCCCTTTTGCAGCGCGGTGCGCACGCCCCAGACGTCTATATCGGTATTGGACTGCAGGGCAACGAAGGTGTAGCCACTCGGCAGCGCCGGGTGCACGGCGGTCGCCACGGATGGGAACCAGCGCGACTTCTCCTTGCGGTAGTAGGCCTCGGCGGTCAGTTGCTGGCCGCCGAGCAGGTCGCGGTTGAGGTACTGCAGGTTGGCGCCGTAGTGACGGGTGCGCGGCTGCTCGTCGAGCTGCAGGCCCTTGACCCCCTGCAGGCTCGGCTGGTGGGTCGCCGGGGTGAACAGCGCCGCCAGGCCAGGGCCGTAGTCCGGGCCGTAATCGCTGTCCTGCTCGTCGTCGTAGTAGCGCACCCCACCGCTCAGCTGCTGGTCGTCGTCCAGATGCCAGGTCAGGCGGCCATTGAAGTCGATGCTGGTGGTGTCCTGGCGGTCGGTCTGGGCGATCTCCGGGCCGATGCGATCACCATCGGCATCGCGGATCTCGCCCTGCTTGGTGTAGCTCAGGCCGGCGAAACCGCTCAGCGCGCCCTGCTGGAAGGCGGCGGTCTGCGTTGCCTCGTAGGCCAGGGCATCCCCCGAGCCGTTGCTCGGGCTGCGCAAACCGATGCGGCTGCTGAAGTTGCTGTCTTCGTCGTCGGCGTTACGGGTGATGATGTTGATCAGGCCGCCGGTGGCGCCGGCGCCGTAGATGCTGGTGGCGCCGGAGATCACCTCGATGCGCTCGATCATCGCCGGGCTGATGCTGTTGAGCTGGCGCGCGCCGTCACGCGAACCGGTCAGCGGCACGCCGTCGATCATCACCTGCACCGCACGGCCACGCATGGTCATGCCGAAGTTGCTGGTGGTGCCGCTGCTCGGCGCCAGCGAAGGCACCAGCTGGCCGAGGATATCGGCGGTGGAACGCCCGGCCGCGACCTGTTCGGCCACCTGCTCGTGCTCGATGCTGTACACCGTGCCGGCGACCTCGGCGATGCTTTTCGCCGAACGGCTGGCGGTGACCACCATCGGCCCCAGTTCCTGAACCTGGCTGCCGCTGGACGTAGCGTCCTGGGCCAAGGCCTGGGCGCTGACTGCCAGGCTCAAGAGCGTGACCTGCATGGATGCCGAAAGATGTCGCATGGTGCCCCCTGTGGATAAGTTACGGATTGGCCAAGCCGGATTGAGAAAGTTTGTGCATGACGGGTTTGCACAGCAGCACGCTGAGCATGGACAGCCCACCGAGCAGCAGGTAATAGGCGTCGTAACCCAGGCCCTTGGCGATAAAGCCGGAGAGCGCGCCGCCGACGAAGTACACCAGCAGCTCGAAACAGACCAAGACGGTGAAATCGGTACCGGCCTGCTGCCTGGAGCACAGCCGCATAAACAGCGCGTAGAGACTGGTCATGGCCATGTAGCGCAGCGCCAGGATGACCAGCACCACCAGCCCCAGCCAGGGCGTCGAGGCCACCGCCAGGCCGCTGGCGAGCAACCCGGCGAGCAGCAGGTAGATACCGCTGCGCCACCAGCCGGCCCAGAGCAACAGGCGCTCGGCCGGTTGCTGCTTGAGCGCCCGCCCGGTCAGTACCGCGGCCAGCAGGCCGACCCCGGCACCGGCCACCGACATCAGCAGGCCGATCTGCGCCAGCGACCATTGCTGATCCACCAGCAGCGGCGTGAGCATGGCCATGGCCGGTGCCTCGACCAGCCGATAGACCAGGATCAGCAGCAGCGCCCAACGGATTTCGCGGCGCTTCAAGGCATGCACAAAGCTGGCGCGCTCGGCGCTCGGTGGCCGGCTGTGCTCGGTGACTTGGCTCACCGCCAGCATGGTCAGGGCGACCAGTGCCGCCAGGCTCAGCAGCGCCGTCTGCCAGCCACTGAGCTGATACAGCCACAGCACACCGGCACCGCCGAGCAGGCTGCCCAGCGCCACGCCGATGCTCTGCGCCATGCTGCCGAGACGATGTTCGGTCGGGGCCAGCGACCCCACGGTGTAGCCGTCGATGGCGATGTCCTGGGTCGCAGCGAAGGTGGATATCCACAGGCCGATCAGCACGAACAGCAGCAGCCCACTTTCCAGTCCGCTCAGCGCCAGGGCCAGCAGGCCCAGCACCAGGGCGGCCTGGGTCAGCCACAACCAGGTGCGCCGCCGCCCCAGGCTATGCAGGTAGTAGCGATCAACCAGCGGCGCCCAGAGAAACTTGAAAGCCCAGGGGATGTACAGCAGCGAGAGCATGCCGATCCAGCGCAGATCCACGCCCTGGCTGCGCAGGATCGCCGGCAGCGCCACGTTATAGAAGTACAGCGGCAGGGCGTGCGCCAGGTAGAGCACGACGATCAGCGCCAGGCTCAGGCGGCTCAGCGGGGTGAAGTTACGCGGCTGCATCGTGCACCATGCGTTCGGCAATCCACTGCAAGCCCTGAGCTCGCTCCAGGGTGACGAAATAAGGCACGCCCCAGGCCGCGTGCAGCGCCGGGGTATCGAGTCGGGTCAGCTCCTCGGCGTCCGTCGCGACGCGCACCAGGCCACGACAGCAGGCCTGGAAATCGGTTTTGTAGCGCTTGTACCAGACGCCCTGAATGGCGCGATAGCCCTCGGCGAAGGTACTGCCGGCAAGGGTTGTGGAAATGAAGTAGAAGGGCTGGCGCTGCTCGATCAGGCGTGCGACATGCGCCAGCCAGCGCTCGATTTCCGCGGCACTGACTTCGTTCTGAAAGACGGCTTCGAGCACTGCCGTTTCCGTGATGTAAAAACCCATTTCCACCCATTCCCATGTACGGCCACGGCGCAATGCCAGGATTGCGACCCTCATTGCACATGAGAATAATTCCGAACAAGGTTGCCTGCTTAGGCAAAAAAAAGGAAAAATTAGCCGCGACGAAACTTTCTTCGGGTACTGCACCATGACGGTCTTCACTTGCGGCCAGCTCAGCGATGTCGCCCACACCCTGGGCGGCAACCTGAATTTCGCTCGCGAGATGCCCGGCGAACAGCCGGTGCTCGATGGCGAACAACGCGTGCAAGAGTTGAGCGACGGCCTGGTGCTGTACTTCAGTCGCAGTCGCGATCTGGTCGACGCCAGCAGTCATAACCGCCTGGCCCCCGGCATTACCGCGGCCTTTCTGTTGCAGGGCGAAGCTGAGGTCAGCCTGCCGCGCCAGAACCTGCAGTTCGATGCCCGCCACGGCAGCCAGCGCGCCATGCTGGTCAACCTGACCGACTTCGACCAGTTCCAGCGTCACTGGCGCAGTGGCCGCCAGGAAACCAAGATCTGCCTGAGCATCTCCCCTGACTGGCTGCAGCATTTCGCTCTCGGCAGTCAGCTGCGCAGCGACAACCTGCTGCGTTTCAGCCGTAGCCACTGGCAGAGTCTGCCCTGGCAACCCTCTCCGGAAATCCTCCAGCGCGCACGTCAGGTCCTCGAACGCGACCCCGAATTGCCGCCACTGCTGCAGCGCCTGCAACGCGAGAGTTTTGCCCTCGACCTGGCCAGCGACATCCTGCGCGGCATCGATGCGCCGCCGGCCAAGCGCCTGGGCGAGCACCTCGAACGCTGCCTGCAGCGCCTGAAGGATTGGCTCGACAGCGGCGAGGCCGACCAACTGAGCATCGCCGAACTGGCGCGCCAGCTCGGTACCAACCCGGTCGACCTGCAGAACGCCTTTCGCACGCGCCACGGCACCACCATCGCCGCTTACCTGCGCAGCCAGCGTCTGGCCCGTGCCTACCAGGCCATCCGCCAGCAGGATCTGTCGGTGGACGACGCTGCCAGCCTGGCCGGCTACGAACACATCAGCAGCTTCAGTGCCGCCTTCAAGCGCCAGTACGGTTTTCCACCGTCACAAGCCAGGCGCGGATGACGTATAACGCGCAGCCCGCATCGCCTTGCGCGCACGCCGTCAGCCAAATCTGGAGCCGTTGGTGCCCGCTGCCCGGCGTCCTGTCGCTTCGCTTACAATCGCGTCTTTCCATCTGCTGGACTGACGTTGTGCTGATCGACTCCCACTGCCATCTCGACCTGGCCGCCCATGGCGGTTCTCTGGATGCCGCCTTGGACGCTGTTCAACGTTTGAACAAGGTGGTTAAGGCTGTTGCCATGAGCCGGATACTTTAATTCGGACTGTTTCCAGGAGATGGACCTATGGATAACGGGCATGTCTGCAAGTTGCTGCTAGTCGAGGATGACCGGCGACTGTCGCGTTTGATTCGAGAGTTTCTGGAACAGAATGGCTTTGAGGTGATGCCGGTCTACCGTGGTGACGAGGCCTTGTCGCTTGTCACTGGCTTCATCCCCCAGGTGGTGATTCTCGATCTGATGCTGCCAGGTTTGAGCGGCCTGCACCTGTGTCGAGAAATCCGCCGGCAGACGGATGTGCCCGTTCTTATGCTCACCGCCAGGGAAGACAGCCTCGACCAGATTCTCGGTCTGGAGTCTGGTGCCGACGATTACGTGGTCAAACCCGTCGAGCCGCTGGTACTCCTAGCGCGTTTGCGCGCCTTGTTGCGCCGCCAGCAGCCCTCGGGGGGGCAGGGGGATTGCCTGACCTTCGGTGCCTTGAGCATCGACCGCAGCCAGCGCGAGGTGCGTCTAGGCGGATGTACCGTGGAGCTCAGCACCATGGAGTTCGAGTTGCTCTGGCTGCTTGCCAGTGCGGCAGGCCGAGTGCTCTCCCGCGATGAGATCCTCAACTGCATACGCGGTATTGACTTCGATGGGCAGAACCGTGCAGTAGACGTCTGCGTGAGTAAATTGCGTGGCAAGCTCGCCGACAATCCGCGCGAGCCGATACGGATCAAGACCGTGTGGGGGCGGGGTTACCTGTTCAACCCGGCCGGCTGGAGCCTCTGATGCTGCGCTTGTTCCTGCGTCTGTACCTGATTCTGGTACTCGCTATAGTGCTGGCCATCTATACCGTCAGTTGGACCCTGGAGTTGCTCTATGCGCCGGCCATGGCGACCTATAGCCGCGAGGCCGTGCGTGGCCAGCTCTATGCCTTGGTGGAGGATCTGTTGCCGCTCGATGAGGATGCCCGCACACGCCAGCTGGAGGAATGGAGGCCTCACTACGGTCTGGGGTTGGCGTTGGTGCCGATCGACGAGCTGGCCCTGAATGGGGAGGAGCGGCAGGTGCTGGAGCGCGGCGAATTGATCATGCGTGATGATTTCAACGTGTTTGTCGCGCCGGTTGATGGTTTACAGCAACGTCTGTTGCGTCTCGAGTTACCGAAGGAGCCTTCTCCGGTGGTGTCAATCACCCTGATGGTTAACGGCTTCATCGGTCTGCTGGTGGGGCTGGCGCTGTTCGTCTGGGTACGTCCGCACTGGCGCGATATCCAGCGTCTGCGCGATGTCGCCGAGCGGGTCGGCAGGGGCGATCTGAGTGCCCGGGCGGTGGTGTCGCGGCGCTCGGACGTCCACCAGTTGGCCGAGCATTTCAACCAGATGAGCGCACGCCTGGAGCAACTGCTCGGCAGCCAGCGGGAACTGACCCAAGCTGTCTCTCATGAGCTGCGTACTCCGATTTCTCGACTCGCCTTCGAACTGCGTCAACTGCAGGGCTGTGTGGCGCCCGAGCAGCGTCAGCGCTTGCTGGACGACATGCGCACCGACCTGCAGGAAATGGAGGAGATGGTCGCCGAACTGCTGACTTACGCGCGGCTGGAGCAGCCGCACCTGGAGCTGCAGCGGGAGCCGGTCGAGGCTGGGGTCTGGCTGGATAGCGTACTCGGCATGGTCGCGCTGGAAGCCGAGGAGGCTGGTATAGATTGTCGACTGGTGGAGTGCCAGGCACAGTCGCTGCTTCTTGAGCCGCGCTTTATGGCGCGAGCGCTGATCAACCTGCTGCGCAATGCCATCCGCTATGCCGAGAGGCGCATCGAGGTGCGCCTGACCCGCGTTGCCGACGACTGGCAACTACTGGTCAGTGACGATGGCCCCGGTATCCCACTCGACGCATGTGAGCGAGTGTTCGAGCCCTTCTCGCGCCTGGACGAAAGCCGTAATCGGGACACCGGCGGTTTTGGCCTCGGTCTGGCGATCGTCCAGCGTATCGCCCAGTGGCACGGTGGCCGGGCCCATGTGGAGCCTTCGGCTCTTGGCGGCTCTGCGTTCGCTATCCGCTTCCCGGCGGCTTAACACTCTTTCACAGTTTCTGCACAAAGCTGGTGAGATCGTCCCAGCTCCTCTCCCTAGACTGCCTTCCGCTAGCACACCGGCCTGTCGGTGTTGCCCACGGATTCTTCTGACCTAGGGAAAGCCTATGCCCATCGCCCGTTTTTGCAGTTCCTTGTTTCTGCTTGGTCTGGTTGTTCTGACCCATGTAGTGGAGCTTCGCAGTTACGAAGGTCCCTTCGCTCTGCAACCTCTGGCAGTAGGCCTTGCTGACGAAGTGGAGGCCAGACCATGCGAGCAATGAGGTTCGGGGGGCTGTTTCGTATGTTGTCGTTTTTTACCGCTCTGCAAATGCTATCGCCAGTGGAGGTAACGCATGCCAGGGAGGGCGCCGCCAAGGCGGAGCACGTTGCTCGTGAGTGGCTGGCGCTTGCCGACCGGGGGAACTATCTCGATGGTTGGTTACAGGGCGCAGCATCCTTGCAGCGTCACATGGATGAAGCGGTCTGGGTCGAGCATATGGCAGTTCTGCGTGATCCACTGGGCGAGTTGCGGCAGCGCCGCCTGTACGCGCTGGCGATTACGCACCGATGGCCGGATGTGCCCAAAGGTCTGTATCTGGTCGCGGAGTACATCAGCCGCTTCGAATACAGGGAAGTCCGGGAAATCCTCGTCAACCAGTTGCAGCGCGATGGCTCATGGCGGGTGGCTGACTACCAGGTTAAACCGCTGCCTGCCGCCCCTACCGAGCCATCCACTCCTAGTAGCTAAGGAAAGCCATCATGCTCCTTCGTTTCAGTCTAATTGCCGGCCTTTATGTTCTGCTCGGCTTTGCTTCCAACGCGATGGCAGCCGACGTCAGTCTGGCTGTGGGGCAGACGGGCGATTCCACGCCCACCTATCGCCTCAGCGTTCAGTGGAATTGGGATACACGCTGGCTAAAGAGTGAGCTCGGGCACCTGAGCGGCTACTGGGATGCCGGTTACACCTACTGGCTCGGTGACGAGACCGCCAGCAACCATAGTTTTTCGCTGGCCCCGGTGCTGGTCTACGAGTTTGCCGGCGAGCGTGTTCGTCCTTACTTGGAGGCCGGTATTGGTGTTGCTCTGTTTGCCAGCACCGAACTGGAAAGCAATCGGCTCGGTTCGTCATTCCAGTTCGAGGACCGCATCGGTCTGGGCTTACGTTTCGCCTCAGGACATGAGCTGGGCCTACGCGCCATCCATTACTCGAATGCCGGCATCAAGCAGCCCAATGATGGTGTCGAGGTGTACAGTTTGCACTACCGCCTGCCGTTCTAGTCCCATGCCATGCCGAAGAGATTCCCGATTCTGAGACGTATACTCCTGACTAGTGGATTTCATCAATCTCGGCACCCTCTATCCCAGCCGCATGGAGTTCAACGACTGCCTGCGCTGGGTTACCGGGTATTTCTCTCCGACCAGTGCCGTTACAGTGAAGAAGTGCTGGCCATCGAGCCGCTGCTGCGCCAAGGGCGGGTGGAGAACCTGCTGGTTCGTTCAGGACGCCTCAGATCTCGAGGTTAACCCTCTTTGATCGCTGGAAAGTTCCATTACTGTGATGTTGTTTTCTTTTGATGGCGAAGTATTTCTCAATCTTTTGGCGATAAGTCGCCAATGTCGCCTCAATCAAGCTTCCGCTTAAGCAAAGCCCTCTATTCCCGTATTTACTCGCCTCCAGCAGGTCATGCCTTTGTCGCGCGGTGCGCAGGGTGTTGTGCTGGCAACGCTGTTTCCCGCCGCTTCGCTTGTTCCGCCTGCCCCTGCCTCCTACTTTAGCCGCGCTCGCTCCTACCAGTGGTCGTTTGCGGAATTTTACCTCCCAAGACGCCTGCGCAGTTTATGGATAGCCGTCATCTCGATGGATTTCGGGCTTCGCCAGAACGGTGTAGCGCTAGCGCTTGGATGAGGTCTTCGGCCCGTTCTAGGCGGCCACTTTCCACACTTGAACCCTAGGTCGTATGGAGACCCCTATGCGCGTTGATTATTGCAAGCTGAGTGATTTTGGCCTTCCGGCGGGACGTCTGACAGTCTCGGCGCTGGCGCTCAGCATTTGCCTGGTTCCGTTTGCTGTCGCGGCGGCCCCGCAGAACGACAACCTGCTAGGGGTGGTTCAAGAAACCTTGGAAAGCAACCCCGAGATCCAAGCTCGGCTGGAGGCTTTCTATGCAGCTACGGAGGATCGTCGAGAAGTATTCGGCGGTTATCTGCCTTCGCTGGACGTCAATACTTCCGTAGGGCAGGGCAATCGCGAGTTCGACAACCGTAGTGACTATTCGCGCAACTATGCCGAGATTTCCCTGACCCAGATGCTGTTCGACGGTTTCCGGGTGCGCAACCGTCTGGCCAAGGCCGAGCACACCAGCCGTGTGCGTTACTACGAGTTGCTGAGCGACGCTGAGAACAAAGCCCTGGAAGCCAGTGAGGCTTACCTGAGCGTGCGTCGTCAGCAGGAGTTGGTGGCCCTGGCGCAGGCAAACGTGGCCAATCACCTGCGGGTGCAGGAGAACGTCGAAGAGCGTGCCGGCAGCGGGGTGGGCAATCGTGCCGATCTGCAGCAGATCGAGGGGCGCCTGTCGCTGGCGCGCAGCAACCTGATGACTGAGATTGCCAATCTGCAAAGTGTCACCGCGCGCTTCCAGCGTCTGGTGGGTCGTGCTCCGGCCGCTCAGTTGGAGTCTTTTGAGGTTCAGGCCGAGCGGGTTCCAGCCAGCCTGGAAAGCGTTCTGAAGACTGGTTATGCGAACAATCCGGCGCTGTATGCGGCTTTTGAGGACACCCGAGTAGCCGAGGCCGGACTGCGCGAGGCCAAGGCCAATCGCTATCCGACCTTTGAGTTGGGCATGCGCCAGGGTATCTACAAGAACAACAACAGCTTCGACAATCGTACCGATCCTGACTCTTACGGTAGCGAGAACATTGTCGAAGTACGCGCCCGCTACAACCTGTATCGGGGCGGCAGCGACCGGGCGGCCGAGCGGGCTGCCTATCGTCGCATCAATCAGGCCGAAAGCCTGCGTGACAAAGCCTGCGTGGATCTGCGGCAGACCGCCACCATCGCCTATACCGACGTGCTTAACCAAGGTCTGAAGCAGGCTTCGCTGGCCAGTCATCGCCAGGCATCCGCCAATGTCGTGGTTGCCTACCGCGAGCAGTTCGATATCGGCCGGCGTTCGCTGCTCGATGTGTTGGATTCCGAGAACGAGGCATTCCAGGCCGAGCGTGCCTATGCCATCGGTAGCTACGACCTGCAGATCGCCAAGGTGCAAACGCTGCATGGCATGGGGCAACTGCTGCAGAGCCTGTCGCTGTCCAGCGAGCAGATCCCGACCCTGGAAGACCTGCGTCGCGGTGAAGTTGCGCCGGCTTCCAGCCGCTACTGCGCGACTGTTGCCGATGCGCAGTTGAATATCGACCAATACCTGCAGCCGGTGAAGATGGAAGAAACCCTTGAATTGAGCGGCGATGCCCTGTTTGACAGCGGTAGTGCGGCCCTTAAGGATGGCTCGCAGGTACGGCTGCAAGGTTTCGTCGAACGCCTTGTACAGCAGGGCGGTGAGCTGAAGCTGATCAGCATCGTCGGTCATACCGACAGCAGCGGCACGGTGGCCGGCAATCGCCAGCTGTCCTTGGCCCGCGCTGAAGCGGTGCGCGATTTCATGGTCAACAACGGGGTCGAGCGCAGCATCATTTCCGTGTCGGGCGTCGGTGCTGACCAGCCGATTGCCAGCAACGCTACTCCCCAGGGGCGGGCGGATAACCGTCGGGTCGAGCTGCAGGTACGCCGCGCTGAGTAACGGTGCGTAGTCCGCAGTGATCTGTCAGCCATTCACTCGTCCATAGCCAGAGCAGCGTCATGGAACCTTTGCCGGATGACCCCTTGAGCACCTGCCTGCTCTGGCTGGCGGACTCGCGCGGATTTGCGACCAGTCGCAGTGCGCTTATCGACGGTTTGCCCCTGACGGCGGGGCGGCTGTCGCCGTCCCTCGTGCCGCGGGCGGCCAAGCGTCTGGGTATGACCGCCACCTTGCAGAGGCAGCCGCTGGATCGACTCAATGATCTGCTACTGCCGTGCATTGTGTTGCTTGAAGGCAATAAGGCCTGCTTGTTGGAGCAAGTTGATCTTGCCGGCGAAAGAGTGCGTGTACGTCTGCCTGAGCTGGCGATGAACCCTCTGGAGCTGGTGCTGGAGGAGTTTCTTGGCCGTTATTCGGGCATGGCCATCTATTGCCAGCCTGATTTTCAGTTGGACAACAGTCAGCAGCAGGGCGCCGCCAGTCCGCTGCAGGGGCACTGGTTCTGGAGCGTGATCAAGGCCAATCGCGGGGTCTACCGCGATGTGCTGCTGGCAGCTTTTGTCATCAACCTGTTCGCCATGGCCATGCCGTTGTTTGTGATGAACGTCTATGACCGGGTAGTGCCGAACCACGCCACCGATACGTTGTGGGTGCTGGCTGCCGGTGCGCTGATCATCGTCTGTGCTGATCTGGTCTTGCGCATGCTGCGCAGCTGGTTTGTCGAACTGGCCGCCCAGCGTGCTGACGTCACTCTGTCGGCGCGGATCATGGAGTGCATTCTGGGCATGCGTCTGGAGCACAGCCCGCAATCCGTCGGCTCGTTTGCCGCCAGCGTGCAGTCCTTCGAGTCGGTGCGCGCCTTTATCGGTTCCATGGTCGTTACTGCACTCATCGACCTGCCGTTTTTCCTGCTGTTTATCCTGATCATTGCGATCATTTCCGGCTACATGGTGATCCCGGTTTTGGCCGGCACTGTGCTGGTGATCCTTTATGCGCTGTCGATTCAGAGCAAGATGCAGCAGCTGTCGGAGGTTTCCAGTCAGGCCAGCGCGCAGCGCAATGCCGGCCTGATCGAAAGCCTGGGGGCGGCTCAAACCCTCAAGAGTTTCAACGCCAGCAGCCGTGTGCAGGCGACCTGGGAGCAGGCCACCCAGTTCCTTTCCGGTTGCTCGGGCAAGTTGCGTCTGCTTGGCGTTTCCGTGGGTTCGGGCGCCGCCTGGGTCCAGCAGGTAGTGGCGGTCAGCATGTTGATCGTCGGGGTGTACCTGGTGATCGACGGGCAAATGAGCCAGGGCGCCTTGATCGCCGCTTATATGCTGTCGTCGCGGGCGATGGCGCCAGTTTCGCAGACGGCTTCGTTGTTGACTCAGTACTACCAGGCGGCCACTGCCCTGAGCTCGTTGGAGCAGGTCATGGCCAACGAGCAGGAGCGTACCGCCGGCAAAGCGTTGATCAGCCGCCCCAGGCTGCGTGGCGAGATAGAGCTGCGTAATGTCAGCTTCAGCTATCCCGACGAGCAACGCCCGGCGCTGCAGGATCTGAACTTGCACATTCGTGCCGGCGAGCGGGTCGGCATTCTCGGCTGTGTTGGTTCGGGCAAGAGCACGTTGGAGAAGTTGATACTCGGTCTGTACCGCCCCACGTCTGGCAGTGTGTTTATCGATGGCGCCCACCTCGAGCAGCTCGATGTTGCCGAGCTGCGGCGCAACATCGGGTATATCCCGCAAGACATCCAGTTGTTCAGCGGCAGCGTGTACGACAACGTCACGCTGGGTATCGACAACCCTTGCCGCGATCGGCTACTGGCAGCCATCGAGGTTTCCGGATTGAAGGCGCTGGTCGGCGCCCATGCCGATGGTCTGGCGATGCCGGTGGGCGAGGGCGGTCGCCGCTTGTCTGGCGGCCAGCGCCAGGCCATTGCTGTGGCCCGCGGAGTGATGGCAGACAGCAGCGTTCTGCTGCTGGATGAACCGACCAGCGCCATGGACAGCGTCCTGGAAAACCATGTCACTCAGGCATTGGGGCAGTTCAGCCAGGGCAAGACACTGCTGCTGATCACCCACCGTGTCAGCCTGCTCGAGATGGTCGATCGCTTGATCGTGCTCGATGCCGGCCGAGTCATTGCCGACGGTCCGAAACAGAGTGTTCTGCAAGCTCTGGAGCGGGGCAGCATCCGGAGGGCGGCCGGATGAGCAAGGCGGATATGGTTCAGCAAGCTGAGCAGACCCAGGCCGAGCGCCAGGCTTTCGAGCGTTTGAACCTGCTGGCAGCAGTCGGGGCGTATGGGCGAAAAGGTGTCGACCGGCTGTTCGGCAGATTCTTCGACGGGTTCGTTCAGGGCTCGCGCGATTGGCGCCAGGATGCCGAGCAGGCATTCAATGGCCAGCGTATTCAGCGTGCCCGCGGCCTGCTCTATGCGATCGTTCTCAGCTTCATGCTGTTGCTGCTCTGGGCCGCCTTCGCCAGTGTCGACGAGGTAACCCGCGGCGAAGGCAAGATCATCCCGTCGCAACAACTGCAGGTTGTCCAGTCGGTGGACGGCGGGGTGGTCGAAGAAGTTCTGGTGCGCGAAGGCGATAGGGTCGCCAAGGGCGAGCTGTTGGTACGCATCGACCCAACCCGCTTCGTTGCCAGCTTCCAGGAGGGCAGCGTGCGGGTGTTCGCGCTACGAGCCAAGGTCGAGCGGCTCAGTGCCTTGATCGAGGAAAAACCCTATACGCCGGATTCCGGGCCGACTCTCTCACAGGATCAGACGCAGGTGCTCGTCCAGGAACAGGGCTACTACCAGGAGAGCCTCAAGGAGCTGAATCAACGTCTGTTTATTGCGCGCGAGCAGCACAGCCAGCGACAGCAGGAACTGGAGGAGGTGCGTGCGCGTCTGCGTGCCGGTGAGCAGGCTTACCAGATGTCGGCCAGAGAGCTGAATGTCACCCGCCCACTGCTGCGCTCCGGCGCAGTCTCGGAAATGGACATCCTGCGTCTGGAGCGCGATCAGGCCAATGCCGATGGTGAGCGCCGGCAGGCCATGGCCAAAGTGCGCCAGATTGAGGCGGCTATTCAGGAGGCCGAGGCGCGGATCGCCGAAGTTGCCCATAGCATGCGCAACCAGTGGCGCGCTGAGCTGAGC
Source organism: Pseudomonas sp. (assembly GCA_047973445.1). Taxonomy (GTDB): domain Bacteria; phylum Pseudomonadota; class Gammaproteobacteria; order Pseudomonadales; family Pseudomonadaceae; genus Stutzerimonas. The sequence continues at coordinate 14,691 of JBKEBY010000119.1, forward strand.
GAGGCGACTTCCCAGCTCAACAGCCTGGACAAGAACGTTGGCGGTCTGGCGGATCGCGTCAAATTTTCGGAAATCCGCTCACCGGTGAACGGCACCGTTCAACGCGTGCTCTACAACACCATCGGCGGGGTGGTTCAGCCAGGGCATGCGGTGATGGAAATCGTGCCGGCGGACGACCGTCTGCTGATCGAGGCGAAAATCTCCCCCAAGGACATCGCCTTTCTGCGCCCCGGCTTGCCCGCCACCATCAAGCTGCATGCCTACGACTTCTCCATCTATGGCGGCCTGCCGGCGACGCTGCAGCACATCAGTGCCGACACCATCACCGACGAGCGTGACAACACCTATTACCTGGTGCGCGCGATGACGGCGGACGCGGCGCTGGCCAAACAGTTCTCGGTGATTCCGGGGATGACTGCACAGCTAGACATCATGACCGGCAAGAAAACCATTCTTGCCTATCTGCTCAAACCCTTATTGCGCGCCAAAGGCAATGCCTTGAGCGAGCGTTGACAATCGGCAGTGCGAGATGCGCGCTGCTTCCAGTGACATGGAAATCTTCAAGAGGTCGAGATGAACACTTCGGCAATCGTGGTATCCCTTGTTGGCCAGGCTTGGGCCCAAACTGCCAACGGCTCGCGCCGCGAGCTCCGGGTCGGTGATCGTTTGCGCGGCGATGAAATGCTGATCACGGCTCCCGGCGCCAGGGCCGATCTCGATTTTGGCGATAACCGCATCCTCAGCTTCGTTGGCGAACCGAGTGCGCCGTCGGAAATCGCCGTGGCGGCCGCCGAGCCGCTGACCACTGCTCCAGCGCCACTGCAGATTGAGTCTGCGCCTGCGCCTAGCGTTAAAGATCAGCGTGCGGCGGCTGATGCACCGCTGAGCGAAGGGCACGACTTCGTGCAATTGGTGCGCATCGCACAAACCATTGAGGCCGACGGCATCACACCGCTGACTGTCGCGCGTATCCGCGAATTGCTGCGCCCCATGGGCATGAGCCTGCCCGAGCGTGACTTCGGCACCGATGAATGGCGCGAACACCGTGGCGGCGATCGTCATGAAGATGGCCCGGCCGCGCGTACGCCTGGCCTGAGTGTTGAGCTGCAGGGCGCTGGCGCCGATGGGGTGTACAGCCTGGCGGAAATTGGCCCTGATGGCAGCGTTAGCGCACGCATCATCCTGGACGACCAAGTGCGTGAGGGCGACATCCTGGTAGTACGGGACGACAACGGCAACGAACTGCTCAACCGCCCGGTGACGGCGGCAGAGCTGGTGAGTGGCGTGGTTATCGAAGTGCCGGTGGCACCGGGGCAGGGGCAGGTAGTCGTCGAAGCCACGGTCACTACGCCGAACGGGGTCAGCGCCTCGGACAACGACGACAAACCGGTCGATAACCTGCCACCGGCACTCGCTGCGATCCTCGATCAAGCGCACTTTGACGCCGACTCACTGGGCTTCGATCTGAGCCAGTTCTTTAGCGACAACAGTCCACTGTCATTCAGCATCAACGGCTTGCCGTCGGGTTTGACTATCGATCAGGCGACTGGCTGGGTGACCGGCACGCTCGACCGGGCCGCCAGCCAGGGCGGCACAGGCGGCGAGCATAAGGTCACCATCACCGCCACGGACGCCGCCGGCAATAGCACCTCGCATACCTTCAACTGGAAGGTAGAAAACCCGGCGCCAGTGGCCGCCGATGACAGCGCGACCACTGTCGAAGACACGCCGGTCAGCGGCAATGTGCTCACTGGCGTCGGTTCGGCCGATCCGGCGGCTTCCGCCGACAGCGACCCGGACGGCGACGACCTGAGTGTCGTGCAGTTCCAAGTGGCTGGCGACAGTACGGTTTATAGCGCAGGCGATACTGCCAATATTTCTGGTGTCGGTGACCTGAAACTCAACGCCGACGGCAGCTACACTTTTACCCCGGCGCCGGACTGGAACGGCACGGTGCCGAGCGTGACCTACACGATCAGCGACGGCGAAGGCGGCAGCGACAGCGCCGAGCTGAACATCGTGGTGACGCCGGTCAACGACGCGCCAGTGGCACTGACTCCGGCCAGCCCGCTGGATCAGGTCAATGAGGATGCCGACAGCGTCACCACGCTGACTCTGGATCTGGCAAACCTGTTCAACGACATTGACGACGCCACGCTGAACTACAGCATCAGCGGCCTGCCGGCGGGCCTGAGCTTCGACCCGGCGACGGGGGCGATTACTGGCAGCATCGACAACTCGGCCAGCCAGGGCGGGCCGAACGCTGATGGCATCTATACGGTAACCCTCACCGCGACCGACGCCGATGGCGAGACGGCAACGCAGACCTTCTCCTGGACGGTCAGAAACCCGGCGCCGGTGGCCGCCGATGACAGCGCGACCACTGCCGAAGACACGCCGGTCAGCGGCAATGTGCTAGGCAACGACCATGATCCGGACGGCGATGCGCTGACGGTGACCGAGTTCGTGGTGGCTGGTGACAGCATGATTTATGGCGCAGGCGATACCGTCAACATTCCCGGTGTAGGCGACCTGCAACTCAACGCCAACGGCAGCTACACCCTCATCCCGGCGCCAAATTGGAACGGCACGGTGCCGAGCGTGACCTACACGATCAGCGACGGCGAGGGTGGTAGCGATACAGCTGAGCTGGACATCGTCGTCACGCCGGTCAACGACGCGCCCAACATCGTGCCGGAGGATCACAACGGTGCCGGAATCACTGGCCAGGTCACCGTCGAAGAGCGTGGTCTGGCGGATAGCGACGGCAGTCAGGTTGCCAGTGGCAACATTGCGATCAATGCCGACGACGGTCTGCAGAGTCTCACCATCGGCGGGACAACTGTGACCCTGGCACAGCTCAAAGCACTCGACGGCGCTCCCATCACTATCAGCACTCCCCAGGGTGAGCTCACGCTGACCGGCTTCACCGTGACCAGTGAGGTCGGCGGTGTAGCGACCGCCGGCACACTGCAGTACGACTACGAATTGACTCAGGTGCAGTCCACACCTGGCGCGGACAGCAATACCGAGACGATTTCCCTGGCCGTCACCGATGCGGGCGGCGAGTTGGCAACTGGCGACCTGATCATCAATATCCTCGACGACGCGCCGACCGCCTTTGACCAGCCCGCCGTAACCCTGGCCGAAGGTGGGAACATAGTTGGCTCCGCCAGCGCTGCGGACAATCTGCTGGATGGCGATCGTTCGGGTGCGGATGGCGCTCGGGTGTACAAGTTCAAGTACCTTGACGTTAACGGCGTCGAGCAAGAGTCGGCGGCCATCGCCGCTGGCGACTCTATCACCGTCACCACCCAACACGGCGGTTCGCTGACCGTGCACAGCAACGGCGACTGGAGTTACACCAGCCCGCCAGTGAGCGGTACAGGTGTTTCTGCCGGCCATGGTGCACCGGGCAGCGCGACCGATTTTGACCTCGGTGCGGACTTCCACTACCAACTGATCGATGGCGATGGCGATATCAGTGGTTGGGCAACTCAGCCAATCAGCGTGACCGATACCGCACCGTCCATTGATACCCCGGACAATGCCCGCGTCGACGAAAAGCACCTGTCCAGCGGCTCCGCTCCGGATAGCAATGAGCTGACCGTCACAGGCGGGCTGGGGGTCAGCAAGGCGGCCGACGCGATCGACACGCGTTTTGGCCAGGCCACCCTGGATGCCCTAGATACCCTGGGGCTGAAGGCCTATGGCGATGACCTGACGTATGTCATCGGCAACGATGGCCACACGCTGACCGCGACGGCCAATGGCCAGACGATCTTCACCGCCACTATCACCGATCCCGGTAGCATGGCGGCCGCCTATGAGTTTGTGCTGTCCGGTGCGCTGGCACATGGTTCGTTGAGCGAAATCGATCTGGTGTTCCCGTACGAGGTTGTGGATGCCGACGGTGACAGCGACAACAGCAGCTTCACCGTCACGGTGATCGACGATGCCCCGAGCCTCGATCAAGCCATCGAGGTCGATGAAGATGCAGACATCATCATCAACACCACGGCTGACGGTACTCCGGACAGCATCAAGGTCAACGGCGACAACGGTTCGCAAGCGCCCGAGCACGGCACGGTTAATGTCGATGCCAATGGAAGGATTACCTACACGCCGAACCCTGATTACAGCGGTAGCGACAGTTTCACCTATGTGATTCTCGAAGAGGACGGCAACTCCCGAACCATTACCGTAAACGTTACCGTCAAGCCACTGGCCGATGCCCCGGAACTGGACGTGGACACGACAAGTGTTACGACCGACGAAGACGTTGCTGTGATCCTGGGGTTGAATGCGCCGCAGGCAACCGACACCTTGGATCAGAATGGCGCGGACTCCGGCGATAATCCGGAGCTACTGGGTATGATCACCCTGACCGGCATTCCGGCGGGAACCAAGCTGCTGGATGGCAGTAACGGTGATGCAGAGTTGTTCGTGTCGACGGGTGGCCCCATCACTATAGTGCTCAGCAATGGCCAGCACGTCGCAGGTCTCAGCGGCAACACTTTGACCCTGACCACCGCACAGTACGAGGCCCTAAAGGCTCTGCCGCCGGCGGAAGATCATCGTAACTTCACCGTAGAAGTCAGCGTGACCAGTTACGAGGTAGATGCTAGTGGCATGCCGCTGCCGGGTGTCGCTGGGGCTACCTCGAACACTTCGGTGACGGTCGAGGTTCAGGCCGTCACCGACCCGCTGGAGTTGAAGATCAATGGCGGTGATAGCCACACCTTGAGCATTGCTGAGGACAGCACTGTCAACCTCAAAGATCTGCTGACAGTCAACTATCCGAATACTGACGGCAATACGTCAGCGGATATCGATGGCAGTGAGGAGCGCTGGTTTGAAATCACGGGTCTGCCGGTGGGCAGCACGGTAGTCAGCGGTACTACCACCGTCACTGTGACCAGTAGTGATCAGGTGGTAAGAGTCGCTGCGCCGGGGCTTAGCACCTCGGCTGGCGATCTGCCGGACATCCTTGTTACCCCGCCAAGCGACTACAGCGCTAGCAGTGTCGATGTAACGGTCACTCTCAAGGGGCTGGATCATGATGCGGACGGGCCAAGTGACAAAGGGGCTGTGGTTCTAGATTCGGTGACTCTGGCGCTAGGGGTAACGCCAATAGTCGATGAACTGGGCGCGCTTGGGGTGGAAACCAAGGAAGACACTGAGGTTAAGTTCCTGCAAAACGTGACGCCGGGCGACCATGATGGTTCGGAAAACATCACCAGTATTGTCATCAAGGGCATTCCGGCGGACTGGGTGGTCAAGGATCATCTGGGCAATGAACTTACGCCGTCGAGCGGTGAGTTGGTTATCTCGTCTGCTGATATCAGCAACGGGAACTACCTGAACTACACCATTACACCGCCTGCCCATAGCAGCCTGGACACCACACTCAAGCTCGACATCGGGGTGACGGATCAGGGCTATGCAGGCAATCTCAGCCCCGACGTCAAGGTATTCACCGATGTCGATCTCGATATCACCGTCACCCCAGTGGCCGAACAAACCGATAGCGACAGCGCTGACCCTGCAGGCATGGATGTGGAAATGACAGCCGGGCGTAGCTACACCACGCCCGGCACCGAGGATGAATGGTTCAACCTGGGTGTCGAGGATACGTTCAACCTGAAGGATGGTTGGAGCAACGAGGACAGTAGCAGTGAGAAGACCTTTGCTCTGCTGACCCCTGAGTTGGTGGCCGGTGATGGCTCGCAGAGCAATGCGCTGGGCTCGCAGTTCCGCTACTCCACCGATGGCGGCAGCACCTGGGTGACCCAGGCCTACGGCGGCGATCCGATCGAGGTGCCGGTCGAGTATCTCCATACCCTCGAATTTCTGGCGCCACCGAACTTCTCCGGGATGTTCAAGATCCAGGTCGAGGCGTTGACCCGCGACTACGACGAGGATGACCTGGGCGGGCGCACCGTCGACCAGCTCACCCCCGGCGAACTGGCAGCACTGGGCTATAACCAGGCGATCACCGGCGGGGCCGAGCTGAGCAATATCCTGATCCGCCCGGTGGCCGACGCGGTTACCACCACGGTCAACGCGCATGTGCGCGGCAACGAGGACGACAGCATGGCGCTGTCGATCCGGCCGAGCAGCTCGGACCCATCGGAAACCTTCAACGTCACCATTTCCGGCATTCCGGAGGGCGCCAAGCTGTTTTATGACGGTGTCGAGCTGAGCCTGGTTGACAAGGGCGACGGTACCCGGATGGTGACGATCGTGAACTTCGATCCGGAAAAGGGCGCAGCGATGACCATCACGCCGCCGCCCAACTCCAACGAGCCGTTTAGCCTCAAGGTCTCCACGGTGTCGGTAGACCATCTGGTGATCCCAGGCATCCCGGGCTTCGAGGGTCATCCGGAATCGAGCTCCCACGACCTGGAAATCTTGGTGTCGCCCAAGGGGGTGGCGGACTCGGCTAACGTGGAGATCGCCCCCCTGGCCGAGCGGAGCTTCACCGAGGCGGCCGTCGACAGCGTCGGCGGCATCCAACTGAGCGAGCTGATCCGTTCCGTCAGCCTGGTGGACAACGACGGCTCGGAAACCCTGAGCTTCAAGATCAGTGGCTTGCCTGCCGGCTTCTCCATCGAGGGGGCAACCCGTGTTGGGGATGGCGAGTGGTCCTTGACTGCGGCGCAGTTGCTGAACGCCAAGCTGGTGACGCCGCCTAACTTCAATGGCACGGCGAGTTTCGACTTCGCTGTAGTAACCACTGAAAACGATGGCGATTCCTTGACTGAGTTACATGACGTCAGTGTTTGGGTGCAGCCGTCGCCGGAGGCGACCATCAATCTGGCGAGCGACCTGGATGAGGATGTCAGCACCAAGCTGGATTTCTCGATCCAACATCGCAACGGCGATACCGATGAGCGTCTGGACGCCGTGTGGATCAAGGCTAGCGACGTCGATGCAGCGGGTAATTTCAGCCTGACCTACGGCCTGAATGGTGATTCTCTGGCTGCTGTGGCCGGCAAGCAGCCGGGTATCGTGCTGGATGGTGACTGGTACAAACTGAGCGGCGCCGCTCTCCACAGCATCTATGCCAAGGGCCAGGAAAACTGGCACGGCACTGCCGGATTCGACGTGCGTTACCTGATCACCGATCCTGCTGCTCCTGCTGCTGATGTCAGCGTGTCGGATCAGCAGCAGGGATTCGATGGGCGCTACCAGATCACGGTTAGCCCGGTGACCGATCAGCCAACCCTGGCGGTGACCGAGGGTGAAGCTACGACCTTGACGAATGCAGGCGCGGTCACTGTCAAGCTGCAGGTCGGCAACAGCGGTGGTGACTATGACGGCAGTGAGCAGCTGACCCGGATCGTGCTCGATAACGTCCCACAGGGCGTGATTGTCCATGGTGCCAGCTACCTTGGCGGCGACCGCTGGCTGTTGCTGCCCGGCACTGCGTTCAATGGTCAGCTGCTGCAGGAACTGACCCTGCAGGTGCACGGGGCGGCGGGCGGCTTGCTTGATCATCGGATCAGAGTGACGGTGATCAGCGAGGACTCAGGCAATGGTCAGCCGTTGACCGCTTCCACCGAAATCAGCCTGACGACCGACTTCGGCCCGGGTAGCCCGGAACTGCCGGCGCGGATCGAGCAGTGGGAGCAAAGCGCGTTCGAACCCAGCGAAGACTCCGCCTTTACTCTGGAAGAGGCGATCAATGCCCGGATCGAGGATGGCGTACAGGACAACGGCTTTACCGTGACTCTGAGCGGTCTGCCAGAGGGCGCAGTGGTTACCGGCATGATCCGTACCGTGATTAATGGTCAGGAGGTTTGGACAGCCTCGGGTAGCGGCGGTAATGCGGAGCTGCAGAACCTGCTGGCCGGCATCAGGGTGACGCCGCCGGCAGACTGGAACCGGCATGACGGCGACTTCACCTACGACGCCAAGCTGACCACCTACATCCCCAATGGCACGCGGGATGAAGCCGAGATCACTCTGCAGCAGGAGGTCCTGCCGGTCACCGATGAGGCTGACATCCAGATCGACGCGCCGGCGGTTGCCGAGGGTAGCGAGCTGGCGATTGGCATCGATATCGGCAACCTGGCCGATGATCCCAACTGGACGCTGATCGACGGCAAGCTGTATCTGACCCTGAACGAGCCGGTCGACATGCAGGGCGGTATCTTGAAAGATGCGCAGAGCAACCCGCTGAGCAAGACCGCCGTTAGCGGCGTGAGTGGGCTGCCCGATGGTGACTACTACGTGATCGATATGGCGCCCGACAGCAGTCGCCTGGACCTGCTCTATACGCCAAAGGATGGGCATGTCAGCGGCAGCATTAGCCTGACGGCGACCGTCAGGGGGCAGGAGACCGGCTCCAGTCTGGTGGAATCGACCACGGTCAATGCTACGGGCCAGATTACCCCGATCAATAGTGGCTACGACTTCACCGTGGCGACCACCGTCGGTGCTGAAAACCCGCATGCCCAGGCAGCGGCAGATCGCTCCAATGTCATTCGACTGGCGCTAACGGATAACGGCCTGGTCGATGGCGACGGTTCGGAAAGTCTTGGGGCTATCTTGCTGAAAAACCTGCCCGTCGGCTTCCTGGTATTTGTCGGCGATGATGCGGCCAGCGCCACTTTGGCCAGTCTGGGTAACAACCTGGGCGGCGCCGCGGGCAGCAACACCTGGCTGTTGGGCGAAGGGGCAATGCCGGGCTACATCGGCATTCTGCCGCCCGCGCATTGGAGCGGCACCCTGAGTGACCTGCAATTGGTCATCAATAGCGGGGAGTCTGCGCTCGGCGGTAGTCTTGCGAGCACCCAGGATTTCACCCTGACCGTCACGCCAGTGGCCGATGGCATCAAGCTGACACCCACCCCGAGCTTCGGCAAGGAAGGCGAGATCATTCGCCTCAACCTGAATGCCGAGATGAAGGATCTGGGGGCAGCGCCAGCCGGTGCAGTCGATGAGTCAGTTGAAACCATCACTCTGCAGTTCAAAGGATTGGGCGAGCATGCGGCGTTCTATCTGGACGACCAGTTGCTCAGCGGCACCTTGCTCGATGGTGTGCCGAGGGTCAGCTACGAGAACGGCATTTACACCATCGTTGGTTTGTCCCAAGAAGAGGCCGGGCTGCTCGGTTTCGTCCAGGCCGGCAAGGCGGTGGACGATCTGCAGGTCAGGGCGCAGACGGTGGAAGAGGGTAGCCCTGAGCAGCCTTCTGACTGGACACATGCGGGCGGCGTCGATTGGGCGAAAATCCCCACTACGATCAACAGTCAGTTTGGCACCACGACTGACGACCGCTTGCTCTGGACTGGAGAGGCTATCGATGGACGTGGCGGTAACGACACCGTTCAGCTGCGTTTCGACGAGAGCCTGTCCGGTGCCGATCTGGATTCCAAACTAGCCAACGTTGAAGCCATCGATCTGCGTGGTGCGGGACAGAACAGCATCACCAGCCTCTCTATTCAGGATGTACTAGGAATGACCGATAGCGACAATACCCTGAGGATACTGGGTGATGACGGCGACAGTGTGTCGCTGGATGCCGCTTGGGGCCAAGGTGTGCAGCAGGGGGATTTCCTGGTTTACAGCGCCCTACAGGGCGGCGAGACGATCAGGCTGGAGGTGGCCAGCGTGCTGGTCGACTGACAAGCAGCTTGCTCTTAGCTAGAGGTTGCCGGGTTGAGCGCCCGGCAATAGTCTCAGAATGGTTGGAGCGTAGCTTCGGCGCCGGCATGGGTTCCCAGCATCTGGTTGATGTGGGCAATCAACTGTCGGGCCGTGTTGGTAATACCCTTGTACGGAGGAGTCAGCGCGTAGAGGGTAACGGGTGTCAGAGCCTCGTCCGGGCAGGCGATCTGCAAGGTGCCGGCGGCTAGTTCAGCCTGGCAGGTGCACAGTGGCAGGCAGGCGATGCCGAGTCCCGCGCAGGCGGCTTGCATGAGCGTGTGGGTATTCTCTGCACTCAGTGCGGGGGCATGCACCTTGCGGATGCCGTCGCGTAAGGGCCATGGCTGCGCTGTCGGTGGCGAACCGAGCACCAGCAGGTGGTTGTCGGAAACCTTGGCTAAGCGTCGCGGCTGACCGAGCTCGGCAAGCAGCGAGGGGGCGGCGATCAGGCCCATCTCCAGCTGAGTTATCGGCCGGGCCACGATGGCGTTACTGTCCTTGGGCACCTCGTTGAGACTGAGTGCGAGATCCAGGCGTTGGCTGGCGATATCTACGGCGGTGTCTTGTAGGGTCAGAGCGAACTGCACCGCGGGATGCTGCTGGCGAAAGCTGGCGAGCAGTTCCAGGGTCCAGCCCGACAGGATGCTCGAGGTGGAAAGCCGGAGTAGCCCGCCCGGCATGTCGTTGCTGTCCTGGGCGAAGTTCAAGGCAGCCTCGGCGGCAGCCAGCATGTCCAATGCGTAACGGTAAATCTGTTCCCCCGCCGTGGTGATGGCAAACAGTCGGGTGCTGCGGTTCAGCAACTGCACCTGGAGTTGTCGCTCCAACTGTGCGACCCGGCGACTCAGGCTGGATTTGGCAATGCCATTGCGTTCGGCTGCGGCGGAGAAGCTGCCAGCCTCAACGACCTGGATGAACCAGTACAGATCGCCGAGCATTGCGGCCAGGCCGGTTGCTGACTGTTGTTGAACGTGGGACACAGTTTTGCCGTCGGTGAAGCTCTTAGTCATGTTGTCCTCCCGCTTAATCCGCCTATCCTATGCCCTCCTTGAAAGTGTTCCTTTGCTGGCGCGGGTAAAGCTTTTGCCAGCGAGGTGCTTTGTTCAGTTTTAAGCAACGCGTCCGAGATGAAAGCGGTGCAAGAGAGGGTATGTAGTGATGCTTGGATGCGCTCCGACTCATGAATCGCGGCCCCATATCTTGGTCATCGACGATTCGCCTGAGGAGTTGCAGTTACTGCTGCGGGTGTTGCGGGCGCAAAACTGGCGCTTGTCGATTGCCACGGAGGCCCGTCAGGGCTACCAGCGGGCTCTGGCACTGCGCCCGGATCTGATCCTGCTCGATGTGCATATGCCACAGATGGACGGTTTCGCGCTCTGCCGCTTATTGCGCGAGGCACCTGCGACGCAGGCGACACCGGTGATCTTCCTGACCTCCGCCGGAGACCTGGATGCTCGCCTGGAGGGACTGGATGTCGGGGGCGTCGATTATGTGATCAAGCCTTGTGAGCCGGCTGAGGTGTTGGCACGTATCCGCATCCATCTGCAGTTGGCACGGCGCGCTGTGTCGAACGACGCACGCGAGCCGAGTGTGGCTGGTGCGGTAAATGCCGAGTTGCTGATTCTGCGTGCCGCGATGCGCTTCATTGGCCAGAATCTTGGCGAGTTGCCCTCGTTGGCAGAGATAGCCCGTAAGGTTGGCACTCACGACAAGCGACTGTCGGGCATTTTTCGCAATCACCTCGGCACTACGGTATTTGCCTATATCCGCGAGGCGCGCTTGCGCAGGGGGCAGGAGTTGCTGGCCGACAGTACCCTGAGCGTGCAGGACATCGCCGACCTGGTCGGCTTTCGCAGTGCCTGCAACTTCACTACGGCCTTTCGTGAGCGACAGGGTATGACCCCTAGCCAGTTCCGTGTGCAGGCTCAGAGTGGGCAGCAAGAGTCTGTCTGAGGGCGACCTGTTGTACTGATACGGTACGATTGAGGCCGTTGTTGGGGTTCGTACTTGCTACTGGTGAATGGCGCTTGGTTAACATCGGTAAGGTATTTGAACTGAGCTGTCCTGCTGGTCTTTCCGCTCAGGCAGTTAGGTAGGTGGCTATCAGGGACTTGATTTGTGGTCGTAGCGCCAGCTGGAGAGGGCGTGATGCTGGGTCTGCAGTTCAGATAGGGCAGCTTCTGGTTCTGCTGCTGGCACTGTTGCTCTCTGGCGGACGTGGCGCCTTGGCTACCGAACCCCTGGAGGCCTGCCGGCAATCCTCGTTACACCTGCTGCCGCTGGTGGAGTTGCTGGTCGATCCTGAGCAGCGCTTGAGCAGCAGCGAAGTGCTGGCGCTTCCGCACGAGCGTTTCCAGTCGATTGAAGGGCCGCGTTTTCCCCTGGAGTTCAGCTCCGCGGCCATCTGGTTGCGGTTCACCCTGCGGGCAACCGACAGAGCCTGCGTGCGCTGGATAAAAGTTGGTGAGCCACGGCTGGATAACGTCCAGGTATTCGTCTGGCGTGCCGGCCAGTTGAGCGAGATGCGTGCGGGCAGTGATTTTCCCATCTCGCAATGGGCGCTTGCTGCCCGCCAGCCGCTGTTTCCGCTAGATCTGGAGCAAGGAGAAAGCGCTCAGGTGCTGGTGCGAGTAGCGAGCACCACCGTCTTGATGATCGACCCCTATCTGTGGGATGAGCAGCGGCAGCAGTGGGGGCTCGAATGGTCGAACCTGCTCGATGGTCTGGCGATAGGCATTGCCCTGATCATCGTGCCCTTCGGCCTGGCTATCGGCCTGATCCGGCGCTCCAGCGTGCTGCTTTTGAACTCTCTGACGATTCTGGCCTACGGCGTAGCATGCGGCGTCGTCAACGGCTATCTGTTCTACATGCCGGAATGGCTGCCCTGGAAATCCCATCTGGTCAGCGTTTTTACCGGCATCACCAGCGGCTTGTTCTTCAGTTACATCTGGGTGCTGTTCGGCGTGCGGGTTTTACCGACCTGGATGAGATGGGCGGTGCTTCTGTACACCTTGCTGATCAGTGGTCTGCTGTTGTGGGGTGCTCTGGGGGATTACCAGAGTTCGCGCGTGATCTTCAGCCAGGTGCGTTGGTCCAGCTATCTGCTGGTGCCGTTGGTGTTGGGTGCTGTCTGGTTCTATGGCAGGCGGAGGCCTAATGGCTTGGCGCTGGGTTTGACATTGCTCTACGTCGTGCAGGGAGGAGTTCGACATCTGATGGATGTGAAGTATGTCAGCTGGCAGTACGGTGAGGATCAGTTGGGCCTGACTTCGGTCCTGCCTGGAGTACTGCTGCTGGTTTGTACCCTGGTGATGGAGTTCCGCCGCGGGCGTTTGCGTGAGCGACGTGCTTTGGATGACCTGGCAGAGCAGCTGCGAGCGGAACAGGAACGCTTGGAAGGTGCCGTGGCACGGCGTACCGAACAATTGCGCGAGTCCCTACGGGCTCGCAGCATGCTGCTGGCACGTATCAGTCACGATCTGCGTTCGCCCTTGGCCAGCATCATCGACCTGTCGCGCGTCATCGCGACTCAGATGGTCGGTGACTTGCCGCAGCGCATCGAACGTAATGCCCGCCGCCAACTGGAAATGATCGATGAGCTGCTGGAGTTCTCGCGCAGCGAGTTGCAGCAATTGGAACAGGTACTGGTGCCGGGTTACTTCTACGGTTTTTTGCGCGAAATCGAGGACGAAGGACGTTTTCTCGCTCTGCGCCAGAACAATCGCTTCGCCTGTGAATTTGCCGATGACCTGCCACCGCTGGTACAGGCAGATTTTCGCCGGTTGCGCCAAATACTGGTGAATCTGCTGGTAAATGCCGGCAAGTTCACGCGTAACGGGCTTATCGAGTTTCAAGTGGAGACTGTCGCCAGCGACGAGCATCGGGTGTCCGTACGGTTTAGCATCAGCGATAGCGGTATAGGCATTCGCGCCGAGGATCGGGTGCGTTTGCTGCAGCCTTTTCAGCGTGGCAGCAATGCTTCCGGTTTCGATGGCTCGGGGCTGGGCTTGTCCATCGTTTGGCAACTGCTGCAGCAGATGGGCAGCGAGCTATATATCGAGCCCGAAAGAGAGCGAGGCGCCAAACTGTCTTTTTTGCTGACCATGCTGCGCGCGGCAGAAGACGAGCTTGAAAGTGTGCTGAGCGACGATAGCAACGTCGTGATCGAAGGCAATGAACGCAGCGTTCTGATCGTCGACGACCTACAGCAGAACCGCGAAAGCCTGGGCGATTTGCTGGCCGGTTACGGCTTCGATGTCCTGACCGCCAGCAGTGGCGGGCAGGCACTGGCGATGTTGCGGGCCGTGGAGGTGGATCTGTTGATCACCGACCAAATGATGAGCCCTATGGATGGCTGGGCACTGCTGACCGAGGCGCGTACGTTGTACTCGGATCTACCGGTCATCCTGTATTCGGCTGCGCCCCCGTTGCGCCCCCCAGGCACCCCGTCTCACATTGCTTTTACTGCAGTCCTGTTAAAGCCTGCGGCGAGTGGGGAAATGGTCGAGCTGGTAGATAAGCTGGCCAGCCATGGTTCGACGGGCTTGGTCTGTGCGTAATGCGTGCGCTCCGCTCCGTGGCGTCCGCCCAATTATGGCTGGGGTGATCGGCCATCACTGAGTTAACAAGCTGACCAGGCAGGCCACTAGACAGCCAGAAATGAAAAGGCTATGTCTGAGCTAACTGTTGCAACAGGCTAAGCTGATCATGACGTCTCCACATACGGGAGGTGAATCATGAGAGCGAGTCATTTCAACAGCTGGATTGCCCGGCTCTCCCAGCTCAGCCCGGGGCAGCGTGAGCAATTGGCGAGATGCCTTTCGGTATCAGGACCTCTTGCGCAGGATATGATCCCCACGCCCAATAGCTGCCCGCATTGCCAGTCCAGCGAGTTGCGTCCGTGGGGTACCAGC
>JBKEBY010000009.1:0-104743 GCA_047973445.1 Pseudomonas sp.
CCTGGGCGAAATGCAGCCAGGCGGCCTCGTTGGGCAACTCGTACATTTCGGCCGAATCCTTGGGCAGCGCCGGGCTCTGACGCAAGGCTGCGCGAAAGCCCAGCTGCTGCAGCTTCTGGCGCAGTGCCTGCTCGGCCTCGGGTTGGCGGGCGATGCTGAGTATTATGTGGTCGTCCTCGGCCTGGCGCAGGCGCTGTTCGCCCTTGAACTTGCCGTGGGCCGCCACTTTGCCGTAGACGAAAGCCAGGCCGGCGCGATGCTGCTGTTCGTTGACCATCCGCCTGCTGGCCGGTTGATAGACGTGCGACTGGTGGCTGCCGAGGGTCAGGCGGGCGATGGGTTGCAGTGCGTCGATGCGGCGTTCCTCGGCCTGGGCCGGAGCCGGCAGCTGGGGTGCGATCTCGTTGAGCGACAGGCTGAACAGGCCCGCTTGGCTGGAGGTTACCGGCGGGGCTTCAAGTAGATGGCGGGCCAGCGGTGCGGCCAGGCCGTGCTGGATCAGCCCGACTTCGTTGGTGGTTTCGTCGAGGTAGTAAAGCGGATCGATAGTGGTGAGGACTGTGGCCGTATGCTCTTCCAGCACCAGCTCGGGCCGAAGGGAGCCGTCGGCTCGTTGCATCCAGTCGAAGCGGGCCGGGCGGTTCTGGCCGGCCTTCAGTGGTTCTCGCTTCCCGTCGAGGAATGCGCGCCCGCTTTCCAGCTGCAGGCGCAGTGCTTCACCGCCGTTCTCGCCGCTGAGCGTGAAATGGCTGCCTTGGCGTCGGCATAGCGTCAGCAGGGCCGCGATGTGCAGATCCAGCGGTTGCATGAAGCGCGGTTGGCGGAAGGTTGCTTCATGCATCGCCTGGTAGGGCTCTCTCGCGGCTATCGAACCATCCTTGTGCAGGCGGACCTTGGAGACCTCGACCTGTACGTCCGCCCCGATCCGGTAATGAAGGCAGCCCTGTGGGGTGTCGGGGTTGTCGCCCAGCGCCCTGGGTAGTTGCGAAAGCCATTGGCGCAGTGTGTTCGGAAGCTCGCCGTCGGCCTGGGTGTCGTCATCGGCGGTGTGTCGCATCTGTTCAAGATGAAGGATGACGGCGACGGCATGTTTGCAGGAAAGGCCGACCGGGCAGGTGCAGACGCAGCTGAGTCTGTCGCGCTTGTCGAGCATCAGCGACTGGCGGTAGCGATTGCCGCCGGAGCCGCGGCAGGTAGCCTCGACGAAGCGATCCTCCTCGCGCATGACGATAACGCGGTTTTCATCGGCGTATCGGCACCCTCTGGTCAGGGCTCCGTCGGAGAACGACAGCTGCCAGCCGGGCGGCAGGTGAGCGAGAAAGTCACCGGGCATGGTTCAGCGGCTCGCCGCGACGGGTCGCCAGGGCCGCCGCGATCCGTGGCATTGCCTCATTCCGCGGGTGCCAGGCGCTCGAGGAGCGCTTCCAGCGTGTTGAAGCGCTCCTCGGGGCGCTCCATGGGCACCTGGAATTTGAACACCGTCGCCCCTTCGAACTTGTAGCGCTTGGGCTGGGTCTGGATCAGCTTGATCAGCGCCATCGGGTCCACCGGCGTATCGGCGGCGAACTCGATGCGCCCGCCCTGCGGACCGGCGTCGATCTTGGTGATGCCCAGCTTCTCGGCCTGCAGCTTGAGCAGCGTCAGGCGGACCAGGTGCTTGGCGGCATCGGGCAGCAGACCGAAGCGGTCGATCATCTCCACCTGCAGTTCGTTCAGGCCGTCCTCGTCAGCGGCGTTGGCGATGCGCTTGTAGAGGATCAGCCGCGCATGCACGTCCGGCAGGTAGTCCTCGGGGATCAGCGCCGGAATGCGCAGGTTGATCTCCGGGCCGCCGCCCAGGGGCTGGTCCAGATTCGGCTGTTCGCCTTTCTGGATGGCCTTGACTGCGCGTTCGAGCATTTCCATGTAGAGCGTGAAGCCCACCGCCTGGATCTGCCCACTCTGGCCTTCGCCGAGCAGTTCGCCGGCACCGCGGATTTCCAGGTCGTGGGTGGCCAGAACGAAACCGGCGCCCAGGTCCTGAGCATTGGCAATGGCTTCCAGGCGTTTTTCAGCGTCCGGGGTCATCTGCTTGCGTGGCGGCGTGAGCAGGTAGGCGTAGGCCTGGTGGTGGCTACGGCCGACGCGACCACGCAGTTGGTGTAGCTGAGCCAGACCGAATTTGTCGGCGCGCTCGATGATGATGGTGTTGGCGCTGGGTACGTCGATCCCGGTTTCGATGATGGTCGAGGCCACCAGCACGTTGAAGCGCTTGTGGTAGAAGTCGCCCATCACCTGTTCCAGTTCGCGCTCACGCATCTGCCCATGGCCGATGCCGATACGTGCCTCGGGCACTAGCTCGGCAAGGTCGGCGGCGCATTTTTCGATGGTCTTCACATCGTTGTGCAGGTAGTAGACCTGGCCACCACGCAGCAGCTCGCGCAACAGCGCCTCCTTGATGGTCGGCTTGTTGGCCTCCATGACGAAGGTACGCACCGACAGCCGGCGTGCCGGCGGCGTGGCGATGATCGACAGATCGCGCATGCCCGCCACGGCCATGTTCAGCGTGCGCGGGATCGGTGTAGCGGTCAGGGTGAGGATATCCACCTCGCTGCGCAGCGCCTTCAGTCGCTCTTTTTGGCGCACGCCGAAACGGTGCTCTTCGTCGATGATCACTAGGCCCAGGTTGGTGAATTTCACATCATCCTGCAGCAACTTGTGGGTGCCGATGAGAATATCCACCTTGCCTTCGGCCAGTTGGTCCACCGCCTCCTGAATCTCCTTGGCGGACTTGAAACGACTCATCACCTCGACTTTTACCGGCCAGTCGGCGAAGCGATCGCGGAAGCTGTTGTAGTGCTGCTGGGCGAGCAGGGTAGTGGGCACCAGCACGGCGACCTGCTTGCCGCTGTGAACGGCGATGAAGGCCGCACGCATGGCCACTTCGGTCTTGCCGAAACCGACATCACCGCAGACCAGACGATCCATGGGCTTGGGCGCGAGCAGATCGGCCCTAACCGCGTCGATTGCCGCCTGCTGGTCCGGGGTTTCCTCGAAGGGGAAGCCGGCGCTGAAGGTGTCGTAGTCCAGTTGCGGGTCCTGGAAGGCATAGCCTTTGCGGGCCGCGCGGCGGGCATAGATGTCCAGCAGCTCGGCGGCGACGTCGCGCACTTGTTCGGCGGCCTTGCGCTTGGCCTTCTGCCATTGCTCCGAGCCGAGTCGGTGCAGCGGCGCCAGGGCATCGTCGCTGCCGGTGTAGCGGGCGATCAGATGCAGGCTGGCCACCGGGACGTAGAGTTTGGCGTCGTCGGCGTATTGCAGCAGCAGGAATTCCTGGGCCTGGCCCTCGATCTCCAGCGTGATCAGGCCCTGATAGCGGCCTACGCCGTGGTCGATGTGCACAACCGGCGCACCTTCGCGCAGCTCGGTGAGATTCTTGATGACGTTCTCGCCGGCATCGCGGGTCTTCTCGCGGCGTCGGCGCTGCATGATGCGCTGGCCGAACAAAGGGCTTTCGGCAATCAGTGCCAGCTGTGGCTGTTGCAGTAGCAAACCATCGTCCAGCGGCGCGATGCTGATCGCCAAGCGCTCCTCGCTGGCAAGGAAACCCGGCCAGCCCTCGACTTCCTGCGGGCGCAGCTTCAGCCGAGCCAGCAGTTCCAGCAGCACTTCGCGGCGGCCTGCCGTTTCGGCAGTGAAGAGTACGCGGCCGGGGAATTCGTCGAGGAAACGCCGCAGCGCGCCCAGCGGCTCGCTGGCCTTGGCTTCGATGGCCAGCTCCGGCAGTGGGCTGGCGGGGAAGCGCTCACGGCCGATGCCGGTTTCCACATCTTCCTGGCTGGCAACCACGCGCGGCCACAACTTGAGGCGGGCGAAGCAGTCCTCCACCGGTACGAACAGGTCAGTGGGTGGCAGTAGCGGGCGCTCGGGATCAATGCGCCGTTCTTCGTAGCGGTTGCGCACATCCTTCCAGAAATGCTCGGCGGCCTGCTCGATGCCCGGCAGGGAAAACACCTGAGTGTCCTCGGGCAGGTAGTCGAACAGGGTCGAGGTCTCGTCGAAGAACAGCGGCAGGTAGTACTCGATGCCCGCCGGTGTGATGCCGGTGGAGAGGTCCTGATAGACCGGGCAGCGGCGGAAATCCACGTCGAAGCGCTCACGAAAGCGGGCGCGAAAGCCGGTGACCGATTCCTTCTTCACCGGGAACTCGCGGGCCGGCAGCAGGCGCACCGAGTCGACCTTTTCGATGGAACGCTGGTTCTCCGGGTCGAAGGTTCGCAGTGTCTCGATCTCGTCGTCGAACAGGTCGATGCGGTAGGGCAGGGCGCTGCCCATCGGGAACAGGTCGATCAGCGCGCCGCGCACGGCGAACTCGCCATGCTCGTACACCGTATCCACGCAGCGATAACCCGCGGCTTCCAGGCGCGAGCGCATCTGCTCGACATCGAGCTTCTGGCCGATATCCAGTACCAGGCTGGAGCCCAGCAGGAAGCGCTTGGGCGCCAGGCGGTGTAGCGCGGTGGTGATCGGAACTACCAGTACGCCATGGGTCAGTTCGGGCAGCTGATAGAGCGCTGCGATGCGCTGGGAGATGATGTCCTGGTGCGGCGAGAACACATCGTAGGGCAGCGTTTCCCAGTCGGGGAAATGCAGCACCGGCAGCTCGGGGGTGAAGAAGGCGAGTTCTTCCTTGAGACGCTCGGCGCTCTGGCTGTCGGCGGTGAGAAGAAGAGTGAAGCGCTTTGCGCTGCTGGCGGACTCTGCGATGGCCAGACTCAGCGCGGCTCCGGGAAGATTGCCCCAGGTTTGCTTGCCGCTGGCGGCAGGCATGGGCGGAAGGCGCAGTACGGACACGAGTGGACGTGACTCCGGGTCAGTAAAATGGACCGCCGGGATTGTAACTATCGCGGGGTACAGCTGTCAGTGTTTCGTCCGTTGCAATTGCCCGAGTTGGGGCGCGACGGCATAATGTAGCCCTTTTTCTCTGCCCCTACATGTTGGAAGGAACTGCCCGTGACTCAGAAGCCCGACCAGTGTCTTGGTGAATGGATTGACCGCGAAGCGCTCGCTGAAGCGATGATTCCGCTGATTGGCCAGTTGTACCGCAACAATAACGTGGTGACTTCCATTTACGGCCGTGGCCTGATCAACCGCTCGGTGATCGCCATTCTCAAGGCGCATCGCTTCGCTCGCCACCGTCAGGCCGACGAGGCGGAACTGTCCGTCCACGAGACTCACCAGATCCTGACCACCATGAGCGACATGAACCTGGGCGCCGCTTCGGTGGACCTGGGCAAGCTGGTTGGCAAGTTCAAGGCCGAAGGCAATGGCCGTACGTTGGACCGGTTCGTGCGTGAGGAGCTGGCCGAGGTTGCCGACAAACGCACCACTGCCGCGGGCCACAAGGGCACCGACGTGGTGCTCTACGGCTTTGGCCGCATCGGTCGCCTGTTGGCGCGTATCCTGATCGAGAAGACCGGTGGCGGTGACGGCCTGCGCCTGCGTGCCATCGTCGTGCGCAAGGGCGCCGAGAACGACCTGGTCAAGCGCGCCAGCCTGCTGCGCCGCGATTCGGTACATGGTCCGTTCGACGGCACCATCCATATCGATGCCGAGAACAACACCATCACCGCCAACGGCAACCTGATTCAGGTGATCTATTCCAACGATCCGGCTTCGGTGGACTACACCCAGTACGGCATCGAGAACGCGCTGCTGGTGGACAACACCGGCAAGTGGCGCGACGCCGAAGGTCTCAGCCAGCATCTCAAGTGCCCTGGCGTTGCCCGCGTCGTCCTGACCGCGCCGGGCAAGGGCGAGCTGAAGAACATCGTGCATGGCATCAACCATGGCGAGATCACCGCCGACGACAGAATCGTCTCCGCGGCTTCCTGTACCACCAACGCCATTGTGCCGGTGCTCAAGGCGGTCAACGACCAGTACGGCATCGTCAATGGCCACGTTGAGACCGTTCACTCCTACACCAACGACCAGAACCTGATCGACAACTTCCACAAGGGAAGTCGTCGTGGCCGCAGCGCCGCGCTGAACATGGTCATCACCGAGACCGGTGCTGCCACCGCCGCGGCCAAGGCGCTGCCGGTGCTGAAGGGCAAGCTGACCGGCAATGCGATCCGCGTGCCGACGCCCAACGTCTCCATGGCGATTCTCAACCTGAACCTGGAGAAGGCCACCAGTCGCGACGAGATCAACGAGTACCTGCGTCAGATGGCCATGCACTCGGACTTGCAGAAGCAGATCGACTTCGTCAATTCGCAGGAAGTTGTTTCCACTGATTTCGTTGGCTCGCGCCATGCCGGTGTCGTTGATGCCGAGGCGACCATCTGCAGCGACAACCGTGTCGTGCTCTACGTCTGGTACGACAACGAGTTCGGCTACAGCTGCCAGGTGGTACGCGTGATGGAAGACATGGCAGGCGTCAATCCGCCAGCCTTCCCGCGCTGAGGCAGCGCTAGTGAAAAAACGGGAACTTCGGTTCCCGTTTTTTTTGTCTGCCGAAAAGGTGGCGGCGAGCGTCTGGATAGTGAGAGAAGGTGAAGTGAAGGGAGGCTATCGATCATCCGTCATCGATAGGTTCGGCATCGCTATGCACTTGTCGCCAGTCAAAAAATCGGAATGGCTTGGGTGGCCAGTGCGGGGTTGCGGCCTCTATAATCGGGCGGATTTCTATCTTGACTCTGCGACATAGCGTCGCGCCAATACCGTATTGGCGCGCGTTGCGCAATTGGACTTTGCGCTAGTCGTCGGAGTTCCTAAATTTCTAAAAATCAGTGGTTAGGCGAACCGATGATCAATATAAAACGTGGGCTCGATTTGCCCATCGCAGGGGCGCCGACGCAGCGTATAGAGGCCGGCAGGCCCGTGCGAAGCGTCGCCGTAATAGGGTTTGACTACCCCGGCATGAAGCCGACCATGGAAGTCCAGGTCGGCGATCGAGTGAAGCTGGGGCAGATCCTGTTTTCCGACAAGAAGACGCCGGGTGTCCACTTCACTGCGCCTGGCGCAGGCATCGTCAGCGCGATTCATCGCGGTGAGAGGCGTGTGCTGCAGTCGGTGGTGATCGATCTCGAAGGCGACGACGAGCTGACCTTCGCCCAGTACCCGAGCGCCGAGTTGGAAGGCATCGGCGAGGCCAAGGTGCGTGAGAATCTCCAACAGTCCGGTTTGTGGACCGCGCTGCGCACCCGCCCCTACAGCAAGGTGCCGGCCGTTGACGCAGCGCCCAATTCGATTTTCGTGACGGCCATCGACACGCATCCGCTAGCAGCCGATCCAGCCGTGGTTATCGCGGAGCAGGCGGCTGATTTCGAAGCGGGACTCAAAGTGCTCGGCAATCTGGCCAAGGTTTTCCTGTGCAAGGCATCGGAAAGTACCCTGCCGGGCGAGAGTCTGACCAAGGTGCAGGTCGAAGCCTTCACGGGCCCTCATCCGGCGGGCCTGGCCGGAACGCACATTCATTTCCTTGATCCGGTGAGCGCGAGCAAGAGCGTCTGGAGCATCGGCTATCAGGACGTGATCGCCATGGGCAAGCTATTCACGACAGGGCGCCTTTCGGTCGAGCGCGTCGTATCGCTGGCTGGCCCCGTGGTGGAAAATCCGCGTCTGGTGCGCACCCGTCTGGGCGCCAACCTGGACGAGCTAAGCGCTGGTGAGCTGCAGCCTGGCGCCAATCGCGTCGTTTCCGGCTCATTGCTGGGTGGTCGTACGGCGCATGGCGCCTTCGCCTATCTCGGTCGCTATCACCAGCAGGTGTCTTGTCTGCGTGAAGGCAAGGAGCGCGAGATGCTGCATTACATGCGGCTGGGGCGGACCAAGCACTCGGTGCTCAATATCTTCATTTCCAAGATCAACGCCGGCAAGAAATTCGCGTTTTCCACCTCCACCAACGGCAGCCCGCGCGCCATGGTGCCGGTGGGTAACTACGAGGAAGTGATGCCGCTCGACATTCTGCCGACCCAGTTGCTGCGCTCGCTGATCGTGGGCGACACCGAGGTGGCGCAGAAGCTCGGCTGCCTGGAGCTCGACGAAGAGGACCTGGCGCTGTGCAGCTATGTCTGCGCTGGCAAATACGAATACGGCCCGATCCTGCGGGACAATCTGACCCGCATCGAGAAGGAGGGGTAAGGCATGGGCATTCGCGCATTCCTCGACAAGATCGAGCATCATTTCGAAAAGGGTGGCAAGTACGAAAAGTGGTATGCACTGTACGAAGCCGCCGATACCTTCCTTTATCGTCCTGGCAGCGTCACCAAGACCACAGCGCACGTGCGTGACGGCATCGACCTCAAGCGCATGATGATCACCGTCTGGTTGTGCACCTTCCCGGCGATGTTCTTCGGCATGTGGAACACCGGTTACCAGGCCAACCTGATCTTCGCGCAGAGTCCCGACCTGTTGGCGGCGCAGGAAGGCTGGCGCTTCGCGCTGATCGGCGCGCTGGCCGGCTTCGACCCGGGCAGTCTGTGGGATAACTTCATCCAGGGCGCGGCCTACTTCCTGCCGATCTATGCGGTTACCTTCATCGTCGGCGGTTTCTGGGAAGTGCTGTTCGCTTCGATCCGTAAGCATGAAGTCAATGAGGGCTTCTTTGTCACCTCGGTGCTGTTCGCGTTGATCCTGCCGCCGAGCATTCCGCTGTGGCAGGTGGCGCTGGGTATCAGCTTCGGTGTGGTAATCGGCAAGGAAGTCTTCGGAGGTACCGGCAAGAACTTCCTCAACCCGGCGCTTACCGGCCGTGCCTTCCTGTTCTTCGCTTATCCGGCGCAGATGTCCGGCGACATGGTGTGGACATCGGTGGATGGCTTCGCCGGTGCCACCGCGCTGAGCCTCGGTTTCGCCGGCGGCATCGAGAACGTGATCGACAATGGCATCACCTGGATGGACGCCTTCATCGGCACCATGCACGGCTCGATCGGTGAGACCAGTACGCTGGCCATCTTCATCGGTGGCTCGGTGCTGCTGCTGACCAAGATTGCTTCCTGGCGCATCGTTTCCGGTGTGATGATCGGCATGATCGCCCTGAGCTACCTGTTCAATATGATCGGCTCGGATACCAATCCGATGTTCGCCATGCCTTGGCACTGGCACATGGTGGTGGGTGGTTTCGCCTTCGGTTTGATCTTCATGGCGACCGATCCGGTTTCGGCCTCCATGACCAACACCGGTAAATGGGTGTTCGGCATCCTCATCGGTGTGATGGTCGTGCTGATCCGTGTGGTCAACCCGGCGTTCCCGGAAGGCATGATGCTGGCGATTCTGTTCGCCAACCTGTGTGCACCGTTGATCGACCACTTCGTCATCCAGGCCAATATCAAGCGGAGGCTGGCACGCAATGTCTAGTCAAAAAGAATCCACCGTCCGTACGTTGACGGTTGCCTTGCTGGTCTGTCTGGTCTGCTCGGTATTCGTGGCCGGCGCAGCGGTGGCATTGCGTCCGACGCAACTGGAGAACCGCCAGCTGGACAAGCAACGCAGCATCCTGGCGATCGCCGGGCTGGGCGAGGCGGGCATGTCCGCCAATCAGGTCAAGGCGCTGTATAACGAGCGAATCATCGCCAGGCTGGTTGATCTTGAAACCGGCACCTTCAGTGACGAGTTCGATCCGCAGACGTTCGACCCGCTCGTGGCTGCGAAGGATCCAGCACTTTCCGAGGTACTTCCCGGCTCGGAAGACATTGCCTCCATCAAGCGCCGTGAGCGCTACAGCACTGTTTATATAGTGGAAGAAGATGGCCAGCTCGATACGCTGATCCTCCCGGTGCGAGGTTATGGCCTGTGGTCCACGCTGTACGGCTTCATGGCCGTCAAGGGTGACCTGGATACCGTCGCCGGCTTTGGCTTCTACCAGCATGGCGAAACCCCCGGTCTCGGTGGCGAAGTCGATAATCCGAAATGGCGTGGTCTGTGGCCTGGCAAGGAGCTGTTCGACGACAGCGACAAGCTGGCCATCCAGATCGTCAAGGGCAACGTGGACCCGCAGAGTGCCAAGGCAGATCATCAGGTTGATGGCTTGGCGGGTGCGACCCTGACCAGCAACGGCGTGAACAATCTGTTGCACTTCTGGCTGGGTGAGAACGGCTTCGGCACCTTTATCGCTAAATTGCGCACAGGGGAGGCATGAACATGTCGCAACCCACTATCAAGCAAGTTCTGTTCGATCCTATCTTCAATAACAACCCTATCGGCCTGCAGATCCTCGGGATCTGCTCGGCACTGGCGGTTACCTCCAATCTCAATACCGCACTGGTGATGTCGGTTGCGCTGACGCTGGTGGTTGCGTTCTCCAACCTGTTCATCTCGATGATCCGCAGTCAGATTCCCAACTCCATCCGCATGATCGTGCAAATGGTGATCATCGCTTCGCTGGTGATCGTGGTGGATCAACTGCTCAAGGCCTATGCCTTCTCGCTGTCCAAGCAGTTGTCGGTGTTCGTCGGTCTGATCATCACCAACTGCATCGTGATGGGGCGCGCCGAAGCCTTTGCCATGCAGAACCCACCGGTGTTGTCGTTCTTCGATGGCATCGGTAACGGTTTGGGTTACAGCGCCATGCTGATCGCACTAGGCATCGTCCGTGAGCTGTTCGGTGCCGGCAAGCTGATGGGATACACCATTCTGCCGCTGGTCAACGACGGTGGTTGGTACCAGCCCAACGGCATGATGCTGCTACCGCCTTCGGCATTCTTCCTGATCGGTCTGTTCATCTGGGGCATTCGCGTCTGGAAGAAGGAGCAGGTTGAGAAGCCTTCCTTCAAGATGGCACCGCAAGTCTCGAACAAGGAGGCTTACTAATGGAGCACTACATCAGTCTGTTCGTCCGCGCCGTATTCATCGAGAACATGGCCCTGGCGTTCTTCCTTGGCATGTGCACCTTCATCGCCATCTCGAAGAAAGTGGAGACGGCCATCGGTCTGGGTGTCGCGGTAATCGTGGTGCAAACCATCACCGTGCCAGCCAACAATCTGATCTATACCTACTTGCTCAAGGCCGGTGCGCTGTCCTGGGCCGGTCTGCCTGAAGTGGATCTGAGCTTCCTTGGGCTTCTCAGCTACATCGGTGTGATTGCGGCCATCGTACAGATCCTCGAGATGACCCTCGATAAGTACGTGCCCAGCCTCTATAACGCGCTGGGTGTGTTCCTGCCGCTGATCACCGTGAACTGCGCCATCATGGGCGGTACCCTGTTCATGGTCGAACGTGATTACAACCTGGCGGAAAGTACTGTCTACGGTGTCGGCTCGGGACTTTCCTGGGCGCTGGCCATCGCCTTGCTGGCCGGTATTCGCGAGAAGCTGAAATACAGCGATGTTCCAGATGGCCTGCAGGGCCTGGGCATCACCTTCATCACCATCGGCCTGATGTCGCTGGGCTTCATGTCATTCTCTGGCGTACAGCTCTAAGGACGGGATGAACAGATGAGTTACGAAATTTTCCTCGCCATCGGCATGTTCACCGCCATCGTGCTTGCGCTGGTGGTGATCATCCTGGCAGCACGTGCCAAGCTGGTTTCCAGTGGCGACATCAACATCGAGATCAATGGCGAGCGCACCATCACGGTACCCGCCGGTGGCAAGTTGCTGCAGACGCTTGCGTCCAACAATATTTTCCTCTCGTCCGCCTGTGGCGGCGGCGGCACCTGCGCTCAGTGCAAGTGTATCGTCGAGAGTGGGGGCGGCGAGATGCTACCCACCGAAGAGTCGCACTTCACCCGTCGCGAGGCGGGTGAGGGCTGGCGCCTGTCCTGCCAGACCCCGGTCAAGGCGGATATGAAGATCGAAGTGCCGGAAGAAGTCTTTGGTGTGAAGAAGTGGGAATGCACGGTGGAATCCAACCCCAACGTGGCCACCTTCATCAAGGAGCTGACCCTCAAGCTCCCCGAAGGCGAGAACGTCGACTTCCGTGCTGGCGGCTACGTGCAGCTGGAGTGCCCGCCACATACCGTCGCCTACAAGGATTTCGACATCCAGCCGGAATTCCGTGCCGACTGGGACAAATTCGACCTGTGGCGTTATGTCTCCAAGGTCGACGAGACCACCATTCGCGCCTATTCCATGGCCAACTATCCGGAAGAGCGCGGGCTGGTGAAATTCAATATTCGTGTGGCTTCGCCGCCGCCGGGTCGTGACGACCTGCCACCGGGCAAGATGTCGTCCTGGGTGTTCGGTCTCAATCCGGGCGACAAGGTCATCGTATACGGCCCCTTCGGCGAGTTTTTCGCCAAGGACACCGATGCCGAGATGGTCTTCATCGGTGGTGGTGCTGGCATGGCGCCGATGCGCTCGCATATCTTCGATCAGCTCAAGCGCTTGAAATCCAAGCGCAAGATGAGCTTCTGGTACGGCGCTCGCTCGATGCGCGAGGCTTTCTATGTCGATGAGTACGACATGCTGCAGGCCGAGAACGAGAACTTCAAATGGCACCTGGCGCTGTCCGACCCATTGCCGGAAGACAACTGGGAAGGCCCGACCGGTTTCATTCACAACGTGTTGTATGAGAACTACCTGAAGGACCATCCGGCTCCGGAGGATTGTGAGTTCTACATGTGCGGCCCGCCGATGATGAACGCCTCGGTCATCAAGATGCTTACCGATATGGGCGTGGAGCCGGAGAATATCCTGCTCGATGACTTCGGCGGCTAGCATGGGTCGAGCGTCACTCCAACCCGTCATCGCTGTCGCCCTGGCGGCAGCCCTGACGGGTTGTCTGTTTCAGGACAAGGTAGAAGACTTCGGTGGCCCGACCATGGGCAGCACCTACTCGGTGAAGTATGTCGCCAGTGATGGCGCGGCTGCCAAGGAACAATTGCAGCGCGAGACCGAGTCGATTCTGGCTCAACTGGACGAGCAGTTGTCTACCTACCGCGCCGATTCGGATATCGAAACCTTCAATGCTCTCCCGGCAGGGCAGTGCATGGCCATGCCCGAGTCCGCGCGCGAGCTCGTGCTGGCCGGGCAGCAGCTATCGCAGGAAAGCGATGGAGCACTGGACCTGACCATGCAGCCGCTGCTCAACCTCTGGGGGTTCGGTCCGCAGGGGCGCCGTGAGCAGGTGCCTTCTGCCGAGGAGATCGCCAGGGCCCGCGAGACTGTCGGTCACCGGCATTTGCAGGTTGTTGGCGAGCAACTGTGCAAGGATGCGGCCGTCGAGGTCGATTTCAACAGCATCGCTGCGGGTTACGCGGTCGATCAGGTGGCACAAAGGCTGGAAGCACTCGGAGTCGAAAACTACCTAGTGGAAATTACTGGTGAGCTCAAGGCACGGGGCCGAAAGCCGGGTGATGCGCCGTGGCGGATCGCCATCGAAGCGCCGCGGGATAATGAGCGTGTGGCGCAGCGCGTCATCGAACTCGATGGCTATGGTGTTTCCACATCGGGCGACTACCGCAACTATTTCGAGCGTGATGGCAAGCGCTACTCGCATACGCTGGATCCGCAAACCGGTGCCCCGATAGAGCACCGCCTGGCGGCCGTGACGGTCGTCGACCCATCAGCACTGCGCGCGGATGGGTTGTCTACCGTCCTGATGGTGCTGGGACCGGAACGCGGTCTGGCGTATGCCGCGGAGCACAGGATCGCAGCGCTCTTCGTGATTCATGAAGAGCAGGAATTCATCAGCAAGAGCACCGCAGCCTTCGATGAGCTGTTCGGTGCGGGAGCAGAGCAATGACCTGGTTGATCGTGTTTCTTGTGATGGTACTTGTCGTATTCGGCATGGCCATCGGCGTCATCATGGGCCGCAAGCCGATTGCAGGCTCGTGCGGCGGTATCGCCAATCTGGGGATCGAGAAGGAATGTTCGATCTGTGGCGGTAGCCGCGAGAAGTGTGAAGAGGTGAATGCCAGTAAGGATGACGAGGGCGGGCTCGCATATGACGCGACCCGTTCCTGAGGATCGATAGCTCGAGGAGCTGCAGCCGCTAACCATTGGCATCAGGTCTGCTTAGTAGTCGATGTCCAGGTGCGCTGCGGCGTATCGAGAAAGGCGAAGCGGGCGCAAGCGTCCGGCTTCGAGGTTTTCGTCAAGGGTGACAGGACACTCCTTGTCACCTGTTTCGGGGGAGTTTAAATGGCTGTCTATAACTACGATGTGGTGATACTGGGTTCGGGGCCCGCGGGTGAAGGCGCGGCGATGAATGCGGTCAAGGCGGGGCGCAAGGTCGCCGTAGTCGACAGTCGGCCAAAAGTAGGTGGCAACTCCACTCACCTGGGGACCATTCCGTCCAAGGCGCTGCGTCATTCGGTGCGGCAGATCATGCAATACAACACCAACCCGTTGTTTCGGCAGATCGGCGAGCCGCGCTGGTTCTCCTTTCCCGATGTGTTGAAAAGCGCCGAAGATGTCATCGAGAAACAGGTGACTTCGCGTACCGGCTATTACGCGCGCAATCGAATCGACATCTTTTTCGGCACGGCCAGTTTTTCTGACGAGCAATCGGTGGAGGTTGTCAGCGCGAACGGCATGGTCGAGCGGTTGGTTGCGGCCCAGTTCATCATCGCCACAGGTTCGCGGCCCTACCGTCCCGCGGATGTCGACTTTTCCCACCCGCGCATCTACGACAGCGACACCATCCTGACGCTTAGCCACACGCCCCGCCGTCTGATCATCTACGGAGCGGGCGTCATCGGCTCCGAATACGCGTCTATCTTCAGCGGGCTGGGGGTTCTGGTCGATCTCATCGACAACCGCGATCAGCTACTCAGCTTCCTCGATGATGAAATCTCCGACGCGCTCAGCTACCACCTGCGCAACAACAATGTGCTGATTCGCCACAACGAAGAGTACGATCGCGTGGAAGGGCTGGATAGCGGCGTGATCCTGCATCTGAAATCGGGCAAGAAGATCAAGGCCGATGCCTTCCTCTGGTGCAATGGGCGTACCGGTAATACCGATAAGCTCGGGTTGGAGAATATCGGCCTGAAGGTCAACAGCCGGGGCCAGATCAAGGTCGACGAGTATTACCGTACCGACATCGGCAACATCTATGCAGCCGGTGACGTGATCGGCTGGCCTTCGCTGGCCAGCGCCGCCTACGATCAGGGGCGCTCCGCCGCCGGCAGCATCGTCGACAACGATAGCTGGCGTTTCGTCAACGACGTGCCCACCGGCATCTACACGATTCCCGAGATCAGCTCCATCGGCAAGACCGAGCGCGAACTGACCCAGGCGAAGGTGCCCTACGAGGTTGGCAAGGCATTCTTCAAGGGCATGGCACGCGCGCAGATCGCTGCGGAGAAAGCCGGCATGCTGAAGATTCTGTTCCACCGCGAGACGCTGGAAGTGCTGGGCGTGCATTGCTTTGGCTACCAGGCTTCGGAGATCGTGCACATCGGACAGGCGATCATGAACCAGCCGGGCGAGGCGAATACCCTCAAGTACTTCGTCAATACGACCTTCAACTACCCGACCATGGCGGAAGCCTATCGCGTCGCGGCGTTCGACGGGCTCAACCGGCTTTTTTGAGCGGCTCCGACCGGTGGCCTGAGACGGTCGGAGATGACTCCCGGAAGTGGCGCTGGCCAAACCGGGAGAGCTTTTGATCAGGAAACGAAAAAAGCCGATAAAGACGATAAAGATGCTGGAGGCTGGACGAAAAGGGCTTGAGGGGGCAGCTTAGGTCGCACGCTCTCCAGCCTCCAGCCTTTATCCCTTACCGAGTGTTTCGACAGCCAGACTCGGGAAATCGGTGATCAGGCTGTCGACGCCGAAATCGGCCAGACGCCGCATCAACGCGGGTTCGTTTACCGTCCATACCGATACGTGCAGACCTTGTGCCTGGGCCTTGGCGATGCGCTCGGGCGTGCACAGCGTCCACTTCAATGCCAGCAACTGGCAGTCGTACTGTCGGGCTACCTTGAGCGGGTCGAGCCAGGTGTATTCGGCAACCAGGCCCCGGGGAATTTCTGGCGTCAGACGCATCAATGCACGCAGCACTTCACGGGAACTGGAGGTGACGGTGATGCGGTCGAGCAACTGGTGTCGCTCGGCCAGCGCCTTGATCGCCAGCACGGTTCGGGCCGCACGTACGCGTGAGGCGCTCTTGACTTCTAGTTGCCAGTGCTCGAAATCGCATTTCTCGAACAGTTCGCTCAGGCGTGGAATGGGGCAGGGCTGTTTCCAGCCTGGGCCGCCGCTGCGTGCGTCGTAGCGGGTGAGCTCTTCGGCATCGTGCTCGACCACCTTGCCGCGTCGACCAGTGGTGCGTTTCAGGGTGGGATCGTGGATCACCATCAGCTCCCCGTCGCGCGACAGGTGCAGATCCAGTTCGCAGCGACGCACGCCATGGTTCAGGCATCGTTGGAATCCGACGAGGGTATTTTCCGGTGCTTCACCTTTGGCGCCGCGATGACCGTAGATCAATGTCACTGTTGTACCTCTTGTTGAGGAGGGCTGCTGCGTTGATGGTGGCGCACGCTGTTGATGACGTGCTTATCCTCGAAGTAGACCGAGAAGGTTCGATAGTCCCAGCGAGTAATGGGTGGCGTGCCGACGGCAGGGTGCTCCTGGTCGGCCAGGCCGAAGCGCTCCAGTACGCTGGCTTTCGACTGACCACGGCTGGGCATGGGTGTTTCAGCCTGGCCCTGATGGCCCACCGGTATGCGGATGGTCTCGGCGATCGATGGCGTGGTGAGTGTCAGAGTGAACAGTGCGATGAACAGGCGATGCATCCTCAGTCTCCTTGCAGGGTTTCTCGGGCCAGGCGGCGTTCCGTCGCCTGTTTCTGCAGGATATGTCGTGCCAGGAGTTGTCGTTGTGCATCAGTCAACGCTTCGAAGGATGTGCCTATGGCGAACCGCCCGTCAGTGCGCGGTTGGCAGCCGAGGACTCGTGCCTGGAGCAGCAGTCCAAGGCCCTGGGGCAGCAACACCATCTTCAGTCGGCAGTGCGACCCCTCCTCCAGAGGCTGGTCGTGCGTGAAGCTGATGCCCCCTTCGGAGAGTATGACCGGCTGTACCGGTCCGATGTCCTTGAGCAGCCCCTGGGCCAGTGTCTGGCCCAGCAGGTCGATACGCTTGTTCTGTACCTTCAGGTAATTGGCCAGGGTGCGGTTGCCCTCGGCTATCTGACGCAGTAGATACTGAGCCTCGAAATCGAGTTGATGAAGTTCGCCGAGCAGGTTGAAAAGCTGGGACGAACCCGAGCCGGGTACCGTCTGCGTCTCCTCCGAGGGGAGGATTTGCAGTGCGACCACATCCTCGATGCGGTAGTATTCGCGACGATCTTCAGTGTCTTCGGTCATGTCGATCACCGGGTTGGTTGATGAGTTCGAGTGTATCAGGCCGCCCGGCAACAGCAGTCGTCAGTTGCTCTTCCTTCCCGCCAGCGAAAGCGAACCCGTCGATCTATGTTCAGACCGCTATCCGTATATATCGGAGCGCGTTACACCCGCGCCAGGCGTCGTGGCCTTTTCGTTTCCTTCATTTCCTTCACATCCATGATCGGTCTCGCTCTGGGCGTGCTGGTGATGATCGTGGTGCTTTCGGTCATGAACGGCTTCGATCACGAGATGCGCACCCGCGTGTTGGGCATGGTGCCCCATGCCACCATCGAGAGTCCGCAGCCCATCGACGACTGGCAGGCGCTGGGGCAGCGCCTGATGGCGCATCCGCAGGTCGTGGCCGTGGCACCGTTCATTCAGATGCAGGGATTGCTGACGCACCGTGGTGAGGTCAGCAAGATCCTCGTTAACGCGGTGGACCCGGAGCGCGAGCCGAATGTCTCGATCATCGGCGAATTCTTCCGTGAAGGTTCGCTACAGAGCCTCGAACCGGGCGATTTCGGCATCATCATCGGCGACAAGGCGGCCCAGACACTTGGCGTCGGTGTCGGCGACAAGGTGACCTTCGTCGCCCCGGAAGTGACGGTGACGCCGGCGGGCGTGTTTCCGCGCATGAAGCGCTTCACGGTCAGGGGAATCTTCCATGTGGGCGCTGGCGAGATCGATGGTTATGTTGCGATGACGCACATCGCCGACATGGCGCGCCTGCACCGCTGGCAGCCTAACCAGGTTCAGGGGCTGCGCCTGCGCTTCGACGATCTGTTCCAGGCGCCGAGCATCGCCTGGTCGCTGGCTGGCCAACTGGGCGACGATTTCTATTCGCGCGACTGGACCCGTACCCACGGCAACCTGTACCAGGCGATCCGCATGGAGAAGGCGATGATCGGCTTGCTGCTGTTGCTGATCGTCGCGGTCGCGGCCTTCAATATCGTTTCGACGCTGGTAATGGTGGTGACCGACAAACGCGGGGATATCGCCATTTTGCGTACCCTCGGCGCCACGCCCCGGCAGATCATGGCGACCTTCATGGTCCAGGGTACGGTTATCGGCGTCGTCGGCACCCTGGTGGGTGCATCGCTGGGTATATTCGCGGCGCTCAACGTGAGCAGCTGGATTGCGGCGCTGGAGCGCCTGATCGGCCACAAGTTTCTCAGTGCGGACGTCTATTTCATCGACTACCTGCCGTCACGGTTGATGACCTCGGACGTGGTTCAGGTGTGCGTCGCCGCGCTGCTGCTGAGTTTCCTTGCCACCCTGTATCCGGCCTGGCGCGCCGCGCGTACCCAACCGGCCGAGGCGTTACGTTATGAGTGAAGGGGTTATGAACGAGCGGTCTTCGAACGAGCAGGCGGTGCTGAGTTGCCGCAACCTGGGCAAACGTTACGAGCAGGGGCCGGAATCGGTAGAAGTGCTAGCGGGGCTGCAACTGGAGCTTTATCCAGGGCAGCGTGTGGCGATTGTCGGCAGCTCCGGCTCGGGCAAGAGCACCTTGCTGAATCTGCTGGGCGGCCTGGATACGCCGAGCGAAGGCAGTGTCTGGCTGGCTGGCGAGGAGCTCTCCGCGCTCAATGAAAAGCAGCGCGGCCTGCTGCGCAACCGAGCGCTGGGCTTTGTCTATCAGTTCCATCACCTGCTGCCGGAGTTCACTGCGCTGGAAAATGTCTGCATGCCGCTGCTGATCGGCAAGACGGCGATTCCCGAGGCGCGTGAGCGTGCCAGCGAGCTGTTGCAGCGAGTGGGGCTGGGGCATCGCCTGGCGCACAAGCCCTCGGAGTTGTCCGGTGGTGAACGGCAGCGCGTGGCGATCGCCCGGGCGCTGGCCAACCGCCCGGCGCTGGTGCTGCTCGACGAACCCACCGGTAACCTCGATCATCACACCGCACAGGGCATCCAGAGTCTGATGCTCGAATTGAGCTCCACCTTGCGCACGGCGTTCCTGGTGGTGACGCACGACCCGCAGCTGGCTGCGCAGATGGATCAGGTGCTGCGCCTGGAAGACGGCCGGTTGGTGGCCGAATGATGTTCAGGCCACTGAGCATCTTCATTGGCAGCCGCTACACGCGGGCCAAGCGTCGCAACCATTTCATCTCCTTCATTTCACTGACGTCGATGATCGGCCTGTCGCTGGGCGTGCTGGCAATGATCATGGTGCTGTCGGTGATGAATGGCTTCCAGCGTGAGATGAGTGGCCGCATCCTTGGCATGGTGCCGCATGCGGTGCTCGCGACCGAGCAGCCGCTCGATGACTGGCAGGCGGTGGCTGAGCGCGTACGGGAAAACCCACAGGTGCTGGGCGCGGCGCCCATCACTCAGTTGGAGGGCATGTTCTCTTTTCGCGGCGTTATGCAGCCGATTCAGGTCAGTGGTATCGAGCCCGGAGCGGAGGGCGATGTCTCCATCGTTGGTTCGAAGATGGTCGCAGGACGGCTCGAAGACCTCGAGCCAGGCGAGTATGGAGTGATCGTCGGGCTGATGACGGCCCGTCGTTTCGGCCTGAAGCTGGGCGACAAGTTGACCCTGATCGTGCCTGAAGCCAGTGATTCGCCCAGTGGCATCACGCCACGCATGCAGCGTCTGAATCTGGTCGGTGTATTCAAGGTCGGCGCTGAACTGGACGGTAGCCTGGCGATGATCCACCGCGCCGATGCGGCGCAGATGCTGCGTTGGCAGCCGGAGCAGGTGGAGGGTGTGCGAGTGCGCCTGAGCGATCTCTACCGGGCGCCGGAAATCGCTGGTGGCATCGCTGCGCAGTTGGGCGAAGCGTTCCATGCCGAGGACTGGTCGCGCACCCAGGGTAGTCTGTTCAGCGCCATGAAGATGGAGAAGACCATGATCGGCCTGCTGCTGATGTTGATCGTGGCGGTGGCGGCCTTCAACATCATCGCGACCTTGATCATGGTGGTTGCCGACAAACGCGCGGACATCGCGATCCTGCGAACACTGGGTGCCACACCGCGGCAGATCATGGCTATCTTCGTGGTTCAGGGCAGCATCATCGGCTTTACCGGGACCCTGATAGGCACGCTTCTGGGCGTGCTCGGCGCCTTGAATGTCAGCACCCTGGTCGGTTGGTTGGAGCGGGTTTCGGGTCAGGCGATCTTCAGCTCCGACGTGTACTTCATCAGCACTTTGCCTTCCGAGCTGCGCCTGGAGGATGTTGTCCTGGTTTCGGCCGTGGCGCTCGGCCTGAGCTTTCTGGCCACGCTGTATCCGGCCTGGCGCGCCGCACAGACCCAGCCGGCCGAGGCCCTGCGTTACGAGTGATCGCTGGTGAAGCTCAGCGGCGGCTGTGTTGCCGCCTGCGCCAGCTGCGACCCACCCACCAGCGCCAGTAGGCCAGGGTGAGGCTGTAGCCGAGCACGGCGAAGACGACCGCCATCACCAGCGAGCCAAGATAGAGGGGTTGCCAGTGGGTGTTCAGCATCTGAGCCACCCAGGCGAGGGTCAGTTCTTCCGGCATGGCCATGGCTGGGGCATCCATCAGCCAGACGCCTACCTTGTAGTTGCAATAGAAGACCGGCGGCATGGTCAGCGGGTTGGTCAGCCAGACCAGACCGATGGCAATCGGCAGGTTGGCGCGCGCTGGAATTGCGCACAAGGCGGAGGCGAGCATCTGCATGGGCATCGGGATCATCGCCCAGAACAGGCCGATCGCCATCGCCCGGGAAATCGAGTGGCGATTGAGATGCCAAAGATTGGAATCGTGAATCAGCGCGCCGAGAAAACGCAGGGACTTGTTACCCTTGATGCGGTCGGGGTGCGGCATGTAGCGCTTGAAGAAACGACGCGGCATGAAGGCTCTCTGGCAGGCTTAAGCCCGCCAATTATGCCTGAGTTGAGCTCGAGGCCTATCAGCAGTTTGTGACATTTGGTCTTCCACGTCTGGCGCCGTTACACGACGGACGACCTGGATAGCGTAATTTCGCTGAAGCCGGCCGCATGTGCGGTACCACCACCGTTCCGGAATGGATTCCAGGAGAGACACCCATGCGCGCAGGGATGCTGGCGCTCGCGGCGGGCCTGTTGCTGCTACGCTTTCTGCCCCAATTGCCTTCGTTCGGCTGGCTACTGGTGTTTACGCTGGTCGGCCTGCTGCTGTTGCCGTTCCGCTGGTGGCAGCTGGCGTTCTTCCTTTTCGGTCTGGTCTGGGCCTGTCTCAGCGCTCAATGGGCGCTCGATGAGCGTTTGCCGGTAGAACTCGATGGGCGAACCTTCTGGTTGGAAGGGCAGGTAACCGGGTTGCCGGACACGCGCGGCGATGTGGTGCGGTTCGAACTGGAGGACATCCATTCCCGACATGCCGGCCTGCCGTCCCGGATACGCCTGGCCTGGTATGGCGGGCCGGAAATCCGCAGCGGCGAACGTTGGCGCCTGGCGGCCAGGCTCAAGCGTCCCAGCGGCATGGTCAATCCCAATGCTTTCGATTACGAAGCCTGGCTGCTGGCGCGGCGCATCGGTGCCACTGGCACCATCAAGGCGGGAGAGCGGGTTGCCGAAGCGGCAAACAGTGGTGCCTGGCGCGACCGACTGCGCCAGCAACTGCTGACGGTCGAGGCCCATGGCCGGGCGGGTGCTATCGCCGCGTTGGTTGTAGGTGACGGCTCAGGTCTGTCCACGGCCGACTGGCGGATTCTGCAGGATACCGGCACGGTGCACCTGATGGTCATCTCGGGTCAGCACGTCGGCATGCTGGCTGGCCTCCTTTATGCGCTGGTACTTTTGCTGGCTCGCTGGGGTATCTGGCCGCAGCGCCTACCCTGGTTGCCCTGGGCGTGCGGACTGGCCTTCGCCGGTGCGCTCGGCTACAGCTGGCTGGCGGGCTTCGAAGTACCTGTCCGACGAGCCTGCCTGATGGTGGCGATCGTCTTGTTATGGCGCCTGCGCTTTCGCCACCTTGGTGTCTGGCTGCCGCTGCTGATCGCCCTGGTCGGGGTGCTACTGGTCGATCCGCTGGCCAGTTTGCAGCCAGGTTTCTGGTTGTCTTTCGTTGCGGTGGCCTTGCTGATCTGGATCTTCCGTGGCCGGCTTGGCGTTCCCTCATGGTGGCGGGCGTTGCTGTACGCGCAATGGGCCATGGCGCTGGGGTTGTTGCCGGCGATGCTGGCGCTGGGCCTGCCGGTCAGCCTGAGTGGGCCGCTGGCGAATTTGCTGGCCGTTCCCTGGGTCAGCGTGCTGGTTGTTCCGCTGGCCTTGCTGGGCAGTTTCCTGTTGTGGGTTCCCTGGCTTGGTGAGGCGTTGCTGTGGGGCGCCGGTGGATTACTGGCGGTTCTGTTCGAGCTTCTGGCGCTGATAGCCGGCTGGCAGCCCGCCTGGCTGGTGCCGGCATTGCCGTTGTGGGCGTGGAGCCTCGTGGCACTGGGCGCCCTGGTCCTGTTGCTGCCCGCCGGTGTGCCGCTGCGGATGCTGGGTACGCTTCTGCTGGTGCCGCTGCTGTTCGCGCCCGATAGCAGGCCGGAGCAAGGACGTGCCGAGGTCTGGGTGTTCGATGTGGGGCAGGGACTTTCGGTACTGGTACGCACCCGGGATCATGCACTGTTGTATGACGCGGGACCACGCTACGGCGATTTCGATATCGGTGAACGGGTGGTATTTCCTTCATTACGCCAACTGGGGCTGGAGCGGCTGGACTTGATGATGCTCAGCCATGCCGACAGCGACCATGCCGGCGGGGCGCTGGCAATCCAGCGAGCCATGCCGATTGGCGCTGTGCTCAGCGGCGAACCCGAACGATTGCCGGCCGTGCTGGATGCTCGCTCCTGCCGGACCGGACAACGCTGGACATGGAATCAGGTCAATTTCAGTGTCTGGCGCTGGCCACAGGCGACCAACGGTAATCAGGCCTCCTGCGTGTTGATGGTCGAGGCGGACGGCGAACGACTGCTGCTCGCTGGGGATATCGACACGCAGGCCGAGCGTGCGCTGATCGATGGCGGAATGGAGGTGAACGCCCGGTGGCTGCTGGCGCCGCACCATGGCAGCAACAGCTCCTCGTCGGCTGCGTTTCTGGCGGCCGTGGCAGCGGACGGCGCGCTGATTTCACGCAGCAGACACAACGCCTTCGGTCATCCGCATCCGGCGGTGCTCAAGCGGCTGCAAAACGCGGGCGCGGAACTCCACGATACCGCCGAGCATGGCGCGCTGAGCCTGCAGTTGGGTGCTTTCGGGGAGGCGCGAAGAATGCGTGACGAACCACGCTTCTGGCGGGAAAAATGAGAACGGCAACCGACGGAGGCAGGCCAGCCCTATGCTAGAGTGGCGCCACTTTTCCGAGGGGGATTCATCTCGTGTGGGAGCTGGTCAAAGCGGGCGGCTGGATAATGCTGCCGATCATTCTGTGTTCCATCGCGGCACTGGGCATTATCGTCGAGCGCCTGTGGACATTGCGGCCCAGCCGCGTCACGCCTCCGCATCTGCTCGGGCAGGTATGGAAGTGGATCAAGGACAAACAGCTCAGCAACCAGAAACTCAAGGAGTTGCGCGCCGACTCGCCGCTGGGGGAAATCCTGGCTGCCGGCCTAGCCAACTCCAAGCGTGGTCGAGAGATCATGAAGGAATGCATCGAGGAGGCGGCCGCCCGTGTGGTGCATGATCTGGAGCGTTACCTCAACGCGCTGGGCACCATCGCCGGTATCGCACCCCTGCTTGGGCTGCTCGGAACGGTACTGGGGATGATCGAGATCTTCAGCGCCTTCATGGGCTCGGGAATGGCCAATGCGCCCTTGCTGGCAGGTGGAATCTCGAAGGCCTTGATCACCACTGCGGCAGGCCTGATGGTCGGCATACCGGCCTTGTTCTTCCATCGTTTCCTGCTGCGTCGTGTCGACGAACTGGTGGTGGGCATGGAGCAGGAAGCCATCAAGCTGGTGGAAGTGGTACAAGGCGACCGTGACGTCGACCTGGGTGAGGGCAAGGCGTGAAGTTTCGGCGCAGGCGCAGGGAAAACGTCGACATAGGCCTCGCGCCGCTGATCGACGTGGTATTCATTCTGCTGCTGTTCTTCGTGGTCACCACTACCTTTACCCGCGAAACCCAACTCAGGGTGGATCTGCCCGAAGCGGCCAGCGGCACGCCGCCGGAGGCGACCGAGATCAAGCAGTTGGAAGTGGTGATCGATGTTGACGGCAACTACACGCTCAACGGCAAGGCACTGGTGAAGCACGATCTGGATACGCTGATGGCCGCCCTGAACAAGGAGTCCGCAGGTGATCGAACCCTACCGATGATCATCAGCGCCGACGGCAAGACGCCGCACCAGGCGGTGATCACCGCCATGGATGCAGCCGGCAAGCTGGGTTTTGCGCATCTGCGCATTACCACGATCGAGGCCCAGGCAGCGCCCTGATGTCTTTCGCCGATCGTTTGCAGCAGGCCTGGTATCGGGGCCATCCCCTGCTGGGCTTGCTGACGCCGCTGGAAGCGCTCTATCGCCGCGTGGCTACGGCCAGGCGCCAGCGCTTTCTCGCAGGTGGCATCGATAGCTATCGAGCGCCGGTACCGGTCATCGTGGTAGGCAACATCACTGTGGGCGGCACCGGCAAGACACCGCTGATCCTCTGGCTGATCGAGCATTGCCGCAGCCGTGGACTGAAGGTCGGGGTGGTCAGTCGCGGGTACGGCGCAAAGCCGCCTTCGTTGCCCTGGCGCGTGATGCCTGATCAGTCCGCTGCCGAAGCTGGCGATGAACCATTATTGATCGTTCAGCGAACCGGCGTGCCGCTAATGATCGACCCCGATCGGGCGCGTGCAGTGCGCGCATTGCTTGAAAGCGAGTCGCTGGATCTGATTCTTTCTGACGATGGCCTGCAACATTATCGCCTGGCGCGTGATCTGGAGTTGGTACTGATCGACGCAGCGAGAGGCCTGGGCAATCGCCGCTGCCTGCCAGCCGGGCCGCTGCGCGAGCCGGCCGAGCGGCTGCAAAGCGTGGATGCGGTATTGCTCAACGGTGCGCCCGAAGATTCCACCACCGGTTACGCCTTCGGCCTGAGACCTTCGGCTTTGATCGAGCTCAGCAGCGGTGCGGCTTGGTCGCTGGATCATTTTCCGGTCGGTCAGCGGCTGCATGCGGTGGCTGGTATCGGCAACCCGCAGCGTTTCTTCGCCACGCTCGAGGCGCTACACTGGTGCCCGATTCCGCACCCCTTTGCCGATCATGCCGCCTACAGCCGCGAGCAGCTGGATTTCAGCCCCGCGTTGCCGTTGGTGATGACCGAGAAGGATGCGGTCAAATGCCGGGCGTTCGCACCACCGGGCTGGGCGTATCTGCAGGTGCAGGCCGAGCCATCGAAGGCGTTCGTCGCCTGGTTCGATGCCCAACTGGCCCATTTACTGCCCGATCACACCACATAAGCCGCTCGACAGCCTGATGCGGTCGGCTGCTTTCAAGGACTGCACATGGATACCAAACTGCTCGATATTCTGGCCTGCCCGCTGTGCAAGGGGCCGTTGAAGGTCGCTGACGATAAATCCGAACTGATCTGTAAGGTGGATGCCCTGGCCTTCCCGGTGCGCGATGGCATTCCGGTGATGCTGGAAGGCGAGGCGCGTACCCTGGACGTGGACGAGCGCCTGGATAAATGAGCACCGCCTTTACCGTAGTAATTCCGGCGCGTTACGCATCCAGCCGCCTGCCGGGCAAGCCGCTGCAGGATATCGCCGGCAAGCCGATGATCCGCCACGTCTGGGAGCAGGCCTGCAAAAGCGCTGCGCAGCGGGTCGTGGTGGCGACCGATGATTCGCGCATTCTCGAGGTTTGCAAAGCCTTTGGCGCCGAGGTGCTGCTGACACGCCCCGATCATGAGTCGGGCACCGATCGGCTGGCCGAAGTTGCAGCAACGCTGGGCTTGCCCGCCGACGCCATCGTGGTCAATGTTCAGGGCGACGAGCCTATGATTCCACCAGCGGTGATCGATCAGGTCGCCGCCAATCTGGCCGCGCATCCCGAAGCGGCCATCGCCACCCTGGCTGAGCCGCTGGCCGATGCCCAGGCGCTGTTCAATCCCAATGTGGTGAAGGTGCTCAGTGACATCGATGGACTTGCGCTGACTTTCAGTCGGGCACCGCTGCCCTGGGCGCGTGACGCGTTCGCAAACGACCGCAACCAGTTGCCGGCCGGCGTGCCTTACCGCCGCCATATCGGTATCTATGCCTACCGCGCCGGCTTTCTTGCCGACTTCGTCGCCTGGGGCCCGTGCTGGTTGGAAAGCACCGAGTGCCTGGAGCAGTTACGTGCGCTCTGGCATGGCAAGCGGATTCACGTCGCCGATGCCGTCGAGGCGCCGCCGACGGGGGTGGATACCGCGGAAGATCTGGAACGTGTTCGTCGATTGCTGGGAGGATGAGCGTGAAGGTTCTGTTCGTCTGTCTGGGCAACATCTGTCGTTCCCCTACCGCCGAGGCGGTGTTTCGCCACCAGGTGCAGGCGGCGGGGCTGGAGCGGCGGATCCATATCGATTCTGCCGGAACGGCTGACTGGCACCAGGGCAAGGCGCCGGATAGTCGCAGTTGCCAGTTTGCCAGCCGCCGTGGCTACGCTCTTGAGTCGTTGCGGGCACGCCAGGTCTGCGCCGAGGATTTTGAACGCTTCGACCTGATACTGGCGATGGACCACGACAACCTCGCACGCTTGCAGCAGCTGCGACCGGCTTCGGCACGTGCCGAGCTGGATCTGTTCCTGAAGCGCTACAACCTGGGCTGCGATGCCGTGCCGGATCCCTATTACGGCGGCGACGACGGCTTCGAGCATGTGCTGGATCTGGTCGAGCGGGCCAGCGCCGCGCTCCTGGCTGAAATCAAGGGGCGGCTGTGACTCTGCTCATCGAAGAGAATCGCTCGCTCAAACCGTTCAACACCTTTGCGGTCGAAGCCCGCGCCAGCCGGTACGCCGAAGCACATGACGACCAGGATGTGCATGAGGCGATGGCTGCCGCGGCGCGTCTGGGATTGCCGCTGCGTGTGCTGGGCGGGGGCAGCAACCTGTTGCTCACCGATGACGTGGATGCGCTGGTGCTGCGCCTGGTCAGTCGCGGCGTCCGGGTGCTGTCGGATGACGGTGAGCGAGTCGTCATCGAGGCGGAAGCCGGCGAGCCCTGGCATCCTTTCGTGCTGCACAGCCTCGAGCTGGGGCTGGCCGGCCTGGAAAACCTGAGCCTCATCCCCGGAACCGTGGGGGCGGCGCCGATTCAAAACGTCGGAGCCTACGGTGTGGAGATCAGCGACGTGTTCGCCGGCTTGACCGCGCTGGACCGCGAGACCGGTGAGCTCCGTGAATTCGATCTGCAGACCTGTGCGTTCGGTTATCGCGACAGCCTGTTCAAGCAGCAGGCGGGGCGCTTCATCATTCTGCGGGTGCGTTTCGCGTTGCACCGGACCGCACGCCTGCAACTGGATTACGGCCCGCTGCGGCAACGGCTGCAGCAGGCCGGTCTGGACGTGCCGACGCCGCGCGACGTTAGCTGGGCGGTATGTGCCATTCGCAGCGAAAAACTGCCCGATCCGCATGTTTTGGGC
Source organism: Pseudomonas sp. (assembly GCA_047973445.1). Classification (GTDB taxonomy): domain Bacteria; phylum Pseudomonadota; class Gammaproteobacteria; order Pseudomonadales; family Pseudomonadaceae; genus Stutzerimonas. Next base: position 27,784 of record JBKEBY010000009.1, read on the forward strand.
AATGCCGGAAGCTTCTTCAAGAATCCCTTGGTGCCGCAGGCGCTCGCCGACGAACTGGGCGCTCGCTTTCCCGGCCTGGCCACCTATCCTCAGCCTGACGGCAGAGTGAAGCTCGCCGCCGGCTGGCTGATCGATCAGGCCGGCTGGAAAGGCTTTCGCGAAGGCGATGCGGGCGTGCACAAGCTGCAGGCACTGGTCCTGGTCAACCACGGCCAGGCCAGCGGCAGGCAGATTCTGGCCCTTGCGCGGCGCATCCAGGCGGACATCGCCGCGCGCTTCGGAGTGGAGCTGGAAATCGAGCCGAACCTCATCGAGGGCTGACCGGTCTCACGGGGTGTGTGGCTCGAAGCTCTCGGCCTGGACCTTTTCCCACACTTTGGATGGAATAAATCACCTTCCAGCTGCTCATGCAGCAGCTCATTGATGCCGGTCAGGCTGAGCAGGGCGCTACTCAAGCGTCAGCGGCCACAGACTGCCAAGCCAAGCCAAGCAGGCTCGCTAGCGTGATCATTACGCAGCCAGCAAAGAATGCGCAGCGATTGTTAGCGACAGGTTCATTCGGCGCTCTTGAGTGATAGGCGGTTCCACTGAGTCGTCCATGCTGGGTCGCTGTTGATGCGTTTGGCAAACGCTGCGTTGGTCGTCTTGAGAAGTGGAGTCGATTAGCCGATGTCCTGATCGCAGCCCTGAAAGACAAAACCCCGCCAGGGGCGGGGTTTTGTCGGCGATCAGGATGCCGCAGCATCCTTTTCATCTACGCCGCGCTTCAGCGCTGGCGATTCTCCTCGTCGTCAGCCTTGGCCTCGGATTCCTGACTAGCAGACGGCTCGGTCTGCACTGTGGATGCAGCGGCCTCGCTGATCTGTTCCTCAGATTGCGTAGCGGAGGGCTCTTCCAGTCCGGCAGCTGGAGTGCTTTCCAGCGACTGCTCGGTTGACGCCTGGCTGGAGCTAGGTTCGTCGGCGACGATTTCCGGACTGGCCAGCGGCTGCGCAACTTCGGCCGGCGTCTCGGTGGCGGCAGCGGCGGCCTTGGCTTCGGCTTCAGCGGCTTCCTTGGCCAGGCGTTCTTCCTCGCGGCGACGGCGACGTACTTCGCGTGGATCGTTTGGAGCACGACCCGAAGGTGTCAGTCCCGATACCGGAGCAGCAGGCTGGGCTGGCGCTACGGGCGCCGGCTCGACGATCGCAGGTTCGACAGTAGCAGCCACTGGTGCCTCGAGGGTCTCAACTGCAGGCTCGTTCGGTGCCGGTTCTTGTGCCGGTGCCTGGACAGCCGGGATCGCTGCGGCGGACTCTTCTGCCGCTGCTTCAGGCTTGGTCTGTTCAATCGGTGCTGTTGTCACCGTCTCCTGGATCGTCTCGGTCGGTGCCTCTACCACTGGCTCGGCTTCGACTACCGGGGCCTCAGTGGTTGGCTCGGTATTGGCCGTGTTGGCTGCAAGCGCTGCGGCAGTCGCGGCGATGGCTACCTGCTCGGACTTGACGGGTGCGTTGCTCTCGCTGACTGCATTTGTCACGCCTTCTGCATCGTTTTCGCCTTCGATCTCGTTGCCGTTGGCATCGCGCTGACGATCACGACGGTTGCTGCGGCGACGCTGGCCACGCGAGCGGCGCCGCGGACGATCACCGCCTTCGGCTGAATCCTGATCGTTCTGAGCGCTTTCGGCCGCTTCTTCCGTCTGCTGCACTTCTTCGTTCAGGTTCTGCTCGTTACGCGGCTTGCGTTCCTCACGCGGCTGACGAGGCTTGCGCTCGACGCTTTCTTCGCTAGGCGCCTGTGTGTTATCGACGACCTCATCGAGGGGCGCGCGCAGTTCACGCTTGCGCTCTTCGCGTGGCTGACGCTCCTCGCGGGGTGCGCGTTCGCGGCGGGCTTGTGGCTGGGCGTCGTTCGTTTCGAGCTGCTCACGTGGCTTGCGCTCTTCGCGTTGACGCGGCTGACGTTCCTCGCGCGGGGCACGCTCCTCGCGTGGCTGGCGTTCGGCACGAGGTGCGCGTTCTTCCCGCGGCTTGCGCTCCTCGTCGCGAGCGCCTCGGGTATCACGGCGGCGGTTTTGCTGGCGACCACTGCGGCGTTCGTCGTTACGCGGTGCGCGGCTGCTGGAGGTTTTCTTCTCGACTTCCGCGGCGGGTGCTTCCGTCTTTCCGGCGAACAGGCCGACCAGCGACTTGACCAGACCCTTGAACAGGCTGGGTTCCTGCGCGGCTGGTGTTGCGTTGCTGGTGGGTGCGGGAGCGGGGACCGGTGCAGTGCGTTGCGGTGCGGTCTTCACGGCCGCTTCCTGGCGAACCAGCGTACGGGTCGAGGCCGCCGGCTGAACGTCTTCGGCTTCGGTCTGGCTCATCTCGTAGCTGGCTTGGCCGGCCATGATTTCCGGGCTGTCGTCACGCAGGCGCTGCACTTCGAAGTGCGGTGTTTCCAGATGGTCATCCGGCAGGATGAAGATCCGTGCGCGGGTGCGCAGTTCGATCTTGGTGATGGCGTTGCGCTTTTCATTGAGCAGGAAGGCGGCGACCTGGAAGGGCACGCGGGCGCGGACTTCAGCGGTGCGGTCCTTGAGGGCTTCTTCCTCGATCAGGCGCAGAATCGCCAGCGACAGCGACTCGACGTCACGGATGATGCCTTGGCCATTACAGCGCGGGCAGACGATGCCGCTGGTTTCTCCAAGTGATGGACGCAGGCGCTGGCGGGACATCTCCAGCAGGCCGAAGCGCGAGATACGACCGACCTGGATGCGGGCGCGATCGGCTTCCAGCGCTTCACGCATCTTCTCTTCCACGGCGCGCTGGTTCTTGGCCGGGGTCATGTCGATGAAGTCGATGACGATCAGGCCACCGATGTCGCGCAGGCGCAACTGGCGCGCGATTTCCTCGGCGGCTTCCAGGTTGGTCTGCAGTGCGGTTTCTTCGATGTCGCCGCCTTTGGTGGCGCGCGCCGAGTTGATGTCGATGGAGACCAGTGCTTCGGTCGGATCGATGACCAAGGAGCCACCGGAGGGCAGCTTTACTTCACGCTGGAAGGCGGTTTCGATCTGGCTCTCGATCTGGAAGCGGTTGAACAGCGGCACACTGTCTTCGTACAGCTTGATCTTGCTGGCGTACTGCGGCATGACTTGCTGGATGAAGCTCAGTGCTTCGTTCTGGGCTTCCACGCTGTCGATCAGGACTTCGCCGATGTCCTGGCGCAGGTAATCGCGGATGGCGCGGATGATGACATTGGATTCCTGGTAGATCAGGAAGGGCGCCGGGCGCTCGGCCGAGGCTTCCTTGACTGCGCTCCACAGTTGCAGCAGGTAGTCGAGGTCCCACTGCATTTCTTCGCTGGATCGGCCCAGACCGGCTGTACGAACGATCAGGCCCATGTCGGCGGGGATGTTCAGGCCGTTCAGTGCCTCGCGCAGTTCGTTACGCTCCTCGCCTTCGATGCGCCGCGAAATGCCGCCGGCACGGGGGTTGTTGGGCATCAGTACCAGATAGCGGCCGGCCAGGCTGATGAAGGTGGTCAGGGCTGCGCCCTTGTTGCCGCGCTCTTCTTTTTCGACCTGGACGATGACTTCCTGGCCTTCGCTCAGGACGTCCTTGATGTTCACGCGACCTTCGGGCGTCTTCTTGAAGTATTCGCGGGAAATTTCCTTGAGGGGGAGGAAGCCGTGACGGTCAGAGCCGAAATCGACGAAGGCCGCTTCCAGACTGGGTTCGACGCGAGTGATCTTGCCTTTGTAGATGTTGGCTTTTTTCTGCTCGCGAGCGCCGGACTCGATATCAAGATCGAACAGGCGTTGACCATCGACCAGTGCGACACGCAACTCTTCAGGCTGAGTCGCGTTAATTAGCATTCTTTTCATGTAGTACCGTCGGTTTCCATGGCATCGGGAAACGGCGTTCGGCACACACGACTCTCGCAGTCGGTGTCAGGTGAGTCAGGAATGGTTGTAAGGCACTCCAGTGTCCAGCGATGTAGGGCCAGTACGGCCGGCGTCGCGACGACATCTCCTGCTTGCTGTCGGAACAGCAGCGCTACTGGGGTAATGCACGAAAGAGCCTGCGCACCGGAAATGCGCATAGAAACCGGCCTGGACTGCTCGTTACAAGCCGTTGCGCCTACTTGCCGGTTTTCGCCTTGCCTAACCTTACGTTTGGGCTGGCCTTTCGTACAAAAACCCTTGGGAGGAGGAATCAGTCATCGGTAGCGGACGGAATGACGCGTCTGTGAAAGCCTTTGCTACGCATTCCGATGACTGTGCATCTCCACCCAACACTCATACTTTGAAAATCGGGTGCCGCTCGTCGAATCCAGGAGCGGGTTATCGATTGTCGCGATTCCCCAGCGGGGGCACGCATCATGTCTTCAAGGCTTGTTTCGGGCTTCACCGCATTAGAGGGAAGTTCCGTCGGACGGCCTCACGTCCTGTACATTTTGCTGAGCCGGAATGGCGGTATCGCTGGCATTCGTGACCTAGCCGCTTTTGGCGGCGTTCGCGACTATAACAGCAATGCCCAAGTGCTTCAAATCGGTGGAGTTGCTATCATGCCGCGATGACCAATACCCCTTCTCAGGCCTCCAGCGTACAAATGCTCGAGGTGTCGCCGGAGTTTGCCGGCCAGCGTATCGACAACTTTCTTCGCAATCAGCTCAAGGGTGTGCCCAAGACCCTGATTTACCGCATCCTGCGCAAGGGTGAGGTGAGGGTCAATAAAGGGAGGGTCAAGCCCGAGTACAAGCTGCAGGCGGGGGACCTGGTGCGCGTTCCGCCGCTGCGGCTGGCCGAGCGTGACGAGCCTGTGCCGTTGGCGCAGGGTCTGCTGGAGCGCCTGGAGGCGGCGATTGTCTACGAGGACAAGGCGTTGATCGTGCTCAACAAACCGGCCGGTATCGCCGTGCATGGCGGCAGCGGCCTCAGCTATGGCGTGATCGAGGCGTTACGCCAGCTGCGGCCCGATGCCAAGGAGCTGGAGTTGGTGCATCGCCTCGATCGTGATACCTCAGGGCTGCTGATGGTCGCCAAGAAGCGCAGCATGCTCCGCCACCTGCACCAAGAGCTGCGTGGTGACGGGGTCGACAAGCGCTACATGGCACTGGTGCGTGGTCGCTGGGAAAGCGGCAAGAAGCAGGTCAATGCGCCTTTGTTGAAGAATACGCTGCGCTCCGGGGAGCGCATGGTGGAAGTGACCGACGAAGGCAAGGAGGCCCTGACCCTGTTTCGCGTGCTGCGACGTTTCGGTGATTTCGCCACGCTCGTCGAAGCCAGGCCGGTCACCGGGCGAACCCACCAGATTCGAGTGCATGCCCGGCATGCGGGGCACGCCATTGCCGGCGACAGCAAATATGGCGATGAAGACTTTTCCCGCGAAATCCGCGAGCTGGGCGGCAAGCGGCTGTTCCTGCATGCCTATGGGTTGAAGGTGCCGTTGCCGGATGGTGGCGAACTCAATCTCGAGGCGCCGGTCGACGAGGTCTGGTCGCAGACACTGGGGAAGCTCGTTGAGTGACTATGAGGTACTGATTTTCGACTGGGATGGAACCCTGGTCGACTCCATCGGACGCATCGTCGAATCCGTTGGTATGGCGGCGGATGTCTGCGGTCTGCCCAGGCGGGATGAGGCGCGGGTGCGGGGCATCATCGGGTTGGCGATGCCGGAGGCGATCGCTTCGTTGTACCCCGAAGTAGCGGATCCGAAGGCAGTCGAGGTTTTTCGTCGTGCTTATGGTGAACACTATCTGGCGCTCGAGACGGAGCCTGCGGCTCTGTATCCGGGTGTCGCGCAGACCTTGCAGGCACTCCGCGAGCGCGGGCACGTCCTTGCGGTAGCTACTGGAAAAGGTCGGATCGGTCTCGATCGGGCGTTGGCGGCGCAGGGGTGGGAGGATTTCTTCGACATCACTCGTTGTGCGGATGAGGCGGCGAGTAAGCCGGATCCGCTGATGATCCATGAAGTCCTGGCTCACTGCAGTGTGCGACCCGAGCGTGCATTGATGGTCGGTGATTCGATTTTCGACCTGCAGATGGCCAATCGAGCGGGACTGGATAGCGTGGCTGTCACCTATGGCGCGCAACCTGTCGAAATGTTGCTGGCGTGTTCTCCGCGTCTGGTTGTGAATAAGTTTTCGGAGATCGGCGACTGGCTGGGCTCCGTGAGTATCGCAGAGGTTGAAGATTATGTCGGATGAGTGGAAGGCGCCGGTTGGTGAGGGCAAGGAAGAGCACAGCAGCTGGAAGCTGCTCGAAAAAACTCTGCTTGCTGGTGTCCAGGAGCAGCGTCGCGCCCGGCGCTGGGGGATTTTCTTCAAGCTGTTGACCTTCATCTATCTGTTCGGCGCGCTGGCGTTGTTCACGCCGATGCTGCAGTTGGGTGGCGACAAGGCCGTCAGCAGTGATGGGCATACCGCCATCATCAACGTGCGAGGCATGATCGCCGATGAGGAGTCGGCGAGCGCGGACAAGGTAGTGGGTGCATTGCGAGCTGCTTTCGAGGATGCCAATACTAGGGGCGTGGTGCTGCGGATCAACAGTCCGGGCGGAAGTCCGGTGCAGTCCGGCTACATTTATGACGAGATCGGTCGTCTGCGCGCCGAGTATCCGGCGATCAAGGTGTATGCGGTGATTACCGATCTTGGTGCTTCGGGTGCCTATTACATCGCGAGCGCGGCGGATGAAATCTACGCTGACAAGTCCAGTCTGGTGGGCTCCATAGGCGTGACTGCGGCGACCTTCGGTTTTGTCGATACCCTGGAAAAACTGGGTGTCGAGCGGCGTGTCTATACCTCCGGCGAGCACAAGGCGTTTCTCGATCCCTTTCAGCCCGAGAAGCGGGAGGAGACCGAGTTCTGGAGGGGAGTGCTGGCCACAACGCACCGGCAGTTCATCGATAGCGTGAAGAAGGGGCGCGGCGACCGTTTGCAGTATGCCGAGCATCCGGAATTGTTCTCGGGGCTGATCTGGTCCGGCGAGCAGGCGCTTGAACTGGGCCTGATCGATGGTCTGGGCAGTGCCAGCCATGTCGCGCGGGACGTGATTGGCGAGGAAGAGATGGTCGACTTCACCCTCAAGGATTCACCATTGGATCGTTTTACCAAGAGGCTGGGTGCGAGCGTCGCCGAGCGACTGGCGATGCTGGTTGGTGTGTCCGGGCCGACCCTGAGGTAAGGTGTGGTCGCGCGGGCGAGGCTAGGGAACCTGCACGCCTTCTGCGAGCAACATATCCACCAGCCGTATCAGTGGAAGGCCGATCAGGCTGGTGGCGTCGCTGCCTGAGGTGGAGCGGAATAGGCTGATTCCCAAGCCCTCGGCTTTGAAGCTGCCGGCACAGTCGTAGGGTTGTTCGACTCGCAGATAGCGCTCGATACGTGCTTCGTCGAGTTCCCGGAAATGCACGGTGAAGGGCACGCAGTCGACCTGTAGTCTTCCGCTTCGACTGTCCAGCAATGCGAGGCCGGTGAGAAAGCTGACACTGTGACCGCTGCAGGCTTTCAGCTGCGCCATGGCCCGCTCCAGTGTATGCGGCTTGCCCAGTATGTCACCACCCAGTACGGCGACCTGGTCGGAGCCGATGATCAGGTGGTCCGGGTGGCTCGCTGCAAGTGCCAGGGCTTTCGCGCCGGCAAGTCGTTGTACCAGGCGCTCGGCCGGCTCGTTGGCATGCGCCGTTTCGTCGATATCCGGAGCGCAGCAGTCGAAAGGCAGTTGCAGGCGCGAAAGCAGGTCGCGTCGATAGGGCGAGCTTGAAGCGAGAAGCAGTCGACGCATTTTCCTTCCCTTATATATAGGTGCCTGATGCTGGTCGGTGGCGCGTGATTATGGGGTTGAATTCCTTTGACAGTCGAGGGGCGCATCCCTAGAATGCCGCGCTTATGTTGAAAGGACCGATACCTCCGCACGTTGATCCGCGCAAGCTCGCTGACCGCGCGGCCGCCCTTGAGGGTGAGCTGCAGTTGTCTGGGCTGAAGCGGCTTGTCGATCCTCTCGAGGATGATAAGGGTGTGGTGCGTGCCCGTTTCGATTTCGGGCGCGACGAACAGCATACCGTGGTTATCCGCAGTGAGCTGGATGTTGAGGTCACGATGATTTGCCAGCGTTGTCTGGAGCCGGTTGTTCTACCCATTCACAGCGAGTGCGAATATGCCGTCGTGAATGAAGGGGCGAACAGTCAGCACCTGCCCAAGGGCTACGATGTGCTGGAAGTGGGAGAGGATCCTCTGGATCTGCTGGCGCTGGTTGAAGAGGAGCTATTGCTTGCTCTTCCGATTGTTCCACTCCATGACCCTGAAATTTGCCAGCCGCCGGCTGGGCCCAATGAGCCCGAGCCGAGTGAGAACGAGGTATCGCGGTCCAACCCGTTCAGCGTACTGGCGCAGTTAAAGCGTGACCCAAACGTTTAGGAGTTGATCCAAATGGCTGTTCAGCAGAACAAAAAATCCCGTTCCGCCCGCGATATGCGCCGTTCGCACGACGCGCTCGAGCCGAACGCCCTGTCCGTGGAAAAGAGCACTGGTGAAGTTCATCTGCGCCACCATGTTTCCCCGGAAGGTTTCTACCGCGGTCGTAAAGTGATCGATAAGGGCGCTGACGAGTAAGTCTTGTCCGCTCCGATCATCGCGATCGATGCAATGGGCGGGGACTTCGGTCCTCGCTGCATTGTTCCGGCCAGTCTCGAGTGTCTGGCTGAGATCCCCTCGCTGCATCTGACTCTTGTCGGTCAATCCTCCCTTATCGAAGAAATTGTCGCCCTGCACTCGGGGATCGATCGCGCACGTCTGCAGATTGTTCATGCCGATGAAGCGATTGGCATGCATGAGCGGCCTGCCCAGGCGTTGCGTGGCAAGCCGGGCTCTTCCATGCGGGTCGCCCTGGAGCTGGTGCGCGATGGCAAGGCGCAGGCCTGTGTCAGTGCTGGTAATACCGGAGCCTTGATGGCGCTGGCCCGTCAGGTGCTGAAAACCCTGCCGGGCGTCGACAGGCCTGCCATGGTTACAGCCATTCCCACAAGAGCCAATCCCTGTCTGCTGCTGGATCTGGGGGCGAATGTCGATTGCACGGCCGAACAGCTCTACCAGTTTGCGGTCATGGGCTCGGTGGCGGCGCAGGTACTGGGCGTGGAGCGTCCCAAGGTCGCCCTGCTGAATGTGGGGACTGAGGATATCAAGGGTAACCAGCAGGTCAGGCAGGCAGCTGCCCTGCTGCAACAGGCCGATCTCGACTATAGAGGCTTCATCGAGGGTGATGGTCTGTATCGGGGTGAAGTCGACGTCGCGGTTTGCGACGGCTTCGTCGGCAATATCCTGCTCAAGTCGAGCGAGGGGCTGGCGCAGATGGTGTCCGAGCGCGTCGAACTGCTGTTCAAGCGATCCTTTCTTGCCCGGTTGGTCGGTGGGCTGGCATTGCCGTTGTTGCGCAAGTTGCGCGCTGATCTCAGGCCTGCGCAATACAACGGAGCCAGCTTTCTTGGGCTGCAGGGGATTGTTGTCAAGAGCCATGGCGGCGCGGGGAAGGAAAGCTTCAAATGGGCGATCCGACGTGTCACGCAGGATGTTCGCTACAATCTTCCGGAGCAGTTGCACGAGCGGCTCGAGCACAGATTGGTCTGCGCTCGAGTCATTGAGCGAGGCGATGATGTGACCGCATCCGATGGATCGCCATCCAACTGACTATTCGATGCGCCGCGACGAGGGCGCGTTTCCCGACGAACAGAACTAGAAGAGAGTCGTTTCATGTCCGCATCACTCGCTTTCGTCTTTCCAGGGCAGGGTTCGCAATCCCTGGGTATGCTCGCAGAGCTGGGCGCGCAGCAGGCTATCGTTCGAGATACCTTCGCCGAGGCTTCGGCCGCGCTGGGCTATGACCTCTGGGCGCTGACCCAGGAGGGGCCGGAAGACCAGTTGAATCAGACCGACAAGACACAGCCGGCCATTCTGACGGCCTCGATTGCGTTGTGGCGCCTCTGGTTGAGCGAAGAAGGTGTGAGGCCGGCGTTCGTCGCGGGGCATAGCCTGGGTGAGTATTCCGCGCTGGTCGCGGCCGAGAGCCTGTCGTTCGGTGCGGCCGTGAAGCTGGTGGAGTTGCGGGGGCAGTTGATGCAGCAGGCAGTTCCTGCGGGGGCGGGCGGAATGGCTGCCATTCTCGGTCTCGAGGATGCCGACGTGCTGGCAGCCTGTAGTGAGGCCGCGCAAGGCGATATCGTCAGTGCCGTCAACTTCAATGCACCGGGGCAGGTAGTGATTGCAGGTAGCGCAAAAGCGGTCGAGCGTGCCATCGAGGCTTGCAAGGTGCGAGGCGCCAAGCGCGCGATGGCGCTCCCGGTAAGCGTGCCTTCGCATTGCGAGCTGATGCGTCCGGCCGCGGAGCGCTTCGCTGAGTCGGTTGCGGCGGTGGCCTGGCAGGCCCCGCAGATTCCTCTGGTGCAGAACGTCAGCGCCGCTGTCGTTGCCGATCTGGATGCGCTCAAGCGCGACCTGTTGGCGCAGCTTTACAGCCCGGTCCGCTGGGTCGAGTCCATGGTCGCGTTGAGCGAGCGTGGCGTCGGCGATCTCGTGGAATGCGGGCCCGGCAAGGTGCTTTCGGGTTTGAACAAGCGTTGCGTCAAGGGCATCAATACCTACAATCTCGACACCCCTGAGGCCTTTGCTGCCGCGCGCGGTGCATTGGTTTGAACAAGGAGCAAATTATGAGTCTGCAAGGCAAAGTGGCGCTGGTAACCGGTGCCAGCCGAGGTATCGGTCAGGCGGTCGCCCTTGAGTTGGGTCGTCAGGGCGCAATCGTCATCGGTACCGCTACGTCGCCTTCCGGCGCCGAGCGCATCGCCGAAACCCTGAAGGACAACGGCATTCAGGGCGCGGGACTGGTGCTGGACGTTACCAGCGACGAATCCGTAGCCACGACGCTTGAACATATCCAGCAGCACCTCGGCCAGCCGGCGATTCTGATCAACAATGCCGGCATCACCCGTGACAATCTGATGCTGCGCATGAAAGACGATGAATGGCACGATGTGATCGACACCAACCTCAGCAGCCTCTATCGCCTTACCAAGGGTGTTCTGCGTGGAATGACCAAGGCGCGCTGGGGGCGGATCATCAGTATCGGTTCGGTGGTTGGTGCCATGGGCAACGCCGGGCAGGTAAACTACGCCGCGGCCAAGGCGGGGCTGGAGGGTTTCAGTCGTGCCCTGGCGCGCGAGGTGGGTTCGCGAGGCATTACCGTGAATGCGGTTGCGCCTGGATTCATCGACACAGACATGACGCGCGAGTTGCCTGAAGCTCAGCGTGACGCATTGCTGGGGCAGATTCCTCTGGGACGTCTCGGTCAGGCGGAAGAAATTGCCAAGGTCGTTGCTTTCCTGGCTTCTGACGGTGCTTCCTATGTCACTGGAGCTACGGTTCCGGTGAACGGCGGCATGTACATGAGCTGAATGTGACGCCCGATGCATGTTTGCAGTCTTAGGGCTGATTTTTCGTTTATAAAACTGCGGTGTTTTTATAGACAGAAGGTTGGAAGCAAGGGCATGCTTGCCCGCTTTCAGCTTGAAATGCGGAAAACGCTTTCTATAAACTACCGCGCAGACCAGCTGCCTGGATTTTTCCATAGGAGTGAAAACAAGGTATGAGCACCATCGAAGAACGCGTCAAGAAAATCGTTGCCGAGCAACTTGGCGTCAAGGAAGAGGAAGTCACCAACAGCGCTTCCTTCGTTGAGGACCTGGGTGCCGACTCCCTTGACACCGTCGAGCTGGTGATGGCTCTGGAAGAGGAATTCGAGACCGAAATCCCGGACGAGCAAGCCGAGAAGATCACCACTGTTCAAGAAGCCATCGACTACATCAACGCGCACGCGCAGTAAGTCGTAACCTCGCTTCGAGTCAGTAGAGCCGCACTGCCTTGAACAAGGTAGTGCGGCTTTTCTTTGAGCTAGACATAAAAACGCAAGCCGGGTTTCACTTGTGCGGTGTCTTGGCAATGGCTTTCTCTCTTCTGCCTGACGGGCGAATGGCGGAGATGAGCCGAACGAAACGTAAGGAGAATTGCTGTGTCGCGTAGACGCGTCGTGGTTACCGGGATGGGCATGGTATCGCCACTGGGTAACGATGTGCCGAGCAGCTGGCAGGGGATTCTCGCCGGCCGTAGTGGTATCGGCCTGATCGAGCACATGGATCTATCCGCCTTCTCTACCCGTTTTGGTGGATCGGTCAAAGACTTCGATGTCGAGGAGTATCTCCCGGCCAAGGAAGCGCGCAAGCTGGACCTGTTCATTCAGTACGGCCTGGCGGCCAGTTTCCAGGCCGTGCGCGATTCCGGCCTGGAAGTCACTGATGAGAATCGGGAGCGGATCGGCGTTGCCATGGGTTCCGGGATTGGTGGGCTGACGAATATCGAGAACAGTTGCCGATCGCTGTTCGAGCAAGGTCCGCGGCGCATTTCTCCGTTCTTCGTGCCAGGCTCGATCATCAATATGATCTCTGGCTTCCTGTCGATTCATTTGGGACTGCAGGGGCCGAATTATGCCATCGCCACCGCCTGTACCACCGGTACGCATTGCATCGGCATGGCTGCTCGCAACATCGCCTACGGCGAGGCGGATGTGATGATCGCCGGTGGCTCGGAAATGGCTGCCAGCGGTCTGGGGATCGGTGGTTTCGCTGCCGCCCGTGCCTTGTCCACGCGCAATGACGACCCGGCAGCCGCGAGTCGCCCCTGGGACAGGGGGCGTGACGGTTTTGTGCTGTCCGACGGCGCTGGTGCGTTGGTGCTCGAGGAGCTGGAGCATGCCAAGGCGCGTGGTGCGACCATCTACGCCGAACTGATCGGTTTCGGTATGAGTGCCGATGCATTCCACATGACGTCGCCACCCGAAGACGGAGCCGGCGCCATGCGCTGCATCCGCAATGCCTTGCGTGATGCCCAGTTGAATGCCGACCAGATCCAGTACATCAACGCCCATGGCACCTCCACGCCGGCGGGCGACAAGGCCGAAGCGGCAGCGATCAAGACGGTTTTTGGTGATCATGCCTACGAGTTGTCGGTGAGTTCGACCAAGTCCATGGTGGGTCATCTGCTGGGTGCGGCGGGGGCCGTTGAGGCGATTTTCAGTATCCTCGCCATTCGCGATCAGGTCGCACCGCCGACCATCAATCTGGAAGAGCCGGACGAAGGTTGTGATCTCGATTTCGTGGCGTTGCAGGCCAAGCCGAAAGCCATCGATGCGGTTATATCGAACTCCTTCGGCTTCGGCGGCACCAACGGCTCGCTGGTGTTCCGTCGGTTCGCCGAGTGAAACTGAGCTGGGTGGACGGCAAGCCTGCTCCGGGGTTGTCTGTCCACGATCGCGGGCTAGCCTACGGTGACGGGTTGTTCGAGACGATCCGGGTCCGCTTCGCTCGACCACAATTGATCGAGCGTCATTTGCAACGCTTGCAGGATGGTTGCCAGCGCCTGGGTCTTGCCTGTGACCTGCCCGCGCTGAGTGCGGAGATCCTAGCCTTCAGCGCTGTCCTGGGCGATGGTGTCGCCAAGTTGATCATTACCCGCGGTGAAGGGGAGAGGGCCTACGCCATTCCCCGTGGCTATGCTCCGAGGCGCGTGCTGCTCGGCTCCCCCGCGCCGACCTATCCCATCGAGAATGCCGAACAGGGTGTGCATCTGTTCGCCTGTGCTACGCGCCTGGCCGAGCAGCCCCGTCTTGCCGGGCTGAAACACCTCAATCGTCTCGAACAGGTTCTGGCCAGAGCAGAGTGGCAGGATCCGGCATTTGCCGAAGGCCTGATGAGGGATATGTCGGGACGGGTGGTCGAAGGCGTCTTCAGCAATATTTTCCTGGTGCGCGACGGCCGGTTGTCGACGCCGGCATTGCATCGTTGCGGTGTGGCCGGAGTCATGCGCGCGGAGATCATCGAGCAGGCCCGGCAGTTGCAACTGGCAGTTCAGGTGCAGGACATCGATTTCGAGCAACTGCTGTGCGCCGACGAGGTATTTCTCTGCAACAGTCTTTTCGGTATCTGGCCAGTACGGGGCTTGATGGAGCATCGCTGGTCGGCGGGTCCGCTCACCCGTAAACTTCAGAGTCGTCTAGTCGAACTGTCAGGTAATTCGTGATTCGCAAGCTGTTGTCGTTACTCTTTTGTGCGGTGCTGCTCATGGTGGTGGCAGCGGGTCTGGCTGCCTGGAAGCAGCACTCGGTGCTCGAGCAGCCGCTGGCGCTGGATCAGGTTCGTTTGCTCGACGTTCAGTCCGGTGACACGCCCGGCGGCCTGCTCCGCCAGTTGGAAGCGGAGGGGCTGCTTCAGGATTCGCTCTGGCTGCGGCTGTACTGGCGGATGAATCTTGCGGAACAAGCGCTGCACAGTGGGGAGTATCGACTGACGCCAGGCATGACTGCTCGTGACATGATCACCCTATGGCAAAAGGCCGAGGTCGTTCAGTACAGCCTGACGCTTGTCGAGGGCTGGAATTTCCGCCAACTGCGTAGGGCGCTGGCAGCACAGCCGAAGTTGCAGCAGACCCTGCAGGGACTTTCCGATGAGGAAGTCATGGCGCGGTTGGAGCAGGCTGGCCTGCATCCGGAGGGGCGATTCTTTCCCGATACCTACCGCTATACACGTGGAGTCACTGATCTCGAACTGCTCCAGCGGGCCTTTGCGCGGCTGCAGGCCGTGCTCGCCGAAGAGTGGGAGCAGCGCGACAAGGGTCTGCCCTACAAGGATGCCTACCAGGCGCTGATCATGGCGTCGATCATCGAGAAGGAAACCGGTGTACCCCATGAGCGCGGCGAGATTGCTGGCGTTTTCGTGCGCAGGCTCGCGCGCGGCATGTTGCTGCAGACCGATCCTACTGTGATCTACGGCATGGGTGAGCGCTACCGTGGAAAAATCACTCGCAACGACCTGCGTCGACCGACGCCCTATAACACCTATACCCAGGCCGGGCTGCCGCCAACGCCGATCGCCATGGTCGGGCGGGAGGCGATTCATGCCGCGCTGCATCCGGCCGAGGGCAAGAGTTTGTATTTTGTCGCCCGCGGCGACGGCAGTCATGTGTTCAGTAATACCCTGGCCGAGCATAATCGCGCCGTACGTGAATATCAGCTCAAGCGGCGAGCGGATTACCGCTCCAGTCCGCCTCCCCGACAATTGCCGACGCCAAGCGAGACAGCCCAGTGAGCGGACTCTTCATTACCTTGGAAGGCCCGGAAGGCGCGGGCAAAAGTACCAACCGCGAGTATCTGGCCGAGCGGCTGCGCGAGCGTGGGCAGGAAGTCTTGCTGACCCGAGAGCCGGGCGGCACGCCCCTGGCCGAGCAGATTCGTGAATTGCTGCTGGCGCCGAGCGACGAGCCCATGTGCAGCGACACCGAGCTATTGCTGGTCTTCGCTGCTCGCGCGCAGCATCTGGAGCGGGTTATCCGACCGGCTCTGGCGCGTGGTGCGCTGGTGCTCTGTGATCGTTTTACCGATGCGACTTATGCCTATCAGGGTGGTGGCCGCGGGTTGTCCTTTCAGCGCATCGAGCAACTCGAAACCTTCGTGCAGGGCGAGCTTCGCCCCGATCTCACGCTGATCTTCGACCTTCCCGTCGAGATCGGCCTGAGTCGCGCCGCGGCGCGAGGGCGCCTGGATCGTTTTGAGCAGGAAGGGCTGAGGTTCTTCGAGTCGGTGCGCAATGCCTATCTCGAGCGTGCAGGGCAGGCGCCGCATCGCTACCGGGTGATCGATGCGGGGATGCCGCTGGAGGTCGTGCAGCAGCGCTTGCAGGCACTGCTGCCGGAGTTGCTGGAGCGTGCGCGTGGCTGACGGCATTCTCGCCTGGCAGGCCGGGCTCTGGCAGTTACTCGCCGGTCGGCAGCAGCATGCCCATGCCTATCTCTTGCATGGGCCCATGGGTATCGGTAAGCGGAACTTCGCCGAGCGATTGATGGCGCTTCTGCTTTGCCAGCGCCCTTCGCTGGAGGGTGCCTGTGGCGCCTGTAGGGGTTGTCAGTTGCTGACCGCGCAGACCCACCCCGATCATTACATCCTTGAGCCCGAGGAGGTCGACAAGGCGATTCGTGTCGATCAGGTGCGCGATCTGGTTGACTTCATTACCCAGACCGCACAGCTGGGCGGGCGCAAAGTGGTGTTGCTGGAGCCGGCTGAGGCGATGAATATCAATGCCGCCAACGCCTTGCTCAAGAGCTTGGAAGAGCCTGCCGGCAATACGGTGCTGCTGCTGGTGAGTCACCAGCCCAGCCGTCTTCTGCCTACGCTCAAGAGCCGTTGTGTGCAGCAGGCCTGCCCACTGCCCGAGCGGCAGCAGAGTCTGGACTGGCTGTCGGATAGGCTGCCGGACTTGCCGGAGGAAAGTAGGGAGGAGCTTCTGGCTCTGGCGGCCGGCTCGCCCCTGGCTGCCTTGCAGTTGCATGGGGCGGGTGCATTGCAGATGCGCGCTCAGGTCGTCGAAGGTATCAAGCAGTTGCACAAACAGCAGCAATCGCCGAGTCAACTGGCTGAAGGCTGGAATGCGCTGCCGCTTCCACTGTTGTTCGATTGGTTTTGCCAGTGGGCTCATCTGATCCTGTGCTGCCAGATGGCGGGTGATGCGGCGGCGGCAGGGGCGGCGGACATGCAGAAAGTGGTGCAGTACCTGGCGCAGAGGTCCTCACCGGCGAAAGTGCTGGCTTTGCAGGAGTGGCTGCTGGCCCATCGTCAGAAAGTGCTGGGTAAAGCCAATCTCAACCGTGTCTTGCTTCTCGAAGCGCTGCTGGTGCAGTGGGCAAGCCTCCCGGGTCACGGTAGACTCCTTCCGAACAGACCCTAGGAACCTCGCATGAGCCTGCCTGCAAATCTCGGTCCGCGTAATGGCATCCTGTCCTTGACGATCAAGGACAAGTCCGTGCTGTACGCTGCGTTCATGCCCTTCATCAAGCATGGCGGGTTGTTCATTCCCACCAACAAGAGCTACAAGCTTGGTGATGAAGTGTTCATGCTGCTGAACCTGATGGATGAGCCAGAGAAGATTCCGGTGGCCGGCAAGGTCGTCTGGATCACCCCCAGGGGTGCTCAGGGCAACCGCGCTGCAGGTGTGGGCGTGCAGTTCAATGAAGGGGATTCGACGGCACGCAACAAGATTGAAACCTACCTGGCTGGTGCGCTGAAGTCTGATCGCCCGACGCACACCATGTAGAGCCTCTCGGCTGCGCCGTTACTTGAGGGATCTCAAGCGTTTTGCCGCCCATCATTTCTTGTGCACGTTCTTCGGCAGACGAACTACTAGGGTCTCCGAGTAGATGTCATGCCAGGTACGTTGCTGCTTGTCCCAGAGCATCCACCAGTAACCCAGGCCGAGAATCAGCCAGGACGGGATCGCGATCAGGAAGCGCAGCAGCGCCTGCCACAGGTCGATGGCGCTGCCGTCGGCATTCTGTACGCGAATGCCCCAGACTTGCATGCCGAGTGTCTGGCCGGTATGGGTCCAGAACTTGGCGAAGAAGCCGAACAGGCTGAACAGCAGTAGCGTCGAAAGAATCGGGTCGATATCCAGGCCGCCGCTTTCGGAAAGGGCCTTGAGGCCTTCGCTGCCATACAGCAGGCGAAGCACGACTTGCTGATAGAGCAGGGTCACCACCATCATCAGTGCGACTGAAAGCAGCAGGTCGTAGAACATGGCAGCGAGTCTGCGGAACAGACCTGCGGCGGGGAATTGACCCTGTGGGTTCAGCAGAGGTTTGCGCATCGGGACACTCGTTTGTGGGGCAGGCGCGTATTCTAGGGTTTGTTGGTGTTTCGGTGCGAGTCGCGAGCGAAGCGTCACTAATTTCTGCGGAACGCGCGCATAAAAAAGCCCCTGATGTTGCCATCAGGGGCTTTTCGGAGCGGCGGCTTATTCCTGGATTTGAACCTGGTCAGCCTGCATGCCCTTTTGACCTTGCACAGCGATGAAGCTGACTTTCTGGCCTTCTTTCAGGCTCTTGAAGCCATTGCCTTCGATCGCGCGGAAGTGCACGAACAGATCCGGACCGCTCTCGGGAGTGATGAAACCAAAACCTTTCTCGTCGTTAAACCACTTGACGGTACCGTTCTGACGATTCGACATGTCTTTGTATCCTTGAAGCTCAATAGTAGAAGCGCGCCTGCGCGGCAGGAGCGGGAACTGGTTGCAAGGAGTAGTCGAGCGGGATGTAGCGGATCGGATGATCTACTGCATCAGGTCACGATTCAACAGCGACCCATGCAAACACAGTGGGCACACTCTACGATAACTCGCTAGGAGTTCCAACCCCTCGGAGTCATAGAATTTGCCCGGTTCAGGCGGCGCTTTTCGGCGCGATGTGGACGGTCGGGGCCGTCGGAGGTGAAGCTGTGGAGCCTGGTATCGGCCCTGATGGCACGGGCTTCGAGCCGCCGATTCGGGTGCTGCGAGGATCGCCAAGCCGAGCGGTGTCGTGCAGGGTCCTGTTTGAAGCGATGCCGAACTTGATGAGCATTCGGCGCTCGACGAATACGCTGATTCGTTGAGGTGATGATGGTGCCTCGAGAGAGACTCGAACTCTCACGTTGTTACCAACGGCGGATTTTGAATCCGCTGCGTCTACCGATTCCGCCATCGAGGCACAGTGGCGGCGCAGTATAGGGATGCGAAGCGGGTCGGTCAATCGTCTGGCGTGGTCAGATTGCGGCGTTTCCGCTAAGCTTTGCGCCCCTTGCGCTTCGACCGATCAGCTGCTGATGCACGTCTCCGCTTTTTCCTTTGAGTTGCCTGATTCACTCATCGCCCGTCATCCGCTCGCCGAGCGCCGCGCCAGTCGGCTGCTGGTGCTCGATGGCGCGACCGGGCAGCTCGCTCATCGCCGCTTCGTCGATCTGCTTGAATACGTGCGTCCCGGCGACCTGATGGTGTTCAATAATACCCGTGTGATTCCGGCGCGCCTGTTCGGCCAGAAGGATACTGGTGGTAAGCTCGAAGTACTGGTCGAGCGAGTGCTGGATAGCCATCGCGTGCTGGCTCATGTGCGCTCGAGTAAATCGCCGAAGCCTGGTACGAAGATCCATCTCGACGGTGGTGGCGAGGCGCTGATGCTGGCTCGCCACGATGCGCTATTTGAGCTGCAGTTTGCCGAGGAGGTGTTGTCGCTCTTGGAGCGTGTCGGCCACATGCCGTTGCCACCTTATATAGACAGGCCGGACGACAGCGCCGATCGCGAACGCTACCAGACCGTCTATGCCCAACGCGCTGGTGCAGTCGCGGCGCCCACGGCGGGTCTGCATTTCGATGATGCTCTGCTGGCTGCGTTGCGCGAAAAAGGCGTGAAAACGGCCTTCGTTACGCTGCACGTGGGTGCGGGTACCTTCCAGCCGGTGCGTGTCGAGCGTATCGAAGAGCATCACATGCACAGCGAGTGGCTGGAGGTCGGCCAGGATGTGGTCGATGCGGTCGCGGCTTGCCGTAAACGGGGCGGGCGCGTCATCGCGGTAGGCACCACCAGCGTGCGTTCGCTGGAGAGTGCGGCGCGTGACGGCACGCTCAGGCCCTTCAGTGGCGATACCGATATCTTTATCTATCCGGGTAGGCCCTTCCATGTGGTGGATGCCCTGGTGACCAACTTCCATCTGCCCGAATCGACCCTGCTGATGCTGGTCTCGGCGTTCGCCGGATACCCGGAAACCATGGCGGCCTATACCGAAGCCGTCGCCGAGGATTATCGTTTCTTCAGCTATGGCGATGCCATGTTCATTACGCGCAACCCGGCCCCGCGCGGCCCCGAGGAAACCCCATGAGTCGTACCTGCCATATGTCCTTCGAACTGCTCGCCACCGATGGTAGGGCCCGGCGCGGACGTCTGACCTTCCCGCGTGGAGTGGTGGAGACGCCGGCGTTCATGCCGGTGGGTACCTACGGAACGGTCAAGGGCATGTTGCCGCGTGATGTGGAGGAAATTGGTGCCGAGATCATTCTTGGCAACACCTTCCACCTGTGGCTGCGCCCTGGTACCGAGGTGATCAGGGCGCACGGCGACCTGCACGATTTCATGCAATGGAAAGGACCGATTCTGACCGACTCGGGCGGCTTCCAAGTGTTCAGTCTGGGAGCGATGCGCAAGATCAAGGAGGAGGGCGTCTACTTCGCCTCGCCGGTCGATGGCGCCAAGGTTTTCATGGGGCCGGAGGAGTCGATGCAGGTCCAGCGCGACCTGGGCTCCGATATCGTGATGATCTTCGATGAATGCACGCCTTATCCGGCCGACGAAGAGGTGGCGCGGCGCTCCATGGAATTGTCGCTGCGCTGGGCCAAGCGTTCCAAGGAGGCGCATGGTGATAGTGTTGCGGCGCTGTTCGGCATCGTCCAGGGCGGTATGCACGAATCACTGCGCATGCGTTCGCTGGAAGGGTTGTGCGAGATCGGCTTCGACGGCCTGGCGATCGGCGGGCTGTCGGTGGGCGAGCCGAAGGAGGAGATGATTCGGGTGCTGGATTTCCTGCCGTCGCAGATGCCGGCCGACAAACCGCGCTATCTCATGGGCGTCGGCAAACCGGAAGATCTGGTCGAGGGGGTGCGGCGTGGTGTGGATATGTTCGATTGCGTGATGCCGACCCGCAACGCCCGCAATGGCCACCTGTTCACCGATACCGGGGTGGTGAAGATCCGCAACGCGGTGCATCGTCATGATGACTCGCCGCTGGAGCCGGGTTGTGATTGTTACACCTGTAAACACTTCTCCCGCGCCTATCTGCACCATTTGGACAAATGTGGCGAAATGCTGGGCAGCATGTTGAATACAATCCACAACCTGCGGCATTACCAACGTTTGATGGCCGGTTTACGCCAGGCTATTCAACAAGGTACATTGGCGGCCTTTGTCGATGCCTTCTATGCAAGACGCGGCCTGCCAACGCCACCGCTCGCATGACGAAATTCTAGAAAAATCCAATCTCTGCAACAGGAGTGCTACATGAGCTTTCTGATTCCCGCCGCCTACGCCCAAGAGGCTGCCGCTGGCCCCGCCGGCAGCGGCTTCGAGTGGCTGTTTCTGGTTGGCTTCCTGGTCATCTTCTACCTGATGATCTGGCGTCCCCAGGCCAAGCGAGCCAAAGAGCACAAGAACCTGATCGGTGGCCTACAGAAGGGTGACGAAGTGGTCACCTCGGGCGGCATCGCCGGCAAGGTCACCAAAGTGGCCGATGACTTTGTCGTAATCGAGGTTTCCGATAACGTCGAACTGAAGTTCCAGAAAGTAGCGATTGCCGCGACCCTGCCAAAGGGTACCCTGAAGGCCATCTGAGCTGACTTCATACTTCAATACCAACGACGGGGCGCGCAAGGCGCCCCGCGTCATTAGACGGGCTGCGTCATGCTCAATAGATTCCCTCTCTGGAAATACCTGCTGATACTGGTGGTGCTGGCGGTTGCCTGCATCTATTCGGCGCCCAATCTCTATCCCGATGACCCGGCTGTCCAGATCACCGGCGCGACCACTTCGCTGAACGTGACCGAGGCTGACCTGAGTCGGGCCGGTGCAGCGCTCGAAGAGGCCGGGATCGAGGTCAAGGAGGCTTCACTGGACGACCAGGGTCGCGGCGGCCTGTTGCGGCTGATGCATCAGGACGATCAACTGCCGGCGAAGGACGTGATTCGCCGTGCCCTTGGCGACGCCTATGTCGTTGCTCTCAACCTTGCACCGACCACGCCCGACTGGTTACGCAATCTCGGCGCGAGCCCGATGAAACTCGGCCTTGACCTGTCCGGTGGTGTGCACTTCCTGCTCGAAGTGGATATGGACAAGGCCATCGAAACGCGCCTGAATGTCCACGAGGGCGAGGTCAAGAGCCTGCTGCGCAAGGAGCGTGTTCGCTATCGCAGTCTGCCGACCCAGGGCATTGCCGTGCAGCTGGGCTTTGCCGATCAGGCCACGCTGTCCTCTGCCCAGGCGTTGATCCGCAAGAACTTCAACGATTTTGAGATCACCTCCAGTGAGCGCAATGGCCAGCAGGTGCTGCGCCTGGCCCTCACCGAGGCGAAGCTGGCGGAAATTCGCGAATATTCCATCAAGCAGAACCTCACTACGGTCCGTAACCGGGTCAATGAGCTGGGCGTTTCAGAGCCGCTGGTGCAGCGTCAGGGGGCCAACCGTATCGTGGTCGAGCTGCCGGGCGTGCAGGATACTGCCGAGGCCAAGCGTATTCTCGGTAAGACCGCCAACTTGGAGTTCCGGTTGGCGGCCGAAGCGGATGCCGCGCGCGCGACCACCGAGACCTTCGAGTTTCGCCAGGAAGGTCGTCCGCCTGCGCAGCTGGAACGCACGCTGATCATCACCGGCGATCAGGTCACCGATGCCCAGGCCAGTTATGACGAGAATGGTCGTCCGCAAGTGAATATCCGGCTGGATGGGCACGGCGGCGAGCTGATGAACCGGGCCACACGCAACAATGTCGGTCGCAGTATGGCGGTTGTCTTCATCGAGCAGCGGCCGCAAACGCGTTACGTGAAGCGGATGGTCGATGGCGTCGAGCAGGAAGAGCGAATAGAGACCTTTCAGGAGGAAAAGAAAATCATCAGCCTGGCGACCATTCAGTCGCCGCTTGGCAGTCAGTTTCGTATCACCGGGCTCGATGGCCAGGGTGAGTCCTCCGAGCTGGCATTGTTGCTCCGTGCCGGTGGTCTCGCGGCGCCGATGTACTTTGCCGAGGAGCGCACTATCGGTCCGAGCCTGGGTGCCGAGAACATCACGCTGGGCATCCAGGCGGCGCTGTGGGGCTTCCTGTTCGTCGCGATCTTCGTGGTGCTGATCTACAAGGTCTTCGGGCTGCTGGCAACTGCAGCACTGCTGTTCAACATGGTGGCGTTGACGGCTCTGATGTCGCTGTTGGGTGCGACGCTGACCCTGCCGGGTATCGCCGGTATCGTGCTGACCATGGGCATGGCGGTGGATGCCAACGTGCTGATCTTCTCGCGGATACGTGAGGAGATTCAGAACGGTATGTCGATACAGCGGGCCATTCACGAGGGTTTCGATCGTGCGCTTTCCGCCATCGTCGACGGCAACCTCACCACGCTCTTGGTGGGTGGCATTCTCTTCGCCATGGGCACCGGGCCGATCAAGGGGTTTGCGGTCACGCTGTCGCTCGGCATTCTGACGTCAATGTTCACGGCGGTTATCGTGACTCGTGCCATGGTCAACCTGATCTATGGTGGCCGCGATCTCAAGAAGCTGTGGATTTAAGGGGCTAGCACGATGAAACGCGTAATCAATTTCATGGCGGTGCGTCAACTGGCCTTCGTTCTGACGATGTTGCTGACCGTTGCCTCATTGGCCAGCCTGGCGGTGAAGGGCCTGAATTTCGGTCTGGATTTCACCGGCGGCACCCTGGTCGAATTGACCTATGAGAATCCGGTTCCTCTGGATCAGATACGTGTCCAGTTGGCCGAAGGCGGCTTCGAGAATGCGCTGGTGCAGAGTTTTGGCGCCACTACCGATGTGCT
Organism: Pseudomonas sp.; assembly: GCA_047973445.1. GTDB lineage: Bacteria > Pseudomonadota > Gammaproteobacteria > Pseudomonadales > Pseudomonadaceae > Stutzerimonas. Next base: position 51,219 of record JBKEBY010000009.1, read on the forward strand.
GATCCGGATGCCTGGTGACGATCCGTTGCTGGGCGAGCATATCGCCGCGGCGCTGCGTGGCCAGAATGCCGGTGGCGAGATCCTCGTTAAGCGCGCGGAGTTTGTTGGCCCGTCGGTGGGTGAGGAGCTACGCGACCAGGGCGGCCTGGGTATGCTGCTGGCGCTGGGTGGAATCCTGGTCTACGTGGCGTTCCGCTTCCAGTGGAAGTTTGGCTTTGGTGCCGTGCTATCGCTGTTCCATGACGTGATTGTGGTGCTGGGCGTCTTCTCGTTCTTCGAAATATCCTTCGATCTGACAGTGTTGGCGGCCGTGCTGGCGGTGATCGGTTACTCGCTCAACGATACCATCGTGATCTTTGACCGTATTCGGGAGAATTTCCGACTGTTGCGCAAGACTGAGCTGATCGAGAACATCAATATCTCCACAACTCAGACCCTGCTGCGTACGCTGGCGACATCCGTGTCCACATTGCTGGCGGTTGCGGCGTTGATGGTGTTCGGTGGCGAGAACCTCTGGGGCTTCTCGCTGGCGCTGATGATTGGCGTCGGGGCGGGCACTTATTCCTCGATCTATATCGCCAGTATGCTCCTGGTCTGGCTGAAGCTGACCCGTGAGGATCTGATTCCGCCGGTTGTGGAGGAGGCTGACGAGCGCCCCTGAGGCATCGAACTTCTGGCGGGTTTGGTTGCCTAAGGGCGCAGCGGGGCCTTGCCCGTCGGAAGAAGGAAGATGCAGTGAACAAGTCAATGATGGTGGGAGCGGTTCTGGGAGCCGTAGTCGTTACCGCCGGCGGTGCATTCGCCACTTATACGCTGGTCGATCGCGGCCCGGCATTCGCCGAGGTGCTTGGGGTAGAGCCCGTGAAGGAAGTCATCAAGACTCCGCGTGAGGTCTGCAAGGATGTGACTGTTACCCGGCAGAAGCCGGTGCAGGACCAGCATCGGATTGCGGGCACCGCAGTGGGGGCTGTAGTCGGGGGGCTTCTCGGCAATCAGGTTGGCGGCGGCAGCGGCAAGAAGATCGCAACGGTCGCGGGTGCGGTGGGTGGCGGTTATGCCGGTAATCAGGTGCAGGGGCGCATGCAGGCCAACGACACCTACACCACCACGGAAACCCGCTGTAGCACCGTGACTGATACTCACGACAAGATCGTTGGTTATGAGGTCAAGTACGATCTGGACGGCAAGATCGGTACTGTGCGGATGGATCGTGACCCCGGTAATCGGATTCCGGTACAAGATGGCCAGTTGGTGTTGGCGCAGCAGTAGGCTTTTCTCGCTTCAAACAAAAAAACGCCCCTCAGGGCGTTTTTTTGTTTCTGTCGAGCCTTTAGCGTTTCAGCGATGGTGTGAGGTGTGGCTGAATCGCAGTCAGCACTGCCTTGAAGCACTTGGTATTACCTGCAACGATCTGTCCTTTCTCGAGGAAGTCGTGACTGCCGCTGAAGTCGCTGACCAGGCCGCCAGCCTCCTGGATCAGCAGTGCACCGGCAGCCATGTCCCATTCCGAAAGGCCGAACTCCCAGAAGGCGTCGTAACGACCGGCTGCGACATACGCCAGGTCCAGGCTCGCAGCGCCGGCGCGACGGATGCCGGCGGTCTGGCCTGTCAGGCTGCGGAACATGCCGAGATAGGCGTCCAGGTTATCCATCTGCCCGTCGCGGAACGGAAAGCCGGTACCCAGCAGTGCGCCTTCGAGACTCTTGCGCGAGCCGACGCGCAGGCGCCGCCCATTGAGCGCTGTACCACGGCCACGGCTGGCGGTGAATTCTTCTTGGCGAACCGGGTCGAGCACTACCGCATGCTCAAGGCGACCGCGGTATTTGCACGCAATGCTCACAGCATAGTGTGGAACGCCGCGGATGAAGTTGGTGGTGCCATCCAGCGGATCGATGATCCATAGGTAATCGGCACCCTCTCCGGAGCCCTGCGAGAGTCCGCTTTCCTCGCCGAGGATGCCGTGATTGGGGTACGCCTTGCGCAGCGCGGTCACAATCAGTTGTTCGGCGGCGCGGTCGATCTCGGTGACATAATCCTTCGCGTCTTTCTCATTTACCGAGATCACGTCCAGGCGCTCGGTGGAACGAAGAATCAGTTCGCCGGCGCTGCGGGCGGCGCGCAGCGCGATATTCAGCATGGGCTGCATCGATCAAATACCTGGTCGTTTAAAGAAAGCCGGCAATTCTAGCAGAAAGGGTTCCGCACATGTTGCGTGCTCCGATGGTTAATGGCGAAGAGCGGGGTGGTTCCTGTAAGATTTCGGTCCGCTTTCTGGCCGAGAAGAACAAGTGTCGCTTCAGAACATTCGCGTGGTGCTGGTCAATACCAGTCATCCGGGCAATATCGGCGGTGCCGCCCGAGCAATGAAGAACATGGGGTTGTCTCGGTTGGTACTGGTCGATCCCGTTGAGTTTCCCAGCTCCGAGGCCGTTGCGCGGGCTTCGGGGGCAACCGATATTCTTGATGCGGTGCGGGTGGTCGGAACGCTCGAGGAGGCGCTGGTGGGGTGCAGTGTGGTGCTGGGCACCAGTGCGCGGGATCGGCGCATTCCCTGGCCTTTGCTGGATCCGCGCGAGTCGGGCGCTACCTGCATCCGGCAGGCGGAGCAGGGTGGCGAGGTGGCGCTGGTGTTTGGCCGCGAATATGCGGGACTGACCAACGAAGAACTACAGCGCTGCCATTTTCATGTGCACATTCCTTCCGATCCGCAGTTCAGCTCTCTGAATCTGGCGGCGGCCGTGCAGGTTCTTGCCTACGAGGTACGCATGGCCTGGCTGGCGGCGCACGACCAGCCGAGCAAGCAGGAGAAGCTGGAGACCACTTCGCTGCTCAATGCCCAGCCGGTTACGGCTGATGAGTTGGAACATTATTACGGGCACCTCGAGCAGACACTGATTGAGATCGGTTTTCTCGATCCGGCCAAGCCGCGACATCTGATGCCTCGGCTGCGTCGACTCTACGGCCGCAGTGCTATCAGCAAGCTTGAGATGAACATACTGCGAGGCATCCTCACCGAGACCCAGAAGGCCGTTCGCGGCGAGCCTCACAAGCGGAGACAAGATTGATGTTCGAACGCATGCGCGAAGATATCCAGAGCGTATTCCATCGCGATCCCGCGGCGCGCAACGCATTCGAGGTGTTGACCTGCTACCCGGGACTGCATGCGATCTGGTTCCACCGGTTGTCGCATTGGCTCTGGCGGCGTGATTGCAAGTGGCTGGCGCGGATGAACTCCAATCTGGGGCGCTGGCTCACCGGCATCGAGATCCATCCCGGCGCACAGATCGGTCGGCGTTTTTTCATCGATCATGGCATGGGTATCGTTATCGGTGAGACGGCGGAGATTGGCGATGACGTGACGCTCTACCACGGAGTTACCCTGGGTGGCACCAGTTGGAACAAGGGTAAGCGCCATCCGACGCTTGAGGACGGCGTGATTGTCGGTGCTGGTGCGAAGATTCTCGGGCCGTTCACTGTTGGTGCCGGCGCCAAGGTTGGCTCGAATGCCGTTGTGACCCGTGCGGTTCCGGCGGGTGCGACCGCGGTGGGCATTCCAGGCAAGATCATCGTCAAGTCCGATGAGGCGCAGGAAGCCAAGCGTAAGGCGATTGCCGAGAAGATTGGTTTCGATGCCTATGGTGTCAGTGAGGACATGCCTGATCCGGTCGCGCGAGCCATTGGGCAATTGCTTGATCATGTGCAGGCGGTTGAGGAGCGCATGGAGGGTATGTGCGAGGCGCTCACGGCACTGGGTAGTGATTATTACGCGAAGAAAATGCCCGAACTGCGTGAGGAGGATTTTGCCGAGCTCAAGGAGGATGGCGAGGCGCCCCGCACTTGATGGGCGACTCGGGGACGAGCTGGTATGATGTCGCGCCGTTATCGGACTGGCGGGTCAAGGTGAGGGGCGATGGCAAAGGTTGAGTGAATTGATCAGGCTTATAGTTGATCTAAACACTCGGGTATTGCATACTTGCTCCAAACTTTGATGCTTGGTGCGAACCGATGCGATTGACTACCAAAGGACGCTACGCCGTAACCGCGATGCTCGATCTGGCGCTACATGCGCAGCAGGGTCCTGTCTCCCTTGCGGATATTTCCGAACGGCAAGGCATTTCGCTTTCCTACCTCGAACAATTATTCGCCAAGCTGCGCCGTGGCAGCCTGGTGACCAGCGTTCGCGGGCCAGGTGGTGGCTATCAGCTGTCCCGCGATATGGCAGGCATACAGGTCGTCCAGGTCATCGATGCGGTCAACGAATCCGTTGATGCCACCCGTTGTCAGGGGCTCGGCGACTGCCATTCGGGCGATACCTGTCTGACTCACCATCTTTGGTGCGACCTGAGTCGGCAGATTCACGAATTCCTCAGTGGCATCAGTCTGGCCGATCTGGTCAGTCGGCGCGAGGTGCAAGAGGTTGCATTGCGCCAGGATATGCGTCGTGCCAATGGCCGTGCCCCGCAGCTGGAAAAGATCGAAGCGTCCGCCATCGAATGAGCCGGACGACAGCCTGATAGGAGATACCTGATGAAATTGCCGATTTACCTGGATTACTCCGCTACAACGCCGGTCGACCCTCGCGTGGCCGAGAAGATGATCGAGTGCCTGACTGCCGACGGCAACTTCGGCAACCCCGCCTCGCGCTCGCATGCCTTTGGGTGGAGAGCCGAGGAGGCGGTGGAGAATGCGCGGCGCCAGGTGGCCGAGCTGGTCAATGCCGATCCGCGGGAGATCGTCTGGACCTCGGGCGCTACCGAATCTGACAACCTTGCCATCAAGGGCGTTGCCCACTTTTACACCTCCAAGGGCAAGCACATCATCACCAGCAAGATCGAACACAAGGCGGTGCTGGATACCACTCGTCAGTTGGAGCGCGAAGGTTTCGAGGTCACTTACATCGAGCCGGGTGAAGACGGCGTGATCACGCCGGAAATGGTCGAAGCTGCTCTGCGCGAGGACACCGTGCTGGTGTCCATCATGCATGTGAACAACGAGATAGGCACCATCAACGATATCGCTGCCATCGGCGAACTGACCCGTGCCCGCGGCGTGCTGTTCCATGTCGATGCGGCCCAATCCACTGGCAAGGTGGAAATCGATCTGGAGAAGATGAAGGTTGATCTGATGTCCTTCTCCGCTCACAAGACCTACGGCCCGAAAGGCGTCGGTGCGCTCTACGTTCGTCGTAAGCCGCGCGTGCGCCTCGAAGCGCAGATGCACGGTGGTGGTCACGAGCGCGGCATGCGTTCGGGCACGCTGGCTGCGCATCAGTCGGTAGGCATGGGCGAGGCGTTCCGTATTGCCAAGGAAGAGATGGCGGTGGAGAACGAGCGTATCCGCGCACTGCGCGATCGCTTCTTCAAGCAGGTCGAGCACCTTGAGGAGCTATACGTCAACGGCAGCATGACCGCTCGCGTGCCGCACAACCTCAACCTCAGTTTCAACTACGTCGAAGGCGAGTCGCTGATCATGGCGCTCAAGGATCTGGCAGTGTCGTCCGGTTCGGCTTGTACCTCCGCTTCGCTGGAACCGTCCTACGTGCTCCGCGCGCTTGGGCGCAACGACGAGCTGGCGCACAGCTCGATCCGTTTCACCTTCGGCCGTTTCACCACCGAGGAAGAAGTCGACTATGCCGCGCAGAAAGTCAGCGAGGCGGTCATCAAGCTGCGTGAACTTTCACCTTTGTGGGACATGTTCAAGGAGGGCGTAGACCTCTCCAAGGTCGAGTGGGCGGCCCACTGAGGCACCACGCCGGATAGTCTGAATCAACGAGGATTGCACCATGGCATACAGTGACAAGGTCATCGACCACTACGAAAACCCCCGCAACGTCGGCAAGTTCGACGCCGAGGATCCTTCCGTCGGTACCGGCATGGTCGGCGCTCCGGCTTGTGGTGACGTGATGCGTCTGCAGATCAAGGTCAACGAGCGAGGCGTGATCGAAGACGCCAAGTTCAAGACCTATGGTTGCGGTTCGGCCATCGCGTCCAGCTCGCTGGCGACCGAGTGGATGAAGGGCAAGACCCTGGAAGAAGCGGAAACCATCAAGAATACGCAGCTCGCCGAAGAGTTGGCCTTGCCGCCTGTGAAGATCCACTGCTCGGTGTTGGCCGAGGACGCCATCAAGGCGGCGGTGCGTGACTACCGCGAGAAGAAAGGTCTGAACCAGGCATAAGCGAAGGAGGTTTCGATGGCTATCAGCATGACCAGCGCCGCAGCCGATCATGTGCGCCGTTCCCTGGAGGGGCGCGGCAAGGGCGTCGGTGTAAGGTTGGGTGTACGTACTACCGGTTGTTCCGGGCTGGCCTACACGCTCGAATTCGTTGACGAGACGGCTCCGGAAGACTCGGTCTTCGACAGTCACGGCGTCAAGGTCGTCATCGATCCCAAGAGTCTCGTTTACCTCGATGGCACTGAGCTCGATTTCGTTCGTGAAGGCCTCAATGAGGGCTTCAAGTTCAACAATCCCAACGTGCGTGGCGAATGCGGCTGCGGCGAGAGCTTCAACATCTGAGGACGCTGTGGGCATTCCCTGTCATTACGCTTTGTTCGAGCTTCAGCCGGCATTCGATCTCGATCTGGAGCAGCTATCGGCGCGTTATCGCGAGCTGGCTCGCAAGGTTCATCCCGATCGATTTGCCGACGCTGGCGATTCGGAGCAGCGCCAGGCCATCGAGCGGTCGGCGAACCTCAACGAGGCCTACCAGACGCTGAAGAGCCCGTCGCGCCGTGCCCGCTATCTGCTGAAACTGCAGGGAAAGGAAATGCCGCTCGAAGCCACCGTGCAGGATCCGGCGTTCCTGATGCAGCAGATGCAGTGGCGCGAGGAACTGGAAGACCTGCAGGACGAGGCGGATCTCGTCGGCGTTTCGGTTTTCAAGACCCGGCTGAAGGCCGCGCAGCAGCTGCTCAATGACGCCTTTGCTGCCATCTGGCAGGACGAAGCGCAGCGCGAGGAGGCGGAGCGACTGGTGCGGCGCATGCAGTTCCTCGACAAGCTGACGCAGGAAGTGCGCCAGCTGGAAGAGCGCCTCGACGATTAACCTACGTAGCGCCTGGCGTTACGCTCAATATCAGATAGATATGGCCTTACTTCAGATTGCCGAGCCAGGACAAAGCCCTCAGCCTCACCAGCGTCGTCTGGCCGTGGGCATCGACCTGGGTACCACCAATTCCCTCGTGGCAGCGTTGCGCAGTGGCGTCACCGCGCCGCTGGCCGATACCGAAGGGCGGCTGATACTGCCCTCGACCGTCCGCTATCACGCCGATCGCATCGAAGTCGGCCACGCAGCCAGACAGGCCGCCTCGAGTGATCCGCTGAACACTATCGTTTCGGTAAAGCGTCTGATGGGGCGTGGCCTCGGCGACGTCAAGCAGTTGGGTGGCCAGTTGCCATACCGCTTCAGCGAAGGCGAATCGCAGATGCCGTTCATCGAAACGGTGCAGGGCGCGAAAAGCCCGGTGGAAATCTCGGCCGAGATTCTTCGCGTGTTGCGTGAGCGCGCCGAGGCGACCTTGGGTGGCGATCTGGTAGGTGCGGTGATCACCGTTCCGGCCTATTTCGATGATGCTCAGCGCCAGGCCACCAAGGACGCCGCGCGTCTGGCCGGTCTGAATGTACTGCGACTGCTCAACGAGCCCACGGCTGCAGCCGTGGCCTACGGCCTGGATCGCCAGGCTGAGGGTGTGGTGGCGATCTATGACCTGGGTGGTGGCACTTTCGATATCTCCATCCTGCGCCTCACCAAGGGTGTGTTCGAGGTGCTGGCCACGGGCGGCGATACCGCGCTGGGCGGTGATGATTTCGATCACGCCGTGGCGGGTTGGATTCTCGAGCAGGCAGGCGCGTCGGCCGATCTCGATCCCGGTGCTCAGCGCGCGCTGCTGAAAATCGCCTGCGACGCCAAGGAACAGCTGACGAGTGCCGAGTCGGTGGAGCTGGCCTATGGCGGCTGGAGCGGCGTGCTGACCCGCAACCGCTTCCATGAGCTGATCGATCTGATGATCGCGCGCAGCCTCAAGTCCTGCCGCCGCGCCCTGCGTGACTCCTCGCTGGAAGCGGAGGAGGTCAGCGCCGTGGTGATGGTGGGTGGCTCGACGCGCGTGCCGCGGGTTCGTGAAAAGGTCGGCGAGATGTTCGGGCGTCAGCCGCTCACCGATATCGATCCGGATCAGGTCGTTGCCATCGGCGCGGCGATCCAGGCCGAAACCCTGGCAGGCAACAATCGCGATGGCGAGGAGTTGTTGCTGCTCGACGTGATTCCGCTGTCCCTCGGGCTGGAAACCATGGGCGGGCTGATGGAGAAGGTCATACCCCGCAACACCACTATTCCGGTGGCCCGTGCGCAGGAGTTCACCACTTACAAGGATGGTCAGTCCGCGATGATGATTCACGTGCTCCAGGGTGAGCGCGAGCTGATCGCCGACTGCCGTTCGCTGGCGCGTTTCGAGTTGCGTGGCATTCCGCCGATGGTGGCTGGCGCGGCGAAGATTCGCGTCACCTTCCAGGTCGATGCCGACGGGTTGCTCAGTGTTTCCGCGCGCGAGCTGGCATCGGGCGTGGAGTCCAGTATTCAGGTCAAGCCTTCCTATGGGCTGACTGACGGCGAAATCGCACGGATGCTTGAGGACTCCTTCCACAAGGCCGGCGAAGACAAGGCCGCCCGCGCATTGCGCGAGCAGATCGTCGATGCGCAGCGTTTGCTCGAGGCAGTGGAGGCGGCCCTGGTGGTGGATGGCGAGCGTTTGCTTGACGAGGAGGAGCGCTTGGCGATCGAGGTTCAGATGCAGGCGTTGCGCGAGCTGCTGGGCAGCCAGGACGGCGTGGCGATCGAGCGACAGATCAAACGCCTGAGTCAGATTACCGATGCCTTTGCGGCACGCCGACTAGATTCCACCGTCAAGGCCGCGCTCGCCGGCCGACGGCTCAACGATATTGAGGATTGATCCAGATGCCGCAGATTATTTTCCTGCCCCATGCCGACCATTGCCCCGAGGGCGCAGTGGTCGAGGCGCAACCCGGTGAGACCGTGCTGGATGCAGCGCTGCGCAACGGCATCGATATCGAGCACGCGTGCGAGAAGTCCTGTGCCTGCACCACCTGCCACGTGATCGTGCGCGAAGGCTTCGGGTCGCTGGAGGAGTCCGACGAGCTGGAGGACGATATGCTGGACAAGGCTTGGGGGCTGGAGCCCAATTCGCGCCTGTCCTGCCAGGCGCAGGTGGCCGACCTGGATCTGGTGGTGGAGATCCCGAAATACACCATCAACCAGGTTTCCGAAGGCCACTGAGGGCGAGGTGATACATGGCGCTTAACTGGACGGACGTGCTGGACATTGCCATCGAGCTGGCCGAGAGCAGGCCGGACGTGGATCCCCGCTACGTCAATTTCGTCGAGCTGCATCGTTGGGTGACCGAGCTCCCCGACTTTTCCGATGATCCGGCACGTGGTGGCGAGAAGATTCTAGAAGCCATCCAGGCAGCCTGGATAGAAGAGGTCTGATCGGCGGCGTCGATCTGTAGGTAAGGTAGGTGCGTGGCGGCGTTTCGCTATTGCCCCGTGCGCTGATCAGCTTGAGGCTGCCCTTATATTTTTGCCCCGGACCCGCGTATAATTCGCGGGTTTACTCGTTTGCTTTAACCCATCAGTCTGGAGTTTCAAATGGCCCTGCAACGCACCTTCTCCATCATCAAGCCTGACGCCGTCGCCAAGAACGTCATCGGCGAAATCACCACCCGTTTCGAGAAGGCCGGCCTGCGCGTCGTCGCTTCCAAGATGGTTCAGCTGTCCGAGCGCGAAGCCGCCGGTTTCTACGCCGAGCACAGCGAGCGCGGTTTCTTCAAGGATCTGGTCGCCTTCATGACTTCCGGTCCGGTCATCGTCCAGGTGCTGGAAGGTGAGAACGCTATCGCCAAGAATCGTGAGCTGATGGGTGCCACCAACCCGAAAGAAGCTGCTCCGGGTACCATTCGTGCCGACTTCGCCGTATCCATCGACGAGAACGCCGTTCACGGTTCCGATTCCGAAACTTCTGCCGCTCGCGAAATCGCCTACTTCTTCGCCGAAACCGAAGTCTGCGCGCGCATTCGCTGAGTTGAGCGATAGGTGAATTCCATGATTGCCACCACCGGCAAAGTCAATCTGCTGGGGCTGACCCAGCCCCAGCTGGAAAGCTTCTTCGAGTCCATCGGGGAGAAGCGCTTTCGTGCCGGTCAGGTCATGAAGTGGATTCACCACTTCGGCGTCGATGACTTCGATGCCATGAGCAACATCGGCAAGGCCTTGCGCGAAAAGCTCAAGGCCTCGTCCGAAATTCGCGGACCTGAAGTGGTCAGCGAAGACATTTCCAGCGACGGCACCCGCAAATGGGTGGTGCGCGTCGCTTCGGGCAGCTGTGTCGAAACCGTGTATATCCCGCAGAACGGCCGCGGAACGCTGTGCGTCTCCTCGCAAGCGGGCTGTGCTCTGGATTGCAGTTTCTGCTCGACCGGCAAGCAAGGATTCAACAGCGATCTGACGGCCGCCGAGATCATCGGTCAGGTGTGGATCGCCAACAAGTCGTTCGGTAGCGTGCCGGCCAAGATCGACCGTGCCATCACCAACGTAGTGATGATGGGCATGGGGGAGCCGCTGCTCAATTTCGACAACGTGGTCGCCGCCATGAATCTCATGATGGACGACCTCGGTTACGGTATTTCCAAGCGCAAGGTGACGCTTTCCACCTCGGGTGTGGCGCCAATGATCGACCGCCTGGGCGAGGTGATCGACGTCTCCCTGGCGCTGTCGCTGCATGCGCCCAATGACGAGTTGCGGAACCAGTTGGTGCCGATCAACAAGAAATATCCGCTGGCCGTGGTGCTGGGCGCTTGCCGCAACTACATCTCCCGTCTGGGTGAAAAGCGCGTGCTCACCATCGAATACACCCTGCTCAAGGGCGTCAACGACCAGCCCGAGCACGCGGAGCAGATGATCGCCTTGCTGGCGGATATTCCTTGCAAGATCAACCTTATTCCGTTCAACCCCTTCCCTCATTCCGGATATGAGCGGCCCAGCAACAATGCGATCCGCCGTTTTCAGGACATCCTGCACAAAGCCGGGCACAATGTGACGGTACGTACGACCCGCGGCGAAGACATCGATGCGGCTTGTGGCCAGTTGGTCGGGCAGGTGATGGATCGCACACGTCGAAGCGAGCGTTACATCGCTGTGCGTGAGTTGCGGGCCGACCCTGTGGCGTCTGCTGCCGGCAATCGATCCTGAGGGGGTTCTGATGATTCTGCGCTCTGCGCTACTGTTGTTACTGGCCGGCCTCATGGCCGGCTGCGTTTCTTCGGGGAACGTCAACCCCATGAGCACCGAGCAAGGTCGTTCCGAGGCACGTGATGCCTATATCCAGCTCGGGATCGGCTATCTTCAGCAAGGCGAGACGGGGAGGGCCAAGACCCCGCTGCGCAAGGCCCTGGAGATCGACTCGCGCAGCGCCGATGCACATGCGGCGCTGGCCCTGGTGTTCCAAAGCGAGATGGAGAATGATCTCGCGGACCGGCATTACCGGGATGCGTTGTCGAACCGCAACGATGCGCGCATTCTGAACAACTACGGCAGCTTCCTGTACGAACAGAAACGCTACGCCGAGGCGCTGGAGCGTTTCACCCAGGCTTCTACCGACCACCTCTATCCCGAGCGTTCGCGGGTATTTCAGAACATGGGCATGACTGCTCTTCAGCTGGGCCAGAAGGAGCAGGCTGAAACCTACTTCACCCGCGCCCTGCGGCTCGACAGCCGCCAGCCGCTCGCCCTGCTGGAGCTGGCCATGATGGCCTACGAGAACAAGCAGTACGTACCAGCGAAACGCTATTACGACAGTTTCAGTCAACTGTCCGAACAGAATGCTCGCAGCCTGCTGCTGGGAATCCGTTTGGCCAATATCCATCAGGATCGCGATACGGCAGCGAGTCTTGCCCTGCAACTCAAGCGTCTGTATCCGGGCACTCCTGAGTATCGGCATTTCCTTTCGGAGCAATGATGATAGCGCCCCAATCCGAAGCCGCTGTCCCGTCCTCGAACAACCCTGGCGAAACGCTGCGTATCGCGCGTGAGAGCAAGAACCTGTCGCTGCAGTCGGTGGCGCAACAGCTCAATCTTTCCGAGCGTGCACTGGCTCGCATCGAGGCGGGAGATTTCAGCCAGTTGCCGGGGCATACCTTCGCCCGCGGTTATGTGCGTGCCTATGCCAAGTTGCTGGGGCTGGATCAGAATCGCTTGGTTCAGGAGTTCGACCAGCACACCGGAACCACTGCGACCGGGAGTAGCGTCAACAGTCTCGGTCATATCGATCAGCCGGTGCGGCTGTCGCGAACCATGGTGCGCTTCTTCCTGTTCGCACTGCTTCTGCTGTTGATCGGCGGTGGGTTCTACTGGTGGCAGGATCAGCAGCTCGCTGTCCAGTCCGGGCCGGCCGTGACGGCCCTGGAGCGAATCGAAGTCGAGGCGGCGGACGGCACCACCGAGATCCATCTGCTTGATCGAACCGACGATGAAGCGGGGCAGATCGACCCGGAAAGCGAGGCCGCCGAGCCTTCGCCGACGTCTGAAGAGCCAGTGCCCTCGATTGATCCCGAAGGGGTATCCGACGAGACGCAGGCGATCAACGAATCTGCATCGACTGACCAAGTGACTTCTGATTCCGTATCGCAACCCGCCGATGCGCCCATTGTGGCCGAGGCTCCGATGCAGAATCCGCAAGCAGCTGTTTCGCCCGGTGAAGGTGTGCTGGAGTTGCGCTATACGGCCGATTGCTGGACGCAGGTTACCGATGCTGATGGTCGCGTGCTGCTCAGCGTGCTGGCAAAGGCGGGCACCTCCCACACCATCAGCGGCAAGGAGCCGCTCGACCTGCGCCTCGGCTATGCCTCCGGTGCACAGGTTACCTACAACGGCGAAGCCGTCAGCCTTTCCGGCCAAACCCGTGGCGAAACTGCTCGCCTCAAGCTCGGACAGTAGAACATGCACAGTGAGTCTCCCATCAAACGCCGTCGCACTCGCAAGATCTGGGTGGGCAGCGTACCGGTCGGCGGCGACGCACCCATTGCCGTGCAGAGCATGACCAACACCGAAACCTGTGACGTCGACGCGACCGTCGCGCAGATTCAGCGGTTGCAGGATGCCGGTGCCGATATCGTGCGGGTCTCCGTACCCTCCATGGATGCCGCCGAAGCGTTCGGCAAGATCAAGCAGCGCGTACAGCTGCCGCTAGTCGCCGATATTCATTTCGACTATCAGATCGCCTTGCGCGTGGCCGAACTGGGTGTTGATTGCCTGCGCATCAATCCCGGCAACATCGGGCGGGAAGATCGTGTCCGAGCGGTGGTCGAGGCCGCGCGCGACCGGGGTATTCCGATCCGCATCGGCGTCAATGCCGGTTCGCTGGAGAAGGACCTGCAAAAGAAATATGGCGAGCCGACACCGGAAGCGCTGGTCGAGTCTGCGCTGCGCCATGTCGAGCATCTGGATCGTCTGAACTTTCCGGACTTCAAGGTCAGCGTGAAGGCCTCCGACGTATTTATGGCGGTCGCCGCCTACCGCCAGTTGGCCGACCAGATCGAGCAACCGCTGCACCTGGGCATCACCGAAGCTGGCGGCTTGCGCTCGGGTACGGTGAAGTCCGCGGTGGGTCTGGGCATGCTGTTGGCCGAAGGCATTGGTGACACTATTCGCATTTCTCTGGCCGCCGATCCGGTGGAAGAGATCAAGGTCGGCTTCGACATTCTCAAGTCGCTGCGGCTGCGTTCTCGCGGTATCAACTTCATCGCCTGCCCGAGTTGCTCGCGGCAGAATTTCGATGTGGTCAAGACCATGAACGAGCTGGAAGGGCGTCTGGACGACCTGCTGGTGCCGATGGATGTGGCGGTGATCGGTTGCGTGGTCAATGGCCCTGGCGAAGCCAAGGAGGCTCATATCGGCCTGACCGGCGGTACGCCGAACAATCTCGTGTACATCGACGGCAAACCGGCGCAGAAGCTGAACAACGAACGACTCGTCGACGAGCTGGAACAACTGATTCGTCGCAAGGCGGCCGAGAAGGTCGAGGCCGATGCCGCGCTGATCGTGCGTAGCTGATTTAAGGAACCGAATTGAGCAAGTCCCTGCAAGCCATTCGTGGCATGAACGATATCCTGCCGGCGCAGACACCAGCCTGGCGCTACCTGGAAAGTACTTTCGCGCAATTGCTCGACAGCTACGGCTACAGCGAGATTCGCCTGCCCATCGTTGAATACACCGAGCTGTTCGCCCGCGGGATCGGCGAAGGTACCGATGTTGTGGACAAGGAGATGTACACCTTCCTGGACCGCAACGAGGAATCTCTCACGCTACGTCCCGAGGGCACGGCCGGCTGTGTTCGCGCGGTGCTGGAACATGGTCTGACGGGTGGTGGTCAGGTACAGAAACTCTGGTATACCGGGCCGATGTTTCGCTACGAGAAGCCGCAGAAGGGCCGCTACCGCCAGTTTCATCAGATCGGCGTGGAGATTTTCAACCAACCCGGACCGGATGTCGACGCCGAGCTGATCGTGCTTACTGCGCGTCTCTGGAAGCAACTGGGCATGGCCGATGCGGTGACCCTGCAACTGAACAGCCTCGGCTCCAGCGAAGCCCGTGCAGTTTATCGTGACGCTCTGGTTGCCTACCTGCAGGAGCGTTTCGACCAGCTCGACGAAGACAGCCAGCGGCGCCTGACGACCAACCCGCTGCGCATCCTCGACAGCAAGAATGTACAGACACAGGCGCTGCTGGCGGATGCGCCGACGCTCGCCGATTTCCTCGACGAGGAGTCGCGCGCTCATTTCGAAGGGCTCAAGGCGCGACTCGATGCCGTCGGTATTGCCTATGAGATCAACCCGAAGCTGGTGCGCGGGCTGGATTATTACGGTCGCACGGTGTTCGAGTGGGTCACCGACAAGCTCGGCGCCCAGGGTACCGTCTGTGCCGGTGGCCGCTACGACGGACTGGTCAGCCAGTTCGGCGGCAAGCCGACTCCCGGCGTCGGTTTTGCCATGGGCGTGGAGCGTCTGGTGCTGCTGCTGGAAACCCTGGCGCTGGTACCCGAAGAGTTGAATCGTCCCGCCCATGCGTTCATTTGTGCCTTCGGTGAAGCGGCTGAACTGGCTGCGTTGTCGTTGGCTGAGCGTTTGCGCGATACGCTGCCCGGTCTGCGCCTGTTGGTGAACGCGGGCGGCGGCAGCTTCAAGAGCCAGTTCAAGAAGGCCGACAAGAGCGGCGCGCGCTTTGCACTGATTATGGGTGAGGACGAACTGGCCGGGCGCGTGGTAGGTTGCAAGCCGCTGCGCGACGACAGCGAGCAACAAAGTATTGCCTGGGATGCTCTGCCCGAGCGTCTGGCCGCCTGCATCGAGCAGGCCTGAGACTAAGCGAATGAAAGGAGTGACAGAGTGACCTCGGGTACCGAAGAAGAACAACTGGCGCAAATCAAGGAATGGTGGCAACGCAACGGCATGCCGCTGCTGCTGGGTGCGGTGCTGGCACTGGCATTGGTGTTTGGTTGGCAGTTCTGGCAGAAGCATCAGCTCAATCAGGCGCATGGCGCCTCGTCCCTCTATCAGCAGCTGCTGAACGCCGCGCTCGATGCCGGCGAAGTGGACAGTGCCGAAGTCGCCCGCCTGGGCAACCTGTTGCAGAAGGAGTTTGCTGGAACTCATTACGCGCAATACGGTTCGCTGTTCGTTGCCAAGGTTGCCGTCGAAAGCGGACGTCTGGACGAAGCGGCTGCTGAGCTGCAGCGGGTTGTCGACAAGCCGGCCGACGCGACACTGGGTGAACTCGCTCGCCAGCGTCTGGCTCGCGTGCTGGCCGCGCAAGACAAGGCCGAGGAAGCGTTGAAGCTGCTCGAAGGCGATGCGGACAAGGCGTTTGCCGCCAGCCGCGAAGAGTTGAAGGGCGATCTGCTGGTGCAGCTCGGTCGCGACGAGGATGCACATTCCGCCTACACCAAAGCCAAGCAAGCGTTATCGCAGGATGCGGCCGTTGGTGGTCTGCAACTGAAGCTGGATGACCTGGCTCGTGGGGAGGCGTGATCGATGCGTTTGAAGACATTGGCGCTGTTGTCCCTGACCCTGCTGGCGGTCGGCTGCAGCAGCAACAACACGAAAGAGCTCGAGCCTGCGGAGCTACCCAAGTTCGACGCTGAGGTTCAGTTGAAGAAGGAGTGGAGCCGCTCCATCGGTGATGGCCAGGGCGAGACCTACAACCGCCTGACGCCCGTGGTCTATGGCGACCAGATCTATGCCGCGGATGTTACCGGCCTTCTGGTTTCCATGGATCGTCTGACCGGCAAGGTCAACTGGAAGCAGGATCTCGAAGTGCCAATCTCCGGCGCCGTCAGTGCCGGTTACGGTCTGGTGCTGGTGGGCACGTTGCGTGGTGAAGTACTGGCACTGGATGTCAGTACCGGTGAAGAACGCTGGCGCAGCCAGGTCAGCAGCGAGGTGCTCGCCGCTCCGGCCGTGAATGGTGATGTAGTGCTGGTGCAGACCCAGGATGATCGGCTCATTGCGCTGGATATCGATACCGGCAATCAGCGCTGGAGCTACGAGAGCTCGCCCGCGGTACTGACCCTGCGTGGCACCGGTGCGCCCTTGCTGACCAACCAGCTGGCAGTTGCCGGCCTTTCCAGCGGCAAGGTCATCGCCCTGGATACGCAGCGTGGCCTGCCGGTCTGGGAGCAGCGCGTGGCGATTCCGCAAGGCCGCTCTGAGCTGGAGCGGGTGGTGGATATCGACGGCGGCCTGCTGCTTTCCGGCGGAACGCTCTATGTCGCTACCTACCAGGGCCGCCTGGCGGCGCTCGACCTGGAAAGCGGACGGATTCTCTGGCAGCGCGATGCGTCCACCTCCTCGGGTGTCGCGCTCGGCTACGGCAGCGTCTACCTGAGCCAGGCCAGCGGTACTGTGGAAGGCGTCGACGAGCGCTCGACCACCGTCCTCTGGAGCAACGACGCCCTGGCGCGTCGCCAGCTTTCGGGGCCTAGCGTGTTCTCCAGCTACGTTGCTGTGGGCGACATGGAAGGCTACCTGCATCTGCTGAGTCAGGTGGACGGCCGTTTCGTTGCACGTACCCGTATCGACAGTGCCGGGATGCGCGCTCATCCGGTGGTCGAAGGTGACTGGCTGTATGCCTACGGCAACGGTGGCAAGCTGGTCGCACTGACCATCCGCCGGCAGGACTGAGGGCCAAGGCTCTCTTCAGTCCGGCGACCCCGCCCTGGCGGGATGCTGAATGTTCGGCCGCTGCTTGCAGCGGCCTTCGTGTTTTCTGAAATATCGCAGTGGAGAGCCGCATGGTTCCCGTAATCGCCCTGGTGGGCCGTCCGAACGTCGGCAAATCCACCCTGTTCAACCGCCTGACCAAAAGCCGCGACGCCATCGTTGCCGAGTACGCCGGCCTGACTCGTGATCGCCAGTATGGCGAGGCCAAATGGCAGGGTCGCACCTATATAGTGATCGACACCGGTGGCCTGACGGGCGACGAGGAAGGGATCGACGCCAAGATGGCCGAGCAGTCGTTGCAGGCCATGGAAGAAGCCGATGCGGTGATGTTCATCGTCGATGCACGGGTGGGCATGACGCCGGGCGACCAGATGATCGCCGAACACGTGCGCAAGCTGAACAAGCGCTATTTCCTTGTGGCCAACAAGGTCGACAGCATCGACCCGGATCTCGCCCGCGCTGAGTTCAGCCCGCTGGGCCTGGGCGATGCTCTACCCATCGCCGCGGCACACGGGCGTGGCGTCAGCTACATGCTGGAGCAGGCGCTGGGCAGCTTCCCGAAGGATGCCGCCGAGCAGAACGAAGCCGAACAGGAAGGTGAGGGCGTCGAGCAGGTTGTCGAGGGCGAGGAGCTCAAGCGGATTCCCGGCCCCAGCGACAAGGATGGCATCAAGATCGCCATCATCGGCCGTCCCAATGTCGGCAAGTCGACGCTGGTCAACCGCATGCTCGGTGAAGAACGGGTAATCGTCTATGACCAGGCTGGTACTACCCGCGACAGCATCTACATTCCGTTCGAGCGCGGTGAGGAAAAGTACACCCTGATTGATACCGCGGGTGTTCGTCGTCGCGGCAAGATCTTCGAGGCCGTGGAAAAGTTCTCCGTGGTCAAGACGTTGCAGGCGATCCAGGATGCCAACGTGGTGATCTTCGTCATGGATGCGCGCGAAGGGGTGGTCGAGCACGACCTGAACCTGCTCGGTTTCGTGCTCGACAGCGGTCGCGCGCTGGTGATCGCGCTGAACAAGTGGGATGGCATGGAGCCCGGTGAGCGCGACTATGTGAAGACCGAGCTGGAGCGCCGGCTGTTCTTCGTCGATTTCGCCGACATCCACTTCATCTCCGCCAAGCACGGCACCGGCGTCGGCAATCTCTACAAGTCGGTGCAGTCCTCGTTCCAGTCGGCGGTCACTCGCTGGCCTACCAGCCGCCTGACCCAGATCCTTGAGGATGCGGTGCGCGAACACCAGCCGCCGATGGTTGCCGGGCGCCGCATCAAGCTGCGCTATGCACACCTGGGGGGGGCGAACCCGCCGATCATCGTGATTCATGGCAACCAGGTCGATGCGGTACCCAAGTCCTACTCGCGCTATCTCGAGAATACCTACCGCCGTGTGCTCAAGCTGGTCGGCACGCCGATCCGCATCGAGTACAAGGGCGGCGAGAACCCCTACGAGGGCAAGAAGAACACCCTGACCGACCGTCAGGTGAACAAGAAGCGACGGCTCATGTCGCACCACAAGAAAGCCGAGAAGAAGCGTCGCGACAAGAAGCGTTGAGCGTTTTGAGCCTGTTTTGGGGCTCTTCGCGTTTCATGTAAGACAGGGTTTGCCTGATACCGGACTGACAAGTTTGCCTGTTGAATGAACGTTACGCGTTCTTGATCGTTTATCGAGTTGTTTGATGGTGCGGGTTTCGCCCTGCTGGGCGAGTTCCTTTTGGCAGTCGCCCCAAAAGGAACCAAAAAGTCTTGCCCCTGTATACGGCCCCGGCTGCGCCGGGGTTCATTCGCTCCATCGCCGCTTCAGGGGTCGGCTTAGAAGGGCCATCCTTGGCCCTTTAAGCCTTTCGCGGCATCCTTGCCGCTCAACCCCCTACGCAACGATTCCACTCATCCTCCTGAAAGGGGCGTTTGGTGTCGCCTGTTGATTTGTGCGTCGGACCAAAAAAACCAAAGTAACTTCTCGATCCTACTGGCGACTCGGACTCCGCTCCCCGTCAGAAGGCCGAGTGGAGGTGCTGCGCAGGGGGACGCGAGGCAGGACGCCGAGCGAGGAACGAAGGGGCAGGGACGCCCCTTCGTGACGGCCCCCGGAGCGGCACCGGAGCGAGGGAACCCCGGCGTAGCCGGGGCCGGATGTCGGGCGCGCTTTCTCTTTGGTTACTTTCTCTTTCGCGCGAGCAAAGAGAAAGTAACTCGGCCGGGGGGCCGAAACCAGAAGTGTCAGCACACTCGGTAATCGCCCTGATCTGCAAGCGACAAGCCTAAGCAAGCTGACAGCATCACCCAATCTTGCCAGTCCGGTCTTAACCCTCGCTTCTCCCCGAATACGTGATGTGCCGCTTTAACGCAACTGTCTCGAACAGACCCTCAACCTTGCTCGTCAAACGACTGGTCCATATCCAGCGCCGGTCGAGCGTGCTTCGGCTTGCCGACCTGCCGCGCCGGGTTACCCACAACTGTCGTATGCGGCTGAACCGGATGCAACACGATGCTTCCCGCCCCAACCTTGGCGCCTTCACCGATTTCGATATTGCCGAGGATCTTCGCGCCTGCGCCGATCATCACCCCGCTGCGTACCTTGGGATGACGATCGCCACCTTCCTTGCCGGTGCCGCCCAGCGTCACGCCCTGCAGGATGGAAACATCATCACCTACGACGGCTGTTTCACCGATGACGATGCCCGTGCCGTGGTCGAGCATGATGCCGCTGCCGATCCGGCTGGCGGGGTTGATATCGATGGCCAGGCGTTCATTGCAGCGCGCCTGGATGAACATCGCCAACAGGCGTTCGCCCTGGTCATGCAGGTGATGGCCGATACGGTAGGCCTGCAGCGCCAGGAACCCTTTGGAGAACAGGAACACCTCCAGCGCTGTGTCGAACGCAGGATCGCGGCTGACGATCGCCTGCAGGTCGCGCCAGGCCGAGACGGTCAGTTCCGGAGCCAAACGGTGAATGCCGGCGAAGCGCTCGGCCAGCGCCTGCTGTTGCTCGGGGGTGTCCGCCAGGGTGCGGCCGATTCGATAGGCGAGGGCGCAACCGAAATCCGGCTGTTCGATGATGGCTTGCCGAAAGAAGGCGACCAGTGTCGGCTCGCTATCCATGGCTCGTTCCGTCTGGCTGCGCAGGGCATTCCACGAGGCGCTGGCGGTATGCATTGACATGGCGAATTCCTTATGGAGATTGGGCGCAGGGTAAAGGCCAGATGCTTATCGATACAACCGTATCAGCCGCGTGTTTTTCAATGCTTTCGGGAAGGAATGTGGCTCTCCCGGATGCTCGTATCGG
Organism: Pseudomonas sp.; assembly: GCA_047973445.1. Taxonomy (GTDB): domain Bacteria; phylum Pseudomonadota; class Gammaproteobacteria; order Pseudomonadales; family Pseudomonadaceae; genus Stutzerimonas. The sequence continues at coordinate 71,792 of JBKEBY010000009.1, forward strand.
GCCGCGGTGATCGGCTATCCTGCTTGTCCCTGCCACATCCCCGCCCGGCAGGCCTGTCGGAAGGCTGTCATGCTCATCAGCAAATTACCCAATGTTGGCGCCACCATCTTCACCACCATGTCCCAGCTCGCTGCTGAGGTGGGTGCGATCAATCTTTCTCAGGGCTTTCCGGATTTCGATGGGCCGCAGGCGCTGCGTGAGGCCGTGACGCGGGCGGTCATGGACGGGCGTAACCAGTACGCGCCCATGGCCGGGCTGCTGGCACTGCGCGAGCAGGTGGCAGTCAAGGTTCGCTCGCTGTATGGCCGGGAGGTGAGCGCGAACAGAGAGATCACCATCACGCCGGGCGCGACCCAGGCGATCTTCTGCGCCATCCATGCGGTGGTGCGTGCCGGCGACGAGGTGATCGTCTTCGACCCCTGCTACGACAGCTACGAGCCGGCGGTGGAGCTTGCCGGTGGGGTCTGCATCCACCAATCGCTGAGCCTGCCGGATTTCTCCATCGACTGGCAGAAGCTGGCCGATGCGATCACCCCGCGTACGCGGATGATCGTCCTCAATACACCGCACAACCCCAGCGGCGCCCTCATCGATGGCGCGGACCTGGAGCGCCTTGCCGCTCTGGTTCGCGATCGTGACATCTACCTGCTCAGCGACGAGGTCTACGAACACCTGGTGTTCGACGGGCGCGAACATGCCAGCATCCTGCGCCACGAGGAGCTGTATCAGCGGGCGTTCGTGATCAGTTCGTTCGGTAAGACCTATCACGTCACCGGCTGGAAGACCGGCTATGTGGTCGCGCCGCCGAACCTGACGGCCGAGCTGCGCAAGGTGCACCAGTACGTCAGTTTTACCGGTGTGACCCCGCTGCAATGGGCGCTGGCGGAGTTCATGGCGGCGCATCCGGAGCATGTTCGCGAGTTGCCGGCCTTCTACCAGGCCAAGCGCGATCTGTTCTGCGACCTGCTGTTAGGCTCGCGGTTCGGCTTTACCCGCACGGCAGGAACCTATTTTCAGTTGGCTGATTATTCGGCGATCCGTCCCGATCTGGATGACGTGGCCATGGCCCAATGGCTGACCCGCGAGCACGGCGTGGCGAGCATTCCCATTTCGGTGTTCTACCAGTCGCCGCCCGCAAACCTGCGGCTGGTGCGTTTCTGCTTCGCCAAACAGGAGGAGACGCTGCGCCAGGCAGCAGAAAGACTATGCGCGATCTGACCATACTGCCCGACCTTGAACTGGCCCTGATCCAGACCAGCCTGATCTGGCAGGATGCCGCGGCCAACCGCGCACATTTCGCCGAACTGCTGGAGCAGGCGCGCGGTGCCGACCTGGTCATTTTGCCGGAGATGTTCACCACGGGCTTTTCCATGAACTCGGCGGAGCTGGCCGAGCCGGAGGAAGGGCCGACCTACGGTTGGATGCGTGAACAGGCCGCGCGGCTGAATGCCGTGGTCACCGCCAGCGTGATCATCGAGGCGGCCGACGGTAGCCACCGCAACCGCTTGCTCTGGGCCCGGCCGGACGGCGAAATCCTGCATTACGACAAGCGTCACCTGTTCCGCATGGCCGGCGAGCACGAGCATTACACGCCGGGCGAGCGGCAGGCTCTGTTCGAACTGAATGGCTGGCGGGTGCGGCCGCTGATCTGCTACGACCTGCGTTTTCCGGTGTGGAGCCGCGATGCGCACGGCACCGATCTGCTGTTCTACACCGCGAACTGGCCGGCTGCCCGGCGCAAGGCCTGGAACCGGCTGTTGCCGGCACGCGCCATCGAGAACCTGTGTTTCGTCGCCGGCGTGAATCGCGTCGGCGAGGACGGCAAGGGTTACCCCTACAGCGGCGACAGCCAAGTACTGGACTATCTCGGCGATCTGCTGCTGGAGGCCGGCGATGGCGACGGCGTGTTCCGTTGTACCCTGCGTGCCGCGGATCTCGCGGCGTTTCGCGAGCGTTTTCCAGCCTACCGTGACGGTGACGACTTCGAACTCAGGGTCTGAGGTTCACCCATGACTCATGCGTTTTGTCTAGGCGGCAGACCCCATCGGCTTACCTCTTGCCACGATCTGACAGCGCCGCGATCTGTAGATCCTGGATGCGCGCCAGGCCGATGACCGAAACGCCAGCGCCGAGCAGGGCCATGAGCATATCCGACTGGGTATCCCAGGGATCGCCCTGGGTGCCGAGGAATTCTTCCGCGCCTTGCCCGGCGATCAGCGCGACCCACCATTCGATCATTTCGTAGAAGGCACTGAACGCCAGCGCTACGCAGAGTGAGAGAAAGCCGAGCATGGCGCCCGGACTGAGAAACCTGAGCCGGAGCAGGATCTCCCTCGCCAGCAGCGCCGGAACCAGGCCCTGCATCAGATGCCCGAGCTTGTCGTAGGGATTGCGCTGAAGGTCGAACACGTCCTGTACCCAGAAACCCAGCGGCACGCGCGCATAGGTGTAGGCGCCACCGAGGATCAGCACCAACGCGTGGAAGGCGATCAGCAGGTAGAGCAGCCGGGTGAGTGGAAAGCGTTGATAGCTCAGCAACAGAACGGGCGCGGCGAGCAGCACTGGCGAGACCTCAAGCAGCCAGGTTGCATGATCGTAGGGGGCGATGCCCGAGACGATCAGCGCCAGCAGCACTACCAGCCCGAGTACCGCATAAAGAACATTCTGCTGCATGTCATCCCTGCTTCGAGCCTGCCCGGGCGCCAGCATGCCGTTCGGCCACAATGATCGCAACAGGGCCTGAAAGGCTCTCAGCGACTGGCCAGCGATTTGCGCGGGCCGCAGCTTTGCGGATCGACCGGGCCGACATGGGGATTGGCATTGCCCTGTATGCAGGCGATACGCCGGTTGCGCCAGTGTTCCCATTCGCTGATCGGGTACTGGCGGTTCCAGATTTCGTAGAGGCGCCTGTCCTGCCTGGACAGGCGCAGGTCGTAGCGCTCGCTCATGTACAGGTAGGTGCGGGCGATGGCGCCACGGCTGTATTCCGGCGGCATTGCCGTGCGTTGCTTGAAGTTCACCACGAAGGGGCAGGCACCGTACTGGCTGGGCTTTTCGCTGAGCATGCCGAAGCCGTAGTTGCTTCGGTCGCCATTGACCTCGCCGACCACCGGAACCAAGTTGTGCAGATCGGCTTCGGCCTTGCTGAAGATGGGGTCCTTCGAGGTGCACTGCTTACGCCCGCCCTGCTGCCAGCACTGGCGCTGATGGCCGATCACCCAGGCCGGGACTATGTGTTCCCACTCGACGCGTGCGGCGCGTTTGGGTTGTTTGCGTGGAATGTAGCCGCAACTGGCAAGATCGATCCGATTGCCTTCGAAGGCGCAGCCGCAATAGAAATCCACTGGGCGTTCGGCATAGATCGTCCAGGCGATTTTCTTGGCTTCGCGGAAGGTACGAGGCGCGTCGGCCTGGCTTGAGGCGAAAGGCAGAAACAGCAGCAAAAGCAGGGCAAGCAGAGGCATGAGCATCTCGACGACGATCTGAGAGGCGCATCCATGCGAAGGGTCGACATATTAGCCGCTGACCCCGAACGAATCATTAGAAATCAGTGTGTTAGGCGATTTTTCTTGAGCGCATGCCGGCCCGGCTGATCCACAGCGAGGCAAGAATGAGCGCGCCACCGATCGCCAGCAGGTCGAGTCGGGTTTTGCTGCCCCAGACCAACAGGTTGATGACCAGTCTGACGGGCACCGACAGGTTGTTCATCACCGCCAGCGTGCCGGCATCGACCAGGGTCGCGCCCTTGTTCCAGCAGAACTGGCCGAGCGCCGTGGCCAGCACGCCCATCCACAGCAGTACGCCCCACTGGGTGGGCGTCGTCGGCAGTCGTTCGGGATCGCCCAGTATCAGCCAGGCCGGCAATACCACCAGCAGGGCTCCCAGGAAGAAATAGCCGAAGCGGCGGTGCAGCGGGATTTGCGATTGGTAGTGTGCAGCGAGATGCTTGTAGCCGACCTGGCCGGCGGCGAAAGTGAAGTTGGCCAGTTGCAGCAGCAGGAAGCCACCGAGGAAGTCGCCGCTGAGGTCGTCGTAGCGGATCAGCCCCGCGCCGAATACGGCCACCGTAGCTGCGAGAAACGCCCAGGGATTGAAGCGCCGGTTCAGCGCGTCGTCGATCAATGCCACATGTAGCGGCGTCAACACCGTGAACAGCAGCACTTCGGCCACCGTCAGCACATTGAAACTCAGGTACAGGCACAGGTAGGTGACGCCGAACTGCAGCATGCCGATCAGCGTCACCCCTGCAATGAATCCAGGCGCCACGCCGCGCCAGCGGGTCATCGGCAGAAAGATCAGGCCGGCCAGGACGACACGGGTGAGCACGGCGAAATAACTGTCCACCGCCCCGGCCAGATAGACGCCGATCAGGTTGAAGGACAGGGCCCAGAGCAGGGTGACGAAAATCAGGTAAGGCATGCCGGCTCCTCGACGAAGGCCGGCGACCTTAACGGGTTGGCCGAGAAGAAGAAAGGCTCACGGCCATTCTGTTCACGCCGACTTCAGGGTCGCCATATCGATCACGAAACGGTATTTCACATCGCTCTTGAGCATTCGCTCGTAAGCCTGGTTGATCTCGTTCATGCGGATCATCTCGATGTCCGCGACGATGCTGTGTTCGGCACAGAAGTCGAGCATCTCCTGCGTCTCGGCGATACCGCCGATCAGCGAACCGGCAATGCGCCGGCGCTTGAAGATCAACCCGAACACACTGGGAGAAGGGTGCGGCGAGGCCGGTGCACCGACCAGGGTCATGGTGGCGTCGCGCTTGAGCAGATTGACGAAGGCATCCAGGTCGTGCGGCGCGGCCACGGTGTTGAGGATGAAGTCGAAGCTGTTGGCGTGCGCGGCCATTTCCTCCCTGTTCTTCGAGATCACCACCTCGGAGGCTCCCAGACGGAGCGCGTCGTCCTTCTTGTCCGGCGATGTGGTGAACAGCACGACCTTGGCGCCCATGGCGTTGGCGATCTTCACTGCCATGTGGCCCAGCCCGCCGAGGCCGACCACGCCGACCTTCTGACCCGGGCCGACCTTCCACTGGCGCAGCGGCGAATAGGTGGTGATGCCGGCGCAGAGCAGCGGCGCGACGGCGGCCAGGTTATCGGTATGACTGATGCGCAGCACATATTTCTCGTCCACCACTATGGTGTCCGAATAGCCGCCCAGGGTGTTCTCGCTGCCGCCGAACGCCGAGCCGTTGTAGGTGCCGATGAAACCGTTCTCGCAGTACTGCTCCAGGCCCTCACCACAGGAAGGGCAGTTGCGGCAGCTGTCGACCAGGCATCCGACGCCGGCGATGTCATCGGCCTTGAAGCGGCTGGCCGCCGAGCCGACGGCCACGACGCGACCGACGATCTCGTGGCCGGGAACGGATGGATAGAGGGTGTTGTTCCACTCGTTGCGGGCGGTGTGCAGGTCGGAGTGGCAGACACCGCAGTAGAGAATTTCGATATGGACGTCACGCTCTCCCAGCGCTCGGCGTTGAAAGCTGAACGGAGCGAGTGGCGTCGTGGGATCAAGGGCGGCAAAGCCTTGGGCGTCGATCATCTTCGCGTCTCCGTTGGTAAGCAGAGCGCAAAGACTAGACTAGAAATGGGCGGCTGAGTACGGCCTTGAGGGGGCAGAATCGGTGCTGGGGTAATTATTGCGTAGAGTACTCCGAGCAACGCAGCGCTCGGAGTACTCGGGGATTACCGGGCTCAGGCTGCCTTTGCCTCGGCCATGCGTACCGCGCGGTTCAGTGCACTGAATAGGGCGCGGATACTGGCGGTAGTGATGTTCTCATCTATGCCGATACCGTGCAGTGGCCGCTCACCGTCCAGGCGCACCTCGATATAGGCCGCGGCCTTGGCATTGCTGCCGGCGCCGATGGCGTGCTCGTGGTAATCCATGATTTCCAGCTTGACCGGCAGCGATGCCACCAGCGCCTCCAGCGGGCCCTTGCCAATACCGCGCAAGTTCAGGGTCTCGCCCTCGTTGCTGACTTCCACCTCCAGCGCGCTGGTGCCGTTCTCCTCTTGCAGGCGATGGCTCTTGAGCGCGTAGGGCACGGTCGCTTGCAGATATTCGGCCTCCAGCAACGCGTAGATCTGGGCGGCGCTCATCTCCAGGCCGAGGCGGTCGGTTTCCTGCTGCACCACCTGGCTGAACTCGATCTGCATGCGGCGCGGCAGGTTGATGCCATATTCCTGTTCGAGCAGGTAGGTGATGCCGCCCTTGCCGGACTGGCTGTTGACGCGGATCACCGCTTCGTAGCTGCGACCGATGTCGGCCGGGTCGATTGGCAGGTAGGGTACTTCCCAGAGGCCGTTCGGGTCCTGTTGGGCGAAGCCCTTGCGGATCGCATCCTGGTGCGAGCCGGAGAAGGCGGTATGCACCAGATCGCCGACGTAGGGATGGCGCGGATGTACCGGCAACTGGTTGCACTCCTCGACCACCTTGCGCACGGCGTCGATGTCGGAGAAGTCCAGCTGCGGATCGACGCCCTGGGTGTACATGTTCAGCGCCACGGTCACCAGGTCGACGTTGCCGGTGCGCTCGCCGTTGCCGAACAGGCAGCCCTCGACACGATCGGCGCCGGCCATCAGACCCAGTTCGGTGGCGGCTACGCCGGTGCCGCGGTCGTTGTGGGTGTGCAGGCTGATCAGCACGCTGTCACGCTTGTTGATATGGCGACCGAACCACTCGATCTGATCGGCATAAATGTTTGGCGTGGCCGCCTCGATGGTGGCCGGCAGGTTGAGGATCAGCTTCTGTGCAGGCGTTGGCTGGAACACCTCGATCACTGCGTTGCATACCTCGACGGCGAAATCGGTCTCGGTGGAGCTGAATACCTCCGGCGAATACTCGAAGCGCCAGGCGGTTTCCGGTGCCGCATCGGCCAGACGCTTGATGACCTGCGCCGCGTTGACCGCGATGTTCACCACGCCGGCCTTGTCCTGATTGAAGACGATGCGACGAAAGCTCGGTGCCGTGGCGTTGTAGTAATGGACGATGGCCCGCTTGGCGCCCTTGAGCGACTCGAAGGTGCGGGTGATCAGGTCCTCGCGGGCCTGGGTGAGTACCTGGATGGTGACGTCATCGGGAATGTGCTTGTCTTCGATCAGTTCACGGACGAAGTCAAAATCGGTTTGCGAGGCCGAGGGAAAGCCCACCTCGATTTCCTTGACGCCCACCGCGACCAGAGTCTTGAAGAAACGCATCTTCTTTGCCGCGTCCATCGGCTCGATCAGCGACTGGTTGCCGTCGCGCAGGTCGGAGCTGAGCCAGATCGGTGCCTGGGTGATGGTTTTCGAGGGCCAGGTGCGATCGGGGAGATCGATGACCGGAAAAGCGCGGTATTTTTCCGATGGGTTCTTGAGCATGGTCATGGCTTATCCTTGAGGGCTCTCGCAGTGGCTGTGCCTCGGCCCCGGCGTTACTGATGATTTATGGTGTGAAGTTATTCCTCTGTAGGTGTTTCGTGCAAGTGTCTGATGAAATTTGGTTGCAATGACTTTGTTTGGTTGTTTTATTGGTTTTTTGTGTCGCTAATCGTTTGAAAAGGTGTTCTTGCTTGCGGTGAATATTGCGGCCTCATGTCGCAGCGGCCGGCTGCCGCGGGCGTGCGATCATTCGGCTATTCCTGCGAAGGATAAGTCTCTGTTTACCAAGGAATCGCCGGTGACACGCAAACGGCTGTCGACAATCAGTATCTGGCTTGGCCTGTTCGCCATGCTGATGATTCATGTCGGCCCGTTATTTTCGGCGCTCCAACTGAGCGAAGCCTCCGCAGTTTCCGTCGAACACGCTGAACACGCTGAACACGGACAGCCTCCTTCCGCTCACGGGCATCACCAGCAGGGTACTACCGGGGGGCCTGCCTGGCTGGCGGCGCTGGATCTCTGCGGCTATTGCGAGCTGCTGACGGTCAACCCACCGCTCGCGCTTTCCGTCGATCTGGTTCTGCCCCGTCATGAGCCGGGTTACTTCCAGTCGCTTCCCGAACAGCCGCTGCCGTCGGCCCCGCGCCGCAGCAGCGGTTATCCACGCGCGCCACCGCATTTCCACAGCTGACATTCATCAGCCGCCTCGTGGCGGTTTCATCAAATGCAGAAGTGGAAATTCCTATGTCCAGTACTACTCGTGGCTGCGGGGCGCGCGCGCGCCTGTCCGAGCGTTTTTTGATTCAACCATCTCGTCTGCGTTGGCAGGTCGCCCATGCGACCCTGCTGGGCCTGTTCGCCAGCGGTGCGCTGGCCGCCGAGTCGGTCGAACGCAGTGAGCATGCGCACCATGCAGACTCCGCCGAACTGGCGCCCATGGTCATCACCGGCGTGGCCCAGCAGTCGCCGCTGACGGTGGCGACCGATCCGAAGATTCCGCGTCAGCCGGTGCCGGCCAGCGATGCGGGCGACTATCTGCAGACCATTCCCGGTTTCTCTGCCGTGCGTGGCGGTGGTTCCAACAGCGACCCGGTGTTCCGCGGCATGTTTGGCTCGCGCCTGAAACTGCTGGCCAACGGCGGCGAGATGCTCGGCGCCTGTCCGAGCCGCATGGACTCGCCCAGCTCCTACATCACGCCGGAGAACTACGATGCGCTGACGGTGATCAAGGGGCCGCAGACCGTGCTCTGGGGGCCGGGTAACTCGGCGGCGACCATTCTCTTCGAGCGTGATCCGGAGGATTTCAGCGAACTGGGCGGCCGAATCGACGCCAGCTTTCTGGTCGGCTCCGATGGTCGCTTCGACCGCAATATCGATGCCGCCGCCGGTGGCGAGCAGGGTTACATCCGCCTGCTGGCCAACCGCTCCGACTCCGATGACTACCAGGACGGCAACGGCGACGACGTGCACTCGCGCTGGGACAAGTGGAGCACCGACCTTGTGCTCGGCTGGACACCGGATGAAGACACGCTGCTGGAGCTGACGGTCGGTCGTGGTGACGGCGAAGCCCGCTACGCCGGGCGTGGCATGGATGGTAGCCAGTTCGAGCGTGAAAGTATCGCGTTGCGGTTCGAGCGGGACAATATCGGTGAGGTGTTGCAGAAGATCGAGGCGCGGGTCTACTACAACTACGCCGATCACGTGATGGACAACTACAGCCTGCGTACGCCGCCGACTAGCGGCATGATGGCGGGGCCACGAGCCACCAACGTCGACCGTCGCACTCTGGGGGGGCGCCTGGCAGCGACCTGGCAGTGGAGCGACTACGAGCTGGTGACGGGTGTGGATGCCCAGACCAATGAGCACCGCAAGCGTAGCGGAGCGGGTATCGATACCTACAAAGGCCAGTCATGGACCAAGGACGCTGATTTCCACAACTACGGTCTGTTCGGCGAGCTGACCCGCAATCTGGATGACGACAGTCGGGTGATTGGCGGTGCACGCCTGGACCATGTCACCGCGAAGGATTACCGCAGCACCGGCCCGTCGGCAGGCGACAGCCGCAGCGACAATCTGCCGAGCGGCTTCCTGCGCTACGAGCATGATCTGCAATCCCTTCCCGCAACGACCTATGTCGGCCTTGGTCATACCCAGCGCTTTCCCGATTACTGGGAATTGTTCTCGGGCGGTGCCGATGCCTTCGAGCAACTGAACCCCGAAAAGACCACACAGCTCGATTTCGGTATTCAGTACAGCCAGGGGCCGTTGGATGCCTGGGCATCAGCCTATGTCGGACAGGTGCGCGATTACATCCTGTTCAGCTACGACCCCAAGTATTCGGAGAACATCGATGGACGCATCATGGGCGGTGAGCTGGGTGCAACCTATCGCCTGACTCCCAACTGGAAGACCGATGCCAGCCTGGCCTACGCCTGGGGCAAGAACAGCTCCGATGGTGAGGCGCTGCCGCAGATGCCACCGCTGGAAGGGCGTCTTGGTCTGACTTACGAGCAGGGCGACTGGAGTGCAGCAGGTCTCTGGCGTGTGGTGGCGGCGCAGACTCGCGTGGCCGAAGGCAAGGGTAATGTGACCAGCAAGGACTTTGATGAAAGCTCGGGCTTTGGCGTGTTCTCGCTCAACGGTGCCTATCGCGTGAATCAGAGCTTCAAGCTCAGTGCGGGCATCGACAACCTGTTCGACAAGGCCTACAGCGAGCACCTCAACCAGGCCGGCAACGCCGGTATCGGTCTGTCGGCCGACGAGCGCATCAACGAGCCGGGCCGTACATGGTGGGCGCGAGTCGACATGAGCTTCTGAGTAATGGCTTGACAGGGGCGGGAGCAACTCCCGCTCCGGACGTAGGTTGGCGCTGAGGCGCGGGGTGCAGGGGCAGCCCGCGGCGCTGGCATCAGGGATGAAGCAATGGGCAGTGTCAGAGGCGGCTCATGTGCTTCGTGCCTCAGCGCCAACCTACGATTAACCGTTCACTTCGGCCGGATGTCCTTCCGGCTGCTGCAGCGCCGGTGTGCCACGCTGCGTCAACGACTCGCTCCAGCCCCGCATATCCGCCCCGCTCGGGTGCTGGAATACCCGCAGGCCGAACTCCGGCAGGATCGACAGCAGGTGGTCGAAGATGTCCGACTGGATCGCTTCGTAGGGCACCCAATTCACCGTGTTGGTGAAGCAGTAGATCTCCAGCGGCAGGCCATCGGCGGTGGGAGCAAGCTGACGCACGATGAATGTCATGTTCTGGTGAATGCCGGGATGGCTGCGCACATAGCGCTCGACGTAGGCGCGAAAGGTGCCGATGTTGGTGATGCGCCGAGTATTCACCGACTCCTGCCCGCGCTCGGCCAACCTGGCATTCCAGGCATCGATATCGCGCTGCTTCTCGTCCAGATAGTCTTCGAGCAGGCTGAAGCGATGCAGGCGTTTGCATTCTTCCTCGCTGAGAAAGTGCATGCTCTGCTGGTCGAGAAAGAGGCTGCGCTTGATCCGTCGGCCACCACTTTCCTGCATGCCGCGCCAGTTCTTGAATGAATCCGAGATGAAACGCTTGGTCGGGATACTGGTGATGGTCTTGTCCCAGTTCTGCACCTTGACCGTGTGCAGGGCGATGTCGATCACATCGCCATCGGCATTGAGCTGCGGCATCTCCACCCAGTCGCCGACGCGAATCAGATCGTTGGAGGTGATCTGCACGCTGGCCACCAGCGACAGCAGGGTGTCCTGGAATATCAACATGAGTACCGCCGCCATGGCACCGAGGCCGGACAGCAGTATCAGTGGCGATCGATCGATAAGGGTGGCGATGATGAGGATGGCGGCGATGGCATAGAGCACAATCTGCACCACCTGCAGATAGCCCTTGATCGGATACAGGTGGGCATCCGGGCGCCGCTGATAGAGTAGGTTGATAATGTCCAGCACCGCTGCCAGGGCCAGGGCGACGGTCAGTATGATGAAGCCGCCGCAGACGTTCTGCACTACGGTCACTACCGCTTCCGGCAAGCCCGGCAGGGCATTCACGCCAGTCGCGAGCACCAGCGCCGGAACGATGTTGGAAAGGCGCCGGATTACGCCGAAGTCTTGCAGTTCGGCATCTCTCGCGTGGCGCAGCAGGTGGTAGACGCCACGTACGAGGATGCGCTTGACGATCCAGTTCGACAGCCAGGCGGCAAAGATCAGTGCCGTGCACGCAGCCAGTGTCTGCAGTTCAGGGTGGGCTCTGAGCCAGCCCAGCCAGCCGGCAAACTCGTCGGTCATTCGATACTCCGTTTGGTTCTCGATGCGGCGGGACGTGCCGCAAGAGGCGGACCTTAACAAATCCGCCAGGCAGCCCCAAACGGAACTGTCGCAAACGACAGGCTCAGCGAATGAATTCGCGGCTGATCGACTTGAACAGCTCGGTACCGGCGCGCTCCATCCATTCGAAGGCCACCATCTCCCGCGAGACGATCTGCGCACCAGCCTGGCGCATGCGTTGCAGTGCCAGCTTCTTGTCCGAAGCGCGGCGCGAGCTGACCGCTTCTTCGACGACGAACACTTGGCTGCCGTGCGCCAGCAGATCGAGCACGGTCTGCATTACGCAGACATGGGTCTCGCAACCGCAGATCACGAACTGTTTGCGCTCGCCGCCCGGACGCTTGAACAGCTCGCCGTCGGCTGCGGAGGAAAATTCCATCTTCTCCAGGATGGACTCAGCCTCCACGCCCTCGCGCAGGACGGCAGCGGTCGGGCCCAGGCCCTTGCTGTACTGCTCGGTGAGCAATACAGGCACGCCGACCCGTTGTGCGATCTGCTGCAGCCAGGCGGTGTGCTCGATCATGCTGGTGCTGTCGAGAATGGCCGGTAGCAGGCGCTCCTGGATGTCGATGATCAGCAGGGTGGATTCCGTGGCTCTGATACGCATGTCGGTAGATCCTTTTTGTCGTTGTGGTTCAGGGTTTGAATGCGCCGATGAAGATCGCCGGGTCGACGCGTGCATCGTTGAGGCTGACGTTCCAGTGCAGGTGCGGTCCGGTAGCGCGACCGGTGGCGCCGACCTTGCCGAGGGTTTCGCCACGACCGAGATGGTCACCGAGCTTCACGTCGATTTGCGAGAGGTGACAGAACATGCTGATCAGCCCTTGGCCATGGTCGACGAACACCGTCTTGCCATTGAAGAAATAGTCGCCGGTGAGAATCACCTGGCCGGCGGCCGGCGCCTTGATCGGCGTGCCGGCCTTGGCGGCGAAATCCAGCCCCGAATGTGGATTGCGTTCTTCACCGTTGAAGAAGCGGCGCAGGCCGAAGGGTGAGGAGGGCGGGCCATCGACGGGCTTGTCGAACAGCAGGTTGCTGGGCTGGTTGGGGCTGAAGTGCCGATAGGCTTCGGTCTGTTCGGCCAGTTCCCGCTCGATGCGCTTGAGGTCGTCGGGATTCGGGTTGACCTGACGTTTGTTCTTCAGGGTGATGTGCTGGGCGCGGTATTCGCGAGGCTCGACCTGGAAGCTGCGTTGGTGGCCATCGACCTCGACCTGCTGTACGCCGGGTTTGATGGTGAGTGGAACACCGAGGATGGCGATCCAGCGCTGGCCGTCCTCGTGGATCACCAATGCCGGCTTGCCCTGATAGCGCACCTGCGGCGCGATGGAACCGTTGCCCAGATCGACCACGGCGACGCCGCCCGGCACCGGCTTGTTCAACAGGCGGGTGATGAAGCCTTCGGCGTAAACGGGAAGGGCAAGGACAATGGATAGCAGCAGGACAAGGGTACGTAGCATGAGCGGTTCCACTGGTGAAGATCGCTCATCCTCGCGTAAACGCCAGGCGAGGGAAAGGGGATGAGGTGTTGGGGTTTGCGGTGAGCCTGGGGCGGGCGGCTAAGAATGGCAGCGGCGAGGTTGTTGGTGTTCGCCGCGAGGGCGCACCTCTCACGAGACGAGGCGGGTGCGGTCTGCTTCTTTAGAGGCGTCCTCGGGTCGAAGCTTTTGAGTGCGTTTCAGCCGTCAGAGCAACGGCAAGGTCACCGGCTCGAGATGGTTGTCTTCCACCCGCACCTCCAGTTCGCCCTCGCCGAGCCGGGCTTTGAGGCGTTGGCCAGGTTGGGTCTGACTGGCACGGCGAATCGCCTGGCCGCGCTCGTCCAGCAATATGCTGTAGCCGCGCGACAGGGTAGCCAGCGGGCTGACGATGTGAAGCGTCTGCGCCAGGCCCTGCAACTGCTGGCAGCGGCTGTTCAGTCGTTCTTGCATGGCGCGGGGCATGCGTTGGGACAGATGCTCCAGACGCTGGCGCAACAGTTCCAGCGAACGCCCCGGATGCTGTGCGCTCAGGCGGGTGTCGAGCCGCGCCAGGCGCTCCTGGCCCGCGCAAAGACGACGGTCGATGCCGCGCAGCAGGCGCTGCTCCAAGTCGTCGATGCGTTGGGCCTGCTGTTGCAGGCGCTCGCCGGGATGGCGCAAACGGCGGGTCAGGCCATCGAGGCGTGAGCCTTCACGATGCAAGCGTTCACGCATGCGCAGCAGCAGGCGCTGGCGCAGGCTTGCCAGACGCTGGCGAACATCCGTACTGCTGGGCGCCAGCAACTCCGCAGCCGCCGAAGGTGTTGGGGCGCGCACATCGGCGACGAAGTCGGCGATGGATACGTCGGTCTCGTGGCCTACGGCGCTGACGATCGGCGTCTGGCAGGCGGCCACGGCACGGGCAATGGCCTCTTCGTTGAAGCACCAGAGGTCTTCCAGCGAACCGCCGCCGCGCGCCAGGATCAGCGCATCGAAGCCGCCACGATCGGCCAGGTCGATGGCGCGTACGATCTGTGGCGTTGCCTCGCGGCCCTGAACGGCGGTGGGCACCAGCGTCAGCGCGACATGGGGGGCGCGACGGCGGAATACGGAGATGATGTCGCGAATCACCGCGCCAGTCGGCGAACTGACGATGCCGATCCGCTGTGGATGGGCGGGCAGGGCACGTTTGCTGGCGGCGTCGAACAGGCCCTCGGCGGCGAGCTTTTCCTTCAGCGCCTCGAAGGCCAGACGCAAGGCGCCATCGCCGGCCGGCTCCAGCGAGTCGAGAATCAACTGGTAATCGCCGCGCCCCTCGAACAGCGAAACCTTGCCTCGCACCTTGACGGCCAGGCCATCGCGCAGCGCCTGGCGCACCCGTGCGGCGTTCTGGCGGAATAGCGCGCAGCGTACCTGGGCGTTTTTGTCTTTGAGGGTGAAATAGATGTGGCCGGAGGCGGGACGGGCGAGGTTGGATATTTCACCTTCGACCCAGACCTGGGCGAACACGTCTTCCAGCAGCAGCCGGGCGCGACCGTTGAGCTGACTGACGGTGAGGACCTCGCGGTCGAGATTCAGGCGCTGGAAGGGATCGTTGAGCATGGACGGCATGATAAGCGTTGGTGAAGGAGTGCGGCAAAATATCGCTGAACCGGCTTCACTTATTGGCACAGCCCCGTAACATTCGCCCTTTTGGGTTTGTCAGGTGGCCGGAAGCTCTTTTCGGCGTGACATGTGCACAGTGCGGCGCAAGCCTTGCGCTGCCGTGCAGCATTGAATTGGGAGCTGTTTTTCATGAGCAAGCAGATTCGTATCGGCATCGCCGGTTACGGCAACCTCGGGCGGGGCGTCGAGGAGGCGATCGCGAAGAACCCGGACATGACGCTGGTGGGGATTTTCACCCGCCGTGCCCCGGCCGATCTCGTACCGCTCGGCCCACGGACGCCTGTGTACGCGATGGATGCGCTGGCCGAACACCAGCAGGCCATCGATGTGCTGATTCTCTGCGGCGGCTCCAAGGACGACCTGCCTGCGCAGGGGCCGCAACTGGCGGCGATGTTCAATACCGTGGACAGCTTCGATACCCATGCGCGGATTCCCGAATACTTCGCCGCCGTAGACGAGCCGGCACGGGCGAACGGCAAGACAGCGCTGATCTCCATCGGCTGGGACCCGGGCATGTTCTCCATCAATCGGCTGTACGGCGAAGCGCTGCTGCCCGATGGCGTGACCTACACCTTCTGGGGCAAGGGATTGAGCCAGGGGCATTCCGATGCCGTGCGCCGGGTTCCCGGGGTGAAGGCGGGCGTGCAGTACACCCTGCCGTCGCCCGAGGCGATCGAGCGCGTGCGCAGCGGTGCGCGTCCCGAGCTGAGCACGCGCGAGAAGCACACCCGTGAATGCTTCGTGGTGCTGGCCGAAGGTGCCGATGCGGCGACGGTGGAGCAGGCCATCGTCGGCATGCCGAACTACTTCGCCGACTACGACACTACCGTCAACTTCATCAGCGAAGACGAGCTGCGCCGTGATCATCAGCGCATGCCCCATGGCGGTTTCGTGATTCGCAGCGGCAACACCAGCGAGCCTCATGCCCAGGTCATCGAGTATTCGCTGCAGCTGGAAAGCAATCCCGAGTTCACCGCCAGCGTGCTGGTGGCCTATGCGCGTGCGGCCTACCGCTTGAACCTACAGGGCCAGGTCGGTGCGAAGACGGCCTTCGATGTGGCGCCGGGCCTGCTGTCGCCCAAGTCGCCCGAGCAACTGCGGGCCGAGCTGTTGTAAGCCGGAGCCTCGCTTTCGTGCAGGAGCCGGCAAGCCGGTTCCTGCATCTTTCTTAAGAGTTTTCCATGAGTGACCGCCAGTACATCATCGCTCCACAGGTCTCCAGCTACCCCGGCTCGCAGGCTCGCGCCCGCAAGATCCTTCGCTGGCTGACCGGGCTCGGCATCGTCGAGCCGCAGCTCAGTGCCTGCGGCATGCGCCCCGGTGCACTCGGCCATGCCATGGCGTCGGGAGCGGAAAGGGTGCTGGACCTGCCGGCGGGTGTCAGCCTGCCGCTGGACCAGCCGCGCACGGGACTGGAGATCGTCACCGATCGTTGCATCTTCACGCCAGAGCGTGATTTCGAGAAGCAGGCCGGCTGCCCGCAGTGCCGCCGCGAGATCGGCGAGGCGTTGTTCGAGCATCTGGAAGCCTGGATGCCCGGCGAAACCGATAACTTCGAGTGCCCAGAATGCGGCTTCGAGGACGACATCAACGGCTTCATCTTTCCCCAGCCGTGCGCCTTCAGTGATCTGGGCTTCATTTTCAACAACTGGCCGGGCGAGTATTTCCTGCACGCCTTTCTCGATGAGTTTCGCGAGCGCCTGGGCTTTCCGATCCGTGTGGTGAGGGTGCGCCTGCAAGAAGATCCGGCGCGACGATAAGGTCATCGGCGCGTTGAGCGCGGGCGTACTGGTGGGTATAATGCCGCGCTTCCTTTTTCCCGCCTGGGAGCCCCCGCCATGCTGCGTATCAGCCAAGAAGCCCTGACGTTCGATGATGTTCTCCTGATCCCGGGATATTCCGAGGTTCTGCCGAAGGATGTCAGCCTGAAAACCCGCCTGACCCGCGAAATCGAGCTGAATATCCCCCTGGTTTCCGCAGCCATGGACACCGTCACCGAAGCCCGCCTGGCCATCGCCATGGCGCAGGAAGGTGGCATTGGCATCATCCACAAGAACATGAGCATCGAGCAGCAGGCTGCCGAGGTGCGCAAGGTCAAGCGGCACGAGACGGCCATCGTCCATGACCCGGTGACCGTGACGGCCGAGACCAAGATCAGCGAGCTGCTGCGCAAGGCGCGCGAGCTGGGCTTCTCCGGCTTCCCGGTGGTGTCCGGCAAGGAGCTGGTCGGTATCGTCACCGGCCGCGACCTGCGCTTCACACCCAATACCGGTGATACCGTTGCGGCGATCATGACGCCCAAGGAAAGCCTGATCACTGTTCAGGAAGGCACGCCGCTGGAAGAGATCAAGGCCAAGCTCTACGAGCACCGCATCGAGAAGATGCTGGTGGTCGATGGCAACTTCCACCTGCGCGGCCTGGTGACCTTCCGCGACATCGAGAAGGCCAAGAGCTACCCGCTGGCCTCCAAGGACGAGCAGGGCCGTCTGCGCGTCGGCGCTGCCGTGGGCACCGGTGCGGACACCGCCGACCGTGTCGAGGCGCTGGCCGCTGCCGGTGTCGATGTGGTGGTGGTGGACACCGCGCACGGCCATTCCAAGGGCGTGCTCGATCGCGTGCGCTGGGTGAAGGAGAACTTCCCGAAAGTCCAGGTGATCGGCGGCAACATCGCCACCGCCGAAGCCGCGCTCGACCTGGTCAAGGCCGGGGCCGATGCGGTCGAGGTCGGTATCGGCCCGGGCTCGATCTGCACCACGCGCATCGTCGCCGGTGTCGGCGTGCCGCAGATTTCCGCCATCGCCAACGTTTCCGCCGCGCTGGAAGGCACCGGCGTGCCGATGATCGCCGATGGCGGCATCCGCTTCTCCGGCGACCTGTCCAAGGCCATCGTCGCCGGTGCCAACGCGGTGATGATGGGCTCGATGTTCGCCGGTACCGAAGAGGCGCCGGGCGAGATCGAACTGTTCCAGGGCCGCTCCTACAAGGCCTACCGCGGCATGGGCTCGCTGGGCGCCATGTCCCAGGCCCAGGGCTCCTCGGACCGCTATTTCCAGGATTCCTCCGCCGGCGCCGAGAAGCTGGTACCCGAAGGCATCGAAGGCCGCGTGCCATACAAGGGCACTCTGGCGGCCATCATCCATCAACTGATGGGCGGCCTGCGCGCCTCCATGGGCTACACCGGCAGCGCCACCGTCGACGAGATGCGTAGCAAGCCGCAGTTTGTGCGCATCACCGGTGCCGGCATGGCCGAGTCCCATGTGCATGACGTGCAGATCACGAAAGAGGCGCCCAACTACCGGGTCGGTTGATCCAGCCTCGATTAACAGGCGCTGGAAGCTGGAAGCTGGAAGCTTGAAGTCGCGACTTCGGGCCTCTGCTTCCAGCTTCTGGCTTTCAGCTTCAAGCTTTTTCCGAAGGAAAGCCCCATGTCTCATCCCGACATTCACGCCCACCGCATCCTGATCCTCGACTTCGGTTCCCAGTACACCCAGCTGATCGCCCGCCGCGTGCGCGAACTCGGGGTCTATTGCGAACTGCACCCCTGGGACATGAGCGAAGAGGACATCCGCGCCTTCGCCCCACGCGGGATCATCCTTGCCGGCGGCCCCGAGTCGGTGCACGAGGAAGGCAGCCCGCGCGCGCCGCAGGCTGTGTTCGATCTGGGCGTGCCGCTGTTCGGCATCTGCTATGGCATGCAGACCATGTCCGAGCAGCTGGGCGGCAAGGTGCAGGGCTCGGACGTGCGTGAATTCGGCTATGCGCGGGTCGACCTGGTCGGCAAGTCGAAGCTGTTCGACGGCATCGAGGATCACATGGACGACGACGGCGTGTTCGGCCTCGACGTCTGGATGAGCCACGGCGACAAGGTCACCGAGCTTGCGGAAGGCTTTCACATCATCGCCAGCACGCCCAGCTGCCCAATCGCCGCGATCGGTGACGAGGCCCGCCGCTACTACGGCGTGCAGTTCCACCCGGAAGTGACCCATACCAAGCAGGGCGGCCGCATCCTGTCGCGCTTCCTGCTGGAAATCTGCGGTTGCGAGGCGCTGTGGACGCCCTCGAACATCGTCGAGGACCTGGTTGAGCAGGTCCGCGCTCAGGTGGGCAGCGACAACGTGCTGCTGGGCCTTTCCGGTGGTGTGGATTCCTCGGTGGTCGCCGCATTGCTGCACAAGGCCATCGGCGACCAACTGACTTGCGTCTTCGTCGACAATGGCTTGCTGCGCCTGCATGAAGGCGACCAGGTGATGGCCATGTTCGCTGAGAACATGGGTGTCAAGGTGATCCGCGCCGACGCCGAAGCACAGTTCCTCGAGAACCTCGCTGGCGAAGCCGACCCGGAGAAGAAGCGCAAGATCATCGGCCGTACCTTCATCGACGTGTTCGATGCCCAGGCCAGCAAGCTCGACAACATCCAGTTCCTCGCCCAGGGCACCATCTACCCGGACGTCATCGAATCCGCCGGCGCCAAGAGCGGCAAGGCCCATGTGATCAAGTCGCACCACAACGTCGGTGGCCTGCCGGAGGAAATGAACCTCAAGCTGGTCGAGCCGCTGCGCGAACTGTTCAAGGACGAAGTGCGCAAGATAGGCCTCGAGCTGGGGCTGCCCTACGACATGGTCTACCGCCATCCCTTCCCGGGCCCAGGCCTGGGCGTGCGTATCCTCGGCGAAGTGAAGAAGGAGTACGCCGACCTGCTGCGTCGTGCCGACCACATCTTCATCGAAGAGCTGCGCAACTTCGACTGGTACCACAAGACCAGCCAAGCCTTCGTGGTATTCCAGCCGGTCAAGTCCGTGGGCGTAGTCGGCGATGGCCGCCGCTACGCATGGGTTGTCGCGCTGCGCGCGGTGGAAACCATCGACTTCATGACCGCCCGCTGGGCCCATCTGCCCTACGAGCTGCTGGAGAAGGTCTCCAACCGCATCATCAACGAGATCGAAGGCATCTCCCGCGTGACCTACGACGTGTCGAGCAAACCGCCGGCGACGATCGAGTGGGAGTGATGTCGGGTCCTTCTGGACTCATTGAGATGTATCGATAGACAATTGCAACGTGTTGATTTAAAAGAAAATTCTTTGCAATGGTTATCGAGACCTATCGCCGATTAGCAGAACGGATTGGCGGTAGCGGGGACGGTAGTAAACAGCGGTCGGATTGAGGCCGTTCTGTTTACTACCCGGTCAAAACCGGTCTTTGACGGTAAATCGCTCCTTGGGAAAGCTTGCCCCGTGCGGCTTTCCCGGCATCAACAGGTCTCCTGACCCTTGACGGTAAAAGCCGTCATGAACAGGAGTAAAAACCTCGATGCTTACTGATACCAAACTGCGCAATCTCAAGCCCAAGTCCAAGCTGTACAAGTCTTTCGACCGCGACGGGATGTACGTAACGGTAGCCGACAGCACGTGAGCGATGCGCGAGAGCATCGTCAATTGGGACATCCTGCCGGCCTTCCAGAACCGCCTGCTCAACGAAATTACTGCCGATGACTTGCGCGCCTTGTGCGGTAAGGTGAAGGAGCGCGGTGCCCCGGCCACCGCGGTGCATATTCCTGGGCCTATCGGTGAATGGCCGGAGGGTGACGTTCTGCGAGAACGTCATCTACGCATTCCGTGATGGGAAGATTCAGGAGGTTTGGTCGGTCATCGACAAGACCGCGATAGAAGCACCGCTTCGTTGAATAACAATCTGCGTCGTGCAGATCGCGCCGGGGCCGCCCCCCCGGCAATCGCCCGGCCTTCAACTCTTCCGGCTCTCCAGCATGCGATGAAGCAGCTCCCGAAGCTGCCGCTGATCTGACGCACTGAGCTGTTCGGTGAGCGGCGCCAATTCCTGTTGAGTCTGTGCCTGCAGGCGTTTGAGGAGCTTTGCCCCCTCGCTCGTTAGGAAAACCTCCGTTGCCCGGCCATCTTCCGCGTTGGGCGCGCGCGCCACCAACCCCCTTTTTCTCCGCTCTAGCGATAAGTCCAGACATCGTCTGCCGCTCCAGCCCGAGGTAGTCGGCTGGTTCAGCCATGCGTGGACGCCGATCCAGCAGGATGCCCAGGACACGAATCAACGTGAGGGACAGGTCGTTCTCGGCGCCGATCTTGTTGAGCACGGCCATCGTGACAAAGGCGGTCGGCACGAGTGCATCGGTCAGTCCTTCGCCGGGTGGGGATGTTTCATGGATTTTTGCTTCTTCATTTTGGCTCTATCTTGATATAGATCGTATTGCGAATTAATAATAGGTCGTAATAAGAACCTTATGTGCTGTGCGCCCATCCCAGGAGAGCCCTTGAAAGCAGCCGTCATCACCTCGTTCGACCAACCGCCGCGCTACGACGACGTCCTTGATCCCACGGCCAATGGGCCAGAAGAAATGTTCGTTGAAGTGCTCGCCGTCGGCCTGCACCACCTCACTCGCGGGAGAACTTCAGGCGTGCACTACTCCAGCACCGGCGGGTTTGCACAGCGGCCCGCAGCGTGTCGTTTCCCAACGCAATGCACTAACCGCACACGACGACCTGCTCACCGCGCAGGCGGATCAGGCGCAGGCCTGGTTCCGCTTGTATCGCAGTCTTGGCGGCGGATGGAGCGCCGCCCCAAGCCCCACCGAACAACGGGTTGCTCAACCATGAAGTATCGCCTCGTCTATCTTTTTGCCGCAGTCGTCGGTCTTTCCGTCGCCTGCGCCGCGCTACTCGTGACCACACGTAGCGCCGCTCAATCCACCTCGTCTTCGACCGCGCCGGCGGCACTGACGGTCAAGCGCACCGTCGCCACCGCACAGCAATGGCCGCAGACGCTAAACGCCGTCGGCAGCATTGCCGCTTGGCAAGAAGTCGTGATCGGGGCCGAAATTGGCGGACAGCGCCTGTCGCGGCTGCTGGTCGATATCGGTGACCGGGTGAAGCAGGGGCAGCTTCTGGCACAGCTCAACCCCGGCACGCTCGAAGCCGATCTGAACGCCAGCCGGGCGGCGCTTCAAGAGGCCGAGGTCAGTGCCGCAGAGGCGCGCCGTGCAGCCGATCGCGCCCGAGCGCTGCAAGGCACCGGGGTCTTGTCGGAGCAGGCCATCGACCAAGCACTGACGGCCGGCGACGCCGCGCAAGCGCGCCTGGCCGCAGCCCGCGCGCGCGTGCAGGCCGATTCGCTGCGTCTGGCCTATACCCAAGTGCGCGCGCCGGACGACGGCGTGATCAGCGCCCGGTTTGCGGCTGAGGGGGCGCTCATTCAAGAAGGGGCGGAAATCATGCGCCTGCAACGCCAAGGCCGGCTTGAATGGCGCGCCGAATTGCCCGGACCCGAACTCGCACGGGTAGCGCCAGGACAGACCGCGCGCATCGCACCGAGCGGCACACAGCCCGTCGAAGGCCGCGTGCGAAAAGTCGCACCGCAGGTCGATCCGCAAAGCCGCATCGGCATCGTGTACGTGGATCTCAAGCCCTCCGCACAGGTGCGCGCGGGCCTGTTCGCCCGAGGCGAGTTGCTGCTGGACCAGCGTGCGGTGTTGACCTTGCCCGAAAGCGCCGTCCTGCTGCGCGATGGTTTCAGCTATGTCTTCCGCATCGAAGGCGACAAGGTGCGGCAGCAGAAGGTGACGCTGGGCGTTCGCCGCGGTGATCGGGTGGAGATTCGCGAAGGGCTGGGCGCCGACATGGCGGTTGTCGAGTCCGGCGTTGGATTCCTCGCGGATGGCGTGACGGTGCGCGTCGCCTCAGCCAGTCCGAATACCTCCCCTCAAACAACACGCTGAAGAGGGCGACCATGAACTTCTCCGCCTGGTCAATTCGCAACCCCGTACCGGCCATCTTGCTGTTCGTCATGCTGACGGTCGCCGGGCTGTTCGCATTCAGCACCGCCAAGGTCCAGAACTTCCCAGACGTTGATCTGCCGATGGTCACCGTCGTGGCCAGCCTGCCAGGTACTGCACCGACCCAGATGGAAACCGAGGTGGCGCGCAAGCTGGAGAACGCGATGGCCACCATGAAGGGGCTCCGGCACCTGCACACGACGGTACAGGACGGCGTGGCCACAGTCTCGGCGGAGTTCCGCCTGGAGAAGCCGCCACAGGAAGCCCTGGACGACACCCGTGCTGCCGTGGCCAGGGTGCGGGCCGACCTGCCCGCGGCCTTGCGCGACCCCATCATCAGCAAGATCGAGTTCAAGAACGATCCGATCCTGACCTACACGGTAGCGTCGCCACGCATGGACGACGAAGCGTTGTCGTGGTTCGTCGATGACCAGATCACCCGACGCCTGCTTGCCGTGCCCGGCGTCGGGGCCGTCACCCGCGTGGGCGGCGTGAACCGCGAAGTGCGCGTGGAATTGGACCCGGACCGGCTGTTGGCCTTGCGTTTAAGTGCGGCCGATGTCTCGCGCCGGCTCGTCCAGGTACAACGAGAGGCACCTGGTGGCCGTGCAAAGCTGGGCAGCGGCGAGCAGACCGTGCGAACTGTCGTCGCTGTACCTTCGGCCGACGCGCTAGCGGCCATCGAGATTCCATTGCCCGATGGTCATGTCGCACGCCTGGATCAATTGGCCTCCGTGTCCGATGCGCTGGCCGAACGCCGCAGTGGCGCTTTCCTCAACGGCAAGTCGGTGGTCGGCTTCGAGATCCTGCGCACCACGGGCGCCGGTGACATCGAAGTTGCCGATGACGTACGCCAGGCGCTCGCTACCTTGAAGGCGGAACAGCCAGACATTGAACTGACTGAGGCGTTCAATGCCGTCGACCCGGTTGTGGAGAACTTCGAGGGCAGCATGTCGCTGCTCATCGAAGGTGCCTTGCTGGCGGTACTCGTGGTGGGGTTGTTCCTGCGCGATGTCCGCGCAACCTTCGTCAGCGCCGTGGCGCTGCCGTTGTCCATCATTCCCACCTTCCTGTTCATGCAGTGGATGGGATTCACGCTGAACATCATCACCTTGCTTTCGCTGTCACTGGTGGTCGGCATCCTGGTGGATGACGCTATCGTGGAGATCGAGAACATCATGCGCCACCTGGCACAAGGCAAGGAGCCGCTGGTGGCCGCCCGCGATGCGGCCGATGAAATCGGGCTGGCGGTGATCGCCACTACCTTCACACTAATCGCCGTCTTCCTGCCCACTGCTTTCATGAAAGGCCTGGCCGGCAAGTTCTTCGTGCAGTTCGGTTGGACGGCATCCATCGCCGTATTTTTCTCGCTCGTCGTGGCCCGGCTGCTCACTCCCATGATGGCAGCTTACCTGTTGAAGAAGCCGACCCGGCCTCATGCCGAGCCCTTCTGGATGTCGAGCTATCTGAAGACTGCGCGCTGGGCATTCACGCACAAGGGCGCGACGCTGGCGATCATGGCGGTCTTCGGCATCGCCAGTTGCACACCGCTGCTTACCGGGGCAATCAAGGGCGACTTCATGCCGCCGGACGATCTGAGCCAGACCCGTATCAGCGTCGAGCTGCCGCCGGGCAGCACCTTCGAGCAAACACGCGCCATTGCCGACGAGGTACGCGCCACCGTGGCCGCACATCCGCATGTGACGATGGTTTACACCGCTGTTGGCGGCGGCAGCGCTGGGGACAGCCCGGTGCGCAACGCGGCCGAGGCGCGTACGGCGAACTTGATGCTGAATCTGACACCACGCAAGGAGCGCCCAGGCCTGAGCCAGCAGCACATTGAGCGCGAGCTGCGTTCTCGACTACAGGACGTGGCCGGCGCACGCATCAAGGTGGCCGCGAACGAAGCCTACACACTGGTGCTCTCCGGCGAAGACAGTGACCTGCTGGTGCAGCATGCGGCCAGGGTGGAGCAGGAATTGCGTGGTCTGGCTGGGATCGGTCAGGTGACCAGTAGCTCAAGCCTTCAGCGGCCCGAGTTGATCGTGCGCCCCGACACGGCGCGTGCGGCGGACCTGGGCGTGAGCACCGAGGCCATTGCAGAGACCGTGCGTGTGGCCACCCTGGGCGACTACGACCAGTTCCTGCCGAAACTGAACCTAAGCCAGCGTCAGGTGCCGATCGTGGTGCGGCTGCCCGACGATACGACGCGGCACCTTGAGCTGCTGCGCCAACTCACGGTGCCGGGCGCCCGCGGCCCGGTATCGCTGCGTGACGTGGCAGACGTCGAGATCGCTAGTGGACCTGCGCAGATCAGCCGTCTTGACCGTCTGCGCAACGTGAACTTCGAGATCGAACTCAACGGCCAGGCGTTGGGTGATGTGCAGCAGCGCGCCGCCGCGCTGCCCAGTCTGTCACACCTTCCACCTGGCCTGTTCAAGAACGACATCGGCGAAGCGGAGACTTCCAACGAACTCGGCCAGAGCTTCCTGCTGGCGATGGGCACTGGCGTGGCCTGCATCTACATCGTGCTGGTGCTGCTGTTCCATGCCTGGGTGCAGCCCGTGACGATTCTCGGGGCGCTGCTGTTGTCGATCCCCGGTGCGATCCTCGCGCTGTTCATGACCGGCACCAACCTGAGCATGCCCGCCATGATTGGAATGATCATGCTGATGGGCATCGCCACCAAGAACTCCATCTTGCTGGTGGAGTACGCCATTGTGGCGCAGCGCGATCACGGAATGTCACGGCTCGACGCGCTGCTGGACGCCTGCCACAAGCGCGCACGCCCCATCGTGATGACAACCCTGGCGATGGGCGCCGGCATGCTGCCCATCGCCTTGGGCTTCGGTGCCGACCCCAGCTTTCGCGCGCCGATGGCCATCGTCGTGATCGGCGGCCTCATCACCTCCACGTTCTTGAGTCTTCTGGTGATCCCCGTTCTCTACGAAGTAGTGGATGACCTCGTTCAACGTTTCACACCGAGACGTTGGATGGCGAGACTGGAAGGAGCTTGAAATGGAACTTCGCCATCTTCGCTATTTCGTTGCGGTCGCTGAAGAACTGCACTTTGCGAGAGCGGCGGAGCGGCTGCATATCGAGCAATCGCCCCTGTCACACGAATGATCGGGCGTCTGGAACGAGCCGTCAGCGATTAGCAAAGGATGCCCTGAAGCCCGCGTAATGCGGACTTTTTGGTTTCTGCGTCTGGCAATCACTGGCAGCTTTTTGCATCGCCAAGCACCATTTTTGTATGGCATGGTACGTTCGACGTCGTTGGGCATCTCTCGCGGAAAAACTGCTGGATGCCAAGCAAATGGCGCCAACAGCTATGCTGGCTGGTTGCAGGATGGGAGCGAGGGATTGGCCGATGGCGCTTGCGCTGGTGTAGTCTGGATCATGGAGCGAGCGGCACTTCGGTGCCGTTCTCTTTATTCGTGCCGATGATGCAGGCGTCAATTGGCAAGTATCACTGATGCGTCGAGAGGGGCGACATGGCGGTGCCGCAGAACAAGCAGGAACTGTTGGATGCGATTCGCAAGACCTACCAACAGTTGCTTGCTGACCTTGCCAGTGTGCCGCCTGAGCGTGCTCAAGAGGCAACGCTGGAGGGCCATGCGCAAGGCACGCAGATGAGCGTGTCAGATCTACTGGCCTATTTGATTGGCTGGAATCTATTAGTGCTGAAATGGTGCGATGGCAAGGCCAGGGGATTGCCAGTCGATTTCCCTGAAACCGGCTACAAGTGGAGCGAACTAGGCCGGTTGGCGCAGAAGTTCTATGCCGACCACGCTGACATTGCTTATAGCGATTTGCTACGGCGGTTCGCGCAGGTGCATGCCTGCATCGTGTCTCTGGTAGAGCGAGAAACCGACGCATCGCTTTATGGCATGCCTTGGTATGGCAAGTACACCCAGGGTCGGATGATTCAGTTCAACACATCATCGCCCTATGCCAATGCACGGGTGCGTCTGCGCAAATGGAAGAAGGCCAACGGCATCGCCTGCTAGGGCTTCGCTGCATGTTGCCCCTGGCTTGGTTTACCACTGCGATGCATTGGCGTGCTTCGGGACTGTGCCCCGTGTCGGCAGGCAGTCACAGCCGCCATTCGGCGTCGCTGTATTATCTGTCGGATATTCGCTGAAAGTGAGCTGTACAGTTTTTAACGCACTTCGATGCTGCCTTTCATACCCGCTTCAAGGTGGCCGGCGATCAGGCAGGCGAAGTCCAGCGTGGCGGGTTGGCTGAAATGCCAGGGCAGGTCGCCTTGTTGGCCGGCTTCGAGCGCTACGGCATTGGGTTCGTCGTGCGGCATGCCGGGCATGTCACGCATCTGCTCGGCATGTGCCTGCAATTCATCGAGCGTGCCTATGACCATCTCATGGGGCAGCTGCCCGTCGTTTCGCACCCGAAAACGCACTGTTTCACCGGCCTTGACCTCAAGGTAAGCAGGCTCGAAACGCATGCGATCATCCATGCTCACCTCTATCGTGCGGTCGACGGCGGCATGCCTGGTTAGTGAAGCATGCTCATGACCATGCGGCGCCTGGTGATCGTGGGCATGTCCGGCGTTGGCCAGGGCGAATACCGGTAGGCCGCCGAGCAGGAGGGAAAACAGAAGTCCGTTCAAAGACTTGTGGCACATGGAAATGCCCTCGGGCTGAATATGCGGCGAAGCATAACGCTGGGCAGAACGGCAAAGCGAACCGGTTCCGCCCGCGGATCGCTCATGCTTCGTCGCCTGCCGCGCGGCAGAGCTCGCTTGGCCGGGGCCTCTGGTGGATGTAGTCGCCACGACAAGACATCTGGCGAGACATTATGTCGCAATCCAATTTTCTGTCAGGGCGAAAGCTGGCTCGCGGAAGTTGCCCGCAAGTGAGAAAATCTCTCATCTTTTTTTGGTTCGGCGAACTGGTAACTCATGACCTTCACCCGTAGACAAATCCTTGCCGGGCTAGCAGGCCTTGGCGTGGTCGGCCTCGGCGTCGGTGGCGCCCGCTACTGGCTGGGACGACCCCAGGACGTGGCCAGCCATGACTACGAGCTGATTGCCGCGCCGCTCGACGTCGAGCTGGTGGCAGGGCACAAGACGCCTGCCTGGGCCTATGGCGGGCAGGCGCCTGGCCTGGAGTTGCGAGCGCGTCAGGGCGAACGCCTGCGAGTGCGTTTCATCAATCATCTGGAGGTGCCGACCACCATCCACTGGCATGGCATCCGCCTGCCGCTGGCTATGGATGGTGTGCCTTATGTGTCGCAGCTGCCGGTCTTGCCGGGCGAGTATTTCGATTACGACTTCATCGTGCACGATGCCGGCAGCTTCTGGTATCACCCACATACCGCCAGCGCCGAGCAGCTCGGGCGTGGGCTGGTGGGGCCGCTGATCGTCGAGGAGCGTGAGCCCAGCGGCTTCCAGCATGAACGCACCCTGAGCCTGAAAAGCTGGCACGTTGACAAGCAGGGCGCATTCACTGATTTCAGCGTGCCCCGCGAGGCGGCGCGAGGCGGTACGCCGGGCGTGCTGTCTACGGTCAATGGCGAGCATGCGCCGACGCTGGAATTGCCGGCCGGGCAGATTGTGCGGCTGCGTATTCTCAATCTGGACAACACCTTGACTTACCGTCTCAACCTGTCAGGAGGTGAGGCGCGCATCTATGCCCTGGATGGTAATCCGGTGGTGCCGCGGCCGTTGGGTAAGGATTACTGGTTGGGGCCGGGTATGCGTATCGAGTTGGCGTTGAAGGTACCGGCTGCCGGTGAGCAGTTGTCGCTGCGCAACGGGCCGCTGCGATTGGCGACCCTCAGTTCGGTGGCAAGCAGCGAGACGGCTGGAAACTGGCCCGCCGCCTTGCCGGCCAACCCCATTGCCGAGCCCGATCTGCAGCGCGCCGAGACGCTGCGTTTCAACTTTGAATGGGCCGGGGCACTGTCGCAAAATATTGAACAGGGTGGCACCTACAGCTTCTGGCAGGTCAATGGTCAGGCCTGGGATATCAATGACAAGACCTGTGCGGATCGGTCGATCGCCACGCTGAAGAAGGACGGGCACTACATTTTCGAGTTGCGTAATCTCAGTCAATACCAGCATCCGATCCACCTGCACGGCATGACCTTCAAGGTAATCTCATCCAACCGTCGCCAGATCGAACCCTGGTACACCGACACCTATCTGCTGGGTAAGAACGAAACCGCCCGCATCGCCCTGGTGGCGGATAATCCCGGTGTGTGGATGTTCCACTGTCATGTGATCGATCACATGGAAACCGGGCTGATGGCGGCGATCGAGGTGGTATAGCCTGAAGCGGGTTCAACCCGCTTTCGGCACCAAGTCTGAATCATGAAGAAACTTCAAATTATCGAGCGCTCGCGTGACGAGCATTTCATGCGCGAGGCGCTGACGTTGGCGGCGCAGGGTGCGGCCTTGGGCGAGGTGCCGGTCGGTGCGGTGCTGGTCAAGGATGGAGAGGTCATCGGGCGTGGGTTCAATTGCCCGATTTCGCAGCACGACCCCAGCGCCCACGCCGAGATGGTGGCGATACGTGCCGCGGCATTGGCGGTGGAAAACTACCGGCTGCCCGGCAGCACGCTGTACGTCACCCTGGAGCCTTGCAGCATGTGCGCCGGGCTGATCGTCCATTCGCGCATTGCCCGTGTGGTCTACGGCGCTCGCGAGCCCAAGGCCGGCGTGGTGGCCAGTCGTGGGCAATTCTTCACGCAGGATTTCCTCAACCATCGCGTAGTGGTCGAGGGTGGGGTGCTGATGGAGGAGTGCGGGGCGGTCCTTGTCGATTTCTTCCGTCAGCGACGGGCGGTGCGAGACTGACCGTCCGCGTCACGAGCCGGACCTTCAGTTTCCGCTATAGCGCCGCACACCCGACTCGGGCAGCTTCTCATGTGCGGCAATACTGCCTTGCGCGGGGAACACCACCAGATGATCTGCGGCGATGGCGATGCCCACTTCCTGTCCCATCGGGTAATCGGCGTGGCTGGCGAAAATGCCTTCGAGCTGGTTGCCGGTAGGCAGTTGCAGGCGATACAGCGTCGAGGCGCCAAGGAAGGTCTTGCCGACGATCAGCGCCTTGAGCGAACTTTGCGGTGCGTAAACGATGTCGTCCGGGCGTAACAGGACATCCACCGAGCTGCCTGCCGGCCAGTTGTAGGCGCGGTTGCCGCGGATGACGCCCAGTTCAGTCTGGACGGTTTCTGGGGCAATCAGTTGGCCGCGGATGAAATAACCCTGGCCGATGAAGCTGGCGACGAAAGGCGTCAGCGGTTCGTGGTAGAGGTTGAACGGCGTGTCCCATTGCTCAAGCCGACCATCCTTGAACACGCCGACCTGATCGCTGACCGCAAAGGCTTCTTCCTGGTCATGGGTGACCAGAATGGCGCTGATGCCACGAGATTTGAGGATTTCCCGCACCTCATGGCTGAGGCGTCGGCGCAGGTCGACGTCGAGGTTGGAGAATGGCTCGTCGAGCAGCAGCAGTTCCGGCTCCGGTGCCAGCGCGCGCGCCAGCGCGACACGTTGCTGTTGCCCGCCCGACAGTTCGTGGGGGTAGCGTTTGCACAGCTGCGACAGGTTCACCAGCTCCAGCATCTCGCCAACGATGCGTGGGGCCTGAGGATGCTTACGGATGCCGAAGGCTACGTTATCCGCCACCGTCAGGTGCGGGAACAGGGCGTAGTCCTGGAATACCATACCGACTCGCCGCTTCTCGGGCGCGAGGGTGAATTCGGCGCGGGATAGCACAGTATCGCCCAGCTGGATTTCGCCATCGTGGACCGGCTCGAACCCGGCAACGGCCCGTAGTGTGGTGGTCTTGCCGCAACCGGAAGGCCCGAGCAGGCAGCCGATATCACCGCGATTCAGATGCAGATTCAGGTGTTGCACGACACTCTGCTCACCATAGCCGCAGGCCAGGTTGCGCAGTTGCAGTAGCGGTTGGTGGCTCATGCGCGATGGTAGGCCGGCTCGACCAGGAACTCGAGCAGCGCCTTCTGCGCGTGCAGGCGATTTTCCGCCTGGTCCCAGGCGACGGAACGCGGGTCGTCGAGCAGGTCCTCGCTGATCTCCTCGCCACGATGGGCGGGCAGGCAGTGCATGAACAGCACGTTTTCCGCGGCGCCGTCGAGCAGCGCACGGCTGACTTGGTAGGGGCGGAAGGTAGCCATTCGGGCGGCGACTTCGTCTTCCTGGCCCATGGAGGCCCAGACGTCGGTGCTGATCAGATGCGCGCCGGCCGTAGCTTCGCGCGGGTCGCGCAGCAGCGTGACGCGATCACCGGCCTGCGTCAGCAGCGCCGCGTTCGGCTCGTAGCCTTCGGGACAGGCAATCTTCAGCTGGAAATCGAACTGCATGGCCGCTTCCATGTAGGAGTTGCACATGTTGTTGCCGTCGCCGATCCAGGCCACGGTCTTGCCGGCGATGCTGCCGCGATGCTCATGGAAAGTCTGCATGTCGGCCAGCAACTGGCAGGGATGCAGGTCATCGGACAGGCCGTTGATGACCGGTACGCTGGAGTGGGTGGCGAAATCGGTCAGCGTCGAATGAGCGAAGGTGCGGATCATCACCGCATCCAGCATGCGGGACATGACAATGGCCGAGTCGCCGATCGGCTCGCCGCGTCCCAGCTGGGTGTCGCGTGGCGAGAGGAATATCGCCTGGCCGCCGAGCTGGATCATGCCGGCTTCGAACGACAGGCGAGTGCGGGTCGAGGCTTTCTCGAAAATCATCCCCAATACGCGACTCTTCAGCGGCTCGAACAGAACGCCGCGTTTGCGCAGATCCTTCAGTTCGCTACCGCGACGAACCAGGCTCTCGAGTTCCTGGGGCGTGCAGTCAAGCAACGAGAGAAAATGCCTTGCGCTCATATCAACTACCTTTATTGCCGCTGGTCGCAGGCCCGCAGAATTCGACAGAAGAAGGGCTTGCGACAGGGGTCGCGTGGGAGGCGACGAAACGGGGAAAGGCGCGATCTTATCCAGAAAGTCTCGACGGGCGCAAATCGACCGAACTGGCCGGGACAAGTGCATTACCGAAATTAAAAGCCGAGCTGGCCACTCGGCTTTTGTGCCTTCTTTCCGGTACAATATGCAGCAATCGTGACTAGCCGAGGGGCACCATGGATATCATCGAAACCATCAAAGAGCAGATCGAAAACAACCCGGTGCTGCTATACATGAAAGGCTCGCCCAACGCGCCACAGTGCGGCTTTTCTGCCCGCGCCACCCAAGCTGTGATGGGCTGTGGCGAGAAGTTCGCCTACGTCGACATCCTGCAGAATCCGGAGATCCGCGCCAACCTGCCGAAATACGCCAACTGGCCGACCTTCCCGCAATTGTGGGTCAACGGCGAGCTGGTCGGGGGCAGCGACATCATTCTCGAGATGTTCGAAAAGGGCGAATTGCAGACGCTGATCAAGTCGGCGGTCGGCAAGGCCGACGCCTGAGCTGACTCTGATATGAAAAAGCCCCGCGATTGCGGGGCTTTTTCATGATGCATGCCGATCAGTCATCCATCTGCGACTGCAGGTAATTTTCGATACCTACCTTGTCGATAAGGCTCAGCTGGGTTTCCAGCCAGTCGATATGCCCTTCCTCGGCCTCGAGGATGTCTTCCAGCAATTCGCGGCTACCGTAGTCGCCCACACTTTCACAGTAGGCGATGGCGACCTTGAGGTCCTGCACGCCGCCATGTTCCAGCTTGAGATCGCAATCGAGCATTTCGCGGGTGTTCTCGCCGATCTGCAACTTGCCGAGGTCCTGCAGGTTGGGCAGCCCTTCGAGGAAGAGGATGCGCTTGATCAGCTTGTCCGCGTGCTTCATCTCATCGATGGATTCCTCGTACTCTTGCTTGCCGAGCTTGCCCAAGCCCCAGTCTTCGTACATGCGTGCATGCAGGAAGTACTGGTTGATAGCGACCAGCTCGTTACCAAGAATCTTGTTGAGATGCTGAATGACCAACTTGTCGCCTTTCATGTCTGTGTCCTGCCTTCGAACGACTGTGTTGACTGAGAAGTCTGGCCACGAAGAGCAGGTCTGTCAAACCTAAGTCATTGAATACAAAGGTTAAAACTGAATACGAATACTTGCGTTCCACGGTTGCGGCCAAGGTCTTGATTTGCAGGATCGAGTAGGAGGCGGGATTACCCCCCCGCCGTCCTCTCACACCACCGTACGTACGGTTCCGTATACGGCGGTTCAGGCGATGCAGTTAAGCCGGTTGATCGTATCCAGTATCGAGACCAGTCCAAGGCGATCCCACAGTTTCTTCGGCAACGCCTGATTCACATGCGACGCTCCCGAGTTCCACCATGGGCCCCGACCATTGAAGGCTGATTTGCAGGCACGCTCCTCGCTCAGCCCC
>JBKEBY010000106.1:0-19676 GCA_047973445.1 Pseudomonas sp.
CTCCTCGATCACTTCCGAACCCGGCCAGAGGCCATAGCAACCGCAAAGGGTAACAGCCAGCCCTTTCGCTGACACGACTCAAAAGGCCGCGGCAGAGGGCTTGCCGCACACGAACCCGCCTCGAACGGCGCCCGCGCCACCGCCAAACCACAGCCACCGCCAGCATGGACGCCCGCCAACGACATGCGTATGATTGCCCCCCGCAACGCATCCGTAGCTCAGCTGGATAGAGTACTGCCCTCCGAAGGCAGTGATCATCTAGTTGAGAAGGGTGCGGGCTAGTGGTCAAATAGGCCGCCGCAACACATACGCACCTGTAGCTCAGCTGGATAGAGTATTGCCCTCCGAAGGCAAGGGTCGTGGGTTCGAATCCCGCCAGGTGCGCCATATCCCCGTGATTTACCCCCTTGATCGGCTTCCTGTCGAAGTTGATTTTCTTGTATGCACTAAATCCATAGCCTTAGGCAGAATGATTACTGCACGCAGAGTCATGAAGTTATGACTATTCGTGCTGTGCCAATTCTGTGCCTAAACCGCGCCGCAATAAGTTCATACGCAGCTCGGGTCTATGGCAGTACGAGTACTGGCTTAATCTTCCCATGCAGCATAATGATTTGGCTCAATCCCACTGACGCTCATCGAGAATCCCTCGGCTCTTAGAGGCAAGCAAGAAGATACAGCAGAGCCTATAGCCCGCCACGCCCCAATAACGCGTCACCACTCCGTTTCAGCCACAAGTCACTCGATTTCTGCTCAGTGAGCAGAGGAGGACGACTCACAGCATGGGACTGAAGCGGATCAGGAAGAGTTATCCATAGAGCGGTATAAGCAGCGACTAAAGCAAAAGCGAGGGAAAGCAGTACATAGCGCAGAATGTTCATTTTTCGAGTTCCTTTCGAATTTTCTCCAGCGGCCCTAGCTGGAGCACTTTTCTAGCCTTAGTTCAGAGGCGCCAACTGCAAGAAGGGCGCGTACATCTAGAGCCCATCAACTCCTACTGCCAGCCTAGCATCAACTTTTCCGACTCCACTTCGTTCCAAGCTCACTTCGAATAACGTAACGCCCTTCTCCTCCAGCTCTTGAAGCCATCGGACAATCTTGTCAAAAGGGGCCTGCGCCAGCGAGATCAGTAACCTGCCGCCGCCTTCACTGTCGAGCCGCTCGAGCACCAGACCATGTTGCTGCGCAGTACTAGTGACCAAGCCCTGAAGGCGCTCTGGACTGAGGCTCAACCTTGCATGAGGCCCAACGCGGCGCAGCGTCGGCGCTTGCTCCTGCAGATAAGAAAGAAATTCGCGCTCTTGTTGGTATCGCGCGTTCGATGCATCCACCTTGCGCTCAAGAGGCAACCAGACGAATGCGTAAAACAGCAGAAGCGCGACACCACCCGCTAGCCACAGCAATATCGAACGGTCTCGCGGTGGTAGCTGCTGCCAACGCTGCCACCCCCGAGATTGAGTTACCCGGTTAGCCAGCTCACTTTTCAATTGATTTAAGCTGCTCATGGATTGCCACCCAGAATTACCCGAGCCGTCACTCCGTCCTCCTCACGACTGGCGGACCCCATCTGAACCGACAACCCCGCCTCACCCAATTGCTGGCGCAACTTCTCGAGCTCGGCAAAATCCTTGGCCTTGACCTGCAGAGCGAGGTCTCCCGTGCTCTTGCTGTAATCGAGCCTAGAGACAGATACAGTGTCCCCTTGCATCAACGATGCAGATGCCGTCTCCATCAATCCGACGAATCCACCCGTTGTCTGGGTGCTATTGCGCAGGTGCTCGGCTAACTGTGCCCTCAGGTTCACGATACGCGTGTCCTCAGGGAACAACTGCCTGTACAGCGACACACTGGCCTGGGCAAAACTCTCGGCCTGCCTCTCGTAATAGAGCGACTGGAACAGACTGAACCCCATGTACAGGGCCAGCCACACCCCCAGCACAATGGATACCGGGCGCCAGACAGCCCAGGCCTGGTTATCCGGGCGTCGTGTGAAATCGCTCTGGGCCAGGTTGGTCGATACATCCCTGCCTGTCGCCAGGAGTCGGTAGGGTTCGTCTGTCTCGTTCAGTCGCCATCCATGGTTCGCTACCTGCACGAACGGCCAGCTCTCGGCAGAGATAGCCATACGCAGCTCACCATCCCCACCCAGCAGCCTGCGGCCGCCCACTGACAATGCCTGGTTACCCTCTCCGCACGGCAGCATGTCGGCATCGACGTGAATGCTCGCCACCTCGACCCTCAACGCGTCCAACTCGGCCAGGCAGTGCGTCAATAGCTCACGACGAATAGCCAGCACTCGGTAGCGCTGATCAGGCTGCTGCGCCCCCAATGCCAGGTGAAATAGCTCGACATCCTCAGCGAGCATCTCTTCAACCGAAAATGGAAGCGCCTGACGGATCCACCGATCCTTGGCGACTGGCAACTCGACCAGAAAGGCACTGACCACCTCGACGGGCAAGACGAGGGCAATCGGCTCGCCATTCAGTTGCTGAGCGCAATCTTCCAGCGGGAGATTCAGGCACTGCCCATCCGCTTCGCGCCACCAATTCACGTGGTGCTCGGCAGACGGCGAACTGGCACATTCAGGATCAAGAAACAGGCAGTCCGTCATCACTCGTTCCGTTCATTGTTATCAACCGGCACAAACCGTTCATGTCCAGCCTGCCCCAGGCTGCGGCGCAGCACTCTGATGTCGCCCTGGCTATCGCGCTGCAAGGTGCTCGACAGGATCTCCCGGCGCTCATCCGAACGCACCTCGCTACGCACCAGGTAATAGTGACTACCGACAGCCAGGCCCACCTCCCGCACACCAGTACCGGCCATGGCAGGTTGATCCAGGAAGGCTCGAACATCGCGATAGCCTTCGCGTCCCCGGCCAGTGAGCAAAGCTCCAGCCGCAGCCAGGTCGAGCGAGTCGGAAAGGCTCGAGAGCACCACCGCGCTGGCTGTATTGACGTTCAACGGTACCTTCGCTGGCAGCGCGGCAATGTATGGCCTCAGGCGACGGTAATGCTCCTCAGTCATACCCAGCAGCAGCCGCATCTCGGAGGCATCCTGCATCTCCTGACCGGCAGTGCGATACGGCGGCTGGGCCAGCAGATACTGATTATCCTCCGCCCCAAACTCGCCCGTAGGTTCCTGATCCTTATCCAACCAATCAATCAATCTCTCCGCGTAGGGCGTCTCGATCTCCAAGCGCAGCAACAAGCGCTGGAAGCGCTCTACCGCCAGCTTGTTCACTCTATCGTCCGCCACCAGACTGTTCACGTTGAAGCGCCCGGCAAGATCCTCGATGCGTACGCTGATTTCACCCTGCTCAATGGGGAAAGCGGGCAAAGGCTTGGCCCAGAGTTCCAGTGGATGGTCGACAGGATTCATAGGGTCGCTGCCCGGTTCCTTCAGATCCCGCATCAGCACAGCCAGGCCGAGCGCCTCTCCCCCCAAGGCATAGAGTTTTGCTTGTTGGCTAGCCAATTGGTTGCCACTGGCACGGATCGCCAGTTGCTGACGGGCTATCAGGCTGGAACAGATGACCGTGACCACTGCCACAACCAGCAGTACGGTCACCAAGGCAGCGCCCCGCTGCCGATTCACGCTGCATCACCTTGTGCGGGCACGACTGGCTCTGTGGGCGCTGGCCGATCCTGCTGTTTCTCATCCATGCTTGGCTCTGGCAGGCGGTAGAGACGGGTAATCTCACCGTAACGCTCATGCTCGAGCCGCAACTCGACCGCCAGGGGCAAAACGTCGCGCACCTCTTCTGTCGTGGCATCGGAGGTCGGCGGCCATTGCTCCTGCCACTCCCCCTCCTCATTCATGTAGCGAAACGCCAGGGAGACGACGCCCTCAAGC
Source organism: Pseudomonas sp. (assembly GCA_047973445.1). GTDB lineage: Bacteria > Pseudomonadota > Gammaproteobacteria > Pseudomonadales > Pseudomonadaceae > Stutzerimonas. The sequence goes on from JBKEBY010000106.1 coordinate 3,853, forward strand.
ATGGACTGAACCCTGGGCTGACTATCTACCGCTTGATCCAGCACCGTCCAGTAGACGCGCTCCAGGCGCTTACCGGACAGGCGCCAGCGCACCCTCTGCAACTGGGTACGAGACAGGCCCAAAGGGTTTAGCCAGCCATAGCGGCTCAGCTCGACGGCCGCCGTACCATCCACAGCGCCCAGCTCCCCCTGCAAAGAGGGCCGGAAGTCGCCATAACCGTCGCGTATGGCACGTGGTGCAGCCTGGGTCAGATCACGATCCAACGCGGCAAAGGTTCTGGTAAGTTCACGTAGCGCCTGTTCATTGGCACGGGTCGACTCGTCCACCCTCAGTACGCTATCGAGCATGCGATAGGTCGCCATACCCAGCAGGGCGAAAATGGAAATGGCAATTACCACCTCAAGAAGGGTAAAGCCACGCTGCCGGAGGTTCATTTGCGAACCGCCAGAAAGCCAGTAACCATGCGCTGAGAGCGCTCGCGTACCGACACTACGCCGCCGCGATCCGGCTTAAGCGCCACCCAGACAGAAACTCGGCGTATTCCCTGATCGCTGGTGGCCTCTACCTCACTGAGCGTTTCCCAGCTGCGCCCACCAAAATCCAGCACCTTGGTCTCGCGGCCCTCCCCCGGGGTCGGCCGCTTGAGCTGCAACTCGGTAATTCGATTCTCGGCAATCCAAGCAGCCATAGTCTTCAGTTCAAGCTGCTCGGCAATATGAAGACTACGCTGACTGGCCGCCAGCACGGATGCGGCGACGACAGCGAATATCGCCAGTGCTACCAGCACCTCAAGCAGAGTGAAACCGTCACTTCCCCGTCTCACAGAGCACCTCGCTCCGGTTCGGCGCGGGGCAACTGGTAACCGTCACTGCCCAGCAGGTACGCACTGCCACCGGCGCCACGCTCCTCCAGCCGCAAGCGAAAGGGAGACAACTCGCCACTGGAGAGGATCAACAACTGAGGAACCGGTCGTTCCTTGCTCTCGTTTGCACCACGACCCAGGCCTTTTGCGCTCTCCGGCTCGACAGGGGCGGGAAGAACGAGGGCTTCGCCATCCAGCTCAAGCAGCAGACGCGACCAGGCCGGCAGTTTGTGCACCTGTCGACTCTCCACGGGGCTCCAGTGTCCCGAAGCATGGCCATAGATCAGCACGCCGTAACCTTCGGTATCGACCAATAGACCATATTCCTGGCCATCCAGCACCGCCTCTTCGGACAGCAGAGCGATAAGGCCAGCCAGCCGATCGGCCTCGCTGCGCAACTCTCTACCATGGCTGGGGCTACCGCTGACGAGCACGGTCAGGCTGACCAAAGCACCTATGATGACCAACACCACCAATAGCTCGATCAGTGTAAATCCGCGCGCTCGCCGCATAATCAATCAGAGATCCCAGTTGCCGATATCGGCATTGGTACCGTCGCCACCCTCCTTCCCGTCGCTACCCAAACTGTACAGGTCGACCTTGCCGCGAGTGCCCGGCGACAGATACAGGTAGGGGTTGCCCCACGGGTCGACCGGCAGCCGCTTCAGATAACCATCTGCGTTCCAGTTTCTTGGCGGTGGGTTACCGCTCGGCTTCTTCACCAGCGCCTCCAGCCCCTGCTGGGTGCTCGGGTAGCTCTGGTTATCCAGCTTGTACATGTCCAATGCCGCACCTATGGAGCGGATGTCATTCTGCGCCGCAGTAACCTTGGCCTGGTCCGGACGCCCCATCACCTGTGGCACCACCAGCGCGGCAAGAATGCCAAGGATGACCACCACCACCATGATCTCGATCAGGGTGAAACCGCGTTGCTTGACCAGCTTGTTCATCAAATCAACCCACCAGTTGGTTCAGAGAAAGAATCGGTAAAAGGATGGCTAGGACGATCACCAAGACCACAGCCCCCATGAAAACGAGCATGAATGGCTCGAACAGGCCGACCAGAAGACCGATGGTCGCCGCCAGATCGTTCTCCTGATTACGAGCCGTGCGAGAGAGCATCTGATCCAGTTCGCCGGAGCGCTCGCCGCTGGCGATCATATGCAACATCATTGGCGGGAACTGCCGACTGGCCTCCAGTGCCCGTGACAGGCTCCCCCCTTCGCGCACACGCTGGGCAGCATTGGCCACATCGGTACGAATGATGCGGTTGGAAATCACCTCGCCACCGATGGCGAGAGCCTCCACAAGAGGTACGCCACTGCGCACCAGGATGGCCAGGGTCGAGGCGAAACGCGCCGTCTCGGTAGCCGAGATGAGCCCGCCCACCAGCGGCAGGCGAAGCAGAATGTAGTGCCATCGCCGACGCAAATCTTCGTTGCGCAGAGCACGGCGAAAAACGAGCACGCCTCCTACGGTCAGCAACAGAACCACCACACCCCAAGCCTTGACCCACTCACTGAGAGTGATCAGTCCACGGGTCAATGCAGGCAGGGTCTGGCCCGAGTCGACGAATACCCGAACCACGTCCGGCACTACATAGCCGAGCAGAAAACCAACAATACCCAGCGAGGCGCACATCAGAATCACCGGGTAGAGCAACGCCATCTGGATTTTCTGCTGCGACTGCTGGCGCTGTTCGGTGTAGTCAGCCAGTTGCTCCAGCACAGGCCCCAGATGGCCCGCATGCTCTCCGGCCGCAACCGTGGCGCGGTACAACTCGGGGAAAGCCGTGGGATAGGAGCCCAGGGCCTTGGCCAGGCTGTAACCTTCCAGCACCTTGCCGCGTACCGCCAGCAGCATCGACTGTATGCGCGGCTGACAACATTGGGCAGCTGCGGCACGCAGCGCCTCTTCGATAGGAAGAGCAGCGTTGATCAGGGTAGCCAGTTGCCGGGTAACCAATGCCAGATCACGGGCCGACAAACCACGGCGCAACGTGAAGCCGCCAGCCGCCCCCTCCTCCTTGCGCTGCACGGGCTCCACCTGCAACGGAGAAAGTCGCTTTTCACGCAGCAACTGACGCACTTGTCGAGCGCTATCGCCCTCCAGCACGCCTTTATGCTGCCGCCCTCTTGGATCCAGAGCGATGTACTCGAATGCGGCCATCAGTCCTCCCGGGTCACACGCAGCACTTCCTCCAGGGTGGTCACCCCCTCCAGCACCTTGCGCCGACCGTCGTCACGGATGCTCGGACCAAGGGTGCGGGCATGGCGTATCAGCTCCTGTTCGCCCGCGCCGTTGTGCACGAGCGTGCGTATCCGATCATCGAAGATCACCAACTCGTAAATACCGGTACGACCGCGATAGCCGAGCTGATGGCATTCCGGGCATCCCTGGGCGCGGTGCAATATCGGCCGAGTCTGAGGGTCGATGCCGAGCAGGCCGCACTCGGCCTCGTCGGCCGGGCACGCTTCCTTGCAGTGCGGGCAGAGCACGCGGACCAGGCGCTGAGCCAAAACACCGAGTAGCGAAGAAGACAACAGGAAGGGCTCGACGCCCATATCCACCAAGCGGGTAACGGCACCTACTGCGCTGTTGGTGTGCAGCGTAGATAGCACCAGGTGACCAGTCAGCGAGGCCTGCACTGCGATATCAGCAGTCTCCTGGTCGCGAATTTCACCCACCATCACGACATCCGGATCCTGACGCAGAATGGCGCGAAGACCGCGCGCGAAGGTCATGTCTACACGCTGGTTGACCTGGGTCTGCCCGATCCCTTCCAGGTAATACTCGATGGGATCTTCCACCGTCAGGATATTGCGCGAACGATCGTTGAGCGTGGTCAGTCCGGCGTACAGTGTGGTGGTCTTGCCCGAGCCGGTCGGGCCGGTGACCAGAATGATGCCGTGCGGCTTGCGCAGATTCTCGTCGAGCAACTGGCGGTCACGCTCGCTCATACCCAGGTGCACGAGGGACAGGCGCCCGGCCTGTTTGTCGAGCAGACGCAGTACCACGCGCTCGCCGTTGGCCGAAGGCAGGGTCGACACGCGAATATCCACCTCGCGGCCACCGACCTTGAGTGAAATCCGGCCATCCTGCGGCACACGCTTCTCGGCGATATCCAGACGCGCCATGACCTTGATCCGCGATACCAGCAGTGCGGCCAGCTCGCGGCGCGGCTCTATCACCTCACGAAGGATGCCATCGACGCGAAAGCGCACGACCAGGCGTTTCTCGAAGGTTTCCAGGTGGATGTCTGAAGCACCCGCCTTGATCGCCTCGCTCAGGATGGCGTTGATGAGGCGGATGATCGGCGCATCGTCTTCCTGCTCCAGCAGATCGCCGGACTCCGGCGTGAGCTCCGCCAGACTGGCCAGATCCAGTTCGGCCCCCAGCCCCTCGGCCATCTGCCGCACCTCGGAAGAGTCGCGCTGATAGGCCTGGGTCAGCTCATGCTCGAAGGCCTCAGGCTCCAGCCAGGACAGCGGCAGTAAGCGACCGGCGAAGCGCTGGGCCTCTTGCACAAAGGCAAGGCTTGCCCCACGACGAACCTGCAACACCTGATCACGCAGCAATACACCGTGACGCTTGGCGTACGCGAAAGGTAGCAGCGCAGGGAACCTGGAAGAGTCAGTGGTGATAACGGGGGAAGTCATGGCAGGGTCTGCAGAATCCATTCGCAATGATTGATGCCAATCTGGCATAGCGGCATTAGAACATAAAACGCAGCGTTTCTAGCCCGAGGTCCGGTCCCACGTGAACGTCGGTAGGGCAGCTGAACACGACATTAGCGTTGTCTGCGTAACATCCATCTAGTAACACGTTTGTCGCTCGAAAAATCACCCCGTACAGCCACAAGTGCAAGCTCGTCCGCCCAGCACTCCTCATCTAGGGAAGTGACCCAAATAGCATCCCCCCCTTCAGGCACAAAAAGCATTGAGTCGATGACTAGATCCGCCTTATGGAAGGGAAGGATCAACTCATTGAGCTCTGAGTGATCCAGATCAGCTTCCCACCCCACCAACAAAGTGTCCGAGCTAGGGCTAGATATGCAATCTGGAAGCGAGATGTACTCCAGCGCCAAGTATAAGTTCTGCCAAGGTTCGGCGACCTCTTCAACGAATACTGGCTTGTCAGCAGTCAGAAAATGCTTGACCTGCTTTTTCAATTCAGCGTCCAGCTTAGCCAGCAGCACATAAAAGATCGATTCCACAGAAGTATCCTATTAGGCACAACCTGGGTAGTTAGTGATTCTCTGACCATCCCAACCGATACGCTGCGCCTCTGGAATCCTCTCGTAGAGCTCATCCATAAACTGAAGTAAGTCGGGATTAAAATCTCGTGAAAAATAGCGACTTATAAAGCCAACAAACCAGTCATCTTCATATGCCTCCGGCCTACCTGAACTCCCACTTAGCAAGCTAGATATTTCCTTTGCGGTAAGGTCTCGGTATTTACCAATCCATAGCTCATCCACCCGAACAGCAGGCAGCCTCTGAGCAAAACGCTCGACAAGAACCTTTCCAAAGGCCAACCGGGAACTGCCATTCTTATTCAACTGATAAAATATCTCCTTAAAGAAAAAATACAGCATACTTAATGGAATACGCCCATCGCCAGGCACACTTCCCTCTTTAGACTCCGCTTCATCCAGCGCTTGAAGCAAAAGCGAAAAACGCATGATGAAATCATCATTCCACGTATACTTCCCCCCTCTTACACCGAATACACCAAACACCCCCCCCTCAAAGAACTTCTCTTCATATTGCTTCAATACATCTTTATAAAAACGCAACGACACAACAGGAGATGCAAGGCATATAAATACATAAGGCCTCGCCCCCAAATTATTTGGCCGACGCCCCATCAACTCTTCCTTATCAGGAATACTGGGACTGTAAGTCTCAATCTTCCCTTCAAAGAATAAAACCTTCAAAGCCTGACCAAATTTCTTAGGTACATCCCCAAAATAATTTTTCAAGTCCATTAACACATACTTGTATAGCTCCTTGCGTTCTTGGCTCTTCAGATCGCAGCCATCCGGATAAACCGATATCCATTCGTTAGTCATCTTCGCAACCCACCATATTCCCCAAATTTTCGTCTATATAATCTTGAACACGCTCGAGCATCTCATCCGGCAACAAGTCGATGATGTCAAAACCAAACCCAGGCTCAAGGTCCGGCACATACTTGATCACCTCCTCCATCATTTCCAGGACTCTGGCAGAGTCAGTCATACGCTGCTTGATATCGGCCACATCAGTAGCTGAATACCCCAAGTCACCTAGAAATCTCTCTGCCAACTGCTCATTAATGTTTTCACCAAGGCCATCATAAAGTGGGTGGCTAAAGACCTCTTCGGCCTTAAGAGAGTCCAAGTCCTTGTGGAATGGGTATTTAGTGTCGGCGGCCTTGAAGAGCAACGGTGGCTTGATCAAACGCTCCTTGGCAGCCTCCAAATAAGTCCCGGCATCCGAACCCTTGATACGGGTTCTAGTAGGGTAGCCGTTACTGAGACGATTACGCGGGCCAGCATCGGCCTTCCATTGCTGAAACCGCCAGTGAAATCCCTCACTCAGGGCATCATTCTGCATACCATAGGCAGCCACGCGATCCAGAGTAAACTGCCGATGATAGGTGCTACGCCCATCAGCCTTGCTCATAAGGGGGAATTTTGAGCTTTGGAATTTTTGCTTAGTGGGTAGTTTACTATCGCCCCCCCGTCCATCATGGGCTGCAACTTGCAGAGACTTCAATTCTATCCATGTATTTATATCGATTTCAGCACCTTTTAGTTCAATATCTGGCCGGCGCACGAACATTTGTGACAAATCATTAGGATCACCATACAAGGGAATTTTCCGAGCACGATCCAGGGCCGCAATACCTTGGGCACTGGTCGCATGATAGAAGGCGATCATAAACATCTCGTACATATGCCCATGAGTAAAGTTGACCAGCCGACAGACATACTGACCGTCGGCGCTGATCGAATCCTTGATTTTTAAGTTCCTGCCTGATGAAAGAGCCAAGCCAGCGGCAAAATGCTTCATCAAAGACCAGAACTTCTTCTCGGCTTCTTCCGTATCATCGCTAAATCGCAGAGGCTTACAGGGAATAATCGACTCTTCGTCACAGCTAACGCTGGTGTATACATAAGAGGTAGCCACAGCAAAGAGCAATGGATGCAACCGGGTATTGCTCTTACCCGTCATGAACTTGGTCAAGTTCTTGGCAAAGTTGCGCCCTGCTCTCTTCGCCACCTGCACCGCAACCCGCGCCATGATCACCAACACCGGTATCAGGGCCAGTGGCGCCGCCGCGTGAGCCTTGGGCACCAACCAACCAAGAGGGTCGTAGCCCGCCAGAGGGTCGTAACCTTGCTGGAGGCTGAACAGATCACGTCGGAAGCTGTAACTGCTTTCACCCAGTCCCTGATACATACCATCCAGCAGAGTCAGCAAATACTGAGGATCACTTTGATACTCGGGGGTAACCGCTTTGATGGACTCCACCCAATTAGCAAAGGCAGCACCATTCAATCGGCAGGGGTTATAGGGCACCTGATCGGCTGTGCCTTCCAAGGCATAGGCCACATCGGCCGTACATTTCTGCTCGACATAGGGCACTGACGCCTCAAAGAATGCCCAGCCATTGGCCGGCATGGCCATCCAGTCCAGCCAGAGCAAAAGATCCTGGCGATTGCTCACGCTACCCTGGATATAAGCTGCAGTTTCTGGATGACTAGCTGTCATTTCCGCCATGACCAGCAGCCCGAGCATCCTTTTGTAGCCAAGCCCGATATCCGCATAGCGGCGGCGTAGCACCAAATCGGATAGTTCATCCTTGAGCAAGCGCTGAAAAGTCGGGTCAGCCTGGGCGGAGGTAAAGGCTATCAAGCTGGCTAGGTGACTGCTCAGGTAGCCTCCCTCAGGCAGACTGGCAAACACCTTGAGCAGCGCGGCAACTTTGTCACCATCGTGAGCGTCAGTGGTGCCAATACGGGTTGCGAGATTGGCCTGTGACAGGTAGCTGCTGGTATCGCGATCATCGAGTGCCAAGACCTGGCGCAACGTATCAGCATCTGGTGTGTGCAGTTCGAGCAAGCCGGCCAGCGCGGCGAGTGCATGTTCTGGGCTGTGCAGAGCGATATCAACACGTTCACCAGCAATGCTTAATGGAACACTGCGATAAGCCTGTGGCAGGCTCTCACCCACAGACTTGACCTGCAAACTCGCTCTGCCCTGCGCATCCAGAGTGAGGCTAAAGTCCTGATGCTGGCCATTAATGCTGAGTTGCGCTGGCGCGTCGCTAGCGTGTGCATAGAACTGGCGCAAGGCCATGCCTTGGCCTGTCATCAATCGTATGCTAGTGCCAAGAGCAGGTTGCACTGCCTCATCCAGATCGAACTCACCGCTCACTTCTGCAAGACGATAGGCGATGTGCCGCCCCTTGATGCTCACCCGCAGTTGGTTGGGCCCGACGGATGTCGACAAATCGAACTCCTGAGTATCGCTCTGCTCCCCTGGCAACTTGCGGGTAACCAGCAGCTTGCCCTCGCGTTGCTCGATAAGCAAAAGATCCTTCCAGACAAGCACTTGTCCATTGCCACTGCCGTCGTACTCAAGAAACAACTCGACCCCCACGTTCGTAGCGGCTTGCTCCAGCAAAGCGCTGTCGGTAAGGGCAAGGCCATAGCCCTTGTAGTTGTAGGCAACCGGTAAGCCATCCTGGTCACTCTGCTGATAGCGAAAACCAGGTGCCTTGGCAGCCGTCACCCCAGCGACCAGAATCCGGCTTCGCTCCAGATCACTTGGGCGGAGCATTGCTAGTAGCGCTCGGTTGGGGTTACGGCTATCGCCCAGACGGATATCGAGAACCTCGCCGGGAGCGCCTTTTAGAGAAATACTGTCTTCCGCCTGAACCGGTATCGACACCTGCTCAGCGGAGCGGCGTCGATAACTCAGCTGATTGTCACTAGCCCCCATTACCAGTGTGATGGGTTTCTTCTGCTCAATTCGACTTTGCGGATCGGGCAGAACCTGCCATTCCTGAGTGCTCAGGGCTCCATTGCCACCATTGAAAACAACTTTGGCAGCCCCGGGAACGAAGCCTGTGTGCCAGCGATAGACCAATTGGCCACTAGCATCTATCCGCCCTTCGCGATCCAGAAGAGCTCCTTTGTCTACCTGTACCTTAAGCGTTTCAGGACGTATTTGTGCAGCGTCGGCCCCGTTCAAACCGAAGACCAACTCAACGACCTGATTTTCCTGAACACTACGTATCTGCGGTGGCGTTAACGCCAGTGTCTGGACGCTGAAGGGGAATCGTTTTTGTACGCCATCCACTTGCACTACCAGCGCGTTGTCAGCTCCGGGTTGAAGGGCATCACGAATTGTAAGAGTGGCTCCACCGTCTACAAGAGTTTCACTATCACTGAGCAAACGCCCCTGTCCATCAATAGAAAAGTCGGCTCCGGTGCCAGAAATGACTCGGTTTCCTTGGCGATCAGTAACAATCAAATCGACCTTCAACTCTCCCATGCCGCCGGCATAAAGCTGGCCGCTAAAGTTCGCTGTGATATTCGCCGGCTCACCGGGCACGACAATGAAATCCTTGTAGTGTGCCCGCGCATCACCGCCTTGCAATGTGGCATATACACGTGCCCGACTACCGGTGGCGGCAGGCAAACTTACCTGGGTGCTGAAAATACCGCTCTCGCCACTGGTATCGATAGCCGGGGAAACGCTACCGGTGCCCTCCAACTGCCAACGTACCGTTTCCGGTTTTTTGATAGCCGCACGACGCGTGTAATAACCAGCGAGGACAGCCTTCATTTCCACACGTGGATCGTCAGCGCTCAGGTAGTGGTAAGAACCACCGTCGTTCATTTCCACGTCTTCGTTGGCAAAAACACTGAGGTACTCGAAGGCCCACTCCATCAATGTGTTGCCCACATCGTTGTTGGCATACAGACGCATCGTGAGGAAGTCGTCTACATCCAGCTCACCCAAGTGCTCATAGTTTTCAAAACGAATGGTCTGATCAAGGCCAAGGGTAGCTTTGATTTCCTGCTCGCCTACAGCCAATACCATTTCCTTCTGACCTTGATAGCTCCAGGCGTCCAGTTCGTTGAACTCAGACCTGAGCAAGTCATAGTAGAACTCCAGCAGCTTATCGGAGTTGGTCAGAACGGGCCGCGCGTCATTGAAAATGTCACGAATCTGATCTTCAGCATCAGTCTTGCGTATCGCCTGGACATTCAATTCATACAAACTGAACTGCATCTCAGGCCGGTATTTCCATTCATACATCGGCTCCGGCTTCTTCAGGTTCAGTTGCGGGTTTTCCCTGTCGGCCTTTCGATAGGCCTGCCGGGCCAGTTCGCTGGCCTCCTCGTCATGCAGCGGTACCCTCACCGGCACGAACTTCGACGGTCTGTACCTTAGGATGCCGCTGCCACCGCCTGACGAGAAATCGGGGTTGCGATTGGTCGGTTGGCCGGCCACCTGAACATAGAGGTGCTGCTTGGCCAATACCTTTTCTGGCAATTGAATGACCTGCACCTGCTGGCCGGGCTTAATCTGGAACTGCGACAAATTGTTCGCACCAACCGGGGCCAACTGGTTGGCTGCAACGATCTTGGCCAGGCGCCCGGTATAGCCGTAGTCAGCCAGTTCCTCGGGCAGTGGGCTGTCATCTCTGTCGCGCCAGTCGGTGTAGATGGCGATGCTGATGTCGCTGCCAAGACCTGCACCTTCGTTGCCGATCAGCTGTTTCTTCTCTTCGCCACGGGTCATGCCCTGTTCGATCTTGTTTTTACGTTCGGCCCATACCTTTAGGTTCGGAGGGCCCATCTCGATGCGTTGGCTGGCGAAGTTGAGCAGTCCACCGGAGCTTGCCTCGCTCGCAGACTGCAGTTGAACACGCACGCTGCCCATGTAGCCGGTCGGACGGTTGATGGCGATGATGCGTACCATCTCACCAGCCTTCAGGTGATTGGCGGTGCGTTTGTGAAACTCTTCCTTGAAGCCACCGGCACTCTGCCATTTGGCGAAGTTGGCGTCGCCCTGGTAGCGTCCAATGGCGCTGTACATGCCTTCCTTGGTGCCACGCAAGTGGATGGTGTAGCGAAAGCTGCCTTCTTCGGCATCGACGCCCGAGAAGTTCTCGTAGAGCTCGGACTCGTGCAGCCCCCGACGCTCGGCTACCAGTTGCCCACTGGATTCACGGAATACGTAGATATCCGTGTCGCGCAGGTCTTGCTGACTGATGGTCTTCAGCAGGGCGCGATCCGTGAAGTCCGGCGCGGTATCGATCAGGCGGGTGAAGTCCGGCCCCGTTTCCTCGGTATTGGCCGGCGGCGCCTCATGACGACTGGACAGATAGATACCCTGCAGCTCGGCCTCTTGCAGGCTGGTCCTGACGAAAACCTCACGTTGCTGCCCATCGATCTCTTTGGTGACTTTCTTACCCGGCACCACCCAGTCCGGCTTGTCGTCACCATCAAAGTCATGTCGCTCTTGCAGATGACGCCCACGTTCGCCGGTTTCTGCGCTGTACTCCGTCTTGGCCCCCAGCTGCGCACCTTTTACATATGCACCACCGTCGAGCACCATGAGGTCGACCGGGAAGTCGAAGTTGGGTTTGATCGGCGTGGCGATGCTCGCTTCGATACCCATCACGGTCCAACTCAGGGCGCTCAGGCCAAAGCAATAATCCCAGTCCTGCCGAGTCATGTAATACGGCGCGTAGGTACTGCCGCGTGGGTTGAAGCGCTTGTAGTGCAGCGTCAGAAAGGCGGATGTGGTGTATTCGAACGTGAAGCCAGGGCACGGCGGCAGAAAATAGACCATGTTGTAGCGACCATCATCGCCGGTCACGGCCCCGCCACCACTGGCCAGCTCAACCGGCGCATTCACGATCGGGCCGTAGATCTGCGAGTCGCGCTCGCGCTGGCCACTCTCTGACACCTTGCCGTCCTTGCCGAAGAAGCCGACGCGGTAGCCGATCGTATTGGCCGTCTGGTGCAGGATCTTCCCTTGATCGGACAGCAACAGCGACAGGCTGCTGCCAGAGGGCTGGATGTCCGAGTCGATGGGCAACTCCAACAGCAACAGATCCTTGCCGTTCGTAGTGAACAGTTGAGCATCCGCACGCACTACCACCGTCAGGGTATTTCCAGCCAGCCCGGGCTTGCTGATGGTCTCCCCGTTAACCGTCTTGAAGGTCCTCAGGCGATACTCGGCCGCCGTCATGACGCGGCTGTCCGGGTAACGGGAAAGCGTGTCGCTCAGCCGCTGTAGATAGGCGCGATACGTCCCCGCTGGCATAACCTGCGCGCGCTGCAAAGCACCCTTCGCCTCGCCAATTTCGGCGACCTCCCTCCCCGTGCTGTCGTATTCGACATATACCGGTCGACCACTGGGGCCGGGCACTATTGCACGGCTATAGACGGCACCGTTCTTGTAATACACCTGCGGGATGTAGACCCCAGGAATATTGAGCAGAAAGGCCTGAGACGTGCTGGCCCAACCGGCCAGCAGCCATGCCAGTGCCAGGGCTGCCAGCCCGCAGCGAGTGAATCGAGGATTGGAGTGCTGTACTGACTTGTCCATTTGACTCATTGTCCCTGGGCCGCTTGGAGGGCCTTGATCACACTGTAGAGTTCTGCCTGTAGCTGTCGCAGGCTGAGGTCGCCTGCTGCATATGCCTGCAATGCCGGCTGTGCCTCCATGCCGACCAGGGCGAAGCCGATCAGGTCCAGGTTGTCCAATACCAGCCTGCCCACATTGCGGATGCGGAAGTTGTCGATGACACCTACGCCAACCGGCACGATACGACCCGCACTCTGATCCACCCCGACCATCACGACATAACCGCCGTTCTCCGGCAGGTAGTCGAAGCTGTCACCCAGGGGTAGAGCGGCCAGATCCACATCAATATCACCCTCTATTCGTATGCCTCCCGGCTGTATCGAGTACATCCAGAAGGGCATCGCCATTGGGTCGACGGGGAAAGGCAGCTCGGTGAATGGCAGCATCTGGGCATGCACGTCGCCCTGCTGACGGCCATCAGGGAATTGCAGAGTCGCTCGGCTCAGATCCAGCTTGAGTTCGCCCTGCAAGAGACTGAACTGCTCACCGCCACGCATCGGCACGTACGGAAGTTCCGAACTGAGCTGTGGCAGTTGCAGGTAGCCAATTTCGTTGAGAACACCCTGTTGAAGGGTGATGGCTCGGCTGCTACCGCCGTACGTCTTGTTGGTCAAGCCCGGATTGAGCTGTAACTGATAGCGCCCGCCCGCGATGTTTTTCTCCGCACTGTCACCAAAACCGAAGCTGAAACCACCATCCCTATTGGTGCGAACGCTGCGTGCAAGCTCCTCGATGCGTACCTCGACATTCACGGCCGGCTGTCCCAGCTGATCCATTACGGTGCCTGTGACGAGGGTTGGCAGCGCACGGGTGTAGTAGCGCATACGATCGAGCTCTTCACCGGCATAGATCACCTCGACAGTGATCTCTGCTCCGTAGGCCAGATCCTTCTCGGGATAGAAGGCCACGACCTGACTGCCCGGCAGTTCCGCTAGCCTGCCTGCAACCGGTCGGAAGTCCCGGTTGACGTCCACCAACTGATGCCCCTTGGCATTGATCTCGTCGGTACCGAGTTGGTCGAGGTCGACATAGGTCTTGCCATGCGCCGTCTCGAAGACCCTGACCTGCAACTGGGAAAGCTCTATGGCCTGATTGAAATACAGGCCGATGAAGCCGTTGGGCTCGACACCGCGCTCGCCATCTGCCGGGGCCATACGCTCGAGCGCCACTGGCACCTGCTCAGGGCTGACTACCCGGATGCTGCGACTACTCTGCGCGACCACGCGCTGGCTGGCGTCCTGCATGACGGCGAGCAGACGGTATTCACCGCTGAGTGCCGGCACTTGCAGGGTCGTACTCTTCAGGGAGGTATCCCCGACCAGCAATGCGTCGCTCAGCGTGTCGCCACTTGATGACAGCAGGATCGCCCGCGGCACGAGCAACCCACTGAGATCCTCGACCCTGGCGGCAACCTGCAGGTCGATGGGCTGGCCGAGGTTGAGCAGCTCCGTATTCTCGGTCGGCAGTACCCAGGCGATCGCGGCCTGGGCCGAAAGCTCCAGCCCATATTCTCGGGTGAGGCGATTGCCGGCCTGATCACGCGCCTCCAGGGTCAGGGTCGTCGCCTGGCCAAGTGGCAGGCTCACTCGAGTAGCGAAGCGGAACTCACCGGGTTGTGAGCCCGGCTGCAACGCAACATCGTTGCCATTGACCTGAAAACTGGCTGGGTTGCTTTCTCGCAGGGTTCCGCTGATTGGGAAAGGTTGCTCGCTGACACGGTTCTCTGCCGGCAGCTCCACCAGCGGCTGGTCGAGGATGATCTGCGGAGCCTCCTTGTCCAGTTGCCAAGCCAGGTTCTGACGGGTTTCCTGACCACTGCGATCACGAGCCAGCAATTCGACACTGAACGACGTGCGACCAGCAGGCACATTCAGCGCCTCGCGCAGATCCAGAACCTGCTGGCCGACCTCACGCAGCGTCACAGCACGTCCGTTGACGCTGACCCGCTCCAGCCCGGCCTCGGCAAAGACCTGCCCCGTGAGCATGAAGCCCTCTGCCGGGAGCAGGCTGCCATTGACCGGTGACAGATTGTCGAAGCGTGGCGGCTTGAAGCTTGCCTGAGGCGGCTGGTAGGTCACCTGAACGGAGCGCTGAATGCTGCGCTGCTCGACCCAGGCCTGAATCGACAAGGTATTCGATCCGGGCTGCAGTGAAATCGGCGCAGACTGGTAGGCAAACTCGGTCACCTGCGCAGTCGGCGTCAAGGTTGCAGCCTGGCCATTGACCAACACCTCCAGGCGTTGGGCCCGGTTGTCACTACGCAGAATGCCGCGCACCACCAGACTGTCACTTTGCAGGATCGCACCCTGCTGCGGGTAATCGATCCCGAGAGCGATGTCAGTCACCAGCGGCATGCGTTCGACGGTGCGCACCACCTGTGCGCTGTTACCCGCTTTGTCGTACGCCACCAGGGTCAGCAGGTTGCTGCCCTCCTGCACTGGGACACTTGCCCCCCAGGTGCCGCTCTGCAAGGTCACAGCAAATCGCACACCAGGATAGCGATCAGAGAGAAACTCCAGGCGATCGATGCCCGAACCAGTATCACTGGCACTACCGGTGAAGCTGACGCTGTCCTCATTGACGCTGATCACCGCTGGTCCATTGATACTGATCTCGGGGGCCAGACGATCCGGGAAATCCGTAGCATCGTCCGGGTCAGTACCCGCTGCGATTTCATCCTCGTTGCTGACACCGTCGCCGTCGCGATCTGGATCGGCGTTATCGCCTATGCCGTCGCCATCCAGGTCGCGGCTCTCGTTGGGATCATCCGGGAAGGCGTCCTGATCGTTGGGCACGCCATCGCCATCACGATCGTCATCCAGCGCATCGGGGATGCCGTCGCCATCCAAATCGGCGGGCACACTAGCCGGGTCGTCTGGGTTGGTACCCAGTTGCTCTTCGTACTCATTAGAGATGCCGTCGCCGTCGCGATCCGGATCGGCGTTGTCACCAATACCGTCACCGTCTAGGTCGCGGCTCTCGTTGGGGTCATCCGGGAAGGCGTCCTGGTCGTTGGGCACGCCGTCACCATCACGGTCATCGTCCAGTGCATCGGGAATGCCGTCACCATCCATATCGGACGGCACGCTGGCAGGATCATCAGGGTCGGTGCCGAGCTGGATTTCGTATTCGTTGGAGATGCCATCGCCATCGCGATCCGGATCGGCGTTATCGCCAATACCGTCGCCATCCAGGTCGCGGCTCTCGGTGGGATCATCCGGGAACGCATCCTGTTCGTTGGGCACACCGACACCGTCGCGATCGGCGTCCGAGTCATCGGCAATTCCGTCTCCATCAAG
>JBKEBY010000047.1:0-39807 GCA_047973445.1 Pseudomonas sp.
CTGGATCTGTCCAAGGTGCTGTTCATCTGCACCGCCAACACGCTCTATTCGGTGCCCGACCCGCTGCTGGACCGCATGGAAATCGTGCGCCTGTCCGGTTACATCACCGAGGAAAAACTGGAGATCGCCAAACGCCATCTCTGGCCCCGCCAACTGCAGCGGGCTGGTGTGCCGAAGAGTCGCCTGACCATCAACGACGCGGCCCTGCGCACACTGATCGAGGGTTATGCCCGCGAAGCCGGCGTGCGCCAGCTGGACAAGCAGCTCGGCAAGCTGGTGCGCAAGGCGGTGGTCAAGCTGCTCGACGAGCCGGACAGCAAGATCAAAATCGGCCCCAAGAGCATCGAAGGCTATCTGGGCCTGCCGTTCTGGCATCCCGAACAGCTGCTCAGCGGAATCGGCGTGGTCACCGGCCTGGCCTGGAACAGCATGGGCGGCGCGACATTGCCGATTGAGGCAACCCGAATCCATACCCTCAACCGGGGCTTCAAGCTGACCGGCAAGGTCGGCGACGTGATGAAGGAGTCTGCCGAAATCGCCTACAGCTACGTGAATGCACACCTGAAGGAGTTCAAGGGCGACCCGGCATTCTTCGACCAGGCCTTCGTTCATATGCACGTTCCCGAAGGCGCGACGCCCAAGGACGGCCCCAGCGCCGGCATCAGCATGGCCAGCGCGCTACTCTCGCTCGCACGCAACCAGGCGCCTAAGAAGGGCGTGGCGATGACCGGCGAACTGACCCTCACCGGCCAGGTGCTGGCCATCGGAGGCCTGCGTGAGAAGGTGATCGCCGCGCGACGCCTGAAGCTGTACGAGTTGATCATTCCGGACTCGAATCGAGGCGACTTCCAGGAACTGCCCGACTACCTCAAGGAGGGCCTGACGGTACACTTCGCCAAGCGTTTCAGCGATGTGATCAAGGTGCTCTTCTGATAGGTCTGTGCCGCTAGGTCACCCACCCCCTGGCCCCTCCCCCATCAAGAGAAGGCTAGAGGGAAGAGGCATCACCAGGTTACCGGTTTGAAGTTGGCTACGTTCTGCTCACACAAGGGCAGGAGAAGCGCTCAAGTAAACAGCATCGTCCGGATGCCTGGGCCTTCCGGGCAAGGCCCGCTATCCTTGCCCTTTCGTATTCCAACCGGTGCCGACGACCATGCCTTTCGCCCTCTCCCGTTGCCTGCTGCCGTTTTCCCTGCTGTTGCTGAGTGCCTGTGCTAGCACGCCGCCCGGCAGCATTTCGGTCAGCGAAGACCGCCAGTGTCCGCTGTCGCTGCACAGCGGACAGAAGCTGATCGTCAGCCTGCCGAGCAACCCGGCCACGGGTTATCGCTGGAATCTGCAGGACGCTGCCGCGGCACAACTGAAGAGCCTGGGACCGGAAGTCTTCAGCACACCGGACAGTGAGCTCGTCGGCGGCGACGGCATTTCCACCTGGCGCTTCGAGGCGCTGGCCGCCGGCTCTGGGCGTCTGCTGCTGACCTACCAGCGCCCCTGGGAGACGGATGTCGAACCAGCCGGGCTGTTCGATTGCCGCATCGAGGTGCGATAAGCGGCAACGTCACCTGGAGTCTGACTTCCGCTACAATGCGGCCCCTGTTTTTCCGCCAGCCCAGACGCCGTGAGCCACGACCCAGACCGCCTGTTCGCCAAGCCCCTCGCCCAGCACCAGGATTTCGTCTTCAACGAAGACGTGGCGCGAGTGTTTCCCGACATGATCAAGCGCTCGGTGCCGGGCTATCCCACCATCGTCGAGAACATCGGCGTCCTGGCGGCGCAGTTCGCTCAGCCCGACACTCGTCTCTATGATCTCGGCTGCTCGCTAGGCGCGGTGACCCAGGCGCTGCGTCGACACGTCAAGGCCGACCACTGCCAGGTGATCGCCGTCGACAACTCCACCGCAATGGCCGAGCGCTGCCGTGAATACCTGCATGCCCAGGACGCCATGTTTCAGGAGCTGCTACCGGTCGATGTGATCGAAGCAGACGTGCTCGCCCTTGAGTTCCAGCCAAGCTCGCTGGTGGCGATGAATTTCACCCTGCAGTTCATCCCTTGCGAACAACGGCCGGCGCTGCTGAACAGGATTCGTCAGGCGCTGGTGCTTGGCGGCGCGCTGATTCTCTCGGAGAAGCTGCGCTTCGAGGACGAACAGGAACACGCGCTGCTCACCGACCTGCACGTCGCCTTCAAGCGTGCCAACGGCTACAGCGAGCTGGAAATCGCCCAAAAGCGCAGCGCCATCGAGAACGTCATGAGGCCCGACAGTCTGGAGACCCACCGCCAGCGACTGCTGGACGCAGGCTTCTCCAAGGTGGTGCCCTGGTTCCAGTGCCTGAATTTCGTCTCGCTGATAGCTCTACCATGAACCTCGATCTGACACCCCTCGCCTGGCGCCTGGCCGGCACCCCACTGGCCGCCTGGGCCAATGGCCTGCAACAGCAACTCGACGCCAAACTCGCCATCGGCCACGGCGACCTGCCGCGCTGGCGCCGTGCAGTCGATGCATTGCCGAATATCCTGCCAAGCGCCGTCAAGCTGCGCGAGACCTTCCGCCTGGAAGGCAATTGCGATGAGGCAACACGCGCCGCCACCCATGATGCGCTGTTCGGCCTGTCGCCGTGGCGCAAAGGGCCTTTCGACGTCTTCGGCGTACACGTGGATACCGAATGGCGTTCGGACTGGAAATGGGACCGCGTGTCGCCGCATCTGGATCTCGCCAGCAAGCGCATCCTCGACGTCGGCTGCGGCAACGGCTACTACATGTGGCGAATGCTCGGCGCCGGCGCCGACTCGGTAGTGGGCATCGATCCGAACTGGTTGTTCTTCTGCCAGTTCCACGCAATGAAGCGCTACCTCGACGAGCTGCCAGTCTGGCACCTGCCCATGGCGCTGGAAGAACTTCCGGCGAAACTCGAAGGCTTCGACACAGTGTTTTCCATGGGCGTGCTCTATCACCGTCGCTCGCCCGTCGACCATCTGCTGGACCTGAAGGATTGCCTGGTCAAGGGTGGTGAGTTGGTACTGGAAACCTTGGTGGTCGAAGGCGACGAACATACCGCGCTGGTTCCCGAGGACCGTTACGCGCAGATGCGCAACGTCTGGTTCCTGCCTTCGGTAGCGGCGCTGGAGTGCTGGCTGCGCCGTGCCGGCTTCGTCGATGTGCGTTGCGTCGATGTCAGCATCACCAGCATCCAGGAGCAGCGCAGCACGGACTGGATGCGCTATCAGTCGCTGCCTGAATTCCTCGACCCTCAGGATCACAGCAAAACCATCGAAGGCTTGCCTGCGCCGATGCGCGCCGTGCTGATCGCGCGCAAGCCCTGACGCTAGCTGCCCGTCCGCGATTGCCGGCCGGGTCATTGACCGAGCCGGCAATTCTCATGAGCACGCTGACTGCGCTGCTCCGCAATGGCCTGCCGCAACGGCAGTCTGGCCTTCTCGATGATCCGAGGTCTGCTCAGGTCCCGCCGCCGCAACTGCCGGTCAGTAAACCTGAGCAGACGCCGATAAAGTCGCCGTTTGCGCCAGGCAACGAACCAGTCGACCAGCCACTGCTGAAGGTCGATCGGCCACATGGCCGGCATGTAAAACGCCGGCATCGCTGACTGATCAGGATTCTTGGTTTTGTATCGCTGTTTCGGTTCGGAGTGCTGCATCGTCGTCTCCCGCTTGCACGGGTGCCTCGGCGCACCCCGGCCTGCCGACCGATTGTTGGTCGACAAAATCAGGATGTGTCGCCTTGACGATTCATACAAACGACTAAAATAAAACCGTCAGTTAAGAAAAATTGAAAGGTGCGCCATGACCAGACTGCCCGAACCGCTCCCGACATGTGCATCACCCCTGCTCGAGATCGATGTACTGCGCACCTTCGTCTGCATCGCAGAAAGCGGCAGCTTCACGCGGGCAGCGCAACAGATCTTCCGCACCACTTCGGCCGTCAGCATGCAGATCAAGCGGCTGGAGAGCCTGCTCGACTGTAGTCTGTTCGCCCGCGAAGCCCGGCACATCGCGCTGACCGACGACGGCGAACGGCTGCTCGGTTACGCACGGAGGCTGCTCAAGCTACATGAGGAAGCGGTTGGAGCATTCATCACGCCACGGCTAAACGGGCGGGTGCGTTTCGGTACACCAGCGGACATCGGCACACATATCCTGCCCGGGCTGCTGTCGCAATTCGCCCGCAGCCACCCGGGAGTCGAGGTGAACGTGTCGGTGGGTCGTACTATCGATCTGATCCAGCGCATCGATGCCGGAGAGCTGGACGTTGCACTGCTGAGCGTCGGCAACGCGGGCCAGGACGATACACGCGGCGAGGTCGTTCACAGCGAGCCGCTGGTATGGGCTGGCCGGGCCGGCGGCGTCGCAGCCGAGCGCACCCCGCTGCCTCTGGCCCTGGCGACGCCCGACTGCGCCTGGCGGCGCTTGGCACTGCATGCCCTCGACCGCGTGGGCCGCCCGTATCGCATCGCCTATTCCAGCGAGCAGTGTGCCGGTCAGGAGGCTGCGATGCTCGCCGACCTGGCGATAGCACCCTATCCCCTGAGCCTGATCAAACCACCCTTGAAGCGGCTGGACGAAGGGCCGGACCTGCCGGCGCTTGGTGATTATCAGATCAAGCTACTGCGCGCCACCGACCGTAGCGAACCTGCGGAGGAACTGTCCCGCCAGGTCATCGCGGCGTTGAGCGTCTATCGCAAGTAACGCAGTGGCCTGCCCGGATAAACAGGGCTTCGGGAGGCAGTATGGCGAAATGGCTGATGGCAGCAGGAGTGCTGCTATTGCTGCTGGGCATGGCGCTGCATTACGCACCGGGGTTGCTGAGCTGGTTCGGCAAGCTGCCCGGCGACATCCGTATCGAGTCGGAGCGCAGCCGGACATTCATCCCGATTACCTCGATGATCGTCCTGAGCGTGGTGCTCACCATCCTGGTGAATCTATTTCGGCGCTAACGCCCACCAAGGGCAACCCGCCAAAGACGGGTCACCCCGCGACTCATCCCCGTACCGCAGCGCTGATAATCAAGTGCTTCATTTCCTTGACGGCCTGCTTGAAGCCGACGAACAGGGCATGGGCAACAATGGCGTGGCCAATGTTCAGCTCGTTGACGCCACGGATCGCAGCGATGGCCTCGGCGTTGTGATAATGCAGGCCGTGGCCGGCGTTGACGATCAGTCCGTGGCCCAGACCGAGCTCGACGCCATCACGAATCCGCGCCAGCTCACAAGCACGTTCGGCAACGCTGTGCGCATCGGCGTACCGCCCGGTATGCAGCTCGATGGCCGGCGCACCGATGCGTGCGGATGCTTCGATCTGCCTGGGATCGGCATCGATGAACAACGACACTTCGGCGCCGCAGGCCGCCAGACGCTCAACCGCATCCCGGATGCGCGATTCCTGCCCCGCTACATCGAGACCGCCTTCGGTGGTCAGCTCCTGACGAGTCTCCGGGACCAGGCATACGTGCTCCGGACGCAAGCCCTCGGCGAACGCGAGCATGGCTTCGGTGACGCCCATCTCGAAATTCATCCGCGTCTGCAACGCATCCTTCATCAGCAGCACGTCACGCTCCTGGATGTGCCGACGATCCTCGCGCAGGTGCACGGTGATGCCGTCCGCCCCCGCCTCCTCGGCGTCCAGCGCAGCCTTGACCGGGTCCGGATAGCGGGTACCACGCGCCTGACGCAGCGTCGCGACATGGTCGACGTTTACACCGAGCAGAATTCGATTGGCTTCAGTCACGCACAGGCTCCTTCATGTTCATGAACAATTCACGGCTGATCAGAGGGCGACCAGCCAAATGCGGTGCCAGAGCCTGGCGCATCAAGCGCTTGGCCGCGGCCAGGGCCCCTGGCACATCCCAGTCGGCCTCGGCCATCGCCAGCAGTTCCGCACCGTTGAACAACCCCGGCTGGAACTGGCCAACAGGTTCCAGACCCGTATCCGGCACGAGTCGATACAGCCCGGCACTGGCAATGGATTGCCCGAACACATCCTCATCGAGCGAGAAACCATAGCCCAGTTCGCTCAGCAGACGCCATTCGAACGCGCGCAGCAACGGCTCCAGCGGACGTTTGGCCGCCAATGCCGGCAGCGTTGCGACGTAGTGATCGAACATCGACGGATGTGCATCCTCGGCCGGCAGGAGGCGAATCAGCAGCTCGTTGAGGTACATGCCGCTGAATAGCGCGTTACCTTCGAGCCAGTGAGCAAGACCGGCACTCTCCAGACGTACAACGCTCTTGAGGTCGCTGCGGCCGCGAAACTCGACCTCAAGCGGAACGAACGGACGTGCCAGCGTTCCTGCCTTGCCACGCGCGCTCCGTAGCACTGCACGAAAACGCCCCTGAGGCGTGAGGAAGTCGACCAGCGCACTACTCTCTCGATAAGGGCGACTGTGCAGGACGAAGGCTGATTGGGCGGGGATGGAATCCATGGGTCGGCCAACTGAAGGCTGGTTGTAGGTGGATGTCACTTCTTACATCCACCATGAGACCGCTCGGCGAAGCGCCACCCCGGTGGATCGGTGAAGCGTGATCCACCCTACGCCACATCGTGGTCAGGGCTCCCGGTCTTCCGTCTTACTGGTAGCCCAGCGAATGCAGCGCACGCTCGTCGTCGGACCAGCCGCTCTTGACCTTCACCCACAGGTTCAGCATGACCTTGGAATCGAACAGCACTTCCATGTCCTTGCGGGCCTCTTGGCCGATGCGTTTGATGCGCTCGCCCTTGTCACCGATGATGATCTTTTTCTGCCCATCACGTTCAACGAGGATCAGCGCATGGATATGCAACACATGCCCCTGCTGCTTGAAATCCTCGATCTCGACGGTGATCTGGTAAGGCACTTCCGCTCCCAGCTGACGCATGATCTTCTCGCGCACCAGCTCGGCGGCAAGGAAACGGCTGCTGCGATCAGTGATCTGGTCTTCGGGAAAGAAGTGTTCACCTTCGGGCAGATGTTCGGCCACCAGCTTTTCCAGCACCTCCAGATTCTGCCCATGTTGAGCGGAAATCGGCACGATCTCGGCATTCGGCAACTGCTGCGCCAGCCACTCGAAGTGCGGTAAGAGTTCGGCCTTGTCCTCGACGCGATCGGTCTTGTTCACCGCCACGATGAGCGGCCCTTCCACGTATTTCACGCGGTCGAGCACAAGCTGGTCTTCATCGGTCCAGCGTGTGCGATCGACCACGAAGACCACCACATCGACATCCTTCAGAGCCGACGAAGCGGTACGGTTCATGTAGCGGTTGAGCGCGGTTTCGCCATTGCTGTGCAGGCCCGGCGTGTCGACGTAGACCGCCTGGATGGCGCCCTCGGTCTTGATGCCGAGCATGTTGTGGCGGGTAGTCTGCGGCTTGCGCGAAGTGATCGCGAGCTTCTGACCAAGAATGTGGTTGAGCAGCGTCGACTTGCCGACATTGGGGCGACCGACGATGGCGACATAGCCACAGCGGCTCATGCTTTCTTCCGAAGGCGTTGCGTCATTCATGGCCATTCTCCACGCCCAGGGCGATCAAGGCCGAGGCGGCGGCTACCTGTTCGGCAATGCGCCGGCTGGCGCCCTGCCCGTGTGTCTTGTCGCTGAGCAGTGCCACCTGGCACTCGACGAAGAAGGTCCGACAGTGTGGCTCGCCCTGAATCGCTACCACTTCATACCGCGGCAGCTCACAGGCACGCGATTGCAGAAACTCCTGCAGCCGGGTTTTGGGGTCCTTGTTGGTGTCGACCAGTGTCAGGCCATCCAGTTCGTTAGCGAGCCAGGCCAACACGCGATCACGTGCCGTCTCCATGTCCGCGTCCAGGTAGATGGCGCCGATCAGTGCCTCCAGCGTATCTGCCAGAATGGATTCGCGGCGAAAGCCACCACTTTTGAGCTCCCCCGAACCCAGGCGAAGGTATTCGCCCAGTTCGAAGCCTCGCGCCAGTACCGCCAGGGTCTCGCCCTTGACCAGTCGTGAGCGCAAGCGGGACAGCTGTCCTTCCTTGGCCTGTGGAAAGTGCGTGAACAGCGCTTCCCCGGCAATAAAATTGAGGATGGCATCGCCGAGAAACTCCAGACGTTCGTTGTTGCGTCCGGCATAGCTGCGATGAGTCAGGGCCAGCAGCATCAGCTCCTGGTCCTTGAATTGATAACCGAGCTTGCGCTCGAGACGGGCTAACGAAGTGCTCACGGCATCCTTAGGCGGTATTCTTTGTCGAAATTCGCCACCAGATCGAGATTGCCGATCAGCGGCTCGCGTTTTTCGTAGCTCAGCTGGACCTGAAACTGTCCCTCTACGATCTCGACCTTGACGGCCTCGCGTAGATTGAGGTCACGGATGCCGTTCACTTCCATGCCTTTGCCGACATGCCGATAGAAGTCAGCCGCGGTACGCACATCCTGAAGCCCGTCGCTTCCCACCGAGCTGATTGTCTTGTCCATGGACATATAGTCGAAATAATGGGGAAGCATTTTGAACGCGGTGCTGGCCAGGAAAGCTACAACAGCCAATACCACGATCCAGCTGAGCATGGACAGCCCTTTTTGCGAACGAGCGAAACTCATGTCGACCTCTATATCGTTGCGTTACCCACCGAGCGGGGCCGGACAAATATAGCGAGCCCCGTTATCGGAACAGAGGCCCTGATTCACAGACTTCAGTGAATAAGTCCAACGCGTGAAAAATGCGGCAGGTTGCTGAGCTTCGGTTCGGGCCAGCTCATCCATACAGCGAAGGCCTTGCCGACAATGTTGTGGTCCGGAACCATGCCTGCCAGATCGGCCGGGATACGGGCGTCCTGCCAGTAGCGACTATCGTTGGAGTTGTCGCGATTATCGCCCATCATGAAATAGTGCCCCGCGGGAACGGTCCACTCCCGATCGGGCTCGATCCGATAGCGCCCCATTTCCTTGCGAATCAGGTGTTCAGCTTCGCCCAGCTTTTCCTCGAACAACCGTGCACTTCCTAGGCTGCCAGGCTCTTCGCCGATCAGCGTCTCGGCTACTGGCGTGCCGTTGATGAACAAGCGCTTGTCACTGCTGTAGCGCACCTTGTCACCCGGCAGGCCAATCACTCGCTTGATGTAATTGATGTTCGGATCGCTGGGGTAACGGAACACCATCACGTCACCACGCTTCGGATCGCTGACTTCGATGACCTTGGTGTCCACCACCGGCAGACGAATCCCATAGGCGAATTTGTTGACCAGAATGAAATCGCCCACTTCCAGCGTCGGGATCATCGAACCGGACGGAATCTGAAACGGCTCGATGAGAAACGAGCGCAGTACCAGCACTATCGCGAGAACGGGAAAGAAGGACTTGCCGTACTCGATGAGCAACGGCTCCTTGTTCAACGCTTCGAGCGTCGACTGATCGATACTGCCGGTGCGCCCTTCATAAGCCTGGATCGCAGCCCGCCGACGCGGCGCGAAGAACAGCAGGTCTGCCAGCGCAAGCGCGCCGCATACCGCAACGGCAATCACCAGCAACAGTGGAAAATTGATCGACATATCAGCTATCTACCTTCAACACCGCGAGGAATGCCTCTTGCGGAATTTCGACGTTGCCAACCTGCTTCATACGCTTCTTGCCGGCCTTCTGCTTCTCCAGCAGCTTGCGCTTACGGCTCACATCACCGCCGTAGCACTTGGCCAGAACGTTCTTGCGCAGTGCCTTGACCGTGCTGCGTGCCACGATCTGGCCGCCGAGAGCAGCCTGAATCGCAACGTCGAACATCTGTCGAGGAATGAGCTCCTTCATCTTTTCGACCAGGATGCGTCCCTTGTAGTGCGCATTGTCGCGGTGCACGATCAGCGCCAGCGCATCGACCTTGTCACCGTTGATGAGGATACCCAGTCGGGTCAGATTGGCCGATTGGAAGCGCTCGAAGCTGTAGTCGAGCGAGGCGTAACCGCGGCTGACCGACTTCAGTCGATCGAAGAAATCCAGCACCACTTCGCTCATGGGCAGGTCGTAGCGAACCTGCACCTGAGAACCTAGGAACTGCAGGTCGCGCTGCACGCCACGCTTCTCGATACACAGCGTGATGACGCTGCCGAGGTGCTCCTGCGGTACCAGGATATTGGCCTGCACGATGGGCTCGCGCATATCTTCGATGGCCGAAAGATCCGGTAACTTCGACGGGCTGTCCACGTAGATGACGTCGCCGTTCTTCAGCGCCAATTCGTAGACCACGGTCGGCGCCGTGGTGATCAGATCCAGGTCGTACTCGCGCTCGAGCCGTTCCTGGATGATCTCCATATGCAACATGCCGAGGAAGCCGATGCGAAAGCCGAAGCCCAGAGCATCGGAGCTTTCCGGCTCGTACTGCAGGGCAGCATCGTTCAGAGTCAGTTTCTGTAGCGCATCGCGAAAATCCTCGAAATCATCCGAGCTGACCGGGAAGAGCCCGGCATACACCTGGGGCTTGACTCGCTTGAAGCCGGGCAACATTTCCACGTCAGGCGTATTGGCCAGGGTCAGGGTGTCGCCCACCGGCGCACCATGGATGTCCTTGATACCGGCGATGATGAAGCCCACCTCACCGGCCTTGAGGTCGGCGGTGGCGGTGTGCTTGGGATTGAACACGCCGACGCTGTCGACCTGGTGCACCTTGCCGGTGGATTTCACCAGCACCTTGTCGCCCTTCTTGATTCGCCCGTGACGCACGCGCACCAGGGAGACCACGCCAAGATCGTTGTCGAACCAGGAATCGATGATCAGCGCCTGCAGCGGCGCCTCGATCTCGCCGGTAGGCGCCGGAATAGTGGCGACCAGGCGCTCCAGCACTTCGTCGACGCCCATGCCGCTCTTGGCACTGCAGGCGACGGCATCGGTGGCGTCGATGCCGATGATGTGCTCGATCTCGGCCTTGACCTTATCCGGGTCGGCCTGGGGCAGGTCCATTTTGTTCAGCACGGGCATCACTTCCAAGCCCTGCTCGATTGCCGTATAGCAGTTGGCTACCGACTGCGCCTCGACGCCCTGACCGGCATCCACCACCAGCAGCGCACCTTCACAGGCAGCCAGCGAGCGGCTCACCTCGTAGGTAAAGTCGACGTGGCCGGGGGTGTCGATGAAGTTGAGTTGGTAGGTCTTGCCGTCCCGAGCCTGGTAATGAAGGGTCACGCTGTGAGCTTTGATGGTGATGCCGCGCTCGCGCTCGAGATCCATCGAGTCGAGAACCTGGGCAGCCATCTCGCGTTCCGTCAGGCCACCACACATCTGAATGAACCGATCGGCTAGTGTCGACTTGCCATGATCGATGTGCGCAATGATGGAAAAATTACGGATATGACTCAGGTCACTCACAAATGAACACTCAAAAATGTCGCAGGCCGATTGCCCGCCGAAAATAGCCGGGGAGTGTAACTGATCGACGTTTACGACGCCACGCCGAACCGGGACTGCCCCTGACGCACAAAAACAAAGGGCGACCTCTCGGCCGCCCTTTCGAATCAGGAAGTACTGGTACCTATTCGGCGAGCTTGAAAGTAATGAAGCTGGCACGCCCCTGGCGCAACACACGCATCGATACCGAGCGGTTCTTGGGCAACTGTTCCGCCACACGACTGAAGGTCTTGGCCGAATCAATCGCTTGGTTGTTCAGGTGAGAGATGACGTCGCCCGGTCGCAACCCAATCATCGCAGCCGGCCCGTTCAGCACTTCGGTAATCACCACACCACCAGGCAGGTCCAGGTTCCGCTTCTGTTCGTCGGTCAGCTCGGTGACCTTCACCCCCAGCCGATTGCTCTTCTGCGCATCGGTACTGGATGCCACGACCGCCTCGCCCTCTTCCGGCAACGCACCGATGATGATGTTCAGCGTTTCACGCTCACCGCCACGCACGACACCCAGCCGGGCCTTGCTGCCAGGCTTGATCGCACCCACCAGATGCGGCAGGTCGGCCGACATGATGATGGACTCATCGTTCAGACTGAGAATCACGTCACCTACGCGCAATCCGCCCTTGGCTGCAGGCCCGCCATCCATCACCTGAGCAACCAGCGCGCCCGCCGGACGCTCCAACCCAAAGGATTCGGCGAGATCCTTGTTCACCTCCTGGATGACCACGCCCAGCCAACCACGACTGACCTTGCCATCGGTACGCAACTGGCTGGCCACATCCATAGCGACATCGATCGGAATAGCGAAGGAAAGCCCCATGAAGCCGCCCGAGCGGGTGAATATCTGCGAGTTGATGCCAATCACTTCACCCTTCAGATTGAACAAGGGCCCACCGGAGTTGCCGGGGTTGATCGCCACATCGGTCTGAATGAACGGCACATAGCTTTCGTTGGGCAGGCTGCGTCCGGTGGCGCTGACGATGCCGGCGGTCACCGTATGATCGAAGCCAAATGGCGAACCGATCGCCAGCACCCACTCGCCCACCTTCAACTTGCTGGAGTCGCCCAACTGGACGGTCGGCAACCCCTTGCCCTCGACCTTCAGAACCGCCACATCGGTACGCGGATCGGCGCCGACGAGCTTGGCCTCAAGCTCGCTGCGATCGGGCAGGCGCACGATGATCTCGTCCGCATCGGCGACCACGTGATTATTGGTCAGGATGTAGCCATCTTCCGAGATGATGAAGCCCGAGCCTAGCGACTGCGCCTCACGCTGCTGGCCACGGTCACTCGGCATACCGGGGATGCTGCGTTCGAAAAACTCACGAAAAATGGGTGGCAGCCCTTCCAGGTCGGGCATATGCGCCCCCGCGCCACGAGCCGGCAGCTTCTGCTTGGTACTGATATTGACGACCGCGGGAGAGGCGCTTTCCACCAGCGGAGTAAAGTCAGGCAACTGTGCCTGCGCTACTGCGACATGACCCATGAGCAGCAGCATCGCTGCCAGAATGAAATAGTTCTTCCGATGGAACATAACAACCCGTCTCCAATGACGAAACGAAGAAAACTACAGCACGCTTGCCGTCCCTGCCAGCATGGTGCGCAACACAACCGGCTGCAGCGCGGAATCGCTCGCCGCCCGCTGACTGCGCTTACGCACGAAGAACCATGAAACCAGAAAGCCACCCAGCCCCGCCAGGATGACGAACGGCTCGGCCAACGCCAGTTGAGTGGCTAGCAACGCAGCAGCGAAAAGCATGAGCAGCGGCAGAAGATAAACAAGGAAAGCGCCACGCAGCAAGACATCCTCTCGAATACCCACGACCACGGAGTCACCAACTTGCAGCTGCAGATCCGACAATGCGCGAATCGTCCCACGACGCTCGCGCACGCCCAGACGATCCATCAGGCCCTGGCCACAGCCATTCTTGGCCGCGCACCCCGAACAGGTGCTCTTGCGTAGCGTCTCGACCCATACAGCACCGGCCTCCAACGCAATGACCCGCCCCTGCTCTTCTATCATTTTCCTTCCTGGTCGGTCCCGGCGCGCATCGACAGGGCGATACGTTCTGCGGTACCCAGCGGAACCTCGCCAACGACAGTCACCATCACGTCGCCGTCGGTCGTGGTCAGGCGCTTGGAGACCGCCACGGTTGGCCCCATCTGGTTGCGCGCATCCGCGACAGCAGCGCCATGCAACGGCTCGAGAAAGACCGAGAGCCGAGCCAGGCCATCACCATAGGACAACCAGGACACCGGCTCGCCGGATGCAGGGCTGGATCGCACATTGGAATCAAGCAGCCGAAAGCCTGGCGGAAGCCAGTCCGAATGCCAGGCCACGAGCTTCTCCCCGGATGGCTCGCCAATCGCCTTCACCGGCTCACAGGAAGACCCCGGCTGGAGCTGTTGAGGGTCGACTGAGCCAAGTGAAAACTGAGTGTACTGCAGGCGCTCGAGAAGCTGTCCGCTCTCCCCCAGCAACAGGGATTTCAACGGCAACGCAGACTCATGGTCCAGGTGCAGCTCGAAACCGTAGCGATGCTGATCCTTAGGACGAACAACCAGCACTTCCGCCCGCCGGCCGGCCACACGCGAATCGCCGATCAGATGAAAGTCATACCATTGCGAGAGAGCCGCAACGTCGAGCGCCTTGTCAGACCAGGCCTGTCCACTCGGCATCTGGGCCGCAAGCTGAGCGCTGGCACAGCGGATATCTCCATCAACCAGCAAGACCTCCGATGGCGGCCCATCCAGTTGCAGCAGACGCTGCCTGGTGTGCTCTCCTTCCGCGGCCTGCCAGACGGTATGAGTGGAAAAGCTGCCGTTGCGTTCGTAGATGAATGTACCGGCATAGCTCTGGCTATCTTCTGCTGCCACGAAGCGGCTCATCCAGGCTTCGGCATCAGCAGCGAGGGCCGGCATCGATAGCCAGCCCCCGAACATCACACACAGCGGTATTACGCGCATGTTTCTCCCTAACGGTTCTTAGCGATCTTCCATGCTGGCAGCGCGAGCATAAGGAAGGGTACTTTCCGTCCCACTACCGAAAGCTGCCTGCTGCGCATGCTGACGTACGTAGGCCGGCAGCCGCTGCTCATGCCAGACTTCGGCGGGTGCCTGGGCGGCATTGCCCTGGACCTGCTCGGATGCCGAACCCTCACTGTAGCCCGCCAGCACAGCTGGCCCCTGATTGGTCTGAGGCACTGCGATACCAGGTTGCGGTGCCTGCTGGGCAAGCTGTGGCCCGGCGACTTCGTTCTGATTGTACAGACGCACTCCGGCCAGCACAGCCACCGTCACCGAAGCAGCAACGGCCAAACGCCCCAGTCCGCGCCAGCCCGAGCGTACAGGTTTGGCTGCCGCGGGCGCTGGCTCCTCGGCCAGAGCAACCGATACCGCAGAAGCGATATCCAGCCGCGGCTCGATCAGCTCCCTGTGCATCGCAGCACGTGCGATCTGGTAACGCGACCAAGTCGCACGCATCTCGTCATCGCCGTCCGCAGCGAGCACTCGACGTAATTCCAACTCGTCCGCTTCGTTATCCATCACCGCGGACAGCGATTCATGCAGGGCTTCACGACTCATGGCGGTTCCTCTCTTGGCTGTCGCCGCTGTCTCAGGACTCATGCAACAAAGGTTGCAACGATTTATCAATGGCTTCCCGCGCCCGGAAAATCCGAGAGCGCACCGTACCCACCGGACACTGCATGACATTCGCAATGTCCTCATAACTGAGACCATCGAATTCACGCAGCGTTAGGGCTGTACGCAAATCTTCCGGGAGCTGCTGTATGGTTCTGTGAACGGTATCTTCGATTTCATCCCTGAGAAGTGCTCGCTCCGGCGATTCGATATCCTTGAGGGCGTGATCGCCATCATAGAACTCTGCATCCTCGGAACTTACATCACTGTCCGGCGGGCGTCTCCCACGCGCCACCAGATGATTCTTCGCCGTATTGATGGCGATGCGGTACAACCACGTATAGAACGCGCTGTCCCCGCGAAAATTAGCCAACGCACGATAGGCCTTGATAAATGCTTCCTGAGCGACATCCTGAGCTTCGTGAGAATCATGCACGAAGCGTACGATCAGCCCCAGAATCTTGTGCTGATACTTGAGCACCAGCAAATCAAAAGCCCGTTTATCCCCACGCTGTACTCGCTCGACCAGTTGCTGGTCCTGCTCCTGGGTTAGCATAAACACTCCTTCAGCGGAATCAGGGAGTGCTGCCCACACCAGCGAACCGACCTGCCAGAATAGACCCGGGCTCTACGCAAAAGTTCTCCCCCTTCCTAGCAAGCTTCCTGCAACATCCGGCGCCATCTGCATGCAGCGCCTCAAGATGATTTCCGATTGGCGCCTTTCGGCTATCCACGGCAAATCCGACGACTGCGGCACAGGTCGCCGGCCATATGAATTCACAACCAACATAGAGCAAACACCCCAGGAAAAGTTCCGACAATCATCCTCATAATTCACAGGCCGCCTTTTTTGCGAAGTCGCTCGCTCGATATACTGGCGACCGCTTTCCTGTGGAAACGACCATGAGCCAACATCACCAATACGACGTTCTTGTAATAGGCAGCGGTGCCGCCGGCCTGACGCTGGCGCTCAACCTACCAGAAAGCCTTCGCATCGGAGTGCTCAGCAAGGGCGATCTTGCCAACGGCTCAACGTACTGGGCCCAGGGCGGAGTGGCCGCCGTGCTCGATGATACCGACACGGTCGAGTCCCATGTCGCTGATACTCTGATCGCCGGCGGCGGGCTTTGCAATGAAGAAGCGGTGCGTTTCACGGTAGAACATAGCCGCGAAGCCATCCAGTGGCTGATCGAGCAGGGCGTCCCCTTCACCCGCGAAGAGGCCGATCGTGAAAACGGCAGCTTCGAGTATCACCTTACCCGTGAAGGCGGGCACAGCCATCGCCGCATCATCCATGCCGCCGACGCAACCGGCGCAGCCATCTTCAACACCCTGCTCGCGCGTACCCAGGAAAGAAGCAACATCAACCTGCTGCACCAGCGCGTCGCCGTCGACCTAATCACCGAACGCAAGCTGGGCCTGCCCGGCAAGCGCTGCCTGGGCGCCTACGTGCTGGATCGCTCCACCGGCGAAGTGGATACCTTTCAAGCGAAGTTCGTCGTTCTGGCCTGCGGCGGCGCCGCCAAGGTCTACCTCTATACCAGCAACCCCGACGGAGCCTGCGGCGACGGCATCGCCATGGCCTGGCGCGCCGGATGCCGGGTCGGCAACCTGGAGTTCAATCAGTTCCACCCCACCTGCCTGTACCACCCGCAGGCCAAGAGCTTTCTCATCACCGAAGCACTGCGCGGCGAAGGTGCACTGCTGAAACTGCCCAACGGCGAGCGTTTCATGCCACGTTTCGACGAACGCGCCGAGCTGGCTCCGCGCGACATAGTCGCACGCGCCATCGACCACGAGATGAAGCGGCTTGGTATCGACTGCGTCTACCTGGACATCAGCCACAAGCCGGCCGAGTTCATAAAGGCGCACTTCCCAACCGTTCACGAGCGCTGCCTGCAGTTCGGCATCGACATACTGCGCGAGCCGATTCCAGTGGTACCAGCCGCACACTACACCTGTGGCGGCGTGGTCGTCGACGAGGCCGGGCGCACCGACATCCCAGGCCTTTATGCAATTGGCGAAACGAGTTTCACAGGCCTGCATGGCGCCAACCGCATGGCCAGCAACTCGCTGCTCGAATGCTTTGTCTATGCGCGCTCCGCCGCGCGTGACATCCTGCGCGAATTGCCGAAAATCGACGGGCCGACCAGCCTTCCTCAATGGGACGCCAGCCAGGTCACCAACTCGGATGAGGATGTGATCATCGCGCACAACTGGGACGAGCTGCGGCGATTCATGTGGGACTACGTCGGCATCGTCCGCACCGACAAGCGCCTGACACGCGCCCAGCACCGAGTCCGCCTGCTGCTGGACGAAATCGACGAGTTCTACAGTAACTACAAGGTCAGCCGCGACCTGATCGAACTGCGCAACCTGGCGACGGTGGCCGACCTGATGATTCGCTCCGCCATGCAGCGAAAGGAGAGCAGAGGCCTGCATTACACGCTGGATTATCCCGACCTGCTGCCCGAGGCGCTGGATACTATTCTGGCGCCGCCCACCTATCGCGACTGAATTTCAGACGCACCCTCAGACGACGGTGCTCATCGACTGACAGAGCACCACGCGGCACGCAGATGCCCCGGGACAACCATTGTCCAGGCCGCCTGAAACGCAGGATCACCACCACCGGCAGCGCCAGGCTGTCGGGGCGCAGCTGGATCGACTGCCAGCCTTCGCGCCGACTCCAGAGCGACCAGCCGAAGCCATCATGTCGCAGACCGCGCCACGCACCGTCGTTGCTGAACAGGATGTGCCGCGGGACGACCCAGCCCGCATGGGCGAGGCAAAACAGCAGCCCCAGGCATCGCAACCAGAGCGGTACCGGCAGGAGCAGCAGCCCCCACACGGCGCATCCCAGCACCGACAGATACAGCGTCAGCAACAGCCTCGACGCCTGCCAGCGACATTCGAAGGGCGGGTTACTTGGGCTGGACACGGTCGAGGATCATGCGAACCATGCGGCGCAGATCTTCGTCCTCAGGTTCGCCGCGCTCCATGAACCAGCCGAACATATCCTGATCCTCGCAACTGAGCAGTTTGCGATAGCGCCGCTGGTCTTCCTCGTCCAGCTCCGGATAGACCTCTTTGACGAAGGGCACCAGCAGCACATCAAGCTCCAGCATGCCGCGCCGACTCTGCCAGAACAGACGATTGAGTTCCGATTGTTCAACCATGCCAATGCTCCTTGAGTGAAGCAGCGCAGTATAACGGCTCGCGCCAGCACCGGCAGCCCGCCAACCTTGCGCATATGCAACGGACCCCACGCTGCGTTTTCAAACGGTCCTGCTATGATGCTCGCCTGATTTTTCCATGGCGACCGATCATGACCGATACTGCTTTTTTCAGCGTCCTGTCGCATGAAGGTGTCCTGGCCGTACGCGGCCCCGATGCCAGCAAATTCCTGCAAGGGCAACTGACCTGCAACCTTGGCTATCTCAACGCCAACCAGTCCAGTCTCGGCGCCCGCTGCACGCCCAAGGGGCGCATGCAATCGAGCTTCCGCATTCTTCCTGAGAACGACGGATACCTGCTGGCGATGGCTAGGGAACTGGTCGAACCGCAGCTCACCGACCTGCGCAAGTTCGCCGTGTTTTCCAAATCCACCCTGCACGACGAGAGCGATGACTGGATACGTTTCGGCCTGGCGGCCGGCAACGGCCTGCTCGCCAGCCTCGGTCTGGACCTGCCGCAAAACGTCGATAGCGTGACCCGGGCAAACGGGCGCATCGCGATCCGCCTGGCAGATGGAAGAGCCGAACTCTGGGCCAAGGCCGACGAAGCCGACACACTGCACACACAGCTGGCTTCCCGGCTTGCCGAAGCCCCGCTGAATCGCTGGACGCTGGCGCAGATTCGTGCA
This sequence comes from Pseudomonas sp., assembly GCA_047973445.1. Classification (GTDB taxonomy): domain Bacteria; phylum Pseudomonadota; class Gammaproteobacteria; order Pseudomonadales; family Pseudomonadaceae; genus Stutzerimonas. Next base: position 18,838 of record JBKEBY010000047.1, read on the forward strand.
GGCATCGGCCAGGTGACGGGCACCACCCGCGAGTTGTTTATCCCGCAGATGATCAATCTGCAGGCACTAGGCGGCGTCAGTTTCAAGAAGGGCTGCTATACAGGGCAGGAGATCGTTGCCCGGATGCAGTACCTGGGCAAGCTCAAGCGCCACCTTTATCGCCTTGCCTCGCAGGGCACCGAAACGGAATGCCCCGCAGCGGGTGTCGAGCTGTTCTCGCCAGTACATGGTTCGAGCGTGGGTGAGGTCGTCCTGTCTGCGACGAGCGACGAAGGGTTCGAACTGCTGGCCGTACTGCAGGATGATGCCGCCGCGGACGGTCGCATCATCCTGGACTCGCCTGACGGCTTGCCGCTGAGCCTGCTCGACCTGCCCTATACGCTCGATTCCAGTCGAGAAATTCAGCGCTGACAGCTAACCAGCCATACCGGGCTCACACCAAGCCAGACCGCACAACGACAAGGAATGAAATGAGTACTCTTGCCGACAAAGTCCAGTACGAGCTGATCCAGGCGATCGAGAATGACCAGTTGGTGCTACCCACGCTCCCCGAGGTTGCGCTTCGGGTGCGCGAGGCGGCCGAAGACCCGGACGTCGGCATTCCAACACTGGCCAAGGTCATCGGCAACGACACGGCGCTGACGGCACGCCTGATCAAGGTGGTCAACAGCCCACTGCTGCGCACCAACCGCGAGATCAACGACCTGCAGACGGCCATCAGCCGACTCGGCATCAACTATACCTGCAACCTTGCCACCGGCCTCGCCATGGAGCAGATGTTCCAGGCAACCACCGACGTCATCGATCGCAAGATGCGTGAAGTCTGGAACAAGAGCACCGAGATCGCCGCCATCAGCCATGTGCTGTGCCGCAACTTCACTCGCCTACCGCCCGACCAGGCAACGCTCGCCGGCCTGGTCCACCAGATCGGTGTCCTGCCCATTCTCACCTATGCCGAAGAGCACAGCGCACTGCTCAGCGACTCCATCAGCCTCAACCATGTCATCGACCGCATTCACCCCATCGTCGGCGAAAGGATCCTGCGCACCTGGGATTTCCCCGAGCCGATCGCCGCGGTACCGAGCCACTACAGCGACTTCGCGCGCGATTCTGCCAGGGTGGATTACGTCGACATCGTCCAGGTCGCGACGCTGCAGAGCTACCTGGGCACCACGCACCCCTATACACAAATGGATTGGTCGCAGGTTCGCGCCTTCGACAAGCTGGGACTCAACCCCGACACGCTACTGCGTGACGACGAGGATCTGTCCGCGGCAATGGATGCCGCAATGAGCATGTTGCAGTAACTGCCCAGGGAGGCGAATGCCAGCGGCATTCGCCTCCGCACCGTTCACCTCATCACCTGGCCAAGCATTCCGCGAAGGCACCATCTCTACGCCCTTTCAGTCACAAAACAGCGCCACGGCGGTGCCGGACCTTCCGGCCCATCCTCACACTTCGGTCGGCAACATCCAGTCGATAGGCTCCAGGCCATGCTGGCGAAGAAACTGGTTCGCTCGACTGAAATGTCCATTGCCCAGGAAGCCGCGGTGCGCCGACAACGGCGATGGATGCGCTGACTTGAGCAGCAAGTGGCGCGTCGAATCGAGCAGTCGTGCCTTGCTCTGGGCATGCGCCCCCCAGAGCATGAAGACCAGATGCGGTCGCTGCGCGTTGACTACCTCCATGATTCGGTCGGTGAAGACATGCCAGCCTGCCTTGGCGTGCGATCCAGCCATACCCTGCTCCACGGTCAGAGATGTGTTGAGCATCAACACGCCCTGATCCGCCCAGTGCTGCAGATAGCCATGCCGGGGAATCTCCAGGTTCAGGTCGCGCTTGAGCTCCTTGAAGATGTTCTGCAGCGAAGGCGGAGGCGCAACGCCGGGTTGTACGGAAAACGACAGACCGTGCGCCTGTCCGGGACCGTGGTAGGGGTCCTGACCAAGGATGACGACCTTGACCTGATCCAGGGGAGTGGAATTCAACGCATTGAAAATCAGCGGCCCGGGCGGATGGATCAGCTTTCCCGCGGCCTTTTCGCGCCGCAGAAAGGCGCCCAGCTCCTTCATGTAAGGCTGCTCGAACTCGTGCTGCAGAGCAGCCTTCCAGCCTGCTTCGAGCTTGATGATGCGATCATTTTGCTTCATTGTGATTTCTGTCGGCCCAAGCATAGGGACCATAGGGAGCGATATCCTGCGCTGTCAACCGTACAGCCAACACTACACCGCTCGTTGACCACCAGAGGGCCAGTGAATTTCTTTCAATAATGCTGCGCAGCGCACGCTTCCTTCAAACTAAGACCAACGGTTAGATGACGAGGGCTCGGCATGGAGATAAAAGACCCCACACAACCAATAAACACGCCAACAACAATAATTACAACAAGGAGCTTGCGATGAAGCGGATTGCCCTTCTGGCAGCCGGGCTGGGTCTATGTCTCGCCGCCGAGGCTGCCGACCCCATCACTCTCGGTCTGAATTACCCCCGCACCGGTAGCTACAAAGAGGAAGGGCTATCGCAGATGCGCGGTGCCCTGCTCGCAATCGACGAAATCAACGCCAGAGGCGGTGTGCTCGGACGTCCCCTGCAGCTCTCCAGCCGCAACTCCGCCTCACGTCCGGAAAAATCCGTCGCCAACGTCGATCGCCTGGCGGCCGAAGGCGCCGCCATGCTGTTTGGCGGCGTCTCCAGCGCCGTAGCGATCGCCGCCAGCAAGCGCGCCAGAGAGCGTGGACTGCTCTACTTTGGCACCATCACCTACTCCAACGACACCACCGGCAAGGATGGTCACCGGTACATGTTCCGTGAATGCAACAGTGCCTGGATGAGCGCACGCGTGCTGGGGCAGTACCTGAACAAGACCATGCCGAACAAGCGTTACTTCTACCTTACCGCCGACTATACCTGGGGCCACACCAGTGAAAGCTCGTTGCGCCAGGCAACCGGCACCACCGATCAATCGCGGCACCCCGGCACCAGAACCCCCTTCCCAGGCGCGCGTCTGTCCGACTTCCGCGCAGCCTTGCAGCAGGCTGAACAGAGCGGGGCCGACGTGCTGGCGCTGGTTCTCTATGGTGAGGACATGGTACGTGCCATGCGCATCGCCGATGAGATGGGCCTGAACCAGAAGATGCAGATCGCGGTCCCCAACCTGAGCATGACCATGGTCGAGGCCGCCGGTCCCGACATCATGCGTGGTGTATTGGGTACCGAACCCTGGACCTGGCGCGTACCGGAAGTCGAAGGCTCCGAGCGGGGCAAAGCGTTCGTGAAGAACTTCGGCGAGCGCTACCAGACTCACCCCTCCAGCTCTGCCGCAGCCGCCTACACCATCGTCCACCAATGGGCCGACGCGGCAACTCGGGCCAGAAGCATCGATAGCGAAAAAGTGATCGCAGCGCTCGAAGGCCATCGCTACACACTGCTCAAGGACGAGCAATACTGGCGCCCCTTCGATCACCAGAGCGTGCAGACGGTCTATGCGGTCAAGGTCAAGCCGCGCGACGAAGTGCTCAAGGACCCCTTCAGGCAGGACTACTTCGAGATCGTCCACCGCCTCGCCGGCGAGCAGGCCGCTCCCACGCTGGCCGAATGGCAGGAAGAACGGCGTTCGGCCAACCAGCCGCTACAATTGCAGTGACTTCTGCCACCGCTTGGCAGGGCCTGCGCCCTGCCAAGCGGCCCCTCCATCGGCTGCAACCACAGCGCCTCGGCGAGCTCTGAAGGGAAGCAGCGGAGAATTGCATCCCGCAGCAGAGCCCCGGACCAACTTGCGAGGATCAAGCCCATGAGTACTGCCGTCGAACCCTACAAGCCCGGCATCTTCGATCTGACCCACAAGCTGACCGTCGAGAAGCACGGTCACACGGCTCTGATCACCATCAACCATCCGCCCGCCAATACCTGGGATCGAGAATCGCTGATCGGTCTCAAGCTGGTGGTCGAACACCTCAATCACGACGACGACATCTACGCACTGGTCATCTGCGGCCAGGGTGAGAAATTCTTCAGCGCCGGCGCCGACCTGAAACTTTTCGCCGATGGCGATAGGGTTCGCGCGCGGGAAATGGCACGCCGTTTCGGTGAAGCCTTCGAGGCCCTGCGCGATTTTCGCGGCGTATCGATCGCGGCCATCAACGGTTTCGCCCTGGGCGGCGGTCTGGAATGCGCGCTAGCCTGCGACATTCGCATCGCAGAACGACAGGCTCAGCTGGGCCTTCCGGAAGCCTCGGTAGGGTTATTGCCCTGTGCCGGAGGCACCCAGGCGCTGGCCTGGCTGGTAGGCGAAGGCTGGGCCAAACGCATGATCCTCTGCGGCGAACGCCTCGATGCGGAAGCGGCACTGCGCATCGGCCTGATCGAACAGATCGTCGAGCCGGGCGAAGCACGTGGTCATGCCCTGCTGCTGGCGGCACGCGTCGCCCGTCAGAGCCCCGTGGCGGTACGTACCATCAAGCCGCTGATCGACAGCGTGCGCAGCCGCGGGCCGAACACCCTCGGTGCGGCCGAACGCGAAGCCTTCATCGGATTATTCGAGGCAGATGACACGCTGGAAGGCGTCAACGCCTTCCTGGAAAAGCGCGAGCCCCTCTGGAGGAATCGCTGATCCGACCCGAACGTAGCTGCGACAGGAACTGCATGCGGGCATCCGCTAACGGATCGCCCGCAAGGGCAGCCGAGGATCAGTGCCGGCGATAACTCCGCCGATCAAAACTTCCACGCTGCAATGGCCGATAATCATGGCGCTGATTCCAACCCTGTCCACGACGATACGAACCCTGCCGATGCTCATGCTGCCAACGCTGCGATCGGTCCAGGCCATGATGCCGCCCATCGTCCCAGCGCTGCGACCGATCCACCCCACGATGCCTGTCGTAGTATTGCGGTGGCAACTGCCCCTCATAACGCGGCGGCAGATTCGGTCGATACTGTCTATGCTGCGGGTAGGGACTGCGCGGATCGTACCGGTACGATCCGCCACCAATGCGATGGCTGGCACCGTCAGGCTGGTAGACCCAGACGCGTCCAGGCGCATCGGCCTGCACCGGTACGGCCAGGCTCAGGCCCAATAACAGCACGAGCGTTCTGATGTTCATCAGGCACCTCCAAAGGCGAACCGCCCACGACTCACCCCATCAGACCACAGCCTGATCGCGGACGATCGGCCAACTGACAGCCGGTGCGCCAAAGGCAGTCACGCCCTGCGACAGGCCGTCGCGACTTGTATGGCCGTCGGCGCTTCCCGATAATAGCGGCCTTTTAGGCTCGGGCTCGTGCAGAGCACACAGGAATTCCGCGATGACCGAACTCGCCCTGATCATGGTTAGCGCCATCCTGGTCAACAATTTCGTGCTGGTGCAGTTTCTCGGCCTGTGCCCGTTCATGGGCGTCTCGAAGAAGATCGAAACCGCCATCGGCCTGTCGCTGGCCACCACTTTCGTGCTGACATTGGCAGCGATGTGCAGCTATCTGGTGCAGCAGTACTTGCTCAAGCCGCTGGACCTGGAGTTCCTGCGCACCATCAGCTTCATCCTGGTAATCGCTGTGGTGGTGCAATTCACCGAAATGGTGGTGAACAAGACCAGTCCGCTGCTTTATCGCGTACTGGGCATCTTCCTGCCGCTGATCACCACCAACTGCATCGTGCTCGGCGTCGCCCTGCTCAATGCCAACAAATCCGAATTCACCTTCATCACCGCGACCGCCAACGGCTTTGCCGCCGGCCTGGGTTTTTCCCTGGTGCTGGTGCTGTTCGCCGCCATGCGTGAGCGCATTGCCATCGCCGATGTCCCACGCTCGTTCCAGGGCGCAGCCATCGGCATGGTTACCGCAGGCCTGATGTCGCTGGCATTCATGGGCTTCACCGGGTTGATCAAGCTATGAGCCTGGTTCTGATTGCCGTACTCGCGCTGCTGGCGCTATGCCTGGTGTGCGGCGCGATCCTGGGTTTTGCGGCGGTACGCTTCCGGGTCGAAGGCGATCCGATTGCCGAGCAGATCAACGCCCTGCTGCCTCAGACCCAGTGCGGCCAGTGCGGCTATCCGGGCTGCAAGCCGTACGCCGAAGCCATCGCCGGCGGCGACAAGATCAACAAGTGCCCACCGGGCGGCGAGGCTACCATCCAGGCGCTGGCCGACCTGCTGGATGTCGAGCCCGAGCCGCTGGACGCAGCTGAAGGCGAAGTACCGCCGCGCGTCGCCTATATCCGCGAGGCCGAGTGCATCGGCTGCACCAAGTGCATCCAGGCCTGCCCGGTGGATGCCATTGTCGGCGCCGCCAAGCAGATGCACACCGTAATCGTCTCCGAATGCACCGGCTGCGACCTCTGCGTCGAGCCCTGCCCGGTGGACTGCATCGACATGATCGAACTGGGTAGCAACCTGCAAAGCTGGAAATGGGACCAGCCGCTGGCGCCAGGCCAGCTGATCGCCAGTGACCGGGAGCAGGCCGCATGACCTCGTTGAACGTCTGGGACATCCATGGCGGCATCCACCCGCCAGAGCGCAAGGAGCTGTCCAACCGCGCGCCGACCCAGCGGATGCCACTGCCTGCGCGGCTGATCGTTCCACTCGCCCAGCACCTGGGCGCGCCCGCCGAACCCTGCGTGGTGCCCGGCGAACAGGTTCTCAAGGGCCAGTTGATCGCCGAGGCCAGCGGCTTCGTCAGCGTGCCGGTGCATGCGCCTACATCCGGCACCGTCAGCTTCATCGGCCCACAGCCCTACCCGCACGTTTCGGGCATGACCGCGACGGCCATCGTCATCGACAGTGACGGCCGGGACCAGTGGATCGAACTGCAACCGCACGCCGATTACCGCCAGCTGCCCCCTGCCGAGCTGCTGGACATCATCCGTCAGGCCGGTATCAACGGCCTCGGCGGTGCCGGCTTCCCCACTGCGGTGAAGCTGACCGCACCGCCCACGCAGGCGATTCACACGCTGATCATCAACGGCACCGAATGCGAGCCCTACATCACCGCCGATGACCTCCTTATGCGCGAGATGGCGGCGGAGCTGGTCGCGGGCATCGAGATACTCGAATACCTGATCCAGCCACAACAGGTACTGATCGGCATCGAGGACAACAAGCCCGAAGCCATCGCCGCCGTGCGCGCCGCCATCGGAGAACGCCCCTATGTGCTCAAGGTTTTCCCCACCAAGTACCCGTCTGGTGGCGAAAAGCAGCTGATCCATATCCTCACTGGCGAGGAGGTCCCCAGCAGCGGCCTGCCGGCCGATATCGGCATGCTCTGCCAGAACGTCGGCACCTGCGTTGCCATTCATGATGCCGTGCTGCTGGGCAAGCCACTGATTTCGCGCATCACCACCCTGACCGGTGAAGCGCTCGCCCAACCGATGAACGTCAAAGCGCTGATCGGCACGCCCGTGGCCGAGCTATTGGCCTTCGCCGGCCTCGACGACAGTAAGCTCAACCGCCTGATCATGGGTGGTCCGATGATGGGCTTCACCCTGCCGTCGATGGACGTGCCGCTGATCAAGACCACCAACTGTCTGCTGGCCAGCACCCTGATCGAACTGCCGCCACCGCCACCGGCGCTGCCCTGCATCCGCTGCGGCGAATGTGCCGAGGCCTGCCCAGCCAGCCTGCTGCCGCAACAGCTGCATTTCTTCGCCTTGGGTCAGGAACACGAGCAGCTCAAGGCCTACAACCTGTTCGACTGCATCGAGTGCGGCGCCTGCGCCTATGTCTGCCCTTCGAGCATTCCGCTGGTGCAGTACTACCGCGCCGCCAAGGGCGAGATCCGCGCGCTGGAGCAGAAACAGCAGAAGGCCGAACACTCCAGGCAGCGTTTCGAATGGCGCCAGGAACGTCTGCGCCGCGCCGAAGAGCAAAAGGAAGCCGACCGCAAGGCTCGTGCCGAACGCGCCGCGCGCGCCAAGCAAGCACAGACGCAAACCGCTGGCCAGAACGATCCGGTCGCACCGGCCCAGGCACAGAAGACCAACCTGTCCGAAGAACAGAAGAAGCTTAAGATCGAAGCCAGCATGGCCCTGGTCGCACTGAAGAAGGCCGAAAAACAGCTCGCCACCCATGCCACGCCCGAGCTGGAAACACAGGTCGCCGAGCTGCGTGTCGCCGCCAGCAATGCGCAACAGGCGCTGGAGGCTGCCAGCGCTGCTGCACCGTCTGCCAAAGCCACGTCCGCCCCGGTCAACGATGAAGCGGCCAAAAAGACCAAGATCGAAGCCGCCATGTTGCGTGCACAGGTACGCAAGCTGGAAAAACTCGAAACCCGAGATGACGAGCAGCAGGCCGAACTGGCCCGCCTGCAGACCCAGCTGGCCGATGCCGAACAGGCGCTGGCCGGTGCGCAGCAGAACGCACCCGCCACCCCGAGCAAACCGGCCAGCGACGAAGCGCTGAAGAAGGCCAAGATCGAGCTGGCGATGAAGCGCGCCGAACTGAAGAAAGCCGAAAAAGCCGACGCCGACGAGGCCGAACTCAGCAAGCTGCGCGACGGTCTGGCCAGTGCCGAACAGGCCCTGCATGCCGCCGAGGAAAAATCCGTCAAACCCGCGCCGGAGCTGGTTCGAACCGAGAAGCGCCCAATTGACGAGCAGGCCCGTGCGCTGAAGACCGAAGTGGCTTTTGCCCGCGCGGATCTGCGCAAGCTGGAGCGCGACACCGGCAGCGACGCTGCCCTTGTCGAGGCCGCGCGCCAGCGCCTGAGCGATGCCGAGCGCAAACTGCAAGAACACACCGACTCATAAGTAGCGGCGCCCCAGGCGCACCTATCGGGCGCGGCCATTTTCGTTAAGCCGCACCCTGCACCCATTCGACCGGAGAGCCAATGGCCCTGCCACGCATCACTTCACCGCACGCCACCGGCAGCAACCGCACCCAGCGGGTCATGCTGCTGGTACTGGCTGCCACGCTGCCCGGCGTGATCGTCCTCACCTGGCTCTACGGCGCCGGCACGCTGATCAACCTGTGCTGGGCCAGCGCCGGCGCGCTGGGTTTCGAGGCGCTGCTGCTCAAGATTCGGCAACGTCCGGTGCAATTCTTTCTGCATGATGGCAGCGCCTTGGTTACCGCCGTGCTGCTGGCACTGGCACTGCCGCCCTACTCACCCTGGTGGCTCACCCTGATCGCCACCGGCAGCGCCATCATCTTCGGCAAGCAGCTCTATGGCGGGCTGGGACAGAACCCATTCAATCCGGCGATGATCGGCTACGTGGTAGTACTGATTTCCTTCCCGGTGGAAATGACCACCTGGCCCGTCCCCCACAGCGTCGGCCTGGGTGCCGGCCTGCAGCATATCCTCGGCATAGCCGCGCTGCCCGATGGCTGGAGCCAGGCCACCGCGCTGGACGTGATGAAACTGAACCGGAGCCTGACCGTCGAGGACCTTTGGGCCAATCCAGCGTTTGGGCATTTCGGCGGTATCGGCTCGGAAGTGGTCAACCTGGCGTTCCTGGCCGGCGGATTGTTCCTGCTGCACAAGCGGCTGTTCAGTTGGCACGCGCCGGTGGGCATGCTCGCGGCGCTGACGGTGATGAGCCTGGTGTTCTGGAACGGTTCAGGTTCCGACAGCCACGGCTCGCCGCTGTTTCACCTGCTCAGCGGCGCCACCATGCTCGGCGCCTTCTTCATCGTCACCGACCCGGTGAGCGGCGCCACCAGCACCCTGGGACGGCTGATCTTCGGCGCTGGCGTCGGCATTCTCGTCTATGTGATCCGCGCCTGGGGCGGTTATCCGGACGGCGTTGCCTTCGCCGTGCTGCTGATGAACCTGGCCGCGCCGACCATCGACTACTACACCCGCCCGCGCACTTACGGCCACCGCAAGGCCGAGCGCGGCTTCAAGCTGGGCGAATGACATGATCCTTCCCGAACTCAGCCGCTCGATATCCAAGAACGCCCTGGTGCTGGGATTGTTCGCGATCGTCACAGTGGGCGCGGTGACGTTGCTGCAACAGTTCACCGCCGAACGCATCCAGGCTTCCGAACGCGCGGCACAACTGCGTGCACTGAACGAAATCCTGCCCCGTGGCAGCTACGACAACGAGTTGCTCGACAGCAGTATCGAGGTCCACCATCCACTGCTCGGCACCCGGCAAGCCGTTCCCGCCTATATCGCCCTCAATGACGGCAAACCCAGCGCAGTGATTCTCCAGGCCATCGCGCCAGATGGCTACGGCGGCGCTATCCATCTGCTGGTCGGCGTACTCGCCGACGGCCGCATCGCCGGCGTGCGAGTGGTTCGGCATCGCGAAACGCCCGGCCTGGGCGACAAGATCGAGCTGGCCAAGAGTCAATGGATACGCAGTTTCGAGAATCGCTCACTAACCAGCCCTGCCTCGTCCGGCTGGGCCGTGAAGAAGGATCGGGGCGAATTCGACCAGTTCGCCGGCGCCACCATTACGCCGCGCGCCGTGGTCGGCGCTGTGCACCGTACCCTGCAATATTTCGATGCGCACAAGGACGAACTGCTCGGCGCCAGCACTCACCCTGTCGAGCCCGAGCAGGCGCTGCCGGAGTTGAGCCAACCCGACGAAGCGACCAGCCACTCTCGTGCTGGGGGCGCCGCAACCCGAGAGGATATGCAGATCACCGATCCGCAGACCGAGCAGACAGGCGACAGATCATGAGCACACCCAGCTATCGCGAACTGACCCTCAACGGTCTGTGGAAGAACAACCCGGCGCTGGTGCAGTTACTGGGCCTCTGCCCGCTGCTCGGCGTCAGCAACTCCTCGGTGAACGCCCTGGGCCTGGGCTTGGCCACTGCACTGGTGCTGGCCTGCTCCAACCTCTGCGTCTCGCTGGTGCGCGGTGTGGTCAATACGGCGGTGCGCCTGCCGGCCTTCGTGATGATCATCGCCGCGCTGACCACCTGCATCGAACTGCTGATGCAGGCCTACACCTACGAGCTCTACCAGATCCTCGGCATCTTCATTCCGCTGATCACCACCAACTGCGTGATCCTCGGCCGCGCCGACGGCTTCGCCGCGAAGCACAAACCGCTGATCGCCAGCTTCGACGGCTTCATCATGGGGATGGGCTTCGCCCTGGTGCTGCTGGTGCTTGGCAGCCTGCGCGAGTTGTTCGGCACCGGCACTCTGTTCGCCAACATGCACCTGCTGTTCGGCCCCATCGCCGCCGACTGGCAGATCACGGTATTCAGCGACTACAAGGGCTTCCTGCTGGCGATCCTGCCACCGGGAGCGTTCATCGTGCTCGGCCTGCTGATCGCCCTGAAGAACCGCATTGACCTGCATCTGGCCGAGCGCGCCAGGGCGCAGCAGCCGGATGCGCCGGTGCAGAGCCGGCGAGTGCGGGTAACCGGGGTGGTCGAATGAAGTGGCAAGCTGCAAGCTTCAAGCGACAAGTAGAAGCGGCAGCGATCCTGAAATCGTTATCGGCCCTGGCTTGACGCTTGTGGCTTGAAGCTTGGAGCTGTTTTGCATGAACGCCGAGAAACGCCGGGAGATCTTTCGGCGCTTGCACGAGGACAACCCCGAGCCCAAGACCGAGCTGGCCTACGGCACGCCCTTCGAGCTGCTGATCGCGGTGATCCTTTCGGCGCAGGCCACCGATGTCGGTGTCAACAAGGCCACGGCCAAGCTCTACCCGGTCGCCAACACGCCGGAAGCGATCTACGCGCTGGGCGTCGAGGGGCTGTCGGAATATATCAAGACCATCGGCCTGTACCGGGGCAAGGCAAGGAACGTCATCGAGACCTGCCGTATCCTGATCGATAAGCACGACAGCCAGGTACCGGACAACCGCGAAGCCCTTGAGGCCCTACCCGGCGTCGGTCGCAAGACGGCCAACGTGGTGCTCAACACCGCGTTCCGCCAGCTCACCATGGCCGTCGACACCCATATCTTCCGCGTCGCCAACCGCACCAACATCGCCCCCGGCAAGAACGTGCTGGAAGTTGAACGCAAGCTGATGAAGTTCGTGCCCAAGGACTACCTGCTCGACGCTCACCACTGGCTGATCCTGCATGGGCGCTACGTCTGCAAGGCGCGTAAACCACAGTGTGGCAGTTGCCGAATCGAGGACCTGTGCGAATACAAGCACAAGACTTCAGACGATTGAGCGAGCGACTGAGAAACCTATCGCCTGATTGAAAAAATCTTTTTTACGACCTTGTTATTTGTCGCTATAAGGTGCGCCAACAACGCGCCTTAGCCGTGGAGTGAAGACAAGTGTCCGATAAAGAAGATATGCAGATTGAAGACGACTTCGTCGGTGAGGATGAAGACGATACCGCAGAGGCCCCGGTGGAAGTGGCCAAGACCAACCTGACCAAGCGCCGGATCATCGACAACCTGCTCGAGGAGCGGCGCCTGCAGAAGCAACTCAACGAGTTCGACTTCGATCTCTAAGAAAAAGCCCCGAAATCGGGGCTTTTTCTTGCTCGCCTGGTTACAACTCAGTCTTTACGCGTCGGTGATAACAGCTCGACCTTGTAACCATCCGGATCTTCGACGAAAGCCAGAATGCTACTGCCATGCAGCATCGGCCCCGGTTCGCGGGTGATCTTGCCGCCACGGCTGCGAATGTCCTCGCACGCCTTGTAGACATCCTCCACTTCCAGGGCGATATGCCCGTAGCCAGTGCCCAGTTCATAGTGGTCGACGCCCCAGTTATGGGTCAGCTCCAGCACGCTGTTGTGTGCTTCGTCACCGTAGCCGACGAACGCCAGGGTGAACTTGCCGTCGGGATAATCCTTGCGACGCAGCAGGGTCATGCCCAGCACTTCGGTATAGAAAGCGATGGATCTGTCCATGTCGCCGACGCGCAGCATGGTGTGGAGTAGTCTCATCGGTTTTCTCCTCATTCAAGAACCGGTTCAGGATTCCAAACGCAAACCCCGGCTGGTGGCCGGGGTTTGCGGTCTTCTTATAGGAGCGAGCTTGCTCGCGATCATTTAAAGCGAAGCTTCGCCGGCAAGGGAACTAGACGTCTCCTCGCTCCTAGCACTGCATCAAAGTGGCGAACGGCCCTTGCCGGCGGCGATGCGCAGGCGCAGGGCGTTGAGCTTGATGAAGCCCGCTGCGTCGGCCTGGTCGTAGGCGCCGGCATCATCCTCGAAGGTAGCGATGTTGGCGTCGAACAGCGATTCGTCGGACTTGCGACCGGCGACGATCACGTTGCCCTTGTACAGCTTCAGGCGCACTACGCCGTTCACCGTAGCCTGGGAAGCGTCGATCATCTGTTGCAGCATCAGGCGCTCCGGGCTCCACCAGTAGCCGTTGTAGATCAGGCTGGCGTACTTGGGCATCAGCTCGTCTTTCAGATGCGCGACCTCGCGGTCCAGGGTGATGGACTCGATGGCGCGGTGGGCCTTGAGCATGATGGTGCCACCGGGGGTCTCGTAGCAGCCACGGGACTTCATGCCCACGTAACGGTTTTCAACGATGTCCAGGCGGCCGATACCGTTCTCGCCGCCAACCTTGTTCAGGTAGGTCAGCACTTCGGCCGGGCTCATGTCCTTGCCGTCGATAGCGACGATATCGCCCTTGCGATAGGTCAGTTCGATGTAGGTCGGAGTGTCCGGCGCAGCCTCCGGGGACTTGGTCCAGCGCCACATGTCCTCTTCGTGCTCGGTCCAGGTGTCTTCCAACACGCCGCCTTCATAGGAAATGTGCAGCAAATTGGCGTCCATGGAGTACGGCGACTTCTTCTTGCCGTGGCGCTCGATCGGGATGGCATGCTTCTCGGCATAATCCATCAGCTTCTCGCGCGAGAGCAGATCCCACTCGCGCCAGGGAGCGATGACTTTCACGCCCGGCTTGAGCGCATAGGCACCCAGTTCGAAACGCACCTGGTCGTTGCCCTTGCCGGTGGCGCCGTGGGAAATGGCGTCGGCGCCGGTCTCGTTGGCGATCTCGATCAGGCGCTTGGCGATCAGCGGACGGGCGATGGAGGTACCCAGCAGGTACTCGCCTTCGTAAACGGTATTGGCACGGAACATCGGGAAAACGAAATCGCGGACGAATTCTTCGCGCAGGTCGTCGATGTAGATTTCCTCGACGCCCATGGCCTTGGCCTTAGCGCGTGCCGGCTCGACCTCCTCGCCCTGACCTAGGTCGGCGGTGAAGGTCACCACTTCGCAGTTATAGGTATCTTGCAGCCACTTGAGAATCACCGAGGTGTCCAGGCCACCGGAATACGCCAGGACTACCTTCTTTACGTCGGCCATTGCCATCCACTCCCGGGATTGAAGGAAAGCGGCAATTCTACTGGTCGCGACGCGGGTTTTACAGGGGCGAGTATCGCGGCGACTCAGGACGACGGTATCAGCGGCTCGACAGCAGCAGTCGTGGTGACCGCCGCCCGCTCGAGGCGCAAGGCAACCCGGCGGTTCTTGGCGCGATTGGCTGGTCCGTTGTTGACCACCAGCGGGTAGCGCTCACCATGGAAACGCACCGTGATCCACTCCTTCGGCACGCCATTGGTGATCAGGTACTCCTCAACGGCCAATGCACGGCGACGGGAAAGATCGCGGTTGGTAAGCCGGTTGCCGCTGTTGTCCGAGTGTCCATCAAGCTGGATTCGGTTGACGCTCGGGTCGGCCTTGAGGAACTGCAGGATGATATCGAGCTTGGCGCGCCCCACATCATCCAGCGCCACATCGCTGGAGGGAAAACCGATCTGCGACTGGCGAATCTGATCGAAGTTGACCGGCAGCAGTTTGGTCGTACAGGCGCGGTAATCCTCATAGGCCTTTCCGAAGCGTGCAGGCAGCAAGCGCACCTCGAGCGACTCTCCGCCATGCAGTGTGCGATGGCGTACCACTGGACTGCGCCCCTCGAGCAGGCCACTGAGCAGGCGCCCGGCCTGCAGGTGCGAGCTATTGAAGGGAATCTCGCCGCCGCTGATCGACACCACGCCCAGGTTGATGTCGCTGCGTGCCGGCTGCCAGGGCGCAGCCGCCGCCAGCAGCGTCGCCGAGCCGCTGCCCAGCCAGCGATCCGGCGACTGCAAACGAAAGATGGCCTGCTCACCAGCCCGGCGAACGAACTCTCCTGTGCCGAAACCGGCAATCGGCTGCACCAACCGGCATTCGAACTGATCGCCTTCGACCCGCCACTCCACCCTCTCCAGACGAGTCTGGAACGTGATGGCATTGGCCGGCGAAGCCAGCAGGCAAGCCAGGATAAGAGGGCGCAGGCGCACGATGGACTCCAGGAGCAAAGCGGTCTCATGGGCTATCGGGCCGGCCCCGGAAAACTTGAGCGTCAAAGGACGGCAGTCGCTCGGTCATGATGCTCTGCGCACGAGGGAATCGCAGCGGATGCAGCCGCTGGGGCTCATTGTGCGTTAGGATTCACGCTGCCAACAGCCAGCAGACGCTGGTCCGATTTATACCTGAGCGAGCAGATGACCCTCAATCGAAAAACCTTCATCAGACACACCCTCGACGGTTGGAGAACACTCATGGTCTGCCTTCTTGGTGGGCTGCTGAGTGGCTGCGCCCTACCCGATCTTGAAGGCCGCAGCCCCTCGTCCGCACTGCCCCCGGCCGAAAGCGCCGACACCGTACTCGGTCGGGCCATCGCGCCACGCGCACAGGCCCATCCAGACAAAGCCGGCATCCACGCGCTGGCCGATCCGCACGATGCCTTCGCCGCCCGCGTACTGCTGGCCCGGACAGCCCAGAAGACACTCGACGTGCAGTACTACATCTGGCGTGGCGATATAACCGGCACCCTGCTGCTCGATGAACTGCGCACCGCCGCACAGCGCGGCGTTCGGGTGCGTCTGCTGCTTGACGACAACGGTACCGGCGGACTCGACGCCGAACTGGCGGCCCTCGACAGCCATGCCAACATCGAGATTCGCCTGTTCAACCCCTTTCTGATCCGCACGCCCAAGTCGATCGGCTATGTCACCGATTTCATGCGTGCCAACCGCCGCATGCACAACAAGTCATTCACTGCCGACAGCCAGGCCACCATCATCGGCGGGCGCAACGTCGGTGACGAGTATTTTGGCGCAACCGAAGGCGTCCTATTCGCCGACCTGGATGTGCTGGCCGTTGGCTCAGTAGTAGCCGACGTCTCCAGCGACTTTGACCGCTACTGGGCCAGCGATTCGTCATATCCGGCACAGCTGATCCTGCCCAAGGCCGGCGCGTCGCAGTTACAGGCCTTCGCCGACACGGCCGCGCGCCTGGCCAGCGAGCCCGCAGCCACGGAGTACGTCCAGGCAATCGGTGAGTCAACTTTCATCACCAACTTGCTGCAGGGCGTTCTGGCCTTCGAGTGGGCCGAAACCCGAATGGTCAGCGACGATCCCGCCAAGGGGCTTGGCATGGCTAAATCGGAAGGCCTGCTGTTTCATCAGTTGCGTGAAATTCTTGGCGAACCCGAGAGCCATATCGAACTGGTTTCGCCTTATTTCGTACCGACCACTGCTGGTACCGAAGCGTTCGCAAGAATGGCCGAGCGAGGCGTGAAGATTCGCGTGCTGACCAATTCGCTGGACGCCACCGATGTCGCAGCCGTACATGCTGGCTACGCCAAACGCCGCAAGGACTTGCTTGAAGCGGGAATTGTGCTCTACGAAATGCGCCGCATGTCGCCGCAAAGGGACTACAAGGGGAGCCACTCACCTCTGGGTAGTTCCGGCTCCAGCCTGCACGCCAAAACCTTCGCGGTGGATCGTTCGAGAGTATTCGTGGGCTCGTTCAACTTCGATCCACGCTCGGCCGAGCTCAATACAGAACTGGGCTTCGTGATCGAGAGTCCAAGCATGGCGGGCGCGATAGAGGAAGCCTTTGACATCCACATCCCCGCAAACTCCTATGAGGTGCAGCTCAGCGAATCAGGCAAGCTCCGTTGGCTGGAACAATGGAATGGCCAACAGGTACGCCATGACATCGAGCCACAGACCAGCTTCTGGAAAAGAGCCGGCGTGTCGTTCATGTCGATTCTTCCCATCGAGTGGATGCTTTGAGCCCCGTCAGCTCAACATCACCGCCCGCAACCGATGCAATCGATCGGGGCACCAGTGCGCCAAGCATACTGGACGGGCGGTCGCTGACCATCTGCGAGCACTGCGATTCGGTCTACCAGCGCCCTGCTCTGGCGCACCGGCAGACCGCCCACTGTCTGCGCTGCGGCGCTCTGCTGGAACGAAGCCGTCACCTGAACACAGACCAGTTGCTGGCACTCACCATGGCGGCGGCGATCCTGTTCATGTTCGCCAACGCCTTTCCCATCATGCAGATCGGCCTGCAGGGGCTCAGCAACGAGGCAACACTGTGGGGCACCGTCGAGGCCCTGGCCTCCGGACAGATCACCCCCATCGCGCTGGTCACCGGACTGAGTATCATCTTCGCGCCGGGCCTGCAGATCATTCTGCTGGCCTGGGTGCTGGTGCACGCTCGTAGTGGTCGGATCGCACCAGGTTTTCGCGCCTGCATGCGGGCACTGGAACACCTGCGCCCCTGGAGCATGCTGGAAGTCTGCCTGCTGGGTATTCTGGTCGCCATAATCAAGCTCGCCGGCATGCTCGACGTGCATCCGGGCATCGGCCTCTGGGCGATGGCCATCCTCACCATCCTGATTCTGCTGATCGCTGGTCGCGACGTGCGCGGTCTGTGGGACGAACTGGGCGTGGAGGCACGATGACTCCACCGCCTTACGCCTCGAAACTGGGCCTGCAACTGTGCCACGACTGCGGCCTTGCATGCCGGCTGGCGGACCGAGAATGCCCACGCTGCGAGGCCGCACTCCACCCACGCAAGCCGAACAGCATTGCGCGTACCTGGGCATTGCTGATCACCGCACTGATCCTGTATCTGCCGGCAAACATACTGCCGGTGATGTACACCGACATGTTCGGCAGCGGCAGCGAAAATACTATTCTTAGTGGCGTGGTCGAGTTCTGGAAAAGCGGTTCCTGGGACATCGCGCTGCTGATCTTCATCGCCAGCGTGGCAGTGCCCTGCATAAAATTCTTTGTACTCGGCATGTTGCTGCTCTGCGCCCAGCGTCGCAGCCGCTGGGCCATGCGCGAACGCGCACGGCTGTACCGCTTCATCGAGATCATCGGCTACTGGTCGATGCTGGACGTGCTGGTCGTAGCCCTGGTGGCGGCGCTGGTGCAGTTCCGCGCGCTAAGCACCATAGAACCACGCCTGGGCATCCTGTTCTTCGGCCTGGTGGTCGTGCTGACGATGCTGGCCTCGATGACCTTCGACCCACGATTGACCTGGGATGCAGAGAACGACGATGTCCGATAACCCTTACAGCCCCGAAACACCTGCCGGCACCCCCGAGATCAGGCAACGGCGCGTTCGCGTCTCGTTGGTCTGGCTGGTCCCCATCGCCGCGGCGCTGGTGGGCTTTTCCATGGTGATGCAGAACTGGCTCTCAGCTGGCCCACAGATCACTGTAAGCTTCGAGACAGCCGAAGGGCTTGAGGCCAACAAAACGCAGGTCAAGTATAAGAATGTGGTCATCGGACAGGTCACCGAAATCAACCTCAGCCAAGACCACACTCACGTCATTGCCACGGTCGAACTGGATCAGGAAGCTAAGTCCTTTACCCGCGAGGACACCAAGTTCTGGGTCGTGCGACCGCGCATCGGCGCTAGTGGCGTATCCGGCGTCGACACCCTACTATCCGGCGCTTTCATCGGCGCGGATGCCGGACGAGCCGAGAAAACCCGCCGCGAGTTCGTCGGTCTGGAAGCACCACCGCCCGTGACTTTTGGCGTTGAAGGCAAGCAGTTCACCCTGCACACCGATGACCTGGGCTCACTCGGCATCGGCTCACCGCTGTACTTTCGCCGCCTCCAGGTGGGTCAGGTGATTTCGTTCGGCCTGGCCGACGATGGCAAGGGTGTCCAGGTACAGGTGTTCGTCAACGCACCCTACGACAACTTCGTTACCGACGACACGCGCTTCTGGAATGCCAGCGGTGTCGATGTGTCGGTTGCAGCCGACGGCCTTACCGTCAATACCGAATCGCTCTCGGCGATACTGGCCGGCGGCATCGCCTTCCGCGCGCCCAACTACAGCCCCAACGCCAAAGCTGCCGCAGAGGATAGCGAATTCAAGTTGTTCTCCGACATACGCAAAGCCATGGCGCCCGCAGATGGCCCTGCGCGCTACGTACAAATGCACTTCGACCAAACTCTGCGCGGACTCAATGTCGATGCGCCAGTGGAGTTTCTCGGAATTCCTATCGGACGCGTAGTATCGGTCAAGCTTGATTACGACGAAAAAAGCAAGCATTTCCCAGTAATCGTCGGTGCTGTCATCTTCCCCAGCCGCCTGGGCGCCGCACATGAAAAACTCCCCCAAGGCCCAGATGGGGATACTCATGAACATGCCGCGCGCGTGATGCAAATGCTGGTAGATCAAGGACTTAGAGCCCAAGCACGAACCGGCAACCTACTTACTGGCCAACTGTATATTTCACTGGACTTCTATCCAAACTTACCGAAGGCCATCGTCAGCCAGAGCACCCTGCCCATAGTTATCCCCACCATCGCCGGCAGCTTCGACAAACTACAAGAGCAACTCCAAGCCATCGTCGACAAACTTAGCAAGTTACCTGTCGAAGCTGTCGCCGATAACTTGAACGGTAGCCTCGCTGAACTACGACAGACACTTAAACAGGTCAACGGCAACATCCTGCCGCAGCTACAGCGCACGCTGGAACGGTCGGAAAAGACACTAGAGAATGCCAACCAGATGCTGACCGATGGCTCACCTCAACGCCAACAACTGGGCGATACCCTGGAAGAAGTCCAGCGTGCCGTGCGCTCCGTACGAGTACTCTCCGATTACCTCAGCCGCCATCCGGAATCCCTGATCCGCGGCCGCGACGGCAGCGAAGAGCCCGCCAATTACAAGAGCCAGGCCACATCTCGCGAACTGAACACGGAGCTCCAGCCATGACCCTGCGCTTCTCTCTGCTCATGCTCGGCGGTGCGCTCATCCTGAGCGCCTGCAGTTCGGTACCCACCCGCTACCACACGCTCATCGCCACCCAGCCGCAAACGAGCGCGGCTACTCGAGCCGCCGATTTCCAGTTACAGGTGCTGCCAGTACGCATCCCGGTCCAGGTCGACCAACCCAGCCTGGTGGTGCGCGAAAGCGATGGCCGCCTGGCGATTCTGGATACCGTGCTCTGGGCCTCGCCACCAGCCGACGAGTTTCACGATGCGCTGGCGATCGAACTGGAACAGCGCCTCGGCGTGCGCGACCTGGCCGGCCTGCCGGGGCGGACCGACAGACCGCTGCTGAGCCTGCGCACCGACGTGCGCCGCTTCGATTCGCTACCCGGCCGACATGCCGCGCTGGATGTGCTCTGGAGCCTGGAAATCAACGCGCGCGACCAACAGAAGCGTACGCTGACCTGCGCCAGCGTGATTCACGAACAAGCGGGCAGCGAGGTGGATAGCCTGGTCCTGGCCCACCAGCGCGCCATCGGCGTACTGGCCGACAGGATCGCGCACACGGCACGGCAATGGGCAGCGAATCCCGACAGCGATTGCCCGTAGCCCTAGGGTCTGTTGACGTTTTGTCGCGAGCCGCGTTGCTGCGAGAAATGGCGCCAGGTTAGGCGTAGGACGCAGGCAATGGTTATGGCTATGTCTGAGCTAACTGTTGCAACAGGCTAAGCTGATCATGACGTCTCCACATACGGGAGGTGAATCATGAGAGCGAGTCATTTCAACAGCTGGATTGCCCGGCTCTCCCAGCTCAGCCCGGGGCAGCGTGAGCAATTGGCGAGATGCCTTTCGGTATCAGGACCTCTTGCGCAGGATCTGATCCCCACGCCCAAGAGCTGCCCGCATTGCCAGTCCAGCGAGTTGCGTCCGTGGGGTACCAGCGGCGGCTTGCCCAGATACCGCTGCAAGGCCTGTGGCAAAACCAGCAATCCACTGACGGGCACACCGATGGCGCGACTGCGCAAGCGCGATCTCTGGCACGCCTACGCCGAGGCGTTGACCCAAAGCCTGACGGTGC
>JBKEBY010000080.1:0-14764 GCA_047973445.1 Pseudomonas sp.
ATATACAGGTGGATTGATAGCCGGCCGCTGGCTGGGATTTCGCCCAATGGGCGGCGAAGCCAGCACAATCGGCCACCGGCTCGAATCAGGCCGCCACCCGTTCGCAGCCTTCCGTGCACTGACGGTCGGCCGGGATGCACGACTGGTAACTGGAATTGAGCATGGAACTTCCTTCATTTGGAAACGCGAAAAATCGCACCGTCCTAAGGTAGGGCCGCCTCACCGGCGAATCGCCGAATAGCACGCAGGCGGCGTCACTACGCCCGGGCCGTTACAATAGCCGTCCATTCACCAGCGCCTGCGCCAGCCTCACCATGCCCTTCACCCTCGCCACCCCCTGTGAATTGCTGGAAATCATCGGCAAGAGCCGTTTTCTTGCCAAGGCAGCTCCCGTAGCGAGCGCCGAAGAAGCCCAGGCGTTCATCCTGGCGGTCAGCGATCCCACCGCCACTCACAACTGCTGGGCCTGGAAAGTCGGCAACCAATACCGCTTCAGCGACGACGGCGAGCCGGGTGGCACCGCCGGACGGCCGATGCTGACAGCCATCGAAGGACAGGACTTCGATCAGGTGGCAGTGGTGGTGATCCGCTGGTTCGGCGGCATAAAGCTCGGCACAGGTGGCCTGGCCCGAGCTTATGGCGGCTCTACGGCCAAATGCCTGCAGGCTGGCCAGCATATGGAACTGGTATCACGCATTCGCGGCCACTGCCATTGCCGCTTCGCCGAACTGGCACTGCTCAAGGCACGTCTTGTCGAGCACGAAGCGCTGATCGAGCAAGAAACCTTCGATGCCGAAGGCGCAGAGCTGCTGCTCGCTTTCCCCGAAGTACAGCGAACACCGCTGCAAAGGCTGATTGCCGATATCAGCCGCGGTCGCAGCGAGCTGCACCTCGTGCAGGAACGCGTGGAAGATTAAGCCGCGCCAACAGACACGAACCTCACCGCAGTTGCCCACAATAGCTGTGCAAGAGATTGTGGATAAGCACTGGAGCAACTCATGACAGTCAGGCCTGGCGCGCTCTTCGAGCCTGCGCTCATTATTTGACCAGCATCTTCATACGCTCCGCCCCCAGCTTCATAAGCCACTGAATTACAGGAAATTATCTACCTTCCGCAAGAGCTGTACACAGCCTGGAACGGCGTACAAACATGATGCACGGTTTATCCGCAAATAGAGGGGAAAACCCTGTGGATAACCTTTGGAGCAGCGCTCCCTGCCCGCGCCGGGCCTAGCTTGCAGCGTGCTGCTCAATTCTCAGCCACTGCCAACCGACGCAGCGTGCCCGACGCCCTGGCTCTAGGGTCAAGCGCACCGACATGCTTAAATGCGTTTTTCATTCTGGCGGAGGAGGTGACTCTCCATGTACGACTGGCTCAACGCCCTGCCCAAAGCCGAACTGCACCTGCACCTCGAGGGCTCGCTGGAACCCGAATTGCTGTTCAGCTTGGCTGAGCGCAACAAGATCGCGCTGCCCTGGAGTAATGTCGATGCCCTGCGTAGTGCCTATGCCTTCGGTAATCTCCAGGAGTTTCTCGACCTGTATTACCGCGGCGCCGATGTACTGCGTACCGAGCAGGATTTCTACGACCTGACCTGGGCCTATCTGCAGAAGTGCGAAGAGCAGAACGTGGTGCATACCGAGCCCTTCTTCGACCCCCAGACCCACACCGACCGTGGTGTTCCCTTCGAAGTGGCAATACGTGGCATCAGCGATGCGCTGGCCGATGGACGCGAACTCCTGGGTATCAGCAGCGGCCTGATTCTCAGCTTTCTGCGTCATCTGCCCGAGGAAGCCGCATTCAAGACGCTCGAACAAGCCATGCCGTTTCGCGATGCCTTCTTCGCCGTGGGGCTGGACAGCTCCGAAGTGGGCCATCCACCGAGCAAGTTCGAGCGCGTATTCGCCAAGGCACGCGCCGAGGGCTTCCTCGCGGTTGCCCATGCCGGCGAGGAAGGCCCGCCGGAGTACATATGGGAGGCGCTCGACCTGCTCAAGGCCAGCCGCATCGATCACGGCGTGCGCGCCGCCGAAGATCCCAGACTGATCGCCCGCCTGATCGAAGAGCAGATTCCGCTGACCGTCTGCCCGCTGTCCAACACCAAGCTGCGTGTATTCAACGACATGAGCCAGCACAACATCCTCGAATTGCTGGAACAGGGCGTTAAGGTCACGGTGAACTCCGATGATCCTGCCTATTTCGGCGGCTACGTGACGGAAAACTTCATGGCCCTGCACGACAGCCTGGGCATGACCGAACAGCAGGCTCGGCGCCTGGCACAGAACAGCCTTGACGCGCGGCTGGCCAACTGAGCCCCGTGCGAGGTTCGATCACCTACATCCGTATGCTGCTACCGGGCGCGCTCCGGTAGCACCAACTGGCCGCTGTACCAGGCCAGGCTCGCGGCCAGCAATGCGCAGACGGTAATGACCAGCGCCATCGGCGACGCCGTACCGTCGTGCAACACCCCGACCAGGGCTGAAGCTCCTGCAGCTACGCTGAACTGCAGGCTACCCATCAGCGCTGAAGCCAGACCGGCCTGACGCCCCTGCCCGGCCATCGCGCAAGCAGTGGCGTTGGGCAGAATACTGCCAAGACTGGCGACCCCTAGAAACAGCGGAACCAGCAGCGGCCAGAGCGCTTTGGGCTGGCTCAGAGCGATCAACAGCAACATCAACGCGCTGGAAAAATACAGCCAGACAAAACGCCGCAACCAGGTCCCCGGCCCGCGCAGACGCAGCAGCCGTGCATTGACCTGCGACACCAGGATGAAGCCTGCCGCATTGCAGCCGAACAGCCAGCCGTAATGTTCGGCGGGAACACCATAGAGTTCGATGAACACGAATGGCGAGCCGGCGATATAGGCGAACATACCCGCCATGGCCACGCCGCCACAAAGTGCAAAGGCCATGAATTCGCGATCGCGCAGCAACTCGGCGTACCGGCTCAGGGTGCTGCCCAAGTGCAATCTGGGCGCATCGGCCGGCAGCGTCTCCGGCAACCAGAGCGCTACTGCAGCTCCGCAGACGGCACTGAACAGCGTCAGCGAAACGAATATCGACTGCCAGCCCAAGGCATTCATCAGCAGGCCACCGGCGAGCGGTGCCAGAATCGGCGCCAGCCCCATCACCAACATCATCTGGGAAAACACCCTGGCCGCCTGCACTGGCTCACAACTGTCGCGCACCACGGCACGAGTTACCACGATACCAGCACAACCGCCCAGCGCCTGCGCGAAGCGCGCCGCGACCAACCAGTCCAGCGTTGGCGCAAGCGCGCAGGCCATGGACGCCAGAGTGAAAAGCGTCACGCCAAACAGCAACGGCCTGCGCCGGCCGTAGCGATCCGTCAGCGGGCCGTAAAGCAACTGGCCAAACGCCAGGCCGACGAAATAAGCCGCGAGCGACAACTGGATGTGCTCAACATCGGTGGAGAAGTCCCGCGCCATGGCCGGGAACGCTGGCAGATAGAAGTCGATGGCCAATGGGCCGAAAGCGCTGAGCGCGCCCAGTATCAGAAGAAGCCGAAGATGCATTGGGAATAACTCGCAAAGCGGAAACATCCCGGCTCCGAACGACAGCCGCCGCCGAATTCCCGGAAATTTTACAGTGAAGGCCAGATGCTGTTACATACAACGACGATTGTAAACGTGTAAAGTTTCAACGTGGCGCACGCGCCGGTACGAAATCCACGCTACGAAGGCTGCAGCCCTGACGCTGCCGTGATGGACATGCGAAGAACTAAAGAAGACGCTGAAAAAACCCGTATCGCCCTCCTGGGCTCCGCCGAGAAGCTCTTTCTGGAGCGAGGCGTGGCCCATACCAGTCTGGACCAGATAGCCCGGGATGCGGGTGTCACCCGCGGGGCGGTGTACTGGCACTTTCAGAACAAAGCACACCTGTTTCACGAGATGCTCAACCAGGTGCGCCTGCCGCCGGAGCAGATGGCCGAGCGGCTGTGCAACGGCCTCCAACAGCAACCACTGAGTGCGCTGCGAGACCTCTGCATCGAGGGTATAAGCGCAATGGCCTACGACGAGCAGAAACGTCGGATCATGACCATTCTTCTACACCGTTGTGAATTCACCGATGAACTGCGCGAAGCGGAGGAACGGCATCACGCGTTCATCAATCAATTCATCGACCTTTGCGAAAAGCTGCTGGAAAACGCCGCTGAGCGCCTCTATCCGGGCATGACTCCCCGCCTGGCGGCGCTAGCGCTGCATGCACTGCTGGTCGGACTGCTCAGCGACTGGACCCGCAATGCCGATCTGCTTGACTCGGTCGACAGCGTGCCGACACTGCTCGACTCTCTGTTCCGTGGCCTGATTCAGAACTGGGATGATATTAGCCAAGCAGATCACTGCACCTGATAGCCTTCTTCCTCGATCGCTTGGCGAATCTCCGCTTCGGACAGGCCTCCCTCGACCTGCACGAGTCCGGCCTCAAGATCGACCTCGACCCCGGCACTGCTGTCGCGCGCTTGGATGGCATTGACCACCGCGCGTTCGCAGTGCCCGCAGGTCATGCCCTGTACCTTGAATGTCTGCATGCTTTCGCCCCTTATCGAAATGGTGGCGAGCATTCTGGCGCTTGCCACACTGGCAAGGTCAAGAGGGTACAGGGCGCACTGACCGCTCTGAATAGCCAACTCGACGAATAGGTCAGTCGCTCACTGCGTCGTCACGTCACTGGTAAGTCCACTTGCCAAAACCCGTTGCACCCTGTATCGACAATAACTAGACTTGCCGCCCTGCAAGGCGCTCCGTGCACGAACCAAACCGCGGACCAGGCTGAACTCCAGCCCCGATAAAATCCGTATTGTTTGCTGGGCTTGCCTCCTTCCTCGTATCACCTGAACACCAAAAGAAAAAGAACAGGCTACCTTGCATGCACGCCTGTCCGGTTGACTCGTTCATCATTTCGTTGCCGCTGAGCTGACCTCTCAGCCCATGCCATCCATGCTTTCGATGGCGTGCAAGCCATCTCAACTTCGGTATTACCAATTTCCCGAATAACTGCCAATAATGTGACGCCATAGTCGCGTCATGCTCAAGTTCGTAACAGCAATGCCGACAGCAGAACTGTTCCTCCGCGGTCGATAGGCTCTCATCCACCCATTTCAATCGATAGTCACGTTCTTACTGGTACCCACATGAATAACTGGTTTGGCAATATCAGCGTAAGTCGCAAGCTCGTCTTGGGCTTCGGCGCTGTCCTGGCCCTCACACTCCTCCTGGCCTGGATCGGCTGGGGCAGTCTTGGCAGTGTCATCCAGCGCAGTGGCTGGATGACGCAAATCTCCCAGCTCAACAACAAACTGACGGATCTGCGCATCGCACGCCTGCAACTCATGCTGGCCAAAGGCAACGCAGTCACCAGCGCCCGCGTGGACGAGACACTGGAAGCCTATCTGTCCGAGCAGGCCAAGCTGCTCAACACCTTCAAGAACCCGGTCAACGTGGCGATGCTCAAGGAGCAGGCCGGCTACAACGAGTTATTCCGGCGCTCGCTGAACGACATGCGCCAGGGCTACGCGCAGGCCAACGGCGCCAGCCAGACCATCGGAGAAAGCTCAACCCGGCTCGAAGAACTTATCGCCCAGACTAGCGCACGGATCTCGCAGCAGACCGTGGATAACGAGCAGCACTTCGAGCAGTACCGCGCCATCACCGAAGTCAAGGAAGAGGTGAAGCACGCGCAGTATCTACAGCAGATATTCATCACGACGTCGACACCGCAGAATGCCCAGGCAGTCTATGCTCAGCTCGACAGGTCCCTGGCCTCCCTCGATCGGCAGTACAGCAGCCTCGACGTCGCCAGCCGGGACGCCGCGCAACAGATCCGCTCGGTCCTGGCCGAGTACCGCAAGGCGATCGAATCTCTGGAATCGGCGACCCAGGCGATCGCCACAGCGCGCCAGGGCATGATCGACCATCAAACGGAGATCCTGCGCCTGAGCAACGCTCTCTACGCCTACCAGCTGGAACAGCTGGAAGTCGAGGGCAGCGAGGCCATCAATCGCCTCATCCTGAGCGCAACGCTGGCCGTGCTACTCGGCATCCTGGCGGCTTGGTTGATCAGTCGGCAGATCATTCTGCCGCTGCGAACCACCCTGGCGGACGTCGAGCGCATTGCCTCGGGCGACCTGACTACCACCGCGACGATCACCCGTCGCGATGAGTTGGGCGTCCTGCAGTTAGGCATCCAACAGATGGGCGTCACCCTGCGTGAGCTGATCGGCGGCATTCGTGACGGAGTGAGCCAGATCAGCAGCGCTGCCGAGGAGCTGTCGGCAGTCACGATGCAGACCAGCGCCGGCGTCAACAGCCAGAAAGAAGAAACCGATCAGGTCGCCACAGCCATGCACGAGATGTCGGCAACCGTCCACGAAGTCGCCCGCAACGCCGAGCAGGCGGCGCAGGCCGCCACCGAAGCGGATGTCGAAGCCCGTGACGGCGACCGCGTGGTCGCTGAGGTCGTCACGCAGATCGAGCGCATGGCCAACGAAGTCATCCGCTCCTCGGAAGCGATGACGACGCTGCAAAGCGACAGCGACAAGATCGGTAGCGTGATGAGCGTGATTCGTGCCGTGGCCGAGCAGACCAACCTGTTGGCGCTCAATGCCGCGATCGAGGCCGCGCGTGCCGGTGAGGCCGGGCGCGGTTTCGCCGTAGTGGCCGATGAAGTGCGCGGGCTGGCGCAGCGTACGCAGAAATCCACCGAGGAGATCGAGCAGCTGGTCAGCGCACTGCACAGCGGTACGCAGCAGGTCGCGGCCATCATGCAAGGGAGCCGCAGCCTCACCGACAGCAGTGTCGAGCTGGCACGTCGTGCGGGCAGCTCGCTGGCCAGCATCACCCGCACCGTGTCCAACATCCAGGCCATGAACCAGCAGATCGCCACCGCAGCCGAAGAGCAGAGTGCGGTCGCAGAGGAGATCAGCCGTAGCGTGGTGAACGTGCGTGACGTAGCAGAGCAGACCGCTGCCGCCAGCGAGGAAACCGCCGCATCCAGCGTCGAGCTGGCGCGCCTGGGTACTCAGTTACAGACGATGGTCAGTCGCTTCCGGATCTGAACGGCGCCTGCTTCGTCGCGAGATCTTGTACGCCAGGCCTCGCGACGGAACGGCGGCCTCTGGAGCGGTGCCGCCGCCGGGTACCCCACAGCAGCGCGACGATCAGTGCGCCCATCACGCACATCTCCAGCATCATCAAGCCATTGAACAGCTGATAGCCCCAGCCGCGGTGATAGCCCATGAGATAGGTGGCCAGCATCAGCACCACCAGCGAGAGGGCGAAGACGACGACGCCCTGGAGCAGTCCCTTCAGTGATCTCATACGATTCCCTTCGACGGTCGAATTCACTTGCAGAATATCGATCACGTCCAAGCGAAACGGTTCCCCCCGCGCGCTGCTTGCCCTCCTCGTTACGCCTGCGACTGCAGGTAGTTCTGCAGACCGATGCGATCGATCAGCCCCAACTGCTGCTCCAGCCAGTAGGCATGATCCTCTTCGGTATCGTGCAGCTGCAGGGCGAGGATGTCGCGGGTCTGGTAGTCACCATGCTGCTCGGCTAGGTCGATACCCTTGGCCAACGCGGCGCGCACCTTGTATTCGAGCGCCAGATCATTGCACAGCATTTCCGGTACGGTATGACCGATATCCAGTGCTTCGGGTGTCATGTCGGGCGTTCCTTCGAGGAACAGGATGCGTTGTAGCAGCGCATCGGCGTGCTGGGTTTCCTCTTCCATTTCATGGTTGATGCGCTCGTAGAGCTTGGCGAAGCCCCAGTCGGCGTACATCCGCGAGTGCAGGAAATACTGGTCGCGCGCGGCCAGCTCCCCACGCAGCAGTTCTTTCAGATACTCGATGACCTGTGGCTGACCTTGCATTGGCTTTCTCCTGCAGAAGACATTGAAACACTGACAATGATACGCCCAAACCACCGATGACGAAGAACGCTGTCATTGCCGCAGAACAGTTCAGCTACGCATCCAGGGTGGTGTGGGCAGCTCGTCACGGGGCTCGTCCGTGGCGCTGCGCAAGGCTTCCTTGCGTGCCTGCTCGGCCAGGGTCGCCTTGATCTCGCGCATCACCGCATCGAGGTCCGCTGCATCTTCCGGCTCAGCGAACTCGCCGGTCAGCTCGGTCTCCGGTGTGAGTTTGCCTTCTTCGTAGAGCGCCCACATTTCCTTGGCATAACGGGTGTACCTGAGCTCCGGCGCGAACTGGCCGAAGTAGGCCGACATGTTGCCGACGTCGCGCTCGAGCATCTCGAACGCATGGTTGTTGCCCGCGGCATCCACCGCTTGCGGCAGGTCGATGATCACCGGACCGTGCTCGTCGAGCAGTACATTGAATTCGGACAGATCGCCGTGCACCAGGCCGGCACAGAGCATCTTCACCACTTCGCCGATCATGAAGGCATGGAATTCGCGCGCATCGTCGGGGTGCAATTCCACGTCATTGAGACGGGGCGCTGCATCGCCATCCTCGCCTTCGATCATTTCCATCAGCAGCACGCCGTCGAGAAAGTCATAGGGCTTGGGCACCCGCACACCCGCGTCGGCCAGACGGAACAGGGCTGCCACTTCGGCATTCTGCCAGCTTTCTTCCCGCTCCTTGCGGCCATGCCGGGAGCCCTTGGCCATTGCCCGGGCGTCGCGACTGTTACGTACCTTGCGGCCTTCCTGGTATTTCACGGCCTGCCGAAAGCTGCGCTTGGTGGCTTCCTTGTAGACCTTGGCGCAACGCAACTCATCACCGCAGCGCACCACGTATACCGCCGCCTCCTTGCCACTCATCAGAGGACGCAGCACCTCGTCGATCAGCCCATCCTCGACCAGCGGCTCGAGTCGTTTTGGTGTTTTCATCGGCGACTTCAAGTCCCTTCTCAGCTAAGCAGGCCTGCAGGTTACGGTAATCCCCACCGGCCTTCCATGCTCGGCCGCAAGTTTGAAAGCGCACAACGGATTGGCATCACGCAGCACAGGATCGACAATTCAAAACACACCCCAACGGAGCACTGCAATGCTCGATACCGAACGCTGCTGGCAAGCCCTCTGTGAACGCGATGCGCGCTTCGATGGACGCTTCGTGTTTGCCGTGCAATCAACGGGTATCTTCTGCCGTCCGAGCTGCCCCGCACGTCGCCCCAAACGTGAAGGCGTGACGTTCCACGCCAATGCCGAGACCGCACTGGCAGCGGGCTTTCGCCCTTGCCGACGTTGCTCACCCCAAGGGCAGAGCCCTGCCGAGCAGTTGGATGCGCTGGTCATCGCCGCCTGTCGCCTGATCGACGAGGCACCGCAGACACCCACGCTCACACAACTGGCCGCACGCATCGGCGTTTCCTCCTCGCATCTGGCACGCGCCTTCAAGGTACGTACCGGTCTGACACCGCATGCATGGGCCAGCGCGCGGCGGCGCGAGCGCCTGGAAGAGCGGCTACCGGGTGCCGACTCGGTATTGAGCGCGGCACTCGATGCCGGTTACTCGGGCACTCGCGGCGCGTATCAGGCGAAAGCGGCGATGAGCCCGGCACAACGCCGGACGCGAGGTGCTGGCGAGACGCTGCGCTATGCCATCAGCTCCTGCCCGCTCGGCCTTCTGCTGGTGGCGGGCAGCCAGAATGGTATCTGCGCACTGCTGTTCGGCGACGACGAAGTCGCCCTGCAGGCCGAGCTGGCAAGCCGCTTCGCGGCAGCCGAACTACAGCGCGATCAAGCCGGCCTCGGCGACTGGCTGGAGATGATCGTCACGCAACTGGAAGAACCGGCCCGCGCCAGCAGCCTGCCACTGGACCTACGCGGCACGGCCTTCCAGCTTCGTGTCTGGCAGGCATTGCAGCAGATTCCGCCAGGCGAGACCCGGCGCTACGCCGAGCTGGCGCAAAGCCTCGGCAGCCATGCCCGCGCAGTAGCGCGCGCCTGTGCCAGCAACCCGGTGGGGTTGCTGGTGCCCTGCCATCGCGTGGTCGGTGCCAACCAGGCCCTGACCGGCTATCGCTGGGGGCTGGAACGCAAGGCTGCATTGCTCGCTGCGGAGAAGCCACACAAGGGAGCCTGAGCGGCTTATCGCGGTCGGATGCAATACCACCGCCGCGAGTTGCCGTCATGACCGAACTCAAGCGTTACCGCATCCACTATCGCATCAATGGCGAGCCCGCCTCGATCACACTCGAATCCTTCGAGGTCCCCGTCCTTGAGCAGGCCGAACTGGAAATTCTCCTGCATCATGTCAGGGAGCCGGGCGCCGTGATCGATGCGCCCTGGGAAATTCCACGCTGTCCGAGCGAGCAGAGCCGCATCGCCGAGCTGGGCGTCAGCGATATCCAGATAGAGGAAGAACGGCGCTGACCAGACGCTGCTCCGCAATTCGCCATCGTCCTTGCCGAGAGAGAAGAATCCGACGTGCCGCTGATCGACACCCATACCCACCTGGATTTCGAGCCCTTCGACCCGGATCGCCACGAGGTGCTGGCCCGCTGCCGCGCAGCCGGCGTGGAGCGTATCGTCGTGCTCGGCGTGCACGAAGCCAACTGGCAACGTGTCTGGCAACTGGCGTGCAACGAACCCCAGGTCCATGCGGCGCTGGGGCTGCACCCGGCATTTCTCCAGGATCATCGGCCCGCGCACCTCGAGATTCTGCGCGGCTGGCTGGAGCGGCTACGGGGCGCGGAAAAGCTCTGCGCCATCGGCGAGATCGGCCTGGACTACTACATCGAAAGCGCCGACAAGGAGCGCCAGCAGCAATTGCTTGAAGCGCAACTGGCGCTGGCCGAGGAATTCGAGCTGCCAGTACTGTTGCACGTACGCCGCGCCCATGCTGCGATGATCGCCACCTTGAAGCGCTACAAGCTCAAGCGCGGCGGGATCGCCCACGCCTTCAGCGGCAGCTGGGAGGAAGCCCGCGAGTACATCCGGCTCGGCTACAAGCTGGGGCTCGGCGGGGCCGGCACCTGGCCCCAGGCGCACCGCATGCATCGCGTGCTGCGGCAATTGCCGCTGGAGTCCATCGTGCTGGAAACCGATGCTCCGGATCTCGCTCCGCACAGCCGTGCCGGGCAGCGCAACAGCCCCGAGTTCCTCCCGGACATCTGCCGCGATCTGGCCGCCATCCGCGGCATAGCCCCCGAGGCGTTGGCCGAGGCCAGCCACCGGAACAGCTGCGAGCTGTTCGGTTGGGAGTGAGAACAGTTACACGCGGAACGCGCTGATCAGACGCTGCAATTGCGCCACCAGCGCACTCAACTCACAGCTGGCCTGTTCGGTATGCCCCGCGCCTTCGGCGGTGCGCTGCCCGGCCTCGTTGATCGCCACGATATTGCGGTCGATGTCGTGGGCGACCGCCGTCTGCTCCTCGGCGGCAGTGGCGATCTGCTGATTCTGATCGACGATGACTCCGACAGCACCCAGGATGTTTTCCAGCGCCTGCTGAACCTGCGCGGACTGGCCGACGGTTTCCTCGGCGAGCGCCTGGCTGGCATGCATGGCTTTCACCGCCGCACCGACGCCGCCTTGCAGGCGCGCGATCATCGCTTCGATTTCCTCGGTCGACTGCTGGGTACGCCGGGCCAGGTTGCGCACCTCGTCTGCCACCACAGCGAATCCGCGCCCCTGCTCACCCGCGCGCGCCGCCTCGATGGCCGCGTTAAGTGCCAGCAGGTTCGTCTGCTCGGCCACGCCCTTGATCACATCCAGCACCTGACCAATGGCCTTGCTGTCGCTGGCCAGTTGGTTGATCGCGCCGACCGACTGCTCGATCTCGCTCGCCAGCCGCTCGATGCCGGCAACCTGAACCTCGATCAGCCGACCACCGCTACGAGTTTCCTGATTGACGCTCTGCGCGCTGCCCACCGCAGCCGCCGCGCTGGTGGCAACCTCCTGGGCGGTCGCCGACATCTGGTTCATCGCGGTGGCGATCTGCTCGATCTGCCCGCGCTGCTCGGATACCGTCTGGTTGCTCTGCCCGGAAACCTGCTCGACGCGGCTCGCCTGACGCTCGACTTCCCCAACGGTCTGCCCGACGCGCTCGATCAGCTCGCGAATCTTGCCGACGGTAACGTTGAACACCTGGCCCAGCTCACCCAGCTCGTCACGGCTGCACACCTGGAAACGGGCCGTCATGTCGCCATCGGCAACCCGGTCCATGATTCCGCCCAGGTCACGCAGCGAGGCACGGGTGGAGACGTAGAACGCGCTGTACAGGTAAACCACCAGCACGAACAACAATGCCAGGGCCGCCAGCAGCAGCGTCATCAGCAGGCGCTTTTCGTCCAGTCGCTTGGCCAGTTGCTCGTCGAGCAGCAACAGGATGGCATCGTTCAACTGATAGGTTTTCGCCATCTCGGTCGATATCAGCTCGTAGAACTGTTCCCAGGGCTCGCTAAGCGAGTCGGCCAGGATGACCCGATCCTGGAAGATGTCGGCGCTGTCGCGCAGGGAGTTGCGGCTGGCGGCGGCGTGATCGGCCAGTTGCGCCAGCGCAGCGCTGGCGTCCTGCAATTGCGCGCCGTATTGCGCCTGCTGCTTCTCCAGCTCGAGCAGCAGACTGTCCAACTTATGGCTGGCATCGGAGTTGAGGTAGCCCTGCCCGAAGCTGAAGGAGCCAACCGCCCGGCCCTGGCCCAGTGTGGCGGTGATGGCCGGCGTTACCGAGGTGAGCAGTTCGGCGAGCATGCGCACGTCGCGCTGGCCATCCTGACTCAGGCCGGACTGGCTGGCGATCAGCTTGATCAGCACCTGCGTCTGTCCCAGCAGCTTGCGCGCCATGGCGCTCTTGGATTGCAGTGATTGCTCGGCCTGTGCTGCATCCAAGGCGCTTTTCAGCTCATCGAGATGTTTCTCGAACTCGCCGGCACGCGCAGCATCATCAACAACGGGGGCCAGCAGTTGCAGCCCCGCGGCCAGCTTGTGTTCGGCCTCGCTCAACATGCGCAGCAGCGCCTGATCATCGCCGGCCTGCCCGATGATGACCTCGATCTCGACCAGGTCCGTCCAGTCCTGCATGTCCCGTCGCACCTGCAACGCGGTACCCAGCAGCTCCAGACTCTGCAGCTCGGTGCGGGTACCGACGAACTCACGATACGAATCGCGCGCCAGATAGAAGTTGGTCAGCAGCATGGGAACGAAGAACAGCACACTGATGAGGCTGAACTTCATGGCGAAGCTCAAGCGATTCATGAACGTGACTGCGGGATGCAGGAGCCTTTGCACAGGACGTCTCCCAATTCTTATTGGTATTGCATGCAGCATCGAGGCTGCAGCAGGGCTCGTCAGAGTGTGATGCCTGTCGACTTATACGACATACGTCGGGTGACTTCTGTAACTTAAGGTAATGGCGACTTGCCATCGATCGAGCAATACACTCGCTGCTCAGCCAAGAATCGTCCAGATCGCGATGATCGCGTACCAGAGCACACGTGCGCGCACCAGCAGGCTTTCGAGAGCATCCAGCTGCTCTATCCCGGCCTCCTCCACCTTGGTCTCACCCGCTTCGGCAGCTGCCGGCCCGACCTTCGCAAGCAGCTGTCGAGCGGAGATGTGCCAGTTCAACAGCTCGGGCAAGAGCATCCGATTGACCGTGACGAAATTCCCCGCCAGACCGAAGCTCACCAGCAATACGCGCACGGGTAGCCAGTCGAAGGCGTGTTGCAATTGCGCGGCGCGCTCACGCACACCTGCCAACTGCGAATGTTCCGTGGCCAGCGCCAGCAAACGGTACGCCAGGGCAGCCATTGGTCCGAGCAGCAGGTACCAGAAAATTACCGCGAAGAACCCCTGGTGGCTGCGCCATAACAGGTGTGCCTGTATCGCCCCCATGAGACTACGCGGGTCAGCCGCTGCCAGGCCAAAATCACGCTCGGCCACCAGCGCCGCGGCTTCGCTGTCAGCTCGCCGCCAGGCATCGCGGAACGGCCCCAGTTCGCGCTTGGCATGCCCTCGCCCGAGGGCGTAGAGCAGTACCAGCAGATGCAGCGGCAGGCTCAGCCAGCCGTATGCCAGCGGCTCCAGCGCCAGCAGCAGCGCGCCAAGCAGCAGCACCGGCAACAGCACGATCAGCGCCAGTACCAGCCAGGGCGAGGTCTCGCTCCGCTGATTGGATTCGACTCTGGACAGGCTCCGTAGCCAGGGGCCATCGTGCTGTACTTGGTCTTTCC
Organism: Pseudomonas sp.; assembly: GCA_047973445.1. Classification (GTDB taxonomy): domain Bacteria; phylum Pseudomonadota; class Gammaproteobacteria; order Pseudomonadales; family Pseudomonadaceae; genus Stutzerimonas. The sequence goes on from JBKEBY010000080.1 coordinate 14,164, forward strand.
AGTCGGTGAGCTTCTCGATCAGCAGCACCAGCAATACCACCAGAAAACTCATCTATCCGCCCCCCTATCAGGCCGTTGAAAAACTACCTACGTTGCCATTGCTGCGTTAAAAACAGGCTCAAAATGCTCATTTAGAACACTAAACTGCGCTTTCTCGCCTGTTTTTGCCTTGCACTGGCTGCCTCGCCTACATTTTTCAAGGCTATGTCTGAGTTAGCTGTTGCATAGCCGCTCGCCCCAGCGCTTCCCTCAAGCAAATCAATGGATTGAGCTGGGTCTTATGACGTTCGAGCAGGCGACGCCATCCCAAGTAATGCGTCAGGTACTTGGTGGCCACACCATGAAAGGGAATCATCCAGCCCTTCAACCGGCTGTCGTAGGCGTTCACGTTCTGGATGTGGAAAGGTCCAACGACCCTGCGCTTCTGGCTAGGATTGATCGGTCGGTGAGTGATGCCTTCTGCCTTGGCGAAATGGGCATAAACAGCAGCGCTGTCCGAGCACAGAATCGCATCGGCATCGATCAGCGGACGCAGTCGCTCTGCGACATGCGCGGCATCGAGTTTCTCCAACTGGAAATCGGCATGCTGACCGCTGCGATC
>JBKEBY010000050.1:0-23846 GCA_047973445.1 Pseudomonas sp.
GCTTTGGCAATTATGGCTACCTCACCCCGCTACGCCGCCTCTATCCGCTTCCTGTTCGTCAGGCCAGCATTTTGCCTCGGGCTTCCTTCAGATTCGCAGTCGCCCGCGACACCCTTGCCTCTGGCTAACACTTCCCCTTGCCGGGTGTGTAGAGGACTTTCACCTCCAAGTCGTCAGTCTCACCACCACAGTGAACCCGACAGCGCCAGTCACGGCACTACGCGCCATGCCTGGCGCACCACAAAAAAGGGCGACCGAAGTCGCCCTTTTCAGTGGATCACCGAACTCAGTTCTGGTTTTCCATCTGCGCGCGGATCAGATCACCAATGGTGGTCGGGCCGGCGGAAGGCTCTACGTCCTGCTTGGAGCGCAGTTCCTTGATTGCGTCTTTTTCGTCCTCGACGTCTTTCGACTTGATGGACAGGCTGATGACGCGGCTCTTGCGGTCGATGCTGATGATCTTGGCTTCGACTTCGTCGCCTTCCTTCAGCACGTTGCGTGCGTCTTCGACGCGGTCACGGCTGATTTCGGACGCTTTCAGCGTGGCTTCAATATCGTTGCCCAGATCGATGATGGCGCCCTTGGCGTCAACTTCTTTCACGGTACCGCGAACGATGCTGCCCTTGTCATTGACGGCGGCGTAGTTGGAGAACGGATCGTCTTCCAGCTGCTTGATGCCCAGGGAGATGCGCTCACGCTCCGGATCGACCGACAGGATGACGGTATCCAGCTCGTCGCCCTTCTTGAAGCGACGCACGGCTTCTTCGCCAGCTTCGTTCCAGGAGATGTCGGACAGGTGAACCAGACCGTCGATGCCGCCGTCCAGACCGATGAAGATACCGAAATCGGTAATCGACTTGATGGTGCCGGAGATGCGGTCGCCCTTGTTGAACTGGCCAGAGAAGTCTTCCCATGGGTTGGACTTGCACTGCTTGATGCCCAGGGAGATACGACGACGCTCTTCGTCGATGTCCAGAACCATGACTTCCACTTCGTCGCCGACCTGTACGACCTTCGACGGGTGGATGTTCTTGTTGGTCCAGTCCATTTCGGAAACGTGCACCAGACCTTCGACGCCCTCTTCCAGCTCGGCGAAGCAGCCGTAGTCGGTGAGGTTGGTGACGCGGGCCATGACGCGGGTGTTTTCCGGGTAACGGGCCTTGATGGCAACCCATGGGTCTTCACCCAGCTGCTTCAGACCCAGGGAGACGCGGTTGCGCTCGCGGTCGAACTTCAGCACCTTGACGTCGATCTCGTCGCCAACGTTGACGATCTCGGAAGGATGCTTGATGCGCTTCCAGGCCATGTCGGTGATCTGCAGCAGGCCGTCCACGCCGCCCAGGTCGACGAATGCGCCGTAGTCGGTGAGGTTCTTGACGATACCCTTGACCTGCTGGCCTTCCTGCAGCGATTCCAGCAGCGCTTCGCGCTCGGCGCTGTTCTCGGCTTCCAGGACGCTGCGACGGGAAACGACAACGTTGTTGCGCTTCTGGTCCAGTTTGATGACCTTGAACTCGAGTTCCTTGCCTTCCAGGTGAGTGGTATCACGCACCGGACGGACATCAACCAGGGAACCTGGCAGGAACGCACGGATGCCGTTAACGTCGACAGTGAAGCCGCCCTTAACCTTACCGTTGATAACGCCCTTGACCACTTCCTCAGCTGCGAAAGCCGCTTCCAGAACAATCCAGCACTCGGCACGCTTGGCTTTCTCGCGGGACAGCTTGGTCTCACCGAAGCCATCTTCAACCGCGTCCAGCGCAACGTGAACTTCGTCACCCACGCTGATGGTCAGCTCGCCCTGCTCGTTGTAGAACTGCTCGACCGGGATGACGCCCTCGGACTTCAGACCGGCATGAACGGTGACCCAGTCACCATCGATGTCGACCACGATGCCGGTGATGATGGCGCCCGGCTGCATGTCGAGGGATTTCAGGCTTTCTTCAAAAAGTTCTGCAAAGCTTTCGCTCATGTTTATTCCTGCTGTTTTCGGGCGAAGACCCGCCCTATCTCCACGCCCCAGATAACGTGGGTTCATTCATATAAAAAAAGGCCTGCGGGACTGGATCTGGTCTCCCACATGCCTCCTTGTTGGCAGCCTCAAGGACTGCTGGGGCGCCTCTCGACACCCGTTCATCAGGCAAGATCGCGCTTGGCGACCTCGCTCAGAATCTGTCCTAGCACCTGCTCGATGGACAACACCGTGGAATCCAGCTGTATGGCATCGTCTGCCGGCTTCAGCGGCGCCACCGTGCGTTGGGTATCGCGCTCATCGCGTGCCCGTATCTCATCGAGAAGACTCGCGAGATTAACATCATCACCCTTGGCCTTCAACTGCAGGTACCGTCTGCGTGCCCTTTCTTCAGCGCTGGCGGTGAGGAATATCTTCAGCGTAGCATCGGGGAAAACCACCGTACCCATGTCGCGACCATCGGCAACCAGCCCGGGCGTCTCGCGAAAGGCCTTCTGCCGCTGCAGCAGAGCTTCGCGCACCGCCGGCAAGGCTGCGACCTGAGAGGCTCCGGCACCGACGACCTCGTTGCGTATCGCCTCGGTGACGTCCTCGCCTTCCAGCACGATGCGCATGCCCTGGCCGCTCTCGGCGGTATCGAACTGCACGTCCAGGTGAGCGGCCAGCACCTTGAGGGCTTCCTCATTGGTGAGATCGACCCCATGGTTGCGCGCAGCAAAGGCCAGCAACCGGTACAGCGCCCCGGAGTCGAGAAATTTCCAGCCCAGCTTCGCCGCAAGCAATGCCGCGACCGTGCCCTTGCCGGAGCCACTTGGCCCATCGATGGTAACGACCGGAATCTGGCTGATCATGAAGCACCCTCCACGGAAACACGCATGCCTGCCCGCTCGGCCAACGCCAGGAAGTTGGGGAACGAGGTCGCGACATTGGCGCAATCGTGAATGCGGATCGGCGCACTGGCGCGCAACCCGGCCACGCTGAACGACATGGCGATGCGATGATCGCCGTGTGCCCATACTTCGCCGCCCCCCATGGGACCGCCTTCGATGACGATACCGTCAGGCGTCGGCTCGGCCTTGACGCCCAGGGTTTGCAGCCCGTCGGCCATTACCTGGATACGATCCGATTCCTTGACCCGCAACTCCTCGGCGCCACGCAGGACGGTACGCCCCTGCGCGCAAGCCGCCGCCACGAACAGCACCGGGAATTCATCGATGGCCAGCGGCACCAGCGTCTCGGGAATCTCGATGCCCTTGAGCTGCGCAGCCCGCACACGAATGTCGGCAACCGGCTCTCCGCCCACCTCTCGCAGGTTGGAAAGCTCGATATCGGCCCCCATCAGCTTGAGAATATCGATCACACCGGTGCGCGTCGGATTGATGCCCACGTGTTCCAGGGTAACGTCCGAGCCTTCGGCGATGCTGGCAGCGACCATGAAGAAGGCGGCTGAGGAAATATCCGCCGGCACTTCGATCTGGGTCGCGCTCAGCTTGTGGCCTGATTCGACGGTCGCCGTACTGCCTTCGACCCGAACCGGATAACCGAAGCCCTGCAGCATCCGCTCGGTATGATCACGCGTGGGCGCCGGCTCTGTCACGGAGGTCTGGCTGGCCGCATAAAGCCCTGCCAGCAGGAGGCATGACTTGACCTGGGCGCTGGCCATCGGCAGGTCGTAATGCATGCCGGAGAGCTTCTGCCCGCCGCGGATGGTCAGCGGCGGACGGCCCTCGGCGGCGGTTTCGATCACTGCGCCCATCTCGCGCAGTGGCTTGGCGACGCGATTCATCGGCCGCTTGGTGAGCGAGGCATCGCCACTCAGGGTGGTATCGAACGGCTGCGCCGCGAGCAGGCCGGCCAGCAGACGCATGGAAGTACCCGAGTTGCCCAGGTAGATCGGCCCAGGCGGAGCCTGCAGGCCGTGCAGGCCAACACCATGCACGGTCACGCGCCCCTGGTGCGGCCCCTCGATAACCACACCCATGTCGCGGAAGGCCTGGATGGTAGCCAGCGCATCTTCACCTTCGAGGAAACCCTCGACTTCAGTGGTGCCCTCTGCCAGCGAGCCGAGCATGATCGAGCGGTGGGAAATGGATTTGTCGCCTGGCACACGCAACTGGCCAGTCAGGCTGCCGCCAGGGTTGGCGAGGAAGATCAGGTCATTGGAATGCATAACGTCCACATAGGCTCTGCGAGCCAGTATTTTGCTGAAATGTTCCCGGGCCGCCCTGGCGCGCGTAAATACGCCCAGCAGTTTATGCCCGTCTCCTTCATCGACCGCGGCGCGCAAGGCATCGAGGTCGGTACGAAAATCATCCAGGGTAGCCAGCACTGCATCACGATTGGCCAGGAAGATGTCGTGCCACATCACCGGATCACTGCCGGCTATCCGCGTGAAGTCGCGAAAACCGCCAGCGGCGTAGCGGAAGATCTCCAGATTCTCATGCCGTTTGGCCAGCGAATCCACCAAGCCGAAGGCCAGCAGATGCGGCAGATGGCTGGTCGCCGCCAGCACCTCGTCATGATGGTCGACATCCATATGCTCGACATCCGCACCCAACGCTGACCACAGTCGGTCGACCAAGGCCAGCGCCTGCGAATCCGTGCCGTGCACTGGCGTCAGGATCACCTTGTGCCGACGAAAGAGCGAGCCGTCGGCGGCTGTAATACCGCTTCGTTCCGAGCCGGCGATAGGATGCCCGGGCACGAAACGTGCCGGCATGCCACCGAACGCACGGGTAGCACAACGCACCAGGTTGCCCTTGGCGCTGCCGACGTCGGTCAGCACCGCATCGCCCAACTCCAATCGAGACAGCTGTTCGAGCAGCTTCTCCATCGCAAGAATCGGTGCTGCCAGCTGGATAACACAGGCATCACGACAGGCTTCTTCCAGAGTATCGACACAGCGATCCACAACCCCCAGTTCCACGGCCAGCGCGCGACTGTCGGCATTCGGATCGAAACCCAAGACCTCTCGGCACAATCCCGATTCGCGCAGACCCTTGGCGAACGAGCCGCCAATCAGGCCAAGCCCGATCACCACCAGGCGATCGACGACGGGTTTGCGCTGTTGCAAGCTGATGTCGTGGGTCACTGATCGAGCACTACGCGCAAGGCCTCGAGGAAGCGGGCATTCTCCTGCTCGGTGCCGATGGACACGCGCAGGAAGGTCGGCATGCCGTAGCCAGCAATCGGCCGGACGATGACACCTTCGCGCAGCAGCCCGGCATTGATAGGCGCCGCATCGCGCCCCAAGTCGACTGCCAGGAAGTTGCCCCGCGAAGGAATCCATTTCAGCCCCAACTCGGCCACCCCCTGCTCAAGCTGCACCATGCCGGCGCGATTCACCCGCCGTCCTTCGGCCAGATACTGCTCGTCATCCAAGGCGGCGCAGGCCGCCACCAGCGCGAGGCTGTTGACGTTGAATGGCTGGCGCACCCGGTTGAGCACACCGGCAATCTGCGGCGAAGAGGCGGAGTAACCCACCCGCAGCCCCGCCAGACCGTAGGCCTTGCACAGCGTGCGCGAAACCAGCAAGTTGGGGTAGCGATCCAGGTAGTTCAGTCCGTTGGGCAATTCGTCGCCTTCGGTGAATTCGATATAGGCCTCGTCCAGCACCACCAGCACACGTTCGGGGACACGGTCGAGGAAGCTCTCCAGAGCCTGAGCGCCAAACCAGGTTCCCGTGGGGTTGTTCGGGTTGGCAATGAAGACCACGGCGGTCTGCTCGTCGATGGCCTCAAGCATGCCGTCCAGATCGTGTCCATAGTCGATGGCCGGTACCACGCGGCTCTCGGCGCCAGCCGCCTGAGTGCAGATCGGATAGGCGGCAAAGGCATGGGCGCTGAACACCGCGTTACGCCCCGGCGCCAGCCAGCAGCGGGCAACCAGATCAATAATGTCGTTGGAGCCATTGCCCAGCGTGATCTGTTCGGACTTCAGGCCGAAGCGCCCGGCCAGCCTGGCTTTCAGCCGGAAGCCGCTGCCATCGGGATAACGGGTCAGCTCGGACAGCTCGCCGCGAATGGCCTCCAGCACCCTGGGGTTCGGGCCCAGCGGATTCTCATTGCTGGCCAGCTTGACGATCCGCGTCGGCTCGATGCCCAGCTCGCGCGCCAACTCGTCGATCGGCTTACCGGTGACGTAAGGGGACAGTTTCTGTACGCCTGGTACGGCCAGGGCGAGGAAATCACAGGGCATAGCTACAAGCCTCAAGCTACAAGCTTCAAGAAAAAAGCCAACTCACAACGGCACCACCAGCATCAAGCTACAAGCCGTGCAAAGAGCGATACTCCGCTCTCTCTTGCGGCTTGAAGCTTGCAGCTCAAAGCACCGCTTTCGGGTACGACCCCAGCACCTTCAACGCCACGGCCTCGTGGCCGATCTTCTCCAGCACGTCCTTGATCAACGGGTCCTGGTAGTGCCCCATGCAATCGATGAAGAACACATAGGTCCACTTGCCGCTGCGCGACGGACGCGTTTCGATGCGGGTCAGATCGATGCCGTTGGAGTGGAACGGCATCAGCAGCTCATGCAGGGCACCCGGCTTGTTGCGCATGGAGACGATGATCGAGGTCTTGTCATCACCGGTCGGTGGCACTTCCTGGCTACCGATGATCAGGAAGCGCGTGGAGTTGTCCGGGCGGTCCTCGATCTTCTCGGCCAGCTTGCTCAGCCCATACAGCTGCGCCGCCATGTCGCCGGCGATCGCCGCCGAATTCCACTCGCTCTTCACACGTTTGGCGGCGTCGGCGTTGCTCGATACCGCCACGCGCTCGACGTTGGGGTAGTGCGCGTCCAGCCACTTGCGGCATTGGGCCAGCGACTGGGCGTGGGAATAGATGCGCGTGATGCGATCGGTCTTGGTCGTCTCGCCCACCAACAGGTGATGGTGGATGCGCAGCTCGACTTCGCCGCAGATGACGATGTCATGCTCGAGGAAGCTGTCCAGCGTGTGGTTGACTGCACCTTCGGTGGAGTTTTCCACCGGCACCACGCCGAAGTTCACCGCACCGGCGACCACCTCGCGGAACACCTCGTCGATGGCCGCCATCGGCTTGCTGATCACCGAGTGACCGAAATGCTTGAGCGCCGCCGCCTGCGAGAAGGTGCCTTCCGGACCGAGATAGGCGACCCGCAGTGGCTGCTCCAGGGCCAGGCAGGAGGACATGATTTCACGGAACAGGCGCGCCATTTCCTCGTTGTCCAGCGGCCCCTTGTTCAGCTCCATGATGTGCTTGAGCACCCAGGCTTCACGCTCGGGACGGTAGAACACCGCCTCCTCGCCTTCGGCCAGCGACGCGGTCTTGACCCGCGCCACTTCCTGGGCGCAACGGGCACGCTCGCTGATCAGGTCGAGAATCCGCTCGTCCAGACTGTCGATGCGTACGCGCAAGGCCTTGAGCTGGTCAGCCTCGCTCATCAGCCGTGCTCCTTCTCGAACTCAGCCATGTAGGCGACCAGCGCCTCGACGGCATCCAGCCCCACCGCATTGTAGATGGAGGCACGCATGCCGCCGACCGAGCGATGCCCCTTGAGGTTGAGCAAGCCGCGTGCATCGGCACCGGTCAGGAAAGCCTTGTCCAGACGCTCGTCGGCCAGGCGGAACGGCACGTTCATCCAGGACCGGGCGTTCTCCGCGATCGGGTTGGTATAGAAATCGCTGGCGTCGATGAAGCCGTAAAGAAGCTCCTTCTTGGCCCGGTTGCGCTGCTCCATCGCCTCGACGCCGCCCTGCTCCTTGAGCCACTCGAAGACCAGGCCCGACAGGTACCAGGAGAAGGTCGCCGGCGTGTTGTACATCGATCCGTTGTCGGCGGCGATCTTGTAGTCGAGCATCGTCGGGCAGTTGGAGCGCGCCTTGCCGAGCAGGTCTTCACGCACGATCACCACCACCAGGCCGGAGGGCCCGATGTTCTTCTGCGCACCAGCGTAAATCAGGCCGAACTTCGACACGTCAACGGGACGCGACAGAATGTCGGACGACATATCCACCACCAGCGGCGTATCGCCGAGCTCCGGCACCCAGTCGAACTGCAGCCCGCCGATAGTCTCGTTGCTGGCGTAATGCAGATAGGCGGCGTTGTCGCTCAGTTGCCATTCGTTCTGCCCAGGAATGGCGAAGTAGTCGTAAGGCTTGGCACTGGCAGCCAGGTTGACGCTGCCGAAGCGGCGCGCTTCCTCGATGCTCTTGCGCGACCAGATGCCGGTGTCGACATAATCCGCCACGCCATCCTCGGGCAGCAGGTTCAACGGGATTTCCGCGAACTGCTGGCTCGCACCGCCCTGCAGGAACAGCACCTTGGAGTCGGAGGGAATCGCCATCAGGTCGCGCAGGTCCTGCTCGGCCTTCTCGGCGATCGCAACGTAGGCGTCGCTGCGGTGGCTCATTTCCATTACCGACAGGCCACGGCCCTGCCAATCAAGAAGCTCGGCCTGGGCGCGCTGCAGCACCGCTTCGGGGAGCGCGGCGGGGCCGGCGCAAAAGTTAAAGGCGCGTTTGCTCACTGCTGTTTCTCTCATGATCGTTGCTCGGATTCACCGCAAGGGTACAAGCGCCTTGCCGGGTGCTTCGTCTAACAGGCTGTTGGAAAACCACCTGCTAACAGCTCAGCCACCTCAACCGAAAACAGGCGCATCCGCAAAACGGATACGCCTGACTTCGGTCACTCCTGGTCGTCGGTCGGCACCACATCCGGAGGTACGTCACCGCCGCCGAGCAGTTCACCCTCGTCCGGTTCGGTGCTGACCACCGGCATTTCCTTCTCCAGCGATTCTTCGTCGAGGCTGGCTTCGACGTCTTCCAGCACATCCTCTTCGGAAGGCTCCTGAACACGCTCGAGCCCGACCAGGTGTTCGTTCTTGCCCAGCTTGATCAGCGTCACACCCTGGGTATTGCGCCCCAGCGAGGACACCTCGTCGACGCGGGTACGGACCAGCGTGCCCTGATCGGAGATCAGCATGATCTCCTCGCCTTCCAGCACCTGTACCGCGCCTACCAGCGCGCCGTTGCGTTCGTTGGTGACCATGGCGATCACGCCTTGACCGCCACGCCCGCGCCGCGGGAACTCCTCCATCGCCGTGCGCTTGCCGTAGCCGCGCACCGAAGCGGTGAGAATCTGCGCGCCCGGCTCGGGGATCAGCATGGAGATGATGCGCTGCCCCTCCGGCAGGCGCATGCCACGCACACCACGAGCCGTACGCCCCATCATGCGCACCTTGCTTTCCTTGAAGCGAATGACCTTGCCGCCGTCGGAGAACATCATCACTTCCTGGGCGCCATCGGTCACGGCCGCGGCGATCAGGGTATCGCCCTCCTCCAGCCTCAATGCAATCAGGCCGGAGCTGCGCGGCCGACTGAATTGCACCAGCGGGGTCTTCTTGACCGTTCCCTTGGCCGTGGCCATGAAGATATAGGCGCCGGTCGGCTCATCCTTCTCATCACCGTCGGCATCGTCACCATCGGTATCGTCGATTTCGTCGTGTTCGATGATCTGGCCTTCGGCGTCATCCAGCTCCTCATCATCATGGGGCGCCTGTTTGCGCAGGGCCTCCAGGTCGACCTGAAGCATTGCGGTGATGCTCTCGCCGTCATCCAGCGGCAACAGATTCACCAGCGGGCGGCCACGCGAGGCGCGCGAGGCTTCGGGAATTTCGTAGGTCTTGAGCCAGTACACCTTGCCCTTGCTGGAGAACAGCAGCAGTGTGGTATGGCTGTTGGCGACCAGCAGGTGCTCGACGTAATCCTCTTCCTTGACGCCGGTAGCCGCCTTGCCACGCCCGCCGCGACGCTGCGCCTGGTAGGCCGCGAGCGGCTGCGACTTGGCATAGCCACCATGGGAAATGGTGACGACGCGCTCTTCTTCGGTGATCAGGTCGGCCAGGGTCAGGTCCAGGCGCGCTTCGAGGATCTCGGTGCGGCGCGCGTCGCCGAACTCGGCCTTGACGCCTTCCAGCTCCTCGCAGATGACTTCCATCAGACGCTCGGGACTGGTCAGGATACGAATCAGCTCGCCGATCTGGGTCAGGATTTCCTGATATTCGCTCAGCAGCTTCTCGTGCTCGAGACCGGTCAGGCGGTGCAGGCGCAGATCGAGAATGGCCTGGGCCTGCTCCGGCGACAGGTAGTAGCGGCCGTCGCGCAGCCCGTACTGCGGATCGAGGTCCTCCGGACGGCAGGCATCGGCGCCGGCGCGCTCGACCATCGCTTCCACCGCACTGGACTCCCAGGCGGTCGCGATCAGCGCATCCTTGGCTTCGGCGGGCGTCGGCGAGGCCTTGATCAGCGCGATGACCGGATCGATATTGGACAGTGCAACCGCCTGGCCTTCGAGGATATGGCCGCGTTCGCGCGCCTTGCGCAGCTCGAATACCGTACGCCGCGTCACCACCTCACGACGGTGGCGAACGAAGGCTTCCAGCAGCTCCTTGAGGTTCAGCGTGCGCGGCTGGCCGTCGACCAATGCCACCACGTTGATGCCGAACACGCTCTGCAACTGCGTCTGGGCGTAGAGGTTGTTGAGGATGACTTCCGGCACTTCGCCGCGACGCAATTCGATGACGACACGCATGCCGTCCTTGTCCGACTCGTCGCGCAGCTCGGTGATGCCCTCGATCTTCTTCTCTTTCACCAGCTCGGCGATCTTCTCGATCAACCGCGCCTTGTTCAACTGATATGGCAGTTCGGTAATAACGATCTGCTGGCGGCCGCCAACCTTGTCGATATCTTCGATGGTCGAGCGGGCGCGCATGTAGATGCGACCACGGCCGGTGCGGTAGGCCTCGATGATGCCGGCGCGACCATTGATGATGCCAGCGGTCGGAAAATCCGGACCGGGGATATGGGTCATCAGCTCATCGATGCTGATGTCGGGGTTGGCGATCAGCGCCAGGCAACCGTCGATCACCTCGCCCAGGTTGTGCGGCGGGATGTTGGTCGCCATGCCCACGGCAATCCCGCTGGAGCCGTTGACCAGCAGGTTCGGAATCTTGGTCGGCATGACCGCCGGAATCTGCTCGGTGCCGTCGTAGTTCGGCACCCAGTCCACGGTTTCCTTGTGCAGGTCGGCCAGCAGCTCATGGGCCAGCCTGGCCATGCGCACTTCGGTGTAACGCATGGCCGCGGCACTGTCGCCATCGACCGAACCAAAGTTGCCCTGACCATCGACCAGCAGATAGCGCAGCGAGAATGGCTGGGCCATGCGGACGATAGTGTCGTAGACCGCCGAGTCGCCGTGAGGGTGGTATTTACCGATCACGTCACCCACCACACGGGCCGATTTCTTGTACGGCTTGTTCCAGTCGTTACCCAATTCGCTCATGGCAAACAGCACACGGCGATGCACGGGTTTCAAACCGTCTCGCGCATCCGGCAGCGCCCGTCCGACGATTACGCTCATGGCGTAGTCGAGATAGGACTGCTTGAGTTCGTCTTCGATATTGACCGGGAGGATTTCTTTGGCCAGTTCGCCCATGGAAGCCTGGTTCCTTATAGTCAGCAGGGTCCTGCGATTAAGCGCGGAATGTTATCACAAGGCGGCATGCCGCTGGGGCCGGAGGAAGGAAAGCACTCGCTCGTCAGCCTCCGGCCGTTTCTTTCGTTTCTAATGCAATCTCTTGGGGCTCATCAGCGCTGCCAGTTTCGCCGCCCCGGGGCGTTCGACGACTCCCCGTTCGGTGACAATGGCATCGATCAGATCGGCCGGTGTCACGTCAAACACCGGATTGAATACCTCGACATCTGCCGCGAAGCGCCGACCATCGACTTCCAGCAGCTCGCTGCCGGGCCGTTCCTCAAGCGGAATGTCATCACCCGTCTCCAGCGTCATGTCGATGGACGAAGTCGAGGCCACGACCATGAAACGTACGCCGTGGTGCATGGCGAGTACGGCCAGTTGGTAAGTGCCTATCTTGCTGGCCACATCACCGTTGGCAGCAACCCGGTCGGCGCCCACGACGACCCAGGTGATACCTCGCTCCTTCATCAGATGGGCCACCGCCGAGTCCGCGCCGAGCCTGACCGGCACCTCTTCGCCGGCCAGCTCCCAGGCCGTCAGGCGTGAACCCTGCAACCAGGGTCTTGTCTCGTTGACGTATACGCACTCGACCAATCCTTTCATATGCGCGGCCTGGATGACGCCCAGCGCAGTGCCGAAACCACCGGTGGCCAGCGCGCCACTATTGCCATGGGTCAGCAGGTTTTGCGGATTGCCCTGATAGCGGCGAATCAGTTCCACACCAAATTGCGCCATGGTCAGGTTGGATTCGCGATCGCTCTCGTGAATCGAGATTGCCTGGGCCTCCAGCGCCGCCAGCGGCGCCTCGCCCGACTTGAGTCGCCCCAACCGCTCGCGCATCTGCTCGAGCGCCCAGAACAGGTTCGCAGCAGTTGGTCGGGAGGTAGCCAGCACTTCGAAATCCGCTTCCAGCGCTGCTCGCCAGTCGCCGCCCTCAGCCAATCGGACCCGCAAACCGAGCACCAGACCGTAGGCCGCGCTGATGCCGATCGCCGAGGCGCCACGCACGACCATGTCGCGGATCGCCTGTGCGACCTCGGTGGCAGATTCACATGCATGCCAGACTTCTTCCGTCGGAAGCCTGCGCTGATCCAGCAGATACAGCCGAGCGTCACGCCAATCGATGGCTTTCACTTTCTCCGTCGCCAGCAAGCGCTCGCGCATGCGACACCCTCTTCTTTCGGTATGACATTAGACGGTCGAAACGCCTCGCTCGGCCTCCCACTCGGCGGCGGATCATAAGCGATTGATATTGATAGCACTAGCGAGGCACCAGCCCGCCTCTCGCGGCGCGAGAAGTCCAATAGCCCATCTAATGCAGCGGAACGATATAATCATTCGCGTTCGCACCAGAGCATCATTCCCATGCATATCTGTTCCGGCCAGCAGATTCTGGCCATCGAAGACGACCCTATCCTGGGTGCACACCTCAAGACGTCACTGGAAAACCGCGGCTTTCAGGTCACCCTGGCCGACAATGGCGGAACCGGGCTGACACTGGCGCACCAAGCCGATTACGACCTGATCCTGCTGGACGTGCTGTTGCCCGGCCTCGGCGGTATGGAGCTGCTCACTCGCCTGCGCGACAAGCGCCGCACGCCAGTGCTGATGATGTCCGCGCTGGGTGGCGAAGCCCACCGCATCCAGGGCTTCGACTGCGGTGCCGATGATTACCTGCCCAAGCCGTTCAGCATTGCGGAATTGCAGGTCCGCATCGCGGCCATCCTGCGTCGCGTCGCCTATGAACGACCGGCACCCGCCGCAACGAACGGCGACCCGCTGCGCTTCGACGATGGCCGCTGCGATCTCGAACATGAAGGCGACTGGGTCGGATTCACCGCGACCGAGTACCGCCTGCTGAAACTGCTCTATAGCTCGGCGGAAGAAGTACTCAGCAAGCCCTTCCTCTACCAGCAGGTGTTGCATCGCGGCTATTCGCAGCATGACCGCAGCCTGGACATGCACATCAGCAATATCCGCCGCAAGCTGACGCGCGCGAAGATCGTCGGTCTGCGCGTCGAGGCCGTATGGGGCAAGGGCTATCTGCTGAGCAGGCAGGAAAGCTGATGCCTGGCCGCCACTCGATATTCTGGCGCCTGGTCGTTCTGGTTGCCGGCTTCTGCCTGGCGATGATCTGGGCCGCAGACTACATCGGCAAACAGATTGATCGCCGCACCTCTTACCTCACCGAAGACGCTCGCAACATTCTGGAAAACTACGCCACCGAAGCCGACGCTGCCTTGCGTCAAGGCCCGCATACGCTGGACCTGTGGCTTGCGGAACTACGACACAAGGAAGACAGCTGGGCAGTCGTGGTAGATCGCAACCTGCATCCGCAAGGCAGCCAGGAGCTCAGTGACGACGAGCGCCAACTGCTGACCTTCGTGCGCCACCATGACTGGCCGATGAGCCGCCGAAGCGAACGCCTGCCACTGATTTCCGTTCCCCTGGGCGAGACGGGCGAACAACTGATCATGCGCCTGCCCGAACGCATGCGTCCCTGGCGCAACCACACGATACTGACCTTGCTGGCCGTGTACCTGCTGCCGGTGGTGTTGTCGGTACTGTTCTGCGGACTGCTCTACGCCCTGCTGATTTCACCGCTGGAACGCCTGCGCCGACAGGCCAACGCCCTGCGTGGCAATGAGTTCGATACGCTGATACCGCCGTCGATCGCTCGGCGCCGCGACGAACTGGGCGAGCTGGGGCGCTCGCTTGAATACCTCACGCAGCGCCTGCGCGACGTCATCGCCCAACAACAGCAGCTATTGCGCGACCTGTCCCACGAGCTGCGCACGCCATTGAGCCGCCTGCGGGTCGCCTGTGAAAGCGAACTACAGGGTGAAGAGCTGCGCGATCGGGTGGAACGCGAAGTGGGCAGCATGCAGCAGTTGGCGCACAACACTCTGGAACTGGCCTGGCTGGACAGCGAACAGCCCCGTTTCGAGTGTCAGCCGGTCGACATCGAAGCGCTGTGGGAAGTGCTTTGCGAGGACGCCTGCTTCGAATCGGGCTGGCCACGCGAGCGCATCCGTTCGGAACTGCCGGAGGGCTGCCAGGTACTCGGCAACCTCAATGCGCTGGCTCAGGCCATGGAAAACGTGCTGCGCAACGCCATTCGCCATTCTCCCGAACAGGGCATCGTCTGCCTGACGGCCAGGCGCTCGGAGGGCTGGTGGAACCTGAGTATCGAAGACCAGGGGCCGGGCGTGGCGGAAAGTGACCTGCAGGTGATCTTTCGCCCCTTGTCCCGACTCAGCGCCGCACGACCAGGGGGAGATGGTTTCGGCCTGGGCCTGGCCATCGCCCACGGCATGGTGCGCATGCAGGGTGGCCGGATCCGGGCGGAAAATGGCCACCAGGGGCTGCGGGTAAACATCCACTTACAAGTTGTATAGTTTGTAAATGACCTTTACTCACAAATGAGAATACATAGCATTCACGCCTGATCGGCACAGCCACCTGTGCCCCAGCCTCGTCGGCATCGGTTTATCCGGACGCTGAAAACAATGATGCGTAATGTTTCTCTGGGAGTTGTTGTGATGGTCATGTTCAAACGAAACAGATTGGCTTGTGCAGTAGCCGTAGCCGCGTCCATGAGCGGCCTGGCCCATGCCCAGGATGCGCTCGAGTTGCAGCCGACCACCGTTGTCAGTGCGTCAGGCTTCGAGCAGAACATCAAGGATGCGCCAGCCACGATTTCCGTCATCACAGCCGAGGAACTGAAGAAGCGTTCCTATACCGACATCACCGATGCGCTGAAGAACGTGGCGGGTGTGCAGATTGCTGGCGGCGGCGTTGAACAGTCGATCATGGTCCGAGGCATGACTTCGGCTTACACCCTCTTCCTCATCGACGGTCGCCCTGCCCAGGGTAACGATGCGTTTTCCGAGAGGGGCTCTCAGCAGGGCACCCCGATCAACTTCCTCCCGCCGCTCGAATCCATCGAGCGTATCGAGGTCATCCGCGGTCCGGCATCTGCTCTATATGGCTCCGATGCCATGGGCGGCGTAATCAATATCATCACCAAGAAAGTATCGAACGAACTGAGCGGCAGCATCACCACCGAATACACGGTGCCGTCCAAGTCCAACGAGCTTAATGAAGATACCTGGCAAACCAGTGCTTACCTAGACGTACCATTGATCGCGGATGTCCTGGGTCTGCAACTGACGGGCGCGTACCACGATCAGGAAGAAAGCAATTTCATCGGCGGAAGTGATGCCGCCGCCACCGACCCCAAGTACGAAAAGCACAACGTAGGGGGAAAACTGTCCTGGAACATCAACCAGCAAAACAACCTGACGCTTGGCCATACCTATACCAAGCAGGAACGTTGGAAGAATCCAGGCAGAAGCCTGCTCGAGACTGACGATCCGAGCTACACCGAGTCCATCAAGAAGAATTACTTCATCCAGCACGATGGAAATTACGGCAATGTGCTGACCAAGACGTACATCAACTACGACAACTCTGAGAATGCCACCACGCTGAACCCCGTGACTGGCAAGGGCATCGAGTACGAGGTAATCACCGCCAATACCCAGGCGACCTACTTCATCGGTTCCCACGCCATCACCGGCGGCCTGACCCACAAGTACGAAAACCTGGAACACAACTCCAATGGTCTGCGCGAGCCCGTCGTTCCGGACGCCAACGCCACCGTCGAAATGAACCGTTACCAGAACTCCATATTTCTGGAGGACAACTGGAATCTAACCGACAACTTCATCCTGACCCTGAGCGGACGCCTCGACGACAACCAGGCCTTTGGCAGTCAGTTCAGTCCCAAGGTCTATGGCGTCTACCACCTGAACGACAACTTCACCATCAAGGGTGGCGTCACCACCGGCTACAAAGCACCTGACCTGCGTTCCAGCGCCACTGACTTCGGCTCCACCTCCATGGGTGGCGTGATCATCGGCAATCCAGATCTGGTACCGGAAACCAGCCTCAACCGTGAAATCGGCATCGCTTACGAAGAGCAGGATTTGGGGCTTCTCACCACCCTGACCGCCTACGTGATCGATTACGAGGACAAGATCAACCGTACTGGCCGGGTTTGCGCTCAGGACCCCACCGAGAGCGTCCCATGTGAATACAACGGCACGACGTACCCAGGTCACCGCTTCGGCTACACCGCCTACGAAAACGTCGACGAGGCGGAACTGCGCGGTATCGAGTGGACCCTGGACTACCGCCTGCTCGACAACCTGACCTATCGCCACAGCTATACCTACACCGAGACCGAGCAGAAGTCGGGTGACTTCAAGGGCAAGCCGCTCAACGATATAGCCAAGCACATGTTCAACGCCTCACTTGACTGGCAGGCCACCGACCGGATCAACGTCTGGACTCAGTACAACTACCGCGGCAAGACCTCCGGCCGCTGGCAGACCGGCACCAGCGGTTCCCAAACCAACGGTTTCCGTTATCCGGCATACAGCTTCGTCGACGCTGGCGTAGCCTTCAAAGCGACGAACGACCTGACCTTGAAGGCAGGTGTCTACAACCTTGGCAACAAGGAAGTCACCACGGATGGCGAGTACGCCTACAACCTGGACGGCCGACGCTTCATCTTCTCGCTGACCCAGGCGTTCTAAACCACCGCACGCGATGCTTCCTGCCGATCCGTTTTCGTCAGGGAGCATTCGTGTGTATGGCATTCACGTATCGAGGGCGGTTCCGATCGCTCGATTTGACGAGGTTCAAGGCGACATGAACACACATGAGGGCTACGTGATGGACGTGGCCTACCCGCCGCATTTCCACAAGGAAATCCAGCCCGTCTGGCTAGCCAGCCTGGTTCAGTTCCTCGGCACGTCTGCCCCTGACATCACCAAGCCCTATTCCTATTGCGAGCTAGGCTGTGGCATGGGCATCAACCTGCTGGTCGCCGCCGCAACGAATCCGCTAGGCCAGTTCGTTGGTGTGGATGCCAACGACAAGGCACTAGCCATTGCAAGAGCGGCAGCAAAATCCATCGGCCTGACGAACCTCCACTTCGTTCATGCGGATTTCGCCCACTTTGCCCAAAGCAACAACCTCTTCTTCGATTTCATCGCCAGCCATGGCGTCTGGTCGTGGATCGCGCCGAACCAACAGAAGAGCATCCTTCAGTTGGTGGCCAAATTCCTGAAGCCCAAGGGTCTCTTCTATCTGCACTACATGTGTCATCCCGGAGCCACGCCGATGGTTCCCATTCAGGCGCTGCTCAACGATCTGGCCAAACAGCTTCCCGGCACCTCCGAGCAGAAACTGAGTGCAGCCCTCGACTTCGTCTGCCAACTGGACCTTGCCGGCGCTTTCGTCGACCAGCCGCAACTCAGCGACAAAATCCGTGCGCTCAAGCAAAAGCCTCCCGGCTACCTGGCTCACGATTTCCTGACCGATCATTGGGCGCCCCAGCATTCGGTCGATATCCACCGCCTCGTGGTTCAGGCAGGCATGACTTTTCTGGGCAGCGCAAACGCCTTGGAGAACATGGACAATCTCTCCGTACCGGGGGCGATGCAGCCATTGCTGTCGAACCTCGCCTCACCAGCGCTGCGAGAACGAGTCAAGGACCTTGCACGCAACCAGCATCAACGCAGTGATCTGTTCCAGCGTGCCCCTACGCCCCTGGGACAGCAGGACGCGCTGCGTCAGATCGATGCTCTTCGCTTCCAGGCATTACCAAAGGCATCACCATCGGGTGGGGTAACTTTTAGAACGCCCATTGGTGAAATTCAGGGGCCGTCGGAGGTCTTCTCTCCGCTGCTGGAAAGATTGACCGAAGGTCCCGCGACCTTCGCCGAACTCCGCCAGCTACCGGCCTTCTCAGAGGCACTTGGCACGCTTTCGCAACCCCTGCAGATGCTGATGTGGAACGGAGACATTCATCCACAACGACCCGACGACCTCGACACCTCGGAGCAAGTGAACCGACTGGCAGCCTGGATCGAGAGGAATCAGCTGAAGCTCCAGATAGCTGCCGATTGCGGAACGGCCGTCCATCGCCTCAATGACGACTGAAGCAGCGCCAGCTCTCGCCTGCCCACTTCGACACGCTCCAAACCCCTGGAACCCGACAAGAACGACATGAAAGCCTCACTCCCATATTGGCCGGTGATCTCACGTACCCTGGCCGCCATTCTCGGCGGCTATGCCCTCACCTACTGCTTCACCGCGGCCCTGGCACGCCTGCTGCCGCTGGATCGCTTCGATGCAACCATCGTCGCTTCGCTGGTCTCGTTCATCATCTACCTGGCGTTCATTCTCTGGGTATTCGCCACGCATTCGTTACGACGCGTCGCAACCAGCCTGCTGGTCATTCCGCCGCTGGCGCTGATCGGCTTCTGGCCGCAATTGCTGGAGAGGCTGGGATGAAACCGAAAACCTTCACCCAATCCATGTCCTGGCTGCATACCTGGTGCGGGCTGTTGCTCGGCTGGGTGCTGTTCGCCATCTTCCTCACCGGCACGATCGCGGTCTTCGACAAGGAGCTGAACTGGTGGATGCAGCCTGAACTGGTGCAGAGCGAGTTGGATCAGGCTGCCGCAACCCGAACGGCGCAACGCTGGCTGGAAACCAACCATCCGCAGGCGGAGAGCTGGAACATCAGCCTGCCGACCGAGCGCACACCAGCGCTGGCGGTGTCGACCGGTGAACAGCGGCGCGGCGAGCGCACCTATCTCAACCCGTACAGCGGCGAGGTTTTGGAGCCACGCGAGACGGCAGGCGGCAATTTCTTCTTCCGCTTTCATTTCACCCTGCACATGCCACGCATGCTGGGTATCTGGCTGGTGGGTTTTGCCGCGATGGCGATGCTGGTGGCGCTGATCGGCGGCATCGTGATCCATAAGAAGATCTTCAAGGAATTCTTCACCTTCCGGCCGGGCAAGGGCCAGCGGTCCTGGCTGGATGGCCACAATGCCAGTGGCGTGCTGCTGTTGCCGTTTCACCTGATGATCACCTACACCGGGCTGGTGATCTTCCTGCTCATCTACATGCCGGCGGCGCTGGATGCGCTTTACGACGGTGACCGCAACGCCATGTTTCGCGATGGCCGTTCCGATGCTGCACAACAGCAAGACCACCGAGGTCAGGGACGCGGCGATCGGCGGGTCCAGGCGGCCACTGCCGAGCTGCGACCTCTGGAAGAGTTCATCGCCAAGGCCGAGGCTCATTATGGTCCCGGCACGCTGTCCGGGCTGTCGATCGCCAATCCGGGACGAACCGATGCAAGGGTGACCGCACGCCCGCTGCTGGGCAGCCGTATCGAACTGACCAAGGGCGAAGGCATGACCTTCAGCGGCGTTACCGGCGAACTGCTCCAGGCGCCACCGCCTTCGCGTGCCAGCCTGCTCACCCAGCGCGTAATGGCCGGCCTGCACTTCGCCCAGTTCGGCGGCTATCCGATGCGCTGGTTGTATTTCATCTGCGGGTTGATCAGTTGCGCCATGATCGCCACCGGGCTGGTGCACTACACCGTGAAGCAACGCCGGCAAGCCAAGGGCAGTCGGCACTTCCTGCGCGTAGCAGAAAGCCTCAACGTCGCCACGGTCGCCGGCCTTTCACTGGCATGCGGCGCCCTGCTCTGGGCCAACCGGCTGCTGCCGGTCGAACTCGTAGGCCGAGGTGAATGGGAAGTGCGCCTGTTCTTCGGCACCTGGTTGCTCACACTGTTGCACGCCAGCGTCAGGCCTCCGTTGAACGCCTGGCGCGAGCAGCTATACGCTGCCGCGCTGCTGGCCCTGGCATTGCCTGTGTTGGATATCTTGAACGCCACCGGCATGCCGGACGGCATTCGGTTGGGCGTGGACGTCGGAGCTGCCGCTCTCGGCCTGTTGCTGGGCTGGATCGCCTGGCGAATCCCCACCCAGCCGGTTTCGAGCAAAGCAACCCGTACCGCCGCCCTGCCGGCTACAGGAGTAGGACAATGAACGGACCTGCATTCCTGGCCAGCCTGGTGCTGGCCTATGGCGGCATGCTCGGCTTCTGTCTGGGCATGGAAAAGCACTGGAAGCACCTGGGCAGCTCGCGCCTGCCCGGCATCGTTCGGCGCCTGTGCAGGCCGCTGGGGATCGGCCTGCTTGGCCTTTCCCTGTATGCCGCCAGCTTCGTCTGGCCAGGCGGCATGGCGCTGGTCGGATGGCTCGGGCTGATATCGGTGGGCGGCCTGGCGCTGCTCATGCTGCTGCCCTACGCGCCACGACTGGTTCTCTGGCTGCCGGTCGGTGGCGGCTTACTTTGCGCGGCTCTCGCCCTTTACTGAGGCCTCGGCGCACTCTCGCCTGCGGGAAACCTTACCCGCACGCGAAGACCACCCAGTGTGCCCTGGTCAAGCTCGATGCTGGCGCGATGGACTCGGCTGACTTCACCGACGATAGCCAGGCCGATACCGGCGCCGTGACGCTGATGCTGCACGCGGTAGAAGCGCGTAAAGACGTTCTTGCGCTCCGCAGGCGGGATTCCCGGGCCATCGTCTTCGACTTCGAGTACCGCATCGGCCATTACCCGCAGCACCACGTTGCCGCCGCGCGGCGTGTGGGCCAGCGCATTGTCCAGCAGGTTGCTGATCAGCTCGCTGAGCAGCGTCGACTCGCCCTCGACCCATGCCGGCCCTTCCGCTTCCAGGGCCAGTGAAATCCCGCGCTGATGCGCCAGCGCCACCATGGCCAGGCCGACTTCACGGGCAAGCTTGCTCAAGTCCAACCGCTGAGCGCCGCCCTCGGCAATCGACTGCGCGCCGCTCTCGATTCGAGCCAGTGACAGCAGCTGGTTGGCCAGATGGATGAGACGATCGGTATGTTCCTGGGCTTCCTCCAGCGTCTGGCGCCAGCGCTGCGGCTGTTGCTCGCGTAGCCCCAGCTCGATGCGCGCCTTGAGCGCCGCCAGCGGCGTGCGCAGCTCATGGGATGCATCGGCAATGAAGCGCGCCTGCCGTTCGAACTGCCCGCGCAGGCGCTCGGTGAAATGATCGAGCGACGCCACCAGCGGCATCAGCTCGCGCTGCACACCCAGCGGCGGCAGAGGGCGCAGGTCGTCGGGCTGGCGCTGTTCCACCGCTTCACTGAGCTTGCCCAGCGGACGCAGCGCCACGCTGATTGCCAGCCACACCAGCAGCAGCGCCGCCAGAGCGAGCGAACCTATGCGCCAGAGTGTACCGATGAGCAGGTCGCGCGCCATGCGCTCGCGCGCGCCCTGTGTCTCGGCGACACGGATCTCGGCCATGCCGTTGTGCCCCGGCTCGGTAACCGGCTGCAGCAGGCTGACCAGGCGCACGCCCTGCCCTTCGTATTCGCCGTCATAGAAGCGCGCCAGCGCCGGATAGTCGTCGGTACGCGGAGTTCCCGACGGCGGCTCCGGCAGGTTTTCGTAACCCGAGACCAGCCGCCCGCGGATATCCAGCACCTGGTAATAGATCCGTCCGGCGCTGTCGTAGGCGAAGGTGTCCAGCGCAACGTAGGGCACGTTGGCCCGCAGTTGACCGTCACTGGCCACCAGCCCGGCGGCAATGGCACGGGCCGAAGCCAATAGCGTCCGGTCGTAGGCGGTATCGGCGGCGGTGCGCCCGTTCCAGTAGGCGCTGATGCCTGAGACCAGCATCAGCAATGCCAGGACGATCGTCAGGCGACGCAGTAGCCCAGCGCGCAGGCTGCCCAGCTTTGGTGTGATCGATTCCACCTCACTCATCCACGGCTTCCAGCAGATAGCCCAGGCCGCGAAAGGTGACGATGCGAACCGCGCCGCCCTCGAGTTTCTTGCGTAACCGATGGATGTAGATCTCGATCGCATCGGCACTGGCATCCTCGTCCAGACCGAACACCTGGGCCGCCAGCTGATCCTTGCTCATGACCCGCCCGGGTCGCGCAATCAGCGCCTCAAGAACGGCCTGCTCGCGTGAGGTCAGGCTCAGCGGCTGCTGCGCCAGGCTGAAGCGGCGAGCGTCCAGATCGTAGACCAGTGCCCCGCAGCGCTGCTGACGCTCGCCTCCGGCCACGCTACGACGCAACAGCGCCTTCACCCGCGCTTCCAGTTCGGCCAGTTCGAAGGGCTTGGCCAGGTAATCATCTGCGCCCAGATTCAGCCCGTGGACCCGATCGCTCACCTCGCTGCGTGCCGTGAGCATCAGTATCGGCAGGGTCTTGCCGCGCCCACGCAGGCTCGCCAGCACCTGAAAACCATCCAGCCGAGGCAAGCCAACGTCGAGGATCGCGAGGGCGTAATCCTCGCTGGCGAGGGCGAGATCAGCGGCGACGCCATCGTGCAGCACGTCGACCGTCCAGCCCGCCACACGCAAGGCCTGGACCACGCTTTCTGCGAGCTGTAGATGATCTTCCACCAGGAGAATTCGCATTGGCACTCTTTGCCCTTCACCGAATCGGCGGCCAGTGTAACGGCAAGTCAACCGGTGCTTACAAGCGTTGAAAGCCTGGCGAAAGCTTGGGCGCCTAGCATCGTCCACAGGTGGCTCGAACCACCGAGTGCGGCACAGCGCCGCAAACTAACAAGAACAATGATGGAGACACCCGATGCTGAAGATCAGCGGAACCACGCAAGCCCGTCTTGCCCTGACCGTTACGACCGCCACCCTGGCACCACTGGCCCAGGCCGGTTTCATCGAAGACAGTAACGCCACCCTGCATACCCATAGCATCTACCTAAACCGGGACTTCCGCGAAGGCGACGGCCAGGCCAAGCGCGAGGAATGGACGCAAGGTTTCCTGCTCGACATAAGGTCCGGATATACCGAGGGCGATGTCGGCTTCGGCCTCGACGCGCTGGGCATGCTCGGTATCAAGCTCGACTCGGGTCGCGGCCGCAGCGGCACCGACCTGCTGCCGGTGAGCGAGGATGGCAGCACTCCGGACGAGTTCAGTCGCCTGGGGCTGACCGCCAAGGTCAAGTTTTCCGAGACCGAGCTCCGCTACGGCTCGCATATCCCCGAGTTGCCGGTGGTCAAGGCCAGTACCAGCCGCACCCTGCCGCAGGTCTACGAAGGCGGCCTGCTGACCTCCGACGAACTGCAGGGTCTGACTTTCACTGGCGGGCGGCTGGACAAGGTCATCGATCGGTCCTCGACCAATTCCGAAGATCTTGCACTGAACAACAAGAACAAGCGCTTCGCTCGCAGCGCTCAGGCTGATCATCTGGATCTTGCCGGCCTCGACTATCAGTTCACCGACAAGATCACCGGCCGCTATTACTTCGCCGATCTCGACGATATCTACCGCCAGCACTTCTTCGGCCTGCTCGCCGAACAGCCCGTGGGACCCGGTAAACTGAGCGCCGACCTGCGAGTGAGTCTGAGCAAGGACAGCGGCGCGGCCAACGCCGGCGAGATCGACAACCAGGCCTGGAACGGTATGCTCGGCTAC
>JBKEBY010000117.1:0-8274 GCA_047973445.1 Pseudomonas sp.
CCGACCGATCAATCCTAGCCAGAAGCGCAGGGTCGATGGACCTTTCCACATCCAGAACGTGAACGCCTACGACAGCCGGTTGAAGGGCTGGATGATTCCCTTTCATGGTGTGGCCACCAAGTACCTGACGCATTACTTGGGATGGCGTCGCCTGCTCGAACGTCATAAGACCCAGCTCAATCCATTGATTTGCTTGAGGGAAGCGCTGGGACGAGCGGCTATGCAACAGCTAACTCAGACATAGCCTTTTAATTTACTATGGCGCCCTTTACCGCCCTACCGGAGTCTCGATGACCGCCCCTGCCCTGTCGCCAACCCTTGAACTCGCCTGCGAGTTGATCAATCGCCCGTCGGTGACCCCGCTGGACGAGGGCTGCCAGCAGCTGATGAGCGAACGTCTCGCCGCCTGCGGCTTCGCCATCGAGCCGATGCACATCGAGGACGTCGAGAATTTCTGGGCGATTCGCGGCAGTGAAGGCCCGCTGCTGTGCTTCGCCGGCCACACCGACGTAGTGCCTACTGGCCCTGTGCAGGCCTGGCAGAATCCCCCCTTCGCGGCACGCATCGATGAACACGGCATGCTCCATGGGCGCGGTGCGGCGGACATGAAGGGCAGCCTGGCGTCGATGATCATCGCCGTGGAACGTTTCACCGCCGACCATCCGCAGCACAAGGGTCAGATCGCCTTTCTCATCACCAGTGACGAAGAAGGCCCGGCGCACCACGGTACCAAGGCGGTGGTCGAGCGCCTGCGCGAGCGCGGTCAGCGGCTGGACTGGTGCATCGTCGGCGAGCCTTCCAGCACGGCGCTGGTGGGCGATGTGGTGAAGAACGGTCGGCGCGGCTCGCTCGGTGGCACCCTCACCGTACGCGGCCAGCAAGGTCACGTGGCCTATCCGCACCTAGCGAAGAACCCGATTCACCTGGCGGCGCCGGCGCTGGCTGAACTGGCCGCCGAGCACTGGGACGACGGCAACGCCTTCTTCCCGCCGACCAGCTTCCAGATTTCCAACCTGAATGCCGGTACCGGCGCGACCAATGTCATCCCCGGCACGCTGGAAGCGGTATTCAACTTCCGCTTCTCCACTGAATCGACGGTCGAGGGCCTGCAGCAGCGCACCGCGGCAATTCTCGACAAGCATGGCCTGGACTGGCACGTCGACTGGGCCTTGTCCGGCCTGCCCTTCCTGACCGAACCAGGCGAACTGCTCAACGGCGTCGCCGCGGCCATCCGCAACGTGACTGGGCGCGAGACCAAGCCCTCCACCAGCGGTGGAACATCCGACGGGCGCTTCATTGCCACCCTCGGTACTCAGGTAGTGGAGCTCGGCCCGGTCAACGCCACGATTCATCAGGTCGACGAACATATCCTCGCCAGCGACCTCGATCTGCTGACCGAAATCTACTACCAGACCCTGGTCAATCTGCTCGCATGCTGACCTGCCCCATCTGCCAGGCGCCGCTGCAAACGGTCGACAATGGCGTCGCCTGCCCCGCCAACCACCGCTTCGACCGCGCGCGCCAGGGCTACCTCAATCTGCTGCCGGTGCAGCACAAGAACAGCCGTGACCCCGGTGACAACCAGGCGATGGTCGAGGCGCGTCGACGTTTTCTCGACGGCAGCCACTATGCGCCGCTGGCCGAGCGCCTGGCGCAGCTGGCCGCCGAACGCGCGCCCGCGCGCTGGTTGGATATCGGCTGCGGCGAGGGCTACTACACCGCGCAGCTCGCCCAGGCACTACCGAAAGCCGAAGGCTATGCACTGGATATCTCCCGCGAGGCGGTAAAGCGCGCATGCAAGCGCGCGCCACAGCTCGAATGGCTGGTGGCGAGCATGGCCCGCGTGCCGCTGGCCGATGCCAGCTGCGACCTGCTGGCCAGCGTCTTCAGTCCGCTGGACTGGAACGAGGCTCGGCGCCTGCTCGCCCCCGGCGGCGGCCTGCTGCGCATGGGACCTACTCGCGAACATCTGTGGGAGCTGCGCGCCCGGCTGTATGACGAAGTACGGGACTACGACGATGAAAAGCACCTGTCGCTGATTCCCGAAGGCATGCACCTGGCCCACAGCGAAACCCTCAGCTACGAGCTGCAACTCGACGATGCCCAGGCCCGCGCCGACCTACTCGCCATGACGCCCCACGGCTGGCGCGCCAGTGCCGAACGCCGCGCCGCGGTCATCGATGCGCCACTGCGCGTACGCGTTGCGATACGCTACGACTGGATTCAGCGCGATCAGTAACTCCTTCACACAAGGCACCGCCATGCGCCAACCGGATATCGAGATCTACCTCAGGGACGCCAGCCAGCATGCCGTCACCGATTGGCTCAGCCAAGCTATCGGCCCCTGCACGCCCTGGCAGCAGAAGGGCAAGACGTTCAAATGCCAGGCCGGCAAAATTCCGGTGACCTGGCTGCCGAAAGCCGTCGGCAAATGGCACAGTCTATTGCTGGAAAGCGACGCCACGCCCTGGGAAGACGACATCGCCTGCGCCCGCGCCGCCTTCGCTGCGCTTGGCGTGGAAATCCGCTGCGCGCCCGGCGGCTGGCAGGAAGAGGAAGCCGAGGAAGACGCCGACCGCTGGATCAGCATCAGCGAACGTGGCGAAGAGGAAATCCTCTGGCGGACGGATTGAGTGCGGTTTTGCTTTGTGGGAGATGCTGCCTGGCTTGTGGCGGGCCTTGAAACCCTCCTCGCCGCAACTCATAAAAAGCGGTGCAGTGCCCACTGCGGCTTTCGTGGGAGCCCCACCCTCGGAGCGAAGCTCTGGCCTCCACAAACGAAAAGCCCGCCATTCGGCGGGCTCTCTTGTTACTGGCAGAGTCAGAGTCCCGCCACATCCTCGGCCTGCAGACCCTTCTGACCCTGGGTCACCGAGAACTCCACCTGCTGACCCTCGGCCAGCGAACGGTGGCCTTCACCACGAATCGCCTGGTAATGCACGAACACGTCCGCACCGCTACCACGCTGAATGAATCCATAACCCTTGGCATCGTTGAACCATTTGACGGTTCCGGTCTCGCGCTCAGCCATTTGCTTCTCCAACTCTTCTTGTTATGACTTTCAGGTTCGATCAGGCCAACCCGCTTGAGGGGCGGCCCGATCGCGACAATGTACCCGAGCCCAGCGGAAAAATCGCCCGCCGACTCCCGCCGTATTCATCGTGCGGAAACGATCACGCCACCCGGCGCCTGCGCCAGAACCACAGCCCCAACACGCCCAGGGTCAGCAACAACGGCACCAGCGCGATATTGAGGAATTTCAGGGTGCGCCCCAACGCTTCGATATCGGCATTGAGCTGATAGCGCACCTCGCGCAGCTCCTTGCGAATCCGCAGCTTCTCCTGCATGTAACCCTGCAGCGCGGCCTGCTGTTCGGCGGTCAGTTCCAGGGCCTGCTCGGGATCGGGGCTCTGCAGTTCGGCCAGTTGCGCCTCGGTCTCGGCCAGACGGTGTTGCAACACCTCCTCCGTCTCGCGGAAGCGATTCTCGGCCTGACGCTGCAACTCCTCCACCACCACGAACGGGCGGGCGAAACGACCACGCGAGCGCACGCTGATCAGCGCATCGCTACCGGACAGGTTGTCCAGCGCGTTGATGACGAAGCTGCCGTTGTCCGCCCACGGTTGCGGGAAGCGCTGACCGAAGAAGTCCTGCACCTGTACCCACATGCGATCGCTCAGCAGGTCGGTGTCGGCCACCACGATGACGTTGATGCTGTCGCTTTCCTTGAAGCCATCCTTGCGGCCCTCGATGCCGTTCGGATACGCCGATTGCGCCGGCCCCTGAATGCGCGCCGCCAGCGTGTAGCGCTCGCCGGTGGGCTCCAGGCCGCGTAGCAACTCCTCGGGATTCTGCAGCGTGGCAAAACGCCCCGCCTCGATCGGCATGGCATAACCCGAACTCCGCATCAGCGGTGTGAAGCGCGTGCTGGCACCCTCCAGCGGCTCGAGCAAGCCTGTGGTGGCCATGGTCAGGCTCTCCAGCGAGGCCGTGGTGACGTCGTCGGCATCCAGCGCCTGCTGCGGCAGGCTCAACCAACCGGGATGGCGCACCGCCCTGCGCTCGGGGCCCACACCCACGGACATCGCGTAGGAAGCATCCGCCACCACCTGATCGGCGGGCATGCGCAGCCCCCAGGCCCTGAACAGCGGCTCCAGCTCCGAGGCCTTTTCCTCGGCGAAACCACCCGGCCCCATCGCCGAACCCGGATCGGCCTCACTGAACGGATCGACGAAGACCAGCACCTTGCCGCCGCGCATCACAAACTGATCGACCGCATACAGCGTCTGCTCCGGCAACTGTTTGGGATGCACCAGCATCAGCACCGAAACATTGGTCGGAATCATGTCGATATCCTGCTTGAGGCTTTCGATATGGAACAGCTGACGGATGTCCTCCAGCACCATCCATGGCGGCGTTGCCTGCTGGGTACGCATGTCGAAGCCGCCATTGATCTGCAGCCCCGACAGCACTCCCACCACCGGCAACTGTGCCGTTGCCAAACTCTGCACCAGACGACTGATCTCGTATTCGAGGAACTCCTCCTGATCCAGCGGGAAGAACGGAATCGTCTGGGTATGGCCCTCGGCATTGGTGCCGGCGAGGCCGAAATAGACCTTGTCGCCGCTGCGATCCAGCGGCACCGCTTGCAGCCCGAGCTCTGCGGCCCGGTCCTCTTCCTCGGAGAACGGCTGCGGGTCGATCACCTGCAGCTTGAGCTTGCCGCCCGCCGCCCGCTCGTAGGCTCGCAGCAGTTCCTCGACCCGCCGCGCATAGTTACGCAGCGCCACCAGGTCCCGAACGGCTCCATCGGAATAGAAGAACTGCAGCTCGATGGGCGACTCCAGTTCCTCGAGAATGCTCTCGGTGCCCTCGGAAATGGTGTAGAGCTTCTGCTCGGTCAGATCCAGCCGGGCATTGGTAAACAGCAGACCGGAGCCCATGTTGAAGACCAGGAACGCCAGCGCGATCAGCAGCAGCCCGGCACCCGAATAAATCACTCGTTTCATGTGGGCTCCCTTATGCCGCTTTCTTCAGATCGACAACCACCGCGGTGGCTGCCAGCCAGGCGACGATCAGCGTGACGAAATACAACAGGTCGCGCAGATCGATCACACCCTTGCTGAGCGAGTCGAAACGGATCAGGAAACTCAGCGAAGCCACCGCGTCCACCAGCCACTGCGGTGCCCAGGCGAAGGCATCGAGCACCATCGGCAGGCCGCTGACGATAAACAGGAAGCAAACGCTGACCGCCAGGATGAAGGCGATCACCTGGTTCTTCGCCAGCGCCGACATGCACGAGCCGATGGCCAGGAAGGCGCCCGCCAGCAGCCAGCTGCCGAAGTAACCAGCGAGGATCGCGCCATTATCCGGCTCGCCCAGGTAGTTGACGGTGATCACCATCGGGAAGGTCAGCAGCAAGGCGATACCGGCAAACACCCAGGCGGCGAGGAACTTGCCCGTCACCGCCTCGAAGCGGGTGATCGGCAGCGTCATCAGCAACTCGATGGAGCCGGATTTGCGCTCCTCCGCCCACAACCGCATGGCAATGGCCGGAATCAGGAACAGGTACAGCCAGGTATGGAAACTGAAGAACGGCACCAGATCCGCCTGGCCGCGCTCGTAGAAGCCACCCAAATAGAAGGTGAATACCCCAGAGAGCACCAGAAAGATCAGGATGAACACATAGGCCAGCGGCGTGGCGAAGTAACTGCCCAGCTCGCGTTTGAAAATCACCGGCAATTGGCTCATAGCGCCTCCCCGCGAGTCAGGTTGCGAAACACCTCATCCAGCTGGCCGCGCTCCACGTCCAGCTCCTTCACCACCCAGCCGCGCTGAGCGACCAGCGCATTGACCTGCGGGAAGATCACCTGCCCCGGCTGCGCCAGCACGGTCAGGCTGCCCTCGGCCTGATTGACCTCGACCCCCGCCACACCCGGCAATGCGGCCAGCGCGACATCGTCCAGCGGCTCATCGCTGATCAGCGTCACCGCCTGGTGATACTTCGAGCGGCTTTCCAGCTCCAGCGGCGTGCCATCGGCCACCAGCCGCCCGCTGGCGATGATCAACGCGCGGGTGCATACCGCCGTGACCTCTTCGAGAATATGCGTGGAGATGATCACGATCTTGTCCTGGGCCAGCCCCTGAATCAGCTCACGCACCTGATGCTTCTGGTTGGGGTCCAGGCCATCGGTGGGTTCATCAAGAATCAGCACCCGAGGATCGTGCAGAATCGCCTGCGCCAGCCCGACCCGGCGCTTGAAGCCCTTGGACAAGGTCTCGATGGACTGCCCCAGCACCCTCTCCAGCTCCACCTGGGCCGCGGCGGTCGCCACCCGCTGCTTTTTCTCCGCGCCGCGATAACCGCGCACCTCGGCGATGAATTCGAGAAAGCCGCGCACCGTCATATCGCCATAACAGGGCGCACCCTCGGGCAGATAACCGATCTGCCGCTGGGCCTGCAGCGTCTGGGTCTGGATGTCGCAACCGAAGATGCTCGCCGTACCGGAAGTCGGCGCGAGAAAACCGGTGAGCATCTTCATCGTGGTGGACTTGCCGGCACCATTGGGGCCGAGAAAACCCAGCACTTCGCCGGACTGGACGCTGAATGACAACGCGTCCACGGCCGTATGCTGGGCAAATCGTTTGGTCAGACTCTTGAGCTCGATCATTGGCCTCTCATCCATGGATCAGCCGGCGCGCCATACATGCGTCGCGCACCCGGCCTGCAAAAAATGCCGGCGGCACTATATGAAGAGCCGCGCGGCGAATGCAACGGCCAGGACGAGAAGAGAGATTAACGGGAGATTGCAGGATATGAGCAAATCGCCGCCGCGAACTATCGAGCCAGAGGGCTCAGCACCGACAGCCCGCCACGATTGAACACGTGGGTATAGATCATCGTGGTTTTCACACCGGAATGGCCGAGCAGTTCCTGAACAGTGCGGATGTCCTGCCCGCTCTCCAAGGTCTGTTGACGTTTCAGCGCAGTCGCGTTGCTGCGTCAGAGCGGAACGCACTTCTTCAACGGTCAAAACCACGGGCAAACGCTGCGGTTTCTTGGCCCGCACAACGTTGGCAAGCCAGGGCAAATCCATTGACAACACTTCTTTATAAAGAAACAACAGAGCCGACAACGCCTGATTCTGCGTGGATGCCGATACATTACGTGCCACAGCAAGCTCGGTAAGAAAGGCCTCGATTTCTTGAGCGCCCATCTCCTGTGGATGGCGATACTGATGAAAGCGAAAAGCGCTTCACCCATTCACAATAGACGCGCTCAGTACGAATGGAGTAGTGTTTGAGCCGAATACGCTCACGCATCTGATTGAGCAAACGAGGCTTTCCGTCCATGGTGTATATCCTTCCAAACAGGTCATCCTGACCCGGAAAGCAGCAGCCTAGACAAGGAACAGAGGAATGACAAGGAAGATTATCCACCAGTCCCGCCCGGGAAGTTATACACCAATTGGTGTCTATTTATAGTTACCCAACAATAGGCCCCATCGGTGTAGGAGAAACGTAAATGGCAAGGAATCCGACTGGCGAAAAATCGAAAAATCAGCTATTACGCTGTATAGACACTCGGTGGAGCATAACGAAGTTAATGCGCACACCGAGTGTCTATACAGCGCTGCGCCGTATTTTTTCATTTTTCACCTGCCGTAGTTTTCATTGCATTTACAGCCCTGCTGCGCAGGACGGTGTGTATTGTCGGATAACTAGTCGCTCAAGCACACACTCGCAAAAAAGCGCGCGAGCGGTGCTTACCTCCAATAGTTAGGCTCTACACATAAAAAGGAGTTGGCACATGACGCCGTACAAAAACAACAATGGAAACTCCAACGTCGAATCGTATGAAATAACCGCCATGCAATTCATGTACGCTTCAAGTCAGGGCGTTTCCGGAACTATCTCTATAATTCACTGCGCCCAGGCAAGCCCGTCGTTGACCGCATGAAGGCTTTAGCAATCCAAGGGCATGGCCTGAACTCTTATATTTCCACAACGGTCAGGAGCCGTTTTGCACGAAAGTGGTAGAGCCTAACAATGCGTATATGGACTCTCCCCACAAGTAGTGGGCAAAGCTTGTGCTCTGCTCCTGTCGTCGGTGCGGTTGCATGCGTATATCCGGCCTTTCATGGGCTCAGTGCCCTGGCCATTCTGTAGTTCGCGCAGCGGGGGCCCAGCGCTCAAGCGATCTCCTGGATCAGCATTGTTATCGGCCTTGTTTCCGCTGCAGGACTCGCCCTTTCCGACAGTGCTGCTTTTCCA
>JBKEBY010000002.1:0-1917 GCA_047973445.1 Pseudomonas sp.
TAACAAGGTAACATCCAAGTATCACATACCCAATTCGCTGCAGCGGCTCAACCCCGAGGCAGCAACCGAATTGCTTGACGACCATAGAGCGTTGGAACCACCTGATCCCATCCCGAACTCAGTAGTGAAACGACGCATCGCCGATGGTAGTGTGGGGTTTCCCCATGTGAGAGTAGGTCATCGTCAAGCTTCTATCTCAAACCCCCGATCCTCGTAAGAGGCTCGGGGGTTTGTCTTTGTGTCGAAGAAAATGGCTGCGCTGGGCTCTTGCTTCATCTGCCGCTATGATGCCCGCCTCGCTGGTAGGGGGTTGCATGAATAGTTTGCTGAAAGTACTGCAGGATGGGCGTTTCCACTCGGGACAAGAGCTCGGGGCCGCGCTGGGTATCAGTCGTAGCGCAGTGTGGAAGCATCTGCAGAGGCTTGAGGCGAACTTGGATATACAGCTCCATAAAGTTCCTGGGCGGGGTTATCGACTGGCAGAGCCCATTTCGTTGCTTGATAGGGAGGGTCTCGAGTTGGAGTTCGATGAGCTCGGCTGGGCGTTGCGAGTTCTGGATAATACCGACTCGACAAACGCCGAGGCTCTCAGGTTGCTTTCCTCTGGGGCTCCTCCGCCTTTCGTCGTTCTTGCCGAAACTCAAACCAGTGGCCGGGGGCGCCGGGGAAGGGAGTGGGTGAGTCCGCCTGCACAGAATCTCTACTACACGCTCGCACTGACGATAACAGGAGGGCCTCAACGTTTGTCGGGTCTGAGTCTGGTGGTTGGTCTGGCCGTCATGCACGCTTTGCGTCAGATGGGCGTGGAGCGAGCAGGGGTCAAATGGCCTAACGATATCTATGTAGATGGGAAGAAGATCGCCGGGATACTGCTTGAGCTGACCGGCGATCCAGCCGATGCCTGTCATGTCGTCATCGGTGTCGGAATTAATGTCAACATGATTGCCGGCCCAGTGGAGATAGGGCAGGCCTGGACGTCGATGCGGGTCGAGAGCGGGAATCTGGTAGATCGGAACGAGCTTGCTCGCGTCTTGAGTCGGTCATTGCAACATTATCTCAGTCGGCACGCTGACGAAGGTTTTTCCGGGCTGCGAGTGGAATGGGAGAGTGGCAACATCTGGCGTGGGCAGCGCTGCTGCTTGAGCACAGGTTCGCAGCACGTCAAGGGCCTGATATTGGGTGTTGATGAGCAAGGGGCATTGAGGTTGATGGTGGATGGGCAGGAAAGCCGTTTTAGCGGTGGTGAGCTGAGCCTGAGGCTTGATCATGATTCTTGAACTCGATTGCGGAAACAGCTTTATCAAGTGGCGTGTGATCAGTCTCAAGGTGGGTAGCATCATCCATGCGTCGGGGCTTGCCGATGAGCCTGAGCGGCTGCTGGAAGAGTTATTGTCCCTGTGTTCGATCAATATCTCGCACTGCCGGTTAGTCAGTGTTCGAAGTGATGCGGAGACTCGTCTGCTTGCCGAAGTGATCTCTGGCTCGTTAGGCGTCGAAGTGGTGTGCGCTATGCCTTCCATAAAGCTTGCTGGCGTGACGAACGGCTACGAGGATTTTCAGCGGCTGGGGCTCGACCGGTGGTTGGCGGTTGTGGCGGCCTATCAGTTGTGTCGCAAGTCCTGCGTCGTGATTGATCTGGGCACAGCCGTGACTATTGATCTGGTGGCCGGGGATGGTAGGCATCTGGGAGGGTATATCACCCCAGGTATGGCGCTTCTGACCGAACAGTTGCGCACTCATACCAAGCGTATCCTGTATGGCGCTGAAGAGGCGCGGGTGGCGTTGAGCGATACATCGCCGGGCCGCAGTACGAGTGAGGCTGTCGAGCGTGGTTGCTTGAGAATGCTGCGCAGCTATATCGAGGATCAGATCGTTTGTGCCGCTCAGCGCCTCGGAGAGAAACCTGCAATCTCTGTA
>JBKEBY010000122.1:0-3699 GCA_047973445.1 Pseudomonas sp.
CACCCCTTGCTTGGCCAGCTCATCCATTTTTGGCGAGGGTACCCCGCCCCCGGATGTCGCGAACTGACCAAAGCCGACATCGTCGAGCAGCACAAGCAGCACGTTGGGCGCACCCTCCGGTGCCTTGCGCGGAGCCGGAAACCGAGGTGCGTCCGAGTTCAGGTAGGTGGTGCCGATATTGCCGCGAAATTGCTGCTCGGCGTAGGGCAGTACCACCTGTGCGGTCGGCGTGGCTGAAGCGGGTGCCGCTTGCTCGGCATGTACCGGCGTCGTTGCCGAATAGCCGGAGAAAATTACAGTGCTGAGAAGCGCTACATATAACCTTCTGAGTCGCATGGAGTGGTTTCCCTTGTCCGATTATGTTGAATAACCAGACTAGTGGAGCCACAGGTGTCGAGCAAGGCGAGTTGATGTCGAGGTATTCCTCTTACCTCGACCGGAGGACTGGAAGCGAGGCGACTTTGCCCCATGCAGTCAACGGCCCGGCGCGCAAAATGCGCCTCAGTCCATGGACTTATCGAATTCCCAACTGACCACGCAACTGCTGCAGCCGGGGGTCGTTTGGTGCTGCCTTCTTCAACCGCTGCCAGTAGGTGACCGCAGTCTCACGCTCGCCACCAGACCCATGCAGGTAGATCAACGCATAGAGTAGGTCGGCGTCATTGGGTGCCTGCTCCAGTCCCGCTTCCAGGGCGGCTTGCGCGGCATCCCGGCGTTGCATTTGCAATAGCAGCAGCCCTTGGTTGTAGCGGACTCGCGTATGCTCGGGTAGCGCCTGAGCCGCCTCATCCATCCACTGTACGGCCTCGTCGGGCTGGCCATGCTCCACCAACAGCAGCGCCAGCATGTAGGCCAGATTGCCGCGATCGCCGGCCGGCATATTGACCAGTGCCAGGCCATCGCGCAGCACCTGCTCCGCCTCGTCCTGGTGCAGGGTATTGTTGGCCAATGTCACGAGATTGACCCGCGCCGGGGAGAAATAGGGGTCCATCCGCAGGGCCTGCCGATAGGCTTCCATTGCTTCCAGCTGGCGCCCGCTGCGCTCCAGGAACACCGCCAGATTGAGTCGGTTGCCTGGCAGGTCGGCGTTGTCACGCAGGCGCTGTTCGTAGTCCGCCAATTGCACCTTGAAGTCCTCGCGCCGAGGCTCGGGCATTGCAATCAGGGGAATGCCGGCCAGCGCACGCAGGGCCTCGTCGCGCACGGCTCGCTGAGGGTCGTCGAGCAGTGGCAACAAATGCTTGACGCGCTGCACCGGCGGCAGCCCAGTGAAACCGCTGGCCGCGTAGGCGCGTACCAGTGCACTGTCGTCGCCCAGAGCCTTGGTCAGGCTTGGCAGCGCCGGTGGTCCTGCTTCGGCCAGCTGTTCGGCCGCAGTCGCACGGACGATGGCCGGCTTGGCAAGGTCGCTGATGGTTTCGGTAAGCAGTGCCAGTGAATCCTCTCGGCCCTCGCGTACAGCATGGAAACTCTGTCCATAGTGTGCCGGTCGCTGGGGCTCGCCGAACCAGCCCTCGATGGTCTGGGCGGCCCAGGCAGGCGTCTTGTCGTCATGACAACCGGTACAGGCATCCGGGCTGCCGGTGGCTTGCGCCAGATCCGGGCGAGGAACACGCATGCTGTGATCACGGCGCGGGTCGACCACCATGTAGGTGGTTTCCGGCATATGGCAGTTCACGCATTGGGCACCGTCCGACTGCGGGGCATGGTGGTGATGCGAGGGGCTGTCATAGTTCTTCGCCTGCAAGCCGGGGAAGCGTTGGGGCTGGGGATTGCTGTTGTGGCATTGCAGACAGAGCCCATTGCCCTCGACCCTGACTCGGGTGCTGTGGGGGTCGTGGCAATCTGTACAGGTCACGCCGGCGGCGTACATCTTGCTCTGGGTGAAGGAACCATACACATAGACTTCACCTTGAATCTGGCCATCGGCATGGTACAGGTCAGGGCGCAGGGTTGCGGGCAGCGCGGCATCCAGCAACGGATGCCCAGGCTGCTGGCCTGCCCCCAGGACCTGGCGGCGGCTGTGGCAGAACGCACATTGCTCGATCAGCCCACGCCCGCCCAGTGCGGCGAAATCCACCTTCAGCCCGATGTCGTCCGCCTGGTCGTATGCCGTGCCGGGCGTGGCCTGTTTCGCCCAATCCACATGGGCCTGGGCCGGGCCGTGGCATGCCTGGCAGCCGACGCTCTGCTCGTGCCAGGTGGTGGCGAACGTATCGTTCTGGCTGTCGTAGCCCTTCTCCAGTTTGGTCGAATGGCAGTCGGCGCACATGGCGTTCCAGTTCTGGTAGCGGCCCGTCCAGTGCAACGGATCATCCGGTGCGAAACGCTGCCCAGGGTAAAGGGAAAACCAGCGCTGCCCGCCAGCACTGGCCGGACGGCTGTCCCAGGCGATGGTCAGGGCTTGTAGCCGGCCACCCGGCAAAGCCACCAGATATTGCTGCAGCGGGCGATGGCCAAAGGTGTAGAGAATGTGAAAGTCAGCCGCCTTGCCGTCTTCGCCCTCGGTGTGTACGAAGTACTGGTCGTCACGACGGAAAAACCGAGCCTCCACACCGGCCTCGCTGAATCGCGCGTCGGCGAAGTTGCCCAGCACGCTGGACGCATCTGCCGGGCGCATCGCCCAATCATGATCGGAGTTCTTCCAGGCCTTGGCCTGTTCGGCATGACAGCCCAGGCAACTACCCTCGGCTGCATAGCCGGCAGGCGTTGCGGCCAGGGCAGGTTCCTTGGCTTCCTTGGCATGCGGAAGAGATGGGGCGAGCAGCAGGAGCAGCAGACAACTACGAAGGAAAGGATTCAAGGTAACTCCTTGTCAGCGCAAACAGAATATCCAGAGCATTGCGCTTGTGGAACGGCCAGCCGAAGTCTAGCGCGCCCCTATCGAGATTACGTTGCCGATTGCGTGCTGGCCTTCAATGGGTTCCATCCTTTCTTGATGGCCAAACATCTGATTTAGACTCCCGGCGGGTTAAAGTAGCCGCTTTGACCGATCGCCCTGGAGCAGTTGCGTGAACACGGAAAACCATTCCCAGACGGCCGCCTTTCTCTGGTCGATTGCCGACCTGCTGCGCGGTGACTTCAAGCAATCGCAGTACGGTCGCATCATCCTGCCGTTCACCCTGCTGCGGCGGATGGAGTGTGTGCTGGAGCCGACCAAGGAAGCGGTGATCCGTGAGTCCTACGCGCAGGAAGGCCGGCCTGATCTGGTGCGTGAGCGTCTGTTGCTGCGTGCGGCCGGACAGCAGTTCTTCAATGCCTCCAAGCTGACCTTGGGCACGCTGTCCGACACCCAGACCGCCTTTGATTTGATGAGCTATGTGCAGTCCTTCAGCAAGGACGCCCGCGAGATCTTCGAGCACTTCGAGTTCGACAACTTCGTGCAGCAGCTCTCTTCGGCCAACCTGCTGTATCAGGTGGTGCAGCGCTTTGCCGCGACTGATCTGAGCCCCGAGCGCATCAGCAACTTCGGCATGGGCATCATCTTCGAGGAGCTGATCCGCAAGTTCGCGGAAAGCTCCAACGAAACCGCCGGGGAGCACTTCACCCCGCGCGATATCGTGCATCTGACCACCTCGCTGGTGATCACCGGGCAGGACGACAAGCTCAAGCCCAACAGCATCGTCACCATCTACGACCCGACTGCCGGCACCGGCGGCTTCCTCTCCGAGGGCGACGAGTACATCCAGTCCATCAGCC
>JBKEBY010000094.1:0-17295 GCA_047973445.1 Pseudomonas sp.
CCCGTGTTGTTGATAAGATGACCGGAGATACAACCGACGATAGGAGGGAAAGCTCGGTTTTCACACCCTACGCCGGCATCGTGTACGACCTGAACGCGTGGCTCTCCGCCTATGCCAGCTACACCGAAATCCTCAATCCGCAGAGCGCAAAGGATGTGAGTGGAAGCATCCTCGACCCCGAGGAAGGCAAGAATTACGAGTTGGGTCTGAAGGGTGAATGGTTCGACGGGCGTCTGAATGCCAGCTTGGCTGCGTTTGAAACACGCAAGGACAACTTGGCTGTGCGTGATGGCGACAGGCTGACACCGGAAGGCGGATTCGCCTACGTTGCAGCCAGCGGCACCAAGGGCCGTGGCTGGGAGCTGGAGGTATCCGGTGAATTGGCCCCCGGCTGGCAATTGCAAGGCGGCTATGCGCGCATCGTTACGGAAAATGCCGATGGCGATCGTTTGAACACAGATTACGTTCCCAAGCACAGCTTCAAACTGTTCACTACCTGGACGCCCGCACAACTAAGCAAGCTAACCGTAGGCGGCGGCGTGCATTGGCAAAGCGATATCTACAGCACCAACGCCAATGCGGCGTTGCAACGCATCTACACCCAGGATAGTTATGCAGTGACAAATCTCATGACACAGTATCGTTTTAACGATCAACTGAGCCTGACCGCCAATTTGAATAATGTGTTCGATAAAACTTACCGAACCAGCACCCATTACCATAATTACGGCGCCGCACGTAACTTGCACGCCACGCTAAAGTACCAGTTCTGATGAGGCAGAGTTTATCGTATTTCACTACGGCGCACGCCGTTTAAGTGTTCGCATTTTGCTTGGAATAGTGGGCGGCTATGCGTTCTGCTGGGGCTTTATCGCCTTGTGTGTGGCAGGCCTGTTTACGGCAGGTATGGAGTTTCATGATGGTGAGCGATTGGGCTCCATACTGGCGCTGCTGCTCTACCCGGTGCTGTTTCTGTGGGCCTTCGCGGCTCGCAGCCTCAGCCGAATTGCTGTGGTATTGCTGGGCGGCGGTGCGTTAATGGCCGCCGCCGCTTCACTGATACAACGGCTAATGACCGGAGGCGCAGTTTGATGTTCAAGAGCTCTGGTCAAACCATGGCCTGGGTGCACACCTGGTTGGGGCTGGCGATGGGTTTCGTGCTGACGGTGGCACAGCCCTGTTCGTGTCGCTGGTGCTTTGCAATCTGCTCGACCATACCTCGATAACGGGTTGGTATGGGTAATGGCGCTTACCTCAGGGGCGCCGATGGCCGCCTTTACACTGACGTGGCGGCCATCAAGCTCGGTAGTCGTCCCGATCAGGGCCAGTGGGACAGCCATATAACTCGTAAGTAGCGCCGCCGCTGAGTGGGCGGCGCCTTATTTTGCCCGAGGATTTTGGAGGCTACCTGCTCGCTCCCCCTGTGAATCTGGTGCCCAAGGTGAAACCGAGCCATGAGCTTGCCGGACAGATGCGTTTACTTACCGGGGCATGGCCTGGGTGTTGGCGATGTCATGTTTTCTCGGGGCTGGTCATCAGCGTGTACACCGCATAGAGAGGTACGCCCGTCACCGCTTTGAACGCCGGCTGCAGCAGTTTGTAAAACAGGCTGTAGTCGCCCATCACCTGGTGCGCTGATTGCAGCATCAGGCGGGGATGCGGCGCGGTCAGATCGGCCAACTTGCGCGGCCCCCAGTGGAATTCGGCGTCGGTGTGCTTGACCGAACTGTGGCGTTTGGCGCGACCTATGGACAGCCAGCACATCACGTCGAAGGTGAAGACGGAACCAGCCGGCGCACGCTCGCCGAAGGTGGCCAGCAGGGCGTTTACCGTGGCCGGTTGCAGGTACATGAAGACGCCTTCGCTCATCATGAACACCGGCCCCGCTTCGCGGTTGGCGGGTAGACCAAGGTGATCCCACCAGCCCTGAGCGGTGAGGTCGAGTTCTGCCAGTGTGTGGCGCTCGTGCCTCGGGGGAAGAATCTCGCGGCGAATGCTCATGACTTCGGGTAGGTCGGCGTCGGTCATGCGTACTTGGCCGTTGTCGATCCATTGCAGGTAGTCACTCAGGCCGCAGCCGAGGTTGATTACGTGCGCGTCGGGATGACGGCTCACGAAGTCGCGTGCCTGGTCGCGAAAGCGCTGGGTACGCGCCAGGGTACCGTAGACGCTTTGATGGTCGCGCAGCCACTGCAGGCCATCATCGCCGATGTGCGCGAGCGCGTCGGCCGCATAGCGGTCATCGACTGCCATCTGTGGGAACAACCTACCGCCAAGAGCCCTGGCCGCGAGTGGGATGCGCAAGGTCGAGGGCACGGCGGAGAGTGTGGGGGCTTCAGTGTTCATGGCATGTGTCCGAAATAGTTCTGCGAGGTCGGTGAAGTGCACGTCAGTGCTCTTTGCGGGGATTGGCCACCGATTTTGGCGTGCGGCCGTAATAGCGTTCGAAGGCGGCGCTGAAGCTGGATAAATGCTGGTAGCCCACCTGGTAGGCCACGGTGGAAACATGCAAGCCGGTTTCCAGCAATTCCCACGCCTTTCGCATGCGGATGTCGGTAAGCATGCGGTGGGGGGTGGTGCCGAACAGTTCGCGAAAACCCTGCTTGAGCTTGAATTCGTTGGTGCCGACGGTGGTGCACATCCAGGCGATGGTTAGCGGACTGGCGAAAGCACGCATCATGATGTCGCGGGCGCGCAGCATTCGCTCCCGGTCATCTTCGCGCAATTTGCCGACGGCGAGGGGCGCTGGCTGGAGGGTGCGGGTTTGTTCGGCCAGGAGGCTGAGCGCGGCGATCTGCAAGTCGAGCACGCCGGCGTCGCGACCGTGCATATGCACGAGGGTTTGGGCCAGGTTCTGGGTGGCGCCACCATGTCGGCCAAAATGGAGGTGCCGGGCCGTATGGTCGTTGCGCACGCCCTCGAGCAGATGTTCCAGGCGGTAGCGTTGCAGCAGCGACTCGCTGGCAATGAGGCGCAATTGGCGAATGGCGCGACTGGCAGGGAAGCGTCGTTCGCCGCGAACGCTGGAGAAGGCAGCCACGGTGCTGTGGCCCGCAATGAAGTCGAAGCGCTGTCCGTCGGCGCCGATGGTGCTGGATTCACCTTCCAGCGCAATGGTGATGGTCAGGGCGCGACCGTCCCTTTCCATGGTGCTGCACTCCAGCAGGTCACGCCGGGGGCGGTAATGGGAGTAGGCCAGTGCCAGGCCGTCGTCCAGGTGGCATATGTCGGTCGTGCAGTTGCCAAGCTCAGATGGCAATTGCGAGCGTGACCAGGTGCCCTGGCCAAGCCGCGAGGGTGCAGCGGTGTCCGTTGCATTGAATCGGTAGGTCATGTCGCTCCCTTCCTTTCCGTCTTCCCTTTCCGCGATGCGGCTCCGCTCCGAAATGCCTAAGGATGAATCCGGATCGCCTAATAATTGAATAATAGTCATTCTCAGCTGGAAGTTATAGTGGCTCGAGATGCTTTGCGCTGGTAACCCCTTTGCGCCAGCCCTGAACGGCCATATCGGTTTGCGCTACGACGCGGCACAAGGTTGGTATGCCCAGGCCAGTGTCGTGGGAACGAGCAAGGTTTATCTCGACGCGGCCAACCGGTACCGACGTAACGGCTATGGCCTGGTGAATCTGGTTGCGGGTTATCAGCGCAACAATTGGGAAATCAGCGCTTATGCCAACAACCTGACCGACAAGACCTATGACGCCGCTGGCTATCAGAACGGCTTCGTCACTGTTTACAGCCCACCGCGGGAAGCGGGCCTGCGCCTGACCTGGCGGATGTAAGGAGCCAATAACATGCACTTTCATACTTCGCATTCCCTGCAGCCGTTCTGGAACATCGCTGCCGCCCCTATCCAGACACAAGCGCTGGAACAGGCGCTGGCGCTCGGTTTGTTCGAGCATTTGAAGCAGGCAGC
Organism: Pseudomonas sp.; assembly: GCA_047973445.1. Lineage (GTDB taxonomy): Bacteria > Pseudomonadota > Gammaproteobacteria > Pseudomonadales > Pseudomonadaceae > Stutzerimonas. Next base: position 3,917 of record JBKEBY010000094.1, read on the forward strand.
CAGCGCCGAAGCCGTTGCCGAGCGGCTTCAGTTGAATCCTGCTGCCACAGCCGTTTGGCTGGATCTGTTGTGGAGCATGGCCCTGTTGACGCGCCATGGTTTTGCGGAGTCGCCGGAGCCCCCGCATTACCGTACATCGCCACAGGCGCTGCGATATTTCTCCGAGGGCTCTACCGACAACTGCGCGCAGGCATGGTTGTATCGTGCGCGCTTTCTGTCGCGCTTCGCAGCGCAGTGGAGGATGTTGTTGCGCCATGGCTTTGACCCGCAAGGCGAGGCCGCGCCGAAGGGCAACTGGGCGCAGGCCGCACGCGAGCAGATCAGCCAGGAGCAGCGCGTGGTTACGGTGCCGGCGGTACTGCGTTTGCTGAGCCTGTTACCACCCTTGCCAAGCGTAGGACGCCTGCTCGATCTTGGCGGTGGCCCTGGCCATGTCGGCATCGCCTTGGCTCGGTGTTTGACTGAATGGCATGGAGTGCTCTGCGACCAGGCCGAGACGGCAGCGGTCGCGCAGGAGAATGTTGTTGCGGCAGGCCTGTCGGATCGACTCCAGGCGTTGGGTTGTGATTTGAATACGGACGGGATCGGCAGTGGCTATGACCTGATCTGGTGTTCGGCAGTGCTGCATTTTCTGCGCGATCCGCAGGCTGCCGTGCGTAAGGCGGCAGACGCCTTGAACCCTGGTGGCCTGCTGCTGATGGCCCATGCCGAGCACACTGATGAGCCAGACGTGGTGGCGCGAGTGTTGCCGTTCTACGGCACGGTGGCGCTGCGCGGCAATCTGCTGCCGCGCCCCGGCGAAATCCCCCGGATGATGGCGGACGCGGGCCTGGTTGGTATCCAGTCGCTCGGCCGAGTCGAATTCCCGATGGCTCCTGTATGGCTGCATCTGGGGCGGCGCTCATGAGTAGCACTGCCCTGAGAGACCCTCACTCCTGGTGGCCGCAACAGTTGCTGATCGGCTGGCTCAATCTGGTGCTGGCAGCGCCCATCATTTACCTCTTCGTCGGCCTTCCGCTGGTGATGCGCCAGCATGGTTGGAGCGGCACTGAGATCGGCTTGATGCAACTGGCGGGCCTACCGGCTGTGCTCAAGTTCGTACTGGCTGCGCCACTGGATCGCTGGCACCTGGGCAAGGCCAGCTACCGCAACTGGGCCATTATGCTGAGTACGGGCTATGCACTGGTTCTGTTGTTGCTGGCAGCGAATGATTTGGCCAGCACGTCATATCCGCTCATGTTCGTGCTGGTCATGGTTGCAAGCCTGCTGGGGACATGGGCTGATGTACCTGTCAATGCGCTGGCTATTCGCATCCTGCCTGGGTCCGAGCGTATTCGTGCAGGTTCCATTCGCTCCCTTGCCATGTCCCTGGCGGCCATTGCAGGTGGCGGATTGATGCTGGTGTTGCAGGCACGATTGGGTTGGGCGTGGCCCTTTGTTGTCATGGCGGCAAGCATCCTTCCCTGTGTGATTTTGCTGCGCTGGATCGGTACTGACGGCAGCGTCGGCAGGTCTTCTGGCCAATCGCCCAGCGCCGGGTTCAGGGAGTTGATCGGCTATTTTCATGTTGCAGAGCATCGCTTCTGGACGCTGCTGCTGTTGTTCTACTTTCCGGCCATCGGTGCGGCTTGGGTCTACCTGAAGCCTCTGATGCTGGATCACGGCTTTGCGCAGGAACAGGTCGCCTGGAGTATCGGTGTGATTGGTGGCCTGGTCGCTGCAGTTGCCAGCATGCTGGCTGGGCACCTGATCCGCGTTATCGGCGTCAGAGTGGCACTACCGCTGTTTGCTGTATTGAACGCGCTGGTGATGGCTGGCCTTGCCGCGGTGGTAATGGCTGAGCTGGGTGGGGCGGCGCTAATGGCTGCGGCCATGGCGTTGGCGTTGGCCATGGGCGCCAGCGCGGGCCTGTTGTTTGGCTTAATGATGAACCATGCCCGCCAGCCCTTGGCCGCAATTGACTACGGCGTGCAATCCAGCCTGTTCGTTGCTTCGCGCACAATGGCCCCATTGTTGGCGGGGGTTCTGCTCGATGGGCTGGGCTACGGTGGAATGTTGACGGGTCTGGTTCTCACCCTGTGCCTGGTCTGCTTGTTGGCCTGGTGCAGCCGCAATCGCGTGTTCGGGCATGGTCACGGCAGTGAAGATGCGCGCCCATGAGTGTGTTTCATGGAAAGTCGACGGCTATCCGCCATTGTGCTCATGACGGGTTTTGTGCTGCTTGAAAAACACCTGTTTCTGTCTGAAACGGGCCCGCTGTCTGGCACAGCGGACCCTTATTGCCTTCGCGTGGTAGCGGTCTCAGAAGTCTACTGTGGCCGACAGGCTCATGGTGCGGGTGCTCCTAATGCCAAGCTGGTGATGACCAGTACGCCTTGTTGCCCACATTGGTTACCGCAGCGCGCAGCGTCAGGGGGCGTCCCCAGGCGTTGGAGGTATGACGAGCGCCCAGATCAAACAGGGTGGTCTTGCAGAGAACGTAGATTCGACAGGTGTGATCATCGGAATCATCGCCGACAACCTTGCCATGGGGGTTGGATAGGTATGGCGATCGGCATCGCCATATCGTTCAAACCGCACGAATGGCGCTGACGCTGGAGATGCAGCCGTTCCAGATCATTTCGTAATGGGCGGTCTGGATGATGGAAGTTACCGGCCTTGGTGTCATGAGTGCCCAGCAATCCTGGCTCGTGTTACGTACCGAACGGTAGCGCAAGCCGGGATACCTGGCTTCTTTCACTCCGCGGCCGAAGCGATTGGCCAGGGAGTAGTCGTCGGGATCGTAGATCGGATCCGTCATCGGGATGACTGTTGCGTCGAGCATGCCGGCCTCGTTGAACTGGCATGACAGGCCGCGGAAGACGAATCGCTCGTAGTTCAGGCCTTCGACATTGGACCAGTATCGGTTCTGGTGATAGCAGACTTCGGCGAGTGCCGTATCCATGCTGCTGGCCAGGTACAGCACACCGTAACTTCCGTCGCTGAAGCGCGAACCGGCTGGATTGACATGGGTGAAGGGCGCCGTGGCGTATGAGCAGCCGGGGATGCCGAAAGGTATTTCCGCGCGGGCAATCAGCTCGAGACGCCCGGTCTCGTTCTGCAGCCTGGGGTTGGTCAGGATCTGCAACTGATACAGCGTTTCAAACTCGTCGACATTTGCCACGTCGTCGAACAGGGTGATGGGGGGAAACTTGGAATTGACCAGTCGGTAGGCTCGCAGATGCGCTTCGGCACGCACGGGAAGCTGGTCAAGGTCTACCACTGCGCGCCTCTCAGGCTGTCGATGCGCCGAAACGATTCGTACAGGGAAATCATGTCGCCCTGGGCCATGACCTCAAGTGGGGAGCGCCCGTTGAAGAACTCGTTGTGGTTGACCATCGTAGGAAAGCCGTACACGTTCTCCGGATTGTCGAAAAGCAGGCGCAGGGCCGCGTGGATGTTGAGGATGAAACTGATGCGCTGCATCTGGTCAGCGTCGAGGTTCACTGCCCATGCGTCGTTGGGCAGTTTGGCCCGCACATGGGTGCTGCGCGAAATGCGAAGAATGTTGCAGGCCTGCTCGGTAGTCGCCTGCCATTTTTCGAGGATATTCACTGCCGCTCGCAAACCGGCTGTGCATTGATCCTTGGTAAAGGCCTGTGCCTGGATAACTGCCGCCATGACTGATAGCACTCGTGTTGTTTCTATGGATGCAAATATAGCGCAGAGTGTGTCTGTAGACAAAGGCAGGTGTTGTATTGAAAAAATGAGATCGCGTACTGCCCGCTGTATCAGATCCGGTCTGGTCCGGTCACTTTGCTAAACCGAGCCGATAATCACAAATGCCAATCGGCATTGGCCCTGGTTGTTATTCATCAAGTCACGGCTCGCGTCTTCGAATCAGCCGTCGCAGCGTCCAGCCGAGCAGCGGAAAAAGCTGCTCGGCTGGGATTGTCGGTCAACTCCAGATATTGGGCAGCAGGCTGTTGCTGTAGCCGGAAATGAACAACTTCTCGCTACCATCCGGCTGATAAACGGCACGCTTCACCGCGCCGATATTGCCGCCGTAGACGTGGATGCTGATCGAGACACGATCCTCGAAGGCATTGCTGACCTGGTGGATGTCGCCGATGGCGGGCGACACGCATTCGACCTCGCCGCGCTCAAGTCGCAGCGGTTCGCCTGCAGGGCGCAACGTACCGTCGGGCTGGCGCTCGAAGCGTTGCCCCAGCTCGGCGCCCCGCAGCATGCCGATCATTCCCCAGACCCGGTGGTCGTGCACCGGCGTTCGTTGCCCCGGCCCCCAGACGAAGCTGACCACGGAGAAACGTTGCAGCGAGTCGGCATGCAAAAGGTACTGCAGATAATGTTCAGGATGCGGCACGGCAAATTGCTCGGGCAGCCAGTCATCGTGTTCGACCAGTTGCCGCAACAGCTTCTGACCCTGCCCGAGAATTGCCGCTTCCTCCGGCTGCTGCTCCAGCAGGGCAGCGAGCTCGATGACGAACCCGCGAAGTCGGTCCAGGCGTAATGGCTCGTTCATATCGATCTCTCCAAGTGGTTGTGTTCTATCCTGTGTTTCATCATGCCTTTAGCGAGTGGTCATCGCGCCCAGTTTGTTCTCGTTCAGTTCCGGGCCATCGAGCGTCACATGCTGCTCGCCCTTGCGGAATTTCGCGATGACCGGCTTCAGCTCTTCCTTGACCTGCTTGTTACTGTAGCCGTTGAACAGGCGACCGAGCATTCCGCGGCGCAGGCCCGTAGTGCCCATGAACCAGTCGGCGATGGGGAAGGTGAGGTTCATGTCACGTCGGTGAAATACTGATGGTGCTGGCGGGTGTGGCGTTCATGGATGGCGCGCAAGGCCCAGACGTCGATGCGCTTGTGCATGACGTAACGGTGCATGAATCTTTCTGGGGTAGAGACCAAGGTACGTTTGCTGAGGGACGTTTCCAACTGATCTGCAGGTAGGTCATTAACCAGAAACGCCTCGTCGAAGTGATTCGGCGAGGCGTCTTTCATTTCTGGAAACTGATGGGAAACCAGGGCAATCCGGCTTGCTCAGCCTTCGCGCACCAGTCTCAGGCCCAGATGGGTTGGAGGCAGGCCCACCGAGCAGGCGCCGCTGGTGGGGTTGCGCTCGAAGTCGGACAGTACCGACGGGTGACGTCCAGCGGCGATGCGAATGTTGCAGGAGTCGCTACCACTGCCCGAAAAGCAGGTGTCGGTCCACTCCCAGACATTTCCTCCTGCATCCAGCAAGCCGTACTCATTACGCCCATAGCCGCCGAAAGGCTTGAGCGCTTCAGGCAGGCGTTCTCGGCTGGAACGTTGTGCATACTCGGCGAGCCAGCGGCGTGCCGGGTTGCGTGGATCGTCTGCCACCGGCGTTTCGTCAATGTAGGCCGAGGCGGCCGCGAGTATCCATTCGCCATGCCGCGGCAACCGATAGTTATGGCCGCTCCGGCGCGAGAGCCAGGCCGCATAGGCGCTTGCGTCCTGCCAGCTCAATCCCACTGCCGGCAACTGTGCCGAAACGTCATCCACTGCCTCCAGTGTCGGGCATTCGCCGGCATCGACGCAGGCGGCATATTCCGCCTGGCTGACCTGGCGGCGCATGATGGAAAATTCTTCCAGGCGTTCTTCGTGCACCTCGTTGGTGCCTGGCAAGTGGTAGCGCGCCAGGCCAGCCGGGACAGTGACAAGCTCCGGCTCTACCAGAGGTTGCTCGCCGCAGGCTGTCAACAGGCCCAGCAGCGGGGCCGCGAGGTACACGAAGCGACGCATGGTCTCACTCCTGCGATGTGATCGGACCGGGCGCCTTGACCTGCTTCATCAGATCCTCATTCCACTCGCCACCTTCCACCACGATATGGCCAGCCGCACCCATTTCCGCTTCGATCAGGTTGTGGTTGAGATAGGCATAGACGCCGGGCTGGCGGAAGGTATAGAGCGCAACGCCGGCCGAGCCACCGCGCACGAACCAGGTCTCAAGGTTCTTCAGCGGTGGGTTGTCGAACTTGCCGGTTTCCCATACCCAGTCACCGTGACCGCCGATCAGGTGCGGGCGGGTGTCGCGGGGGGCTTGGGAGTGGATCAGCAACACCGATTCGCCGACGTTGGCTTTGAGGGCGTTCTTGCCGGTCAGGGCTCCGACCCGGCCGTTGAACACCACGTGGCTCGGGATCAGGCCGCGCATGGTTTCGCGAGTGTCGGCATAGCTGTCGAGCAGCGTGTTGTAGTCCTTGAACTTGCCGTCCTTGTCCTTGGGAATGTACAGGTCGAACTCGCCGATGGTGTAGGCGCGGTCGTAATGCAGCGGGTTGCCGGCCGGGTCCTTCAGGCCTTCGCGCGGCAGCACCATCAAGGTGCCGCTCATGCCGGCCAGTACGTGCCAGGCGACCATGCCTTCGGGCGCGCAGTGGTAGACGAAGGTCCCGGCACGGTCAGCCTTGAAGCGCAGCACGGCTTCCTGCCCGGGAGATACCAGGGTCAGGGCGGCGCCACCCAGCGCACCGGTGGCCGCATGCAGGTCGATGTTGTGTGGCATGGTGTTGGTGGCCGGGTTGACCAGGGTCAGCTCTACGTAGTCACCTTCGTGCACCACCATGGTCGGGCCGGGCATCGAGCCGTCGAAGGTCATCGCCTGGAGCGTGGTACCCTGGTCGTCGATGACCATTTTCTTTTCTTCGATCACCATACGGAACTGCACCACGCGCGGCTCTTTCGAAACCTGCTCATGGGCATGCACCTGGGGCGGAGCTACAAGATTGACCTTCACATGCGGCAAGTCGTCTGCAGCATCCGCCAGAGCCTGACCGCTAAAAGCCAGTGCAACGGACAAGGCCATGTATTTGATCGTATTCACAAGTTACGCTCCTGCTGGATCTAGTTGCTGCGCATTACGCGGCAAACCCGGCAGACGAACCTTGAGCCTCGACAAGAAATACCCCGGTTTTGGTAGGGGGCGGCGATTTGCCACAGACCAAATGAGTACCTCGAACGGATGAGTAAAAAGGCGTTGCCCGCGTTACCTCAAACAGCCTCTTCTATGGTCAGTCAGAGTCGAGCACCGGGATGCCCAGCCCAGGCATCCAGCACAATCTGACGATAGGCGAGGGCGGCATCGGCCATCGGGCGCCAGTGCCACAACGCCCAGTACGAAGAGTACGGCCCGACCTACAAACTCGGCCTGACGTTCACTTCTGACTCCTGTCGCCCCACGCGCCTTTGATAGGCACCGGTTGGCGGCTGCCTGACAGGGACACCCCATGTATGGCCACTGGCATCGCCCTGGCCGCCTGCCATGGCACGGGTGAGTACGTGGCGATTTATGCACCCGCTGCCTTATCCATCTCCGATTTCGCTCCCGTTGCTGTCGAGGCCGTACGCCTGCTGCGCACCGTCGTCTTCGACCGTTGCGAGCGGCCCCTGGAACCAGGGCTTGCTGGTGGTACAGGACGGGCGCAAGCGAATGCCCGAGGGAACGCAGAACTACAAGTACCGGTCCTGGATGGTGATCGCCGATGCCCTGGGCCACGAATAGTCATCGTCCGGTAACGCAGTCGTCATTCAATAACAGTTGCCCAGGCCGGGTAGGAGGAAACAGCGATGCAACATGCAGTTGAACAGATGTCCATCTTGGGGCTGGTCAGCGAGGCCAGTGGTGGCCCAGGCGGTCATGGCGATCCTGATGCTGGCTTTGGTGGCCAGTTGGTACCCGATCATCCGGCGTAGCGTCGTGCTGAGGCGCAGCGAACGCCTGCTGCGCGACTTCCTGCGCCAGTTCCGTCAGAGCAGTGACCTGGCTCAGTTGCAGTGCGGTGTACAGAAGACCTTTCACTACAGCATCGAATGATGCGTTGAGGACTCCAATCGACATGAAGCAGGATTTCCGCGACTTTCACGCCTCCCTCGCGGCGCTCGACGACCAGTCGATCAATCCGAGCCGCCAGCCGAACTTGAGCGAGGTGGTCGACCGCAGCCGACGTGGGCTGCTCAAGGGTGGCTTGGGCCTTGCGAGCGTGGCTTTTCTCGGCGGTGGGCTGCCCGCCTGCAGTGTGGTTGCGGTACGCAGCACGTTGCTGGGCTTCGAATCCGTTCCGGCGCAGCTGGACCCGACGTTCGATAGCGTGCAGGTACCGCCGGGCTATCGCGCCCGAGTGTTCTTTTCCTGGGGCGACCCGGTGGAGAACGACGCGCCGCAGTGGCAACCCGACGCCAGCGACGACTGGCAGGCGCAACTGCTGCAGGCCGGTGACAACCACGACGGCATGCATTTCTTCCCCTTCCCCGAAGCGCCCGACGGGCACGGCCTACTGGCGATCAACCACGAGTACGTCAACCCGCCGCTGCATCCCGATGGCATGAGCCTGGTGGATAGTCGCCGACCGTTGAACGAAGTGCGCAAGGAACAGGCCGCCCATGGCGTCAGCATCATCGAAGTGCGCAAGGATGGCGCCGGCCAGTGGCAACGGGTGTATCCATCGCACTACAACCGGCGCATCAGCGCACTGACACCGATGGCGGTTGCCGGTCCGCTGGTCGGCCACGAACTGCTCAAGACCGCCTCCGACACGAGTGGCACACGCATCATTGGCACGCTGAACAACTGTTCCAGCGGTATCACGCCCTGGGGCACTTACCTGACCTGCGAGGAAAACTGGCACAACTACTTTCTCAATCGCGATGCCGAGGACCTCGCTTCACGAACCGCCCATGCCCGCTACGGCGTTTCGGGTGGTGAACGCAGCAAGCTCTACGGCTGGGAAAGCGCCGACGAACGTTTCGATGCCACACCCGATTCCAGTCGACCCCACGGTGGCTATGTCAACGAGCCGAACCGCTTCGGCTGGGTGGTGGAAATCGACCCCTTCGACCCGCAGTCGCAGCCGGTCAAGCGAACCGCCATGGGCCGTTACTGCCGCGAATGTTCGGTGTTGTCGCTGGGCGAGGACGGGCGCATGGCCTTCTATTCCGGCGACGACTCGCGCGGCGAATATGTCTACAAGTTCGTGCCCGCCGGCTGCTACGTGCCCGACGCGGATCAGCAGAACCGCCAGCTGCTCGACGAGGGCACGCTCTATGTCGCGCGTTTCGATGCCGACGGCAGCGGCCAGTGGCTGGCGCTGGTTCATGGGCAGAATGGGCTGACGGCGGAAAACGGCTTCCCCAGCCAGGCCGAGGTACTGCTCAACGCACGCGCCGCGGCCGACCGGCTTGGCGCCACGCCCATGGACCGCCCGGAATGGGTGGCGGTGCATCCGCGCACCCGCGAGGTCTACGTCACCCTGACCAACAACGATCAGCGCGGCGACAAGGTGGCGGTAGACAAGGCCAACCCGCGGCCGCAGAACCTGCATGGGCAGATCCTGCGCTGGAACGAGCAGGGCGGCGATCCGGCGGCGACGCGCTTCGAGTGGGAAATCTTCCTGCTTGCCGGCGAGCGGGAGGGCGCGCGCGATGCCGATGGGAAACCGGTCCCGGCGCACCTGACCGGAACCATCAACGGCGACAGTTTTTCCTCGCCGGACGGCCTGGCCTTCGATGCCGAGGAACGGCTGTGGATTCAAACCGACTATGGCGACGACGAGCCGGCGATGCAGGCCATGGGCACCAACCAGCTGCTCTGCGCCGATCCACGCACGCGAGAGGTGCGGCGCTTTCTGGTCGGTCCGCGCGGGTGCGAAATCACCGGCATCACCTGGAGCCCGGATTACCGCGCCATGTGGATCAACGTACAGCACCCCGAACTGAGCTTTCCGGCCAGCGACGGCCAATCCCGCCCGCGCTCGTCGACGGTGCTGATCACGCGGGATGATGGCGGGATAATCGGAACTTGAGTGTGGCGGGGCAGCGAAAAGCCGGCTGTGCCTTCAGGGCAGGCCGGTTGGCACCAACAGAGCTCAGGAGGTAAGGCCGTCGTCGAAGGTGTCCGCGCCGTGATCAACAAGACTTGCGTTGATGCAGAAGACCAAGAGGTTGGCGACGATGAAGGCGTACTCCCGCCTTACATCCCTACCGCAAACTACTGCGGGCAAGATACGAAGCTTTATCGAGTTGTGGTCGAGACATTTGGTGCCGAAACCGCTTGGTACCGCTCGTGCAGGAGCCCTTTTGGGCCGGTGGCTGCCCTCGGGCTGAGGCAGTTTCCGGTCAAAAACCGACATCGTTTGCCTTTGAAACCCAAGTCGACACTGTGACCGAGCAACCAGACCTGATACCGATATTCCTTACTTCGCGTTAAAAAATTACTCATTCTTAACGGCTTGGCATCTCCTGCGGGCTCGTTTCTTTACTCCCACTGCATCAAGAATTTGCTCAAGGCGGTGCAGACCGCATCACGGAGCAAAAACATGAGCATTCTCGACGGGGTGTCCCTGGGCCTGGCCCTGGGGCTTTTCATCTACCTACTGGTCGCGTTGCTGCGCGCCGGACGGCAGAGCTAGGAGGCCCCATGCAAGTCCAAGACTACTGGCTGATTCTGGCCTTCTTCGCGCTGGTGCTGGTGCCGGCGCCTTTCCTTGGGCGTTACTTCTTTAACGCCATGGAGGGCAAGCGCAACCCGCTGAGCGCGGTGCTGCAACCTTTGGAACGCCTGTGCTATCGGGTGGCCGGGGTCGACTCCGAGCGCGACCAGGATTGGAGGTCCTACAGCCTAGCTCTGCTGGCATTCAGCGCGACCTCCTTGATGGTGCTGTTCACCATTCTCCTGCTGCAGCACTTGCTGCCGCTCAATCCGCAGCAGTTGCAGGGTCTGGAATGGACTCTGGCGTTCAATACCGCGGTGAGCTTCGTCACCAACACCAACTGGCAGGCTTACAGCGGCGAGGCGGCGCTGAGCTACTTCAGCCAGATGGTGGGCCTGGGCGTGCAGAACTTCGTCAGCCCGGCGGTCGGCTTGGCTGTGCTGGTGGCCTTCGTTCGTGGCATCGCACGCAAGTCGAGCAGCGGTATCGGCAACTTCTGGGTCGACCTGACCCGTGCGGTGCTCTACGTGTTGCTGCCGTTCTGTGTGCTGCTGGCGATCTTCCTGGTCTGGCAGGGCGTGCCGCAGAGCTTGATGGACTATGTGCAGGCGAAAACCCTGAGTGGCGCGGACCAGACCATCCCGCTCGGCCCGGCGGCCAGTCAGATTGCGATCAAGCAACTGGGGACCAACGGTGGCGGCTTCTTCGGCGTCAACTCGGCGCACCCGTTCGAGAATCCGACGGCCTGGTCGAACCTGTTGGAAGTGGCCTCGTTGTTACTGATTCCGGCGGCGTTGGTATTTACCTTCGGCCACTACGTCAAGGATCTGCGTCAGAGCCGCGCGATCCTGGCCAGCATGCTGATTCTGTTCGTTGTCGGCCTGGGCGTGACCCTGTGGGCCGAATACCAGCCCAATCCGGCCCTGGCGGCGCTGCCGATCGAGCAGGCCGGCTCGCTGGAGGGCAAGGAAGCACGTTTCGGCAGCACCGCCTCGGCGCTGTGGGCCGTGGCGACCACGGCGGCGTCGAACGGCTCGGTCAATGCCATGCACGACAGTTTCAGCGCCATCGGCGGCATGCTGCCGCTGTTCAACATGCAGCTCGGTGAGATCGTCTTCGGCGGCGTCGGCGCAGGCCTGTACGGCATGCTGCTGTTCGTCCTGATTGCGGTGTTTCTGGCTGGCTTGATGATCGGCCGCACCCCGGAATATCTGGGCAAGAAGCTTGAAGCGCGGGAAGTGCGCCTGCTGGTCGCCACGCTGCTTGTGATGCCGGTCGGGGTGCTGGTGTTCTGCGCCCTGGCCATCAGCCTCGACGGGCCGGCGGCGTCGATCAGCAACCCCGGCGCGCACGGTTTCAGCCAGGCGCTGTATGCCTATACCTCAGGCACAGCTAACAACGGCTCGGCCTTCGCTGGCTTCGGCGCCAATACGCCTTATCACAACCTGATGATCGCACTGGCCATGCTGATTGGTCGCTTCGGCTACATCCTGCCGATCTTGGCGATCGCCGGCAGCCTGGCGGCGAAGAAGCGTGCGCCCATCGATGGCAACGGCTTCCCCACCCATGGGCCGCTGTTCGTCGTCCTGCTGACCCTGACCATTCTGCTGGTCGGCGGCCTGACCTTCCTGCCCGCGCTGGCCCTCGGCCCGCTGGCTGAACACCTGGCGTTCTAACGGAGACACACGATGAATGCCCCGATTCAGGCGCAGACCAGCGCCAAGACCCTTTCCACTCCGGCACGAACCAGTTTTGCCGCGCTCTGGCGGCCTGCGTTGAAGCAGGCCTTCGTCAAGCTCGATCCGCGTCAGCTGGTGCGTTCACCGGTAATGCTGGTGGTCGAACTGACAGCAGTGGTGACCACCATCCTCTGCCTGCTCCCCAACCCGGCGGTGAGTACCGGCCTGGCGGTGCAGATCGCCCTGTGGTTGTGGTTTACCGTGCTGTTTGCCAACTTCGCCGAAGCCTTGGCCGAAGGCCGTGGCAAGGCCCGCGCTGACAGTCTCAAGGCCGGTAGTCAGGGCCTGACCGCTCGGCGCAAGAGCGGCGAGCAGTACCAGAGCGTGGCCGCCAGTCAGCTGCGCAAGGGCGACATCGTGCGGGTCGAAGCCGGCGAGCTGATTCCTGGCGACGGTGAAGTGATCGAAGGCATCGCCGCGGTCAACGAAGCGGCCATCACCGGTGAGTCTGCGCCAGTGATCCGCGAGTCCGGCGGCGACCGCTCGGCGGTCACCGGCAACACCTGCGTGGTCTCCGATTGGCTGCTGGTGCGCATCACCGCCAACCCGGGGGAGTCGACCCTGGATCGCATGATCGCCCTGGTTGAAGGCGCCAAGCGGCAGAAGACTCCCAACGAAGTGGCGCTGGACATCCTGCTGATCGGCCTGACTCTGATCTTCCTGCTAGTGGTGGCGACCCTACAGCCGTTCGCCCGCTATGCGGGCGGCGACCTGCCGCTGGTGTATCTGGTGGCGCTGCTGGTGACGCTGATTCCGACCACCATCGGCGGGCTGCTCTCGGCCATCGGCATTGCCGGCATGGATCGTCTGGTGCGCCTCAACGTGATCGCCAAATCCGGTCGCGCAGTCGAGGCGGCGGGCGACGTGCATGTGCTGATGCTCGACAAGACCGGCACGATCACCTTTGGCAACCGTCGCTGCAGCGCCGTGATCAAGGCTCCGGGCGTGGCCGGCAAGGTTGTCGCCGACGCTGCCTTGCTGGCCTCGTTGGCTGACGACACCCCGGAAGGCAAGTCCATCGTCGAGTATCTGCGCCCGCTGAGCACCCTTCAGGAGCCGGCGCGCAACCAGATCAAGGCGATTGCCTTCAGCGCCGAGACGCGCCTGTCCGGCGTCGACTGGAACGGGCACAGCTACCGCAAGGGCGCGGTGGATGCCGTGCTGCTCTATCTCGAAATGAGCCGCGAGCAGA
>JBKEBY010000115.1:0-4108 GCA_047973445.1 Pseudomonas sp.
CATTACTTGGGATGGCGTCGCCTGCTCGAACGTCATAAGACCCAGCTCAATCCATTGATTTGCTTGAGGGAAGCGCTGGGACGAGCGGCTATGCAACAGCTAACTCAGACATAGCCATGGTTATTCCCTTGCCAAGTCCTACAACGACAGCTGGCGCCATTTCTCGCGCAACCCTTCGGGCCGGGCCTGTTTTTGCGCGATGCGGCGTTATTCGTCGTTCATTTGGAATGACCAAACTTCTCTTCTCATACCTTGCCTCGCGCAAAAACAGGCTACGGCGCGGCCGCGGACGAAACGTCAACAGACCCTAGGTGGCCTGCCTGGTCAGTTCAGTTAGTCAATTTCGGCGCTCAGGGCTCCGATACGGCGTTGCTGCTCCTCGCCATAGCCCACTATGACTCGTCACAGCGCTTTGTCTCAGAATCCTGATCATCCGGACTTGAGTTAACAAACTAACCACACAGACCATTACACCATGCAATCGTGCCTATAGTTTTCAGGCCGGAAGCGGGCTGACGGATTTTCCGGTAGCATTCGCGCACGTTTTGAGCCGCCTGGAAAACCCCATGTCCGACCGTATTACCCTGTTGCGTCCCGACGACTGGCATATCCACCTGCGTGACGGTGCGGCACTTGCGCATACCGTGGCGGACGCAGCACGTCAGTTCGCGCGTGCGATCATCATGCCGAACCTGGTGCCGCCGGTGCGCAATGCTGCCGAAGCGCACGACTACCGCCAGCGGATCATCGATGCCCGACCAAGCGGCAGTCGCTTCGAGCCTTTGATGGTGCTGTACCTCACCGATGGCACCAGCGTCGAGGACGTCCGCGCCGCCAAAGCCAGCGGTTTCGTACACGCCGCCAAGCTCTACCCCGCCGGAGCCACCACCAACTCGGCCTCAGGGGTGACGAAGATCGACAACATTTTCCATGTGCTGGAAGCCATGGCCGAAGTCGGCCTGCCGCTGCTGGTGCACGGCGAAGTGACACGCTCGGAAATCGACATCTTCGATCGCGAGAAGCATTTCATCGACGAGCAACTGGGACGGGTGACCGAACGCTTTCCGACGCTGAAGGTGGTGTTCGAGCACATCACCACGCGCGATGCGGTGCAGTTCGTCGAGACAGCGAGCAGTAACGTGGGGGCGACCATCACCGCGCATCACCTGCTCTACAACCGCAACCACATGCTGGTGGGCGGGATTCGTCCGCACTTCTTCTGCCTGCCGATCCTCAAGCGCAACGTCCACCAGGAAGCCCTGCTGGACGCCGCCACCAGCGGCAGCCCGAAATTTTTCCTCGGCACGGACTCGGCTCCCCACGCCCAGCACGCCAAGGAAAATGCCTGTGGCTGTGCCGGCTGCTACACCGCCTATGCGGCGATCGAGCTCTATGCTGAGGCCTTCGAGCAGCGCAACGCGCTGGATCGCCTGGAAGCCTTCGCCAGCCACTTCGGCGCCGATTTCTACGGTCTGCCGCGCAACACCGAGCAGATCAGCCTGGTACGCGAACCCTGGAACGTGCCCGGCCATCTGCCCTTCGGCGAGCACAATGTCGTGCCCCTGCGAGCCGGCGAAACCCTGCAATGGCGTTTGGAGGCAAGCGCATGAGCGAGGAGCAGTTCGACGACGAATTGGAGAACAACCTCTCGGGTAAACCACGCTCGCCCATGGCTCGGCGCTTTCGCGGTTTTCTGCCGGTGGTGGTCGATGTCGAATGCGGTGGCTTCAATTGCGCCACCGATGCCCTGCTGGAAATCGCCGCGGTAACCATCGGCATCGACGAACAGGGCCTGCTCTATCCGCAGGAAACGATGTTCTTCCGGGTCGAACCCTTTCCTGGCGCCAATATCGAAGCCGCTGCGCTCGAGTTCACTGGAATCAAGCTGGATCATCCCCTACGCATGGCTGTCGCCGAATCCCATGCGATGGGCGAGATCCTGCGCAGCGTGCGCAAGGCGGTGAAATCGGCTGGCTGCAAGCGGGCCATCCTGGTGGGCCACAACAGCAGTTTTGACCTGGGTTTCCTCAACGCGGCGATTGCCCGTTGCGACATCAAACGCAACCCCTTCCATCCTTTCTCCAGCTTCGACACCGCCACTCTCGCCGGCCTCGCCTACGGCCAGACCGTGCTGGCCAAGGCCTGCCAAGCTGCCGGTATCGAATTCGACGGTCGCGAGGCGCACTCGGCCCGCTACGACACCGAAAAGACCGCCGAGCTGTTTTGCGGCATCGTCAACCGCTGGAAAGAAATGGGTGGCTGGGAAGAATTCGACGAGTAGCCAAGCACCGGCAACACAGCATCACCCGGAACAGGATTCCGCTTGCGTGAGGGCAGTCACGAATTGCCGGAAGGACAGGGGTGTGACAGTATTGAGAATGAGTATCAAGACCGACTGTTACCCTAGAATGGTTAAAACGTGGACTCACGTCGCGAAAACGCCCTCACCCTCCTGTTCACCGAACACTATCCCTGGCTATGGAACAGGCTCGCAATCCGCCTGGGCTGCCGCCAGGATGCAGCGGATGTAGCCTCCGAGACCTTCGTTCAGATCATCGAGAAGGCCGATACGACCAGTATCCGCGAACCGCGCGCTTTGCTCACGACCATTGCCAAGCGCCTGCTCTATGCCAACTGGCGTCGCCGCGACATCGAGCGCGCCTACCTACAGAGCCTGGCTACGGATCAACCTGACGAAGCACCTTCAGCCGAAGATCGCGCTGCGGTGATCGAAGCCCTGGTGCAGGTCGACCGCCTGCTGTCGCATCTGTCCTCAAAGGCTCGCTATGCCTTTCTGGCCAGCCAGGCACAGGGTATGACGTATGCCGAAATTGCTACCGAACTGGGCGTCTCCATCCCTCGCATACATCAATATGTGAAGCAGGGCCTCAAGGCATGCTGCCAGTTCGAACCATGACGCCTGCCCAGGAAGAAGCCATCGATTGGCAGGCAAGACGCAGCTCGGGCCTATGCGACGACGGCGACGAACGGTGCTTTCAGGCCTGGCTCGGCAACAGCAACGAGAACCGCAAGGCCTGGCTGCAGTTGCAGGCTCTGCTCGAGCGCTCTCTGTCGCCGTTGCGAGAAACCTCTCCCAGTGCCTTGCTGGACGCTCAGGCAAATCCTTCTCGCCGTGCATTTCTACGCGGCAGTCTGATTGTGGGGGGCCTTGCGCTTGGCGCCGGCACGCTCGGTCGACCAGGTCTCCGCTCATGGATGGGAGCAGACCTCCAAACCCGTACGGCCGAGCGGGCGCAGAAGACCCTGCCCGACGGTTCCGTCGCAACGCTCGAGGCGCATACCCGTGCGGACCTGCATTTTGACGGCGAGCGTCGCGTAAGCCTTCATGAAGGGATCATCCTGGTCAGCTCGCAAGGTGGCCATATCCCGCTCGTGCTGACCTGCGCACAAGGGACGATTCACCTTGGACGTGGTCGATGCATGCTTGAAACATTCGGGGACCATGCACGCGTCTGGGCGCTGGACGAGGCGGTCGAAGTCGTCACGCGCCATCATCGCCACAGCGTAGAGCCCGATAATGGCGTTACGTTCACGACATCGGGAATTCATGCACTGCATGGGTCATCGCGACAGGCCACCGCCTGGCTGTCCGGTTCGCTGCAGGTGCAGAACGAAACGCTGGGCTATGTAGTGCAACGATTGCAGGCCTATAGCGATGGGCCTCTGCACATCAGCCGGAATGCTGCGGAACTGAGGCTATCCGGAAATTTCAATCTCGATGCCCCAACTGCCGCAATTGACGCACTCAGCGATCTGCTACCCATTCGTGTGCACCGCTATCTCGGCTGGTGGACACGCATCGAACATGTATGAAATTTCACTACACCCCTTAAAAAATGGCTATGTCTGAGCTAACTGTTGCAACAGGCTAAGCTGATCATGACGTCTCCACATACGGGAGGTGAATCATGAGAGCGAGTCATTTCAACAGCTGGATTGCCCGGCTCTCCCAGCTCAGCCCGGGGCAGCGTGAGCAATTGGCGAGATGCCTTTCGGTATCAGGACCTCTTGCGCAGGATATGATCCCCACGCCCAATAGCTGCCCGCATTGCCAGTTCAGCGAGTTGCGTCCGTGGGGTGCCAGCGG
>JBKEBY010000112.1:0-2751 GCA_047973445.1 Pseudomonas sp.
AGCGCGGCAGCAACGAAAACATCAACGGACTGATCCGCCAGTACCTGCCCAAGGGCACAGACCTGTCGGTACACAGCCAGGAAGAGCTGGATGCCATCGCGTTGCAACTGAACATGCGTCCGCGCAAACGCTTCGACTTCAAATGCCCGATAGAAGTCATGGGCGAGGTGATGCAGGAGGCTATGGCTATGCGGCATGATGCTCCAGCTTCAGTTCAATAACCGTGTTGCACTCAGCTCCTGCAACCGCCCTGTCCCCCTTTCGCCCGGTCCGCTTTTCGCCCCATCATATGACCATCTGAAAGGTCGTCACAATAAAGACATCATGCACTTGTTTCTCTGAACAGATAAATTCGGCTGCCGCTAAATTATTTTTCTCTGCCGCACGGGCATCAACCGGCAACTCGACGCCATCCCAAATACAATCAAGTCTTGCTTCAAATCCAGGAAAGTGCCAAATCCCACCTTCAATCCGAGCGATGACCAAACCATGCTGACTAGCCCGTTCACAAACCTCCGCCGCTGCATCGGCAGATAATTTCATCACGACACTTCCGTCGAGCGAGAAGAAGTCATCTGAGAATTCGTAGCGCTGCTGAAGATCAATTTTCATCGCAGCTCACTCCCAATTGATTCGGCTATCGGGAATCCAACCCGGATCATTCTTACCGCTTACCTGAACAACTTCTCCAGTTCGGTCATTTACTACAACGTAACCATTCTTTGAACCATATACAGATGCAGGGTCATTTCTTCGTAACCGTCAGAAGTTTTTCCAGCGGATCTCTTATCTACCGTCGTTCCAACAGGTTTCTCTTTGACTATTGCCTGCACCTCTTGCTGCGTCCCCCCACGAGCTTCGAGCTGGCCACCAATTTTGCCGTCAACAACAACCTTAACATTCGCTGCCCCGCTTCCTTTTACAGCTACAAATCATCCTAAAATTTTCTCACTTTTCCAATTTTCCCTAGCTTGACTCAAACTTAAGGCATTCGCTCCGCCAGAATAATCTGGATTTTCCGACTGCACAGGATCATCCTCCCAATTGCAGATAGGACATATCTCATATTTCCCATATTCTGAAATTGTTAGTGATCCACAACATTGACAAGGTAGTAACTCACTCATTGCTTGCTCCAATAATTTATCCCATCGCTTGGACGGAACATTGTTCTAGGTGCCCCATCCGCAGTCTTTACCGCAAAAGTGTTTGATGACGGATCATAGAGCAGCGTGTCACCATTCCGCATCTTTGTCAGAACATTAGCTGGTGGATTACTAACAAAACTCTGTGCGCCCTCCACATATTGAGAAGCATTCGAATACTCTGGGAATTCAGAACTATGTTTCGTCCAGTGAGCAAATGCATTTTCAGGAGCAGTTAGTTTTTTGGTCACGGACCAATCACCAACCAAGGCATTCCCCTGGCTATCTACAATGATTGTTTTACCAGGCGCCTCTTTTGCCCCCTCCCCCACCTTAACCGGATGCTCATACGGCATCCCAGCCTCGGCATCCGTCCGCCCACTATGCGGATTATGGTTCACCGCAGACGAGTTGCCATCCTGGGCCTTGCCCGCCTTACTGCCTACCGCCCCCACCAGCAACGTACCAATGAGCCCACCGCCACCTAACAGGTAGGCATCGTTCTCGTACGAAGCATCCATATCATGGCCTTCGACGCCTTCCGCGATGGCCTTGCCCAGGATGCCTTCAAGGTACGCTTGGTACTGCGCTACCTGCTCACCGAACGGTGTATCCGCCAGCGCCTGGCTTGCAGCCCACATCATGAGGCCTTTCGGCCCCTGTGCGGCGGCTAGCACGAAGCCTACGGCCTTTTCTTGGTCCGGGTTGGCCTCTATATAGGCGTTTATATCCGAGACGCGGCCTAGTATTGCCTGTTCCGGGCGCAGTGCTCCTGGCGTGACCTCATCGTCCGACAGGATCACAAAGTCCGGTAGCGACAGCAGGTTGGCTTCGGCCAGACCTCGCTCCACCGTTTTCAGAAGATCGGGCGTTTCCGAAAAGACGTTGTCGATATCACTGAGGTTGGCCAGCACCTGTTCTTGGAACGCTTGGTTGGCCAGCAGTGCCTTGGCCGCATCCAGGCTCATTCCCGACATGATCAGGCCGTATAGCGTCTGTTCGGCAATCTCGGCACCACCGGACTTGACCGCACCTTCCGTCAACGTCCTGCCTGTCAGTTTCTCCAGTTCGTTCAGGCTGGCATTGGCCAGGACGCCGAGCTGCTCGAAGTTGGCTTTGGCTTGTTCGTCGTAGTTGACCAGCGCCTCGCCCCAGGCCTGGAGCGTCTTACCTGGATTTGCCACCGCTTCGACCGACGACTTGCTCACATAGAGGTCGGTACGCTCTTCTTCGTCACGGGTGATTTCGGAGGCTTTGCGGGTGTCGCGGTTCAGTCCTGCCGTCGAGTCGGTGTCGGTTTGCTCGTCGTTGCGTACGATGATTTCGCCTTCGCCCACCGTGGCCCGCACGATCTGCTGGCGGTCTCGCTCGTATTCGTGGCCTTCGACGCTCCAGCCATTGACCCCGGCATCACCCTTGCCCTGCTGGCTTTGATCCTGCTGGCCGTTGCCGTAGCTGCCTCCCACGTTGAGGTAGTAGCTGTGTTCCTTGTCATGGCCTGCGATGTCGCTGAAGCCCAAGGTGTCGGTGTCCAGTTTCAGGTCGCCGCTGTCCGAGGCGATCAGTGCTCCGTCGAGCTGGGTGTGGTTTTCCGTGCGGATGTCCA
>JBKEBY010000008.1:0-135836 GCA_047973445.1 Pseudomonas sp.
CTTCCGGCCGATGCACCGAATCACTTCGTGCTGAACGTGCTGCCCGTCGACCGGGATGCCTTCAACGAGCGGGTTCAGGCTCTGTCCACCAGCTCCGTGCCGCTTTACCCGGTGGTACCCGGTCGCCTGGTGGCGATCAACGGCGAGCCGGTGCGCCAACTGGTCAGCAAGGAGTCCCAGGGCGAACGCGCCGTCCGCCGCGACCTGAGCCTGACCTGGGCCGAGGAACTGCCCGCCGACAACCACCTCACCGCGGGCAACTGGTGGCAATCGGGCTCAGCGGATGAGCTGCCGGGCGTCTCGGTAGAAGCCGAGCTGGCCGAAAGCCTCCAGTTGCAGTTGGGCGATCGCCTGAGTTTCACCGTGGGCGGCCTGACGCGTGACGTCACCGTGACCAGCCTGCGCGAAGTGAACTGGGACAGCTTCCAGCCGAATTTCTACATGATCTTCGAGCCCGGCACGTTAAAGGACATGCCCACCACCTACATGACCAGCTTCCACTTGCCGGCAGGCCGTGACCGCGAACTGGTACAGCTGGCGCGCGATTTCCCCTCGGCGACGCTGCTGCAGGTCGAGGCGCTGCTGGGGCAGTTGCGCAGCATCCTCGCGCAGGTTTCGCTGGCCGTGGAATATGTACTGCTGTTCGTTCTCGCCGCCGGCCTGACCGTACTGTTCGCCGGCCTGCAGGCTACCCTCGATGAACGCATTCGCCAGGGCGCACTGCTGCGGGCGCTCGGCGCCGATCGCGCACTGCTGCTCAAGGCTCGGCGTACCGAGTTCGGCTTGCTTGGCGCTACCAGCGGCCTGCTCGCCGCGCTCGGCTGCGAACTGGTCAGCGCACTGCTCTACCAGTTCGTCTTCGACCTGCGCTGGCAACCGCACCCCTGGTTGCTCCTGCTACCCCTCGTTGGCGCATTGCTGGTCGGAGGCGCCGGAGTGCTGGGTACCCGTCGCGCGCTGAACGCGAGCCCGCTGAACGTACTGCGAGAGAGCTGATATGACCGACTCACCCATTTACTGCCCGGAAACACCATGAGCCGCTACCGTCCGCCCCGTCCCGCCGGTACTCCGCTGATCACACCAGAAGGCGAAGCCCGCCTGCGGGCCGAACTACACGAGCTCTGGCATGTGAAACGGCCACAGGTCACGCAGTCGGTCAGCGAAGCGGCCGCGCAAGGCGACCGTTCAGAGAACGCCGAGTACACCTACGGCAAGAAGATGCTGCGCGAAATCGACAGCCGGGTTCGCTTTCTCACCAAGCGCCTGGAAAAGCTCAAGGTGGTCAGCGAGCCGCCCAGCGATCATGGCAAGGTCTACTTCGGCGCCTGGGTGACTTTGGAGGATGAAGATGGCGAGGAAGCGCGCTACCGCATCGTCGGCCCCGACGAGCTGGATCTCAAGCAGGGATTGATCAGCATCGATTCACCGCTGGCCCGAGCCCTGGTAGGCAAGCCGCTGGATGCCGAGGTGCAAGTGCAGACGCCAACCGGCACCAGGTGCTGGTATGTCGTTGCCATCGATTACCCGTGATTGCCGGACCTAAGAGGTGCGCTCAGTCTGCGGCAGCGCTTTCCTCGACCGTTTCCAGTAGATAGCGCTCACGGTTGTAGGCCAGGTAATACTTGTTCACCGAGTTGACGTAGCTCACCACGCCCATACCCATGGTTTCCATCGCGATCCGTTCGACCTGAAAGAACCACTGATCGGGATTCAGGCCGCGCCGCCGCGCCTCGGCACGCATGCTTTGCACGCGCTGCGGCCCCAGGTTGTAGCCTGCCAGAATGAAGGCCATACGCTCGCGCTCGTTGAGACGCGGGCTGGAAAAGAACTTGCGACGGATGCTGGCCAGGTATCTGGCACTGGCCTGGACGTTGCCGTTCAACTGGGTGAAATCGTTCACGCCCATGCTACGTGCGGTCGCGGGGGTTACCTGCATCAGCCCAGTTGCGCCCGCTGCGCCGCGTGCATTCGGGTTGAGCGTCGACTCCTTGAAGGCCAGCGCCGCGAGGTTCAGCCAGTCGAAATCGTACTCTCTGGCATGGCGCTGCAGCGTTGGGCGGACCTTCTCCAGGCGCTGTCTTCCGGTGCGATCAAGCGGATACTGCACTCGGTACAGGCGTCGGTAGACTCGCTCGAAGGCCGCGTCCTGGTTGGCCGGCGGCTTGTAGCTCTCAAGAAAGCGATCAGCAGTGGCACGCAGCATGCTCGCCTCCTTGCGCATGAACCAGTGCATATCAGTTGGCTCACTCAGCATCAGTTGCTTTTCCACACGCAGCTTGGGCATCACCTTGGCCCAACGCTCGGCGATGCTCTGCTCGACCGCGGTAGCCGAGTAGATACCGGCCTGCACCATTTCCAGCACGTCTTCCACCGCCAGCGTCGGATCGACCCATTCGACAACGACCGGCGCCTTTCCCTCGGCCATCAGTTGCCGGTTCAACCGGGTCAGTGCTGGTCCGGCAGCGCTTCCGGCGGGCAACGCCACGCTGCGTCCAGCCAGTTGCTCCAGCCGCTGGAAGTGCCGAGCGCCCTGGCGGGTAACGAGAATCAGCGGAACATCGCCGACCACCGCCCGGCTGCGGGCGATCTGCCTTACGCCATTCGTCTCGAGCAATTCGCCTGGTGCAACCAGATCGCCCTCGCCTCGTTGCAGCGCGCCCAGCAACTGGTCCTTGGCCTTGGGAACGATCTTCAGCCTGATGGGCTTGCGGGCATCGCGATTGAGATAACGCTCGAAGGCACGCAGGCGAACGTACTCGACGCCAATCGCCTCCCCCTTGACCTCACCCGAGCTGTTGCGACTCTGGTTGATCAGAACGCGCAGCACGCCACTGCGGCGAATCTCGGCAAGGTCGCGAACATCAGTCGGTGCTTGCCAGGCCTGCGGCCCTGCCACTCTGGCAACTGCCGGCCAGGACAGGAACAACATCAGGCAGAACAGCAGTGACAGGAATCGGGACATCAGCAGTACCGGATTGGGGCTGGCCGCATCGCGGATGCGACCAAATTAAAAAGCGTCGAAGGGTCTCACAACAGGCTTCTGATCGCCAGCCACGCTCGTCTGCGGGCTAATCCGCAAATACAACCCTTTGATCTATCATTGGTTTCCGTTATGAAAGTGAGGCCGCACATGCAACTGGTCGACATCGGCGTCAATCTTACCCACCCCACATTCGCCCAGGACCCACGCGCAACACTCGACCGCGCCTACGCCGCCGGTGTGCAGCAACTGGTGCTGACCGGCACCAGCCTCGCCGACAGCGAGGCTGCTATAGGGCTGTGCCGCACACTGGACGAAGAGCGCCGCCACCTGTTCTGCACCGCCGGCATTCACCCCCACGATGCCAGCGAATGGACGGCCGACAGTGCGACGCAGCTGCGCGCCCTGCTGGCTGAGCCGGAGGTGCGCGCGGTGGGCGAATGCGGGCTGGACTTCAACCGCGATTTCTCTCCGCGCGCGCAACAGGAACGGGTACTCGAGGCGCACCTGGAACTGGCCGTCAGCACCCAGCGGCCGGTATTCCTCCATGAGCGCGACGCCGATCAGCGCCTGGTGGAGATCCTGCGGCCCTTCCGCGATCATCTCTGCGCGGCCGTGGTGCACTGTTTTACCGGCGAGAAACGCGCACTCTATGCCTACCTGGATCTCGACCTGCACATCGGCATTACCGGCTGGATCTGCGACGAGCGCCGAGGCACTCACCTGCAGCCGCTGGTACGCGAGATTCCCCTTGGACGATTGATGCTCGAAACCGACGCGCCCTACCTGCTGCCGCGCACCTTGCGCCCCAAACCGAAAAGCGGCCAGAACGAGCCGGCCTTTCTTACCGAAGTCGTGCGTGAAGTGGCGCTGCATCGGGATGAAAGCGAGGCGGAACTGGCAGCTCACACCACCGCCTGCGCACAACGCTTCTTCGGTTTGCCAACACTGAGCTGAACGCAAGAAAACCCTCAAGCTTGGCCGCTTGCGGCCGTTAAGGCTGGCAAGCCGATACGAGCCAGGCGAAATCATTCCCGTCATCCAAGCCCGAAGAAGAGCAGTCATGGTTGTTGTCTGGATTCGCGATCTGTCCCTCAAGTACAAGTTCTGGGCGCTGAACATGGTCTCGCTGATCATCGTTCTTGTGCTGGTGCTATTCGCCCTGCAACTGGAACAACAGACGCGCAGCCAGGACGCCCGAGCCGCTGCCGAGCGCCTGGCGCAGGTCGTACAGGCCTGGCCGGAGAGTGTGGCGCTGCCCCGCCACGCGGCGCTGACGAACTTTCCCGGCGACCAGCGCATCGTGATCGAAGGGCAGACGCTCGATGCGCGCAGCGGCTGGGTCGAGCTGGAACATGATCGATTCCTGGGCACGAACCCGGCCATCGGCGCGCAAATGATCGCCCGGGGCGCGGAAGGCCATGTCGCGGTGCTGGCGCATGCACCCAGCGTAAGGCAACTGCTCGCCGAGCACTTCTTCAGCTACGGCATGGCCGTCACGCTGCTGATGCTGGGGCTGCTCGCGGCCTCGCAACTGCTGATCCGCTTCCTGCTCCAGCACCTCAACACCCTCAAGGACGTGATGCTGCACGTGGAGCGCAGCGGCGATCTGTCCGCCCGCGTACCGCTGGACAGCCGTGACGAAGTCGGCCAGATGGCCGGTGCCTTCAACGCCATGCAGACCGGTTACCAGCGCATCGTCGGCACCGTGACGCAGGCAGCGGCACGCCTCGACCAGGGCGCAGGCCGCCTCGCATCAAGCATGGCAGAGGTACAACAGGGCATGCTCGGTCAGCAAAGCGAAACCGACCAGGCTGCCACGGCGATCAACGAGATGAGCGCCACCGTCAACCATATCGCCGAGCATGCGCGGGATACCCGCGACCAGTCGCAGAACGCCGATCGCCTGGCCAGCGAAGGCCATCATGTGGTGGCGCGGGTGGAGAAATCGATCGCCAGCCTGTCACAAGGCGTCCAGCAGACTGCCGAAACCATCGGCCAGTTGGCCACCGACAGCCAGAAGATCAACGGCGTGGTCAGCGTCATTCACAGCATTGCCGAACAAACCAACCTGCTGGCGCTCAACGCGGCCATCGAGGCGGCCCGCGCCGGCGAAATGGGACGCGGCTTCGCCGTAGTCGCCGACGAGGTACGCAACCTGGCCAAACGGGTTCAGACCTCCACCGACGAGATCACCCATATGATCACCGGACTCCAGGGCATGACGCGCGACGCCGTGGAATTCATGCAGGAAAGTTCGTTCAAAGCCGACGATTGCGTACGTGAAGCGCGTGAGGCCGGGTTGGCCCTCGAAGAAATCACCGCCGCCGTGGCGCAGATGCGCGACAGCAATACCCAGATCGCCGTGGCCGCCGCACAGCAGAGCGAAGTAGCCGAGGAAATGAGCCGCTCAGTTACGGGCATCCGTGACGTCACCGAACAGACCGTTCAGCAGACCAGCGCCTCCGCCGCCACCAGTACCGAACTGGCGGCACTCTCAGCCGAATTGAGCAAGGCTATCGGCCAGTTCAGACTTTGATCGCTAGCCTCGAAGGAGTACGCCCCTTCGAGGTCACCGTGGCTTATCCGAACACCGTCACCGTCTGCCGGCTCAGCGCGATCAACTCACCCTCGGCAGTCCACAAGGCTGCCGCGCAGTGGCCATAGCCCTCGCGCGCATGCTCGATCAGGGCGCGATACTGGCACCAGTCATGCGTATCCAGACGGGGCAAGGGCTGCACGAACTCGATGGTCCAGGTCAGCGAACTGGCCGGCGCGAAGCCCTTCAAATGCGGTAGTACGGCCGGCGGCCAGGCATCCACCAGCGCCAGCAGGTGCGACACCGTCAGCATCTCGCGCTCCACCTCACCGCGCTGGCGAACCCAACCGCCCATCTCGCGCGAGGTGTTGCCTGAGAACGGTAGCCCGCCAATACCCCAGCGCATCTCCAGGTGCCGGGTGAATTCGGGCGTCACGCCCGGTAAATAGGGCAACGACTGGCATTGTTCGAGCGGCGGTATCACCGGCGCCGGCTCGGCGGCCACCTCGACGACCGAATCGCGCGAAGCGCCGAAACTGCCCTGTACAAGGGTGACCACCTGGCCATTTTGCACAGCACGGCCGAGCATCTGACTCACCGCCTTGCCCTCCCTCAGCACCTCGGCTTCAAAGCTCACCGGGGTATCGACCTGCAGCGGACCGACGAAGGTGATCGCGAGTGAGCGTACCGGCCGCCCCTGCGGCACTTTCGCCAGCATGGCCTCATATACCAGCGCAGCGGCCAGACCACCAAAACCGGCACGGCCCTGGCCCCAGCTCGCGGGAACCTGCATGTCCTGAGGCGTTTCACGCACGCATTGCAGCAATTCGGAAAGAGTCATGGCTACCTCTGGTTATCGTTATGCACGCTATCTTAATGCCGAGCAGAAGGCGGCGGACATGAGTGAAACTGCCTGATGGCAGGTCATTCCCGTCCAATATGCGCAGCCGCTAGCCGGGCTGGGCGCCAGGGCAGTTGACCACGCAGCCTGGCGAGCGACGCCTTGAGCATGGCGGTGTCCGATGCCTGCCCTGCGTAGCGCTGGCCCTCGTACAGCTCCACGAATGCCATCAAGCTCGCCGCCTGCTCCGGCAGTTGCTGCGCCGCGCGCGTGGCGAAAGCGCGAGCGCCCTCTCCCTTCAGGCGAATGACTCCATGGCGTGCCAGCAAACGCTCGAAACGACCGAACAACCGCTGCTGCGGGTCGCGCTCGTAGCGCCAGGGTTTGACCGACAGCAGCACCAGCAACATGACCATCAGGAACACGATGGCGACCATCGCCACACCCAACTTGCGCCAGTCGAGCGGGCCGAACAGACCCTGCAGGATGTCGCGCTGGCGTTCGCCCTGATAGCTGAGCACCCAGCGCTGCCAGCCATAGTTGAGGTTGTCCCAGCCGTGGCGTAACGCGTTGAGCCAACCGATATCGCGGTAGCGCATCAGCGACATCGGCGAGCCTTCGAGGAAGCTCTGTTCATCCGCCAGTGCCTGCTCCAGCCCCAGTTCGATACGCTCCGGCGCCACCTGGAAAGTGGGATCGACGCTTACCCAGCCGCGCCCGGCCACCCAGTACTCCAGCCAGGCATGGGCATCGAACTGGTGCACACTCAGGTAGTTGCCGGCCGAATTGACTTCACCGCCCTGGTAACCGGCGACCACTCGTGCGGGGATGCCGGCTGCGCGCAACACGAAGGTCATGGCCCCGGCAAAGTGGATGCAGAAGCCATTGCGTGTCTGGAACAGGAAACCATCGACGATATCCTCGCCCACCGCGGGTGGCTTGAGGGTGTAGCCGAAGGGCTCGCGATTGAAATGCCGGAGCAATGCCTGGACTACGGCCTCGGGGTCCTGATGAGCTCGGCGCAGCTCCACGGCCCAGACGCGGCTGCGTGGATTGCCCTCGACGGGCAGTTGCAAGGCCCGCTCCAGGCTGGCAGGCGCTGCACTCGCTTCGCGTAGCGATTCGGGCCATGACGTCAGCTGATAGAGCAGCGGCTTGTCCACCGGCTGCCGGCGTTCCAGATGAAAGTCGGCCATCATCCGCGTACCGTCGTTTTCGATCTGTGGCACATCCAGCGCATACAGCCAGGGCCGCCCGCTCGGCTGCATGACGATGCTGTAGTTCAGCGACTCGCCCTGGCGTTGCCACTGCGGTGGTTCCGGCAGTTGCGAAGCGAAGGACTGGGACCAGCGCTTGCCGTCGAAGCGCTCGAAGGTGACCGCGCGCCAGTACAGGCGGTCGCGTTCCGGAATCGGACCATCGAAGCTGGCCCGAAAGGCCAGCGCGCCCGATTGGCTCAACTCGGCGATATCACCCGGTGCCATGCTGTCGGCCAGACCCGATACGGCCCGCTCCCTCGGTTGCGGAAGCGACCACAGCGGGCCGAGCCGCGGAAACAGCACGAACAGCACCAGCATGATCGGCAGCGCCTGCAGCAGCAGGCTGCCGGCCAAACGCAAGGTGGGCCAGGGCCGCCCGGCCAGGCGGCTCTGCTGCAGGCCGATCATCGCGGCCAGCAGCGCGATGACAGGCAGCAGGCTGTACACGCCGGCCACCAGACTGTCCTCGAAGAGGTAGCTGGTCACCACCGCGAAGAAACCGAGGAACACCAGCACCAGGCCGTCGCGCCGCGTACGCATCTCCACCAGTTTGAGAATGAAGGCGGCGATCAGCAGCACCACGCCGGCTTCCAGCCCGACCAGGCTGCCGCGCGAGAAATACACGCCGAAACCGGCACCGATCATCATCGCCGCCTTGGTCCAGCCATGCGGATAGCGGGCGCGCATGCGGAAGATCTGGATTCGCCAGGTGGCACACGCCAGCCACAGCGCGGTGATCCACAACGGCAAATGCCCCAGGTGCGGCAATATCACCAATACCTGTGCCACCAGCAACCAGATCAGGCCATTGCGGGGTATTCCAGGTCGTGCGCTCATGGTGCCCTCTCCGTCGGCAGGCCGAACAGCGCCAGCGCGCGCAGGCACTCATCACGATGACGCTGTCCGCTATCAGGACCGATCTGCCGTTCCTCGAGTCGCAAGGCGAACGTCTGCTGCTGGGCGGACAGTTCAATCACTCCCTGGCAAAGCAAGGAGAGCCGCGCCTCGAGATCACCGTCGAGCAACCCTAGATCGAGCAAGGGTTCGTGCCCGGCCAGGGCGGCAAAGTCCTTGACCAGCAGGCCCTGGCCACGCGAGAAGGCTTTCCAGTGCATACGCCGTCTCGAGTCTCCTGGCTGCCACGTCCTGAGCCCCTGGTAGTCGTCCACACCGCCACCCTGGATGCGCGCACCCGTGCTTTCGTCATCCGTTGCTCCAGCACTCAGCGGCAGCTCGCCTTCCACCGGCTGGGGATAGATCAATGTGGCAAGTCGCAAGTCGACCCAGGTCCATGCCACCAGTATGCCCAACGGGAAACGGCTCTCGACCCGCAGGCGTCCGGGTCGCAGCCAACCGCGACGAATCGTCGGCAGCATCAGTTCCAGCTCGCGGATGCCGCCAGCCGGTACGTCGATGAACTGCAGGCCGCTTATCGGCCAACCCACCGCCACCGCCTGGTGCATCCGCCCGCGACTTTCCAGCCGAACCTGCAGCCGCGCCTGTTCGCCGAGAAAGACCGGCGTCGAGCCGCCCGCCTGCAGCACCAGCCCCGCCAGATTGCGCCAGGTATGCACGATGGCGACGAGGAACACCGAGCCGAGCAGGAAGGTCAGCGCATAGGCCAGGCTGTTCTGGTAGTTCATGGCCGCCACCAGCATCAGCAGCAGCGCCACGACGAACGCCACCCCGACAGCGGTGGGCATGATGAAGATTCGCCGCTGGTCGAGGCGTACGCTGGACGCAGGCGGAATGCGTCGCAGCAGCCAGCGTTCGCGAAAGCGCGGCAGGAATCTCATGCTGCGCGCCCCAGATGATCTGCGAACCGGTCCATCAGAGCGCCGGCACCTCGCGCAGCAACCAGTTCACCAGCGCACCACCGCCATGACCGGTGGGGTCGCTGCGCTCACGCAGACGATGGCCGACCACTGCGGGCAGCACTGCCTGCACGTCTTCCGGTATCACGTAATCACGGCCGTCGACGAATGCCCAGGCGCGCGCTGCGGCCAGCAACGCCAGGCTGGCGCGCGGCGACAGGCCCCAGGCGAACTGCGGCTGGGTCCGCGTGGCTTCCACCAGTCGCAGCACGTAATCGACCAGCGCATCACTCACCCGTACCTGAGTCACCGCCTGTTGAATCTCCAACAAGCCGGCGTGATCGAGCAAGGGCTCCAGGCGGGTCAGCAACGCACGACGCGAGTCGCCGAGCAGCAGCGCCCTTTCCGCCGCCTGTGCCGGATAGCCCAGGGACAGCCGCATGAGGAAACGGTCGAGCTGCGATTCCGGCAAGGCAAAGGTGCCGCCGGAGCTGACCGGATTCTGCGTGGCGATCACAAAGAAGGGTTCTGGCAAGGGCCGCGTGGCGCCTTCGATGGTCACTTGCCCCTCCTCCATCGCCTCGAGCAGAGCGCTCTGGCTCTTCGGTGTGGCGCGGTTGATCTCGTCGGCCAGCACCAGCTCGGCGAAGATCGGCCCCGGATGGAACACGAACTGGCCGCTGTCCTTGTCGAATACCGAGGTCCCAAGGATGTCGCCGGGCAACAGATCGGAGGTGAACTGGATGCGCTGGAACTCGAGCCCCAGTATCTGCGCCAGGGCGTGGCTGAGCGTGGTCTTGCCCATGCCGGGCAGGTCTTCGACCAGCAGATGCCCACGCGCCAGCAGGCAGGTCAGCGCCAACCGCACCTGTGGCTCCTTGCCGAGCACGATCTGGTTGATACCGGCCAGACAGGCCTCGAGTTTCGCGCGCATGAAACACCCCTTCCCCAGTCAGTCCGGCGATCCTACTGGCGCGCCGACGGCACGCCAAGCAACGGCAATCTTTACTGACAAAGCATGCGAACCAGGTCTTGCCTGGAAAGCCGTACGTTAAGTAGGTTCGTTCATTTCCAAGCCGGAGTCCTGCCTATGGAACCCGCGGACGAAACCCTCTGGCACGCCCTTCGCGCCGAACAGGGCCTGGCACATCTGGATTGCCGGCCGGAAGGGCTCACCGGCGAGCAAGCCGCCCGGCGACTGCAGCACCATGGCCCCAACCAGTTGCCCGGTATCAAGCCACGCGGGCCGCTGATGCGCTTTCTGCGGCAATTTCACAACGTCCTGCTCTACATCATGCTGTTTGCCTCGGTGGTCACCGCTCTGCTCGGCCACTGGGTCGATACCGCCGTGATCTTCGCCGCCGTACTGGTCAACGCAGTGATCGGCTTCATCCAGGAAGGCAAGGCGGCGTCAGCGCTCGACAGCATTCGCAAACTGCTGTCAGCCCGCGCCACAGTCCTGCGCGACGGCAAGCGGGTGGAGGTCGACGCTGGCGAACTGGTGCCCGGCGATATCGTGCTGCTGGCCTCGGGCGACAAGGTGCCGGCCGATCTGCGCCTGCTGGAGGTACGCAACCTGCGAGTCGAGGAAGCGGCGCTGACCGGCGAATCGATGCCCATGGAGAAGACCGCCGATGCCGTCGAACCGGACGCCCCACTTGGCGATCGCAGCGGCATGGCCTGGTCCGGCACGCTGGTGGTGTATGGCCAGGCCAGCGGCCTGGTGGTAGCGACCGGTGCGGACACCGAGCTGGGCCGGATCAACCGAATGCTGACCCAGGTACAGGCCATATCCACGCCTCTGCTGCGGCAGATCGATCGCTTCGGCCGCTGGCTGGCCGCAGTCATCCTGTTGATGGTCGCAGGCACCTTCGCACTGGGTACGCTCTGGCGCGGCCACCCGCCAGGGGAAATGTTCATGATGGCGGTGGCCCTGACCGCCTCGGCGATTCCCGAAGGGCTGCCGGCGATCATGACCGTGATGCTCGCCATCGGCGTCCAGCGCATGGCGCGTCGGCAAGCGATCGTGCGGCAGCTGCCAGCCGTCGAGACGCTGGGCTCGGTGACGGTGATCTGTTCGGACAAGACCGGAACCCTCACCCGCAATGAAATGACCGTGCAGCAACTGGTCTGCGCGGACCGCCAATACCAGGTCAGCGGCGTTGGCTACGCCGCGCTCGGCGAATTCAGCCGCGATGGCCGGCCGCTGGATGCCGATGACCGGCGATTGCTGCTCGACGTGGCCCGTACAGGGTTGTTGTGCAACGACGCCCGGCTGCGCGAGATCGATGGTGGCTGGCAAGTGGAAGGCGACCCGACCGAAGCAGCGTTGCTGGTGCTGGCCGGCAAGGCCGGCCTGGAGGCAACGACCGAAGGCACGAGCTGGGCGTGCCGCGACAGTATTCCCTTCGAGTCCGAACACCGCTTTCGCGCCAGCCTCAATCACCACGACAGCGGGCATACGCGCATCTTCGTGGTGGGCGCGCCCGAACGTCTCCTGGAAATGTGCAACCAGCAGCGTGGCCTCTCAGGCGATGCGCCGCTAGATCCCGATTACTGGCGGCGCCGCATCACCGACCTTGCCGCGCGCGGCTTGCGCCTGCTGGCGCTTGCCGAGAAAAGCGTCGATGACGAACAACATCTGCTGGGCTTCGAGGATATCGGCCAGGGCGGTTTCACTCTACTGGCGCTGGTCGGCATCATCGACCCGCCACGTACCGAGGCCATTGCGGCGGTCGCCGAATGCCATGCGGCTGGCATCCGCGTGAAGATGATCACCGGCGACCATGCCGACACCGCTAGGGTCATCGGCGCTCAACTGGGCATCGGGGTCGGCAAGCCGGCATTGACCGGCGCGGAACTGGCGCTGATGGACGACGCAGCACTGCGTCAGGTGGTGCTGGAAATCGACGTATTCGCCCGCGCCAGCCCCGAGCACAAGCTGCGCCTGGTCAGTGCCATGCAGGCCTGCGGCGAAGTGGTGGCGATGACCGGCGACGGCGTCAACGACGCGCCGGCGCTCAAACGTGCCGACGTGGGCGTTGCCATGGGCTGCAAGGGCACCGAAGCGGCCAAGGACGCCGCCGATATCGTGCTGGCGGACGACAACTTCGCCACCATCGGCAACGCCGTGCGCGAGGGCCGCGCGGTCTACGACAACCTGAAGAAATTCATCCTTTTCATGCTCCCCACCAACGGCGGCGAGGCGCTGATCGTGATCGCCGCGATCCTGTTCCAGTTCGCGCTGCCGCTGACGCCGGTCCAGGTGCTGTGGATCAACATGGTGACCTCCAGCACCCTGAGCCTGGCACTGGCCACCGAGCCCACCGAACACGGTATCATGCGTCGCCCGCCGCGGCCACCATCGGAAGCGCTGCTCTCGGGCTTCTTCGTCTGGCGGGTGATCATGGTCTCGCTGCTGATGGCGACCGGCGCCCTGGGGCTGTTTCTCTGGGAGCTGGAACGCGGCACGTCTTTGGAACACGCCCGTACCCTGGCCGTCAACGTGGTGGTGGTCGGTGAGATGTTCTATCTGCTGTGCAGCCGCCACGTGTTCAGTTCAGTGCTCAACCGTGAAGGTCTGCTGGGCAACTCCTGGGTGTTGCTGAGCATCACCGTCTGCGCCGCCCTGCAGTTGTTCTACACCTACAGCACGCCGCTGCAGCACCTGTTCGGCTCAACGGCGCTGGGGCTCCAGGACTGGCTGCGAGTCCTCGGAGCCGCCTCGCTGGTGTTGATCGGGTCGGAACTGGAGAAATGGTTCATCCACCGTTTGCGCCGGCGCCCGCCCCGGCCAGGATATCGGTCTGACCTGGCGAGATAGCTCAGCGACCGGCGCGGGACTCGCGCATATAGAAGCGCGCCTTCTTGGCCTTTTCGGTGCAGCCGCGGAAGGCTTCGAATTGCTGTTGGGTCTTGGCACCGGTGAGCAGCGCCAGTGCCTTGGAATAGCTCACGGTGCCGGCAAATCCTTCGGCCTCGGCGAGGCTCTGCTCCTGCCAGGCCGCATCCAGTTGCGTTGCACAGCTGTTGCGATAGTCGGTCTTGCCGGCACAACCGGTCAGGGCGATTACCAGCATTGACAGCCAGATCCAGTTCTTCATGTCACGTCCTCGGGTTCACTTGTGTCGCTCGCCGCTGGAGGAATTCCACTACGGCATCCTGTTCGCCCGCGAATTCGATTCGCGAGGCCTTGTTCTGACGCTGATAGACATACATCGGGTCGTAGTATTCCCTCAGCAATGCCTCTATCCATTCGCGATGCAGGTCGACCGAGCCGCTGCGGGCCTGCTCGGCGAGCGCCTGGTCCATGATCGCCGCCAGACGCTTGTAGTTCTCGCCGCCGAGCCGCTTGTGGATATTGTCCAGACTTTGCTGCAGCCGTTCGGCGAATGCAGTGAAGCCCTTCTCACCCTGTTCGACAATGAACTCGGCACAGAGATCGATCACATAGTCCTTCAGGATCCGCGTGACGCGACCTTCGATACTGTCCTCCAGCCACACCAGCGGATAACGTTGCATGCCTTGGAACAGCGCCAACGGAATCGAGCAGCGCCCCACCAGGCGGGCTTCATCTTCGAGCACGAACTGCCAAGTGCCAGCCGCCTGCATCTTCAACAGACGGATCGCCAGAGTATTCTCGAAATCGATCTGCGCCGGCTGCGGGGTGGCGCGCTTGCCGAAACTCGAACCACGGTGATTGGCCAGCCCCTCCAGGTCGACGCTGTGATCCAGGCGCGCCAGCACTTCGGTCTTGCCAGTGCCAGTCATGCCGCCGACCAGGATGAAGTCCTCACTGGCGGCCGCCTGATCGAGTGTGTCCAGCAGAAAATGCCGCATCGCCTTGTAGCCACCGATCACCCGCGGGTAGTCGATACCCGCCTCGGTCTTCAGCCATTGCTGGACGATCTGCGAACGAAGCCCACCACGGAAACAGTAGATGTAGCCCTGCGGGTTGCTCCGAGCGAAATCGGCCCAGGCCTGAATCCGCTCCTCCTTGGTTCTACCGCTGACCAACTGGTTGCCAAGCTCGATGGCCGCCGTCTGCCCGTGCTGTTTGAAACAGGTGCCGACCTTCTGCCGTTCGAGATCGGTCATCAGCGGCAGGTTCACGACGCCGGGAAATGCGCCCTTGCCGAACTCAACCGGTGCCCGGGCGTCCATCATGGGGGCGTCATCGAGGAACAGCGCGCGATAGTTGTCGGTGTCACTGCGCATCAGCAAACCTCGACCGCGAAGGCACCGGCTTCGACCAGTTCGCCGATCGGCTCCAGCATCAGGCCGAGCTCGCTCACCACAGCCAGGAACTCCGTCTCGCCCTCAGGCGCCACAGCGACCAGCAGCCCGCCGCTGGTCTGCGGATCGCAAAGCAACTGCTTGTGTGCCTCGTCCAGCGTGGCGATGCGCTCGCCATAGCTGTCGAAATTACGCCCGGTGCCGCCCGGCACACAGCCCTGCTCCAGATAGTATTCGACACCATCCAGGCGCGGCACCCGTGCATAGTCGATGCGCGCAGTCACGCCGCTGCCATCGGCCATCTCCACCAGATGACCGAGCAGGCCGAAGCCGGTGACGTCGGTCATGGCGCGTACGCCGTCGAGCTTACCGAAGCGGCTGCCGGGAGTATTAAGCGTGCACATCCAGTCACGGGCGCGACCAATATCTTCGGCCCGCAGCTTGGCCTTCTTCTCGGCCGTGGTCAGGATACCGATGCCCAATGGCTTGGTCAGATAGAGCTTGCAGCCCACCGTAGCGGTATCGTTGCGCTTCATCTGCGCCTTGTTTACCAGGCCGGTCACCGCCAGGCCGAAGATGGGCTCAGGCGCATCGATGGAGTGCCCGCCAGCCAGCGGAATGCCCGCCGCATCACAGACCGCACGACCGCCGGCGATCACCTCGCGGGCGACCTCGGGCGGCAGCACGTTCACCGGCCAGCCGAGAATGGCGATAGCCATCAGGGGGTCGCCGCCCATGGCATAGATATCACTGATGGCGTTGGTGGCGGCGATCCGCCCGAAATCGAAGGGGTCATCGACGATGGGCATGAAGAAGTCGGTCGTCGAAACCACACCGCGCTCGTCGTCGATGCCATACACCGCGGCATCGTCACGCGATGCATTGCCCACCCACAGGCGCGGATCGAGATTCTGCGCGCCACTGCCGGCAAGGATCACATCCAGCACCCTGGGCGATATCTTGCAGCCGCAACCGGCGCCATGGCTGTATTGGGTAAGGCGGATGGGTTCGCTCATCGAAGGGCTCTCGCGGCAGGCAAAACGGGCGACGATTGTAGCAAAGGGCGAGACTGGACGGCTGGGCAGCCCCAAGCATTTCCACCGTACTGCCGAATATGCTCCAGCGCTTGAACCCTGACGCTTCAGGCGTGAAGCTAGGGGTCTGTTGACGTTTCACTCGCGGCTCGCAACGAAACGTCAACAGACCCTAGAAACCATCGCCAACAGAGAGAAAAGCATGGGCAAAACAGTCGCCTTGGTATTGGGCTCGGGTGGGGCGCGAGGCTATGCGCACATCGGTGTCATCGAGGAACTCACCGCACGGGGCTACGAAATCGACTGTATCGCAGGCTGTTCGATGGGCGCCGTGGTAGGCGGCATTTATGCGGCGGGCAAGCTGTCGGAATATCGCGAATGGATCGAGAGCCTGGATTATCTGGACGTGCTGCGACTGGTCGACCCCAGCTTCAGCCTGGGCGCCATCCGCGGGGAGAAGATCTTCGGGCGCATCCGCGACATGCTCGGCAAGCTCGATATCGAAGACCTGCCAATTCCCTTCACCGCCGTAGCCGCCGACCTGACCAACCAGCAGGAAATCTGGTTCCAGGAAGGCAATTTGGAACAGGCGATGCGTGCCTCAGCAGCCATTCCGAGCCTGTTCACACCGGTCATGCAGGGCAACCGCATGCTGGTCGACGGCGGCATCCTCAACCCGCTGCCGATCGTGCCGGTGGTGTCCAGCCACAGCGACCTGATCATCGCGGTGAACCTGAACGCCAACAATCACCGCCAGTACCCTTTACCAGAAGTCACCCGCCCGGGGCGCTTCGATACCATGATGGACTCCATCAGCGCCCACATCCCCTTCTGGCGCAAGGAAGAACAGGGACTCGAAGAACATCTGACCGAGCTCCACGCCGACAGCATGGCCAGCGACAGTCAGGTGGCGGCTGCGCCCTCCGGACAGAGTGCACCGAAATCGGCCGAAGGCTCGAAAGTTGTCGACGTGGGCGGTCCCGCGTCACTGCTGGAGCTGATCAACCAGAGTTTCGAGGTGATGCAGTCATCCCTGACGCAGTACAAGATCGCCGGCTACCCGCCGAACGTGCTGGTCAACATTCCCAAGCGAGCCTGCCGCTTCTATGAGTTCTACAAGGCGCCGGAGCTGATCATGCTGGGTCGAATCATCGCCCGCGACACGCTCGACAAATATGAACGGGACGAGCTGTGACAGGCCACTGATAGGACCTCCGACGTTTTCTCGACAACCTGCCGCACGCGCCTATTCCAGCCCCTTGCCCGGAAGCTTATCGGGCACGGCGACCTCGGGTACCCCCTTGACCACCCAGTCCCCCAGCAGGCTGTAAGCCACCGCCAACAGTGTCGGCCCGAGGAACAGGCCCATGAAACCGAAGGCCAGAACGCCACCGAAAACCCCCAGCAACACCACCACCAGCGGCAGGTTGCCGCCCCGGCTGATGAGATAGGGTTTGAGCACGTTGTCCACGCCGCTGATGACAAACATGCCCCAGACACCGAGGAAGATCGCCATGCCGTAGTCGCCCTGCCAGATCAGCCAGGCCACCGCAGGCCCCCAGACCAGCGGAGGCACCATGAGGAAGCTGAAGGCGAAGGTCAGCAAGCCCAGTACCAACGCGCCCGGTACGCCGGCAATGCTGAAGCCGATGTAGGCCAGCACGGCCTGCGCGGCGGCAGTCCCGATGACGCCGTTGACCACCCGCTGCACGGTGCCGGCAACCAGCTCCAGATAGTGATCGGCGCGGCTGCCGATCAGGCGATCCAGCAGGCTATGGACGAAAGCCGCCAGCTTGGGACCATCGCGGTAGAAGAAGAACACCAGCACCAGACTCAGCGCCAGTTCGAGCATTCCGGCACCGATACGTGCGCTGCGCATCAGCAGCCAGTTGCCCACCTGGCCGATATAGGGCCGCACGCTGGCGAACAGCGCAGTGCCCTGCTCGTCCACCGTTTCCCAGAACGCCATCAGGTTGTCGCCAATCAGCGGCACACTCCTCAACCAGCCCGGTGGCGCCGGCAGCCCTTCGACCTGAAGGCTGTGAAGGAGCATGTTCGCCTCGCGAATCTGGTCGGCGATATTGAAGCCCAGCCAGACCAGCGGAACGGCAACCAGCACCATCCAGACGAAGGTCAGCACGGTCGCCGCCAGCGTAGCGTTGCCGTTCAACCAGCGCGTCAGCAGACGCATCAGCGGCCAGCTGGCGAACGCCAGTACGGCGGCCCAGAACAGCGCCGAAGCAAACGGCGCCAGCACCCACAGGCAGGCACCGAGCAACAGCAGAAGCAGGATCTGCACCAGCAGACGATCATTGTTGAGCATGCATGCATCCTAGAAGAAAAATGGCGCGCCTTAAGCGCGCCAAACGAATCCCGTATTCCAAGCGCAACGGCGAATTAACGCAAGAGCATGATGCTCAAGCCGGCCTCGTCACCATCATCCAGCTCCAGGCGCCGCGCGGATATGCGCTCTGCCACCAGCGCCTCGCGCCAGGCCGGCGCTCCCTCACCGCTCAGACTGATGCGGATGGTGCTGTCGAGCCGCAGGACATTGGCCAGCAGCGCCGCCCAGTCTGCCACAGGTTCGGCGGGCAGCAGCGGCAAGCGTAATTTCCCGGTGTTTTCCAACTGGCGCAACAGTGTCTCAGGATTCGGTCGTATCGCCCCCAGCGGCGTGCTGGACTGCAGCCTTTCTACCTGTAGATAAGGACGGCCGTTGCCACGGGTAATGCCGTACAGCGCGACCAGATCATCCGCCTCAGCTGGCACGCGAGCCAGCAGAAATGCCTGCTGGGCTTCAGGGCCATAAAGCATCGAGCGCTGAAAAATCTGGTTGGCCCACAGGCTGCTCGAGCCGCAGGCACGGCCTTCGCACCAATAGAGCAACTGCGCGCCCTGCTCGACCAGTTGTATGCGAGCCTGGCTGAAGGCCTCGATTCCCGAATGGTGATCGGGCAACTGATAGGTGATGGCGAGCAGATCACCCGTAGCATTGACCTGGTCGCTCATGCGCAGCTTTCCACTGATGCGCCTGATCGAATCCAGCGGATAGAGCCGCTCCACGTCACTGTCCTGCTTGAAGCCGATGATCTGCGCCTGTGGAAAGCGCGCCAGCCCCTCGAGGTCCGTGCTGCCCGGCAGGTCCGCAGCGCTTGCAGCGCAACCGAGCAAGGTCAATCCGGCAATCCATGCGCTTCGCATATACAACCTCAACGGATCAGCATCGACTGATTGATAGACACCTGCATCTCGAGATGATGAGCAAGCATCCTGCCGGCAAGGCGAAGCTCCTCGAGCGCGGCGGATACTTCATGACCATGGATACTGGCCGCGGTGTAGGGATCGATCATTGGCAGGTTTCCAAGCTGGACGATGATTTCAGCCTCGCCAGTTGGCAAACCCAAGTCAAGCATGGCTTTGCGACAGATTCTTGCGCTCGACCTCAGAGCTATGCCGATCAGCTCATGAAGAAGCGGTTGAAAACTGCTGCAATCGCCGCCGCGCCTTCGTCATCGTCCAGATGCAGGTGGTGCCCGCCGTGCAGGTGATGCAACTCGAAGGGCAGCGAATTGATGAACTCGATCGCCTTCGCGTCGGTCATCAACCCTTGCCGCGCGATGATCAGGCTGGTCGGGCATTCCACCTGCCGCGCGAAGGCCTGCGCATGGGCAAGGGTCAGACGCAACGGCGAAGGCAGCATCAGGCGCGGATCAGTGCGCCAGGTGTAACCACCGGGTACGGGCATCAGGCCGCGCTGGGCCAGCCGCTCGGCCGCTTCGCGACTGACCGCACCGACACCTTTCATTCGCGCCGCCACGGCCTGATCGAAGCTGGCATAGACCGGCTTGCGCTTGCGCTCGACCTCCAGCAGCTCGCGCAGCGCCTCCCCCAGCTTCCTCGGTGCGGACTCCGCCTCACCGGTATAGGGAATCACCCCATCGATCAGCGCCAGCCGCTCGATGCGCTCGGGCATGGCGCCGGCCAGCAGCACCGAGACGATGCCACCCAGCGAGTGGCCGAGCAGCGAGAAGCGCTGCCAGCCGAACTGTTCGGCGGTCTGCAGGATATCGTGGGCATAGTCCCAGATGTTGTAGCCGGCGCCTGGCGGACGATGATCGGAAAGGCCATGCCCCGGCAAATCCAGCGCGACGATGCGCACACCGTCCAATAACGGCGCCAGGCGGCTGAAGCTGGCTGCGTTGTCCAACCAGCCATGCAGAGCGATGACCGGCCTGCCGTTCTCCGGTCCATAGAGATGTGCCGCCACCTCCAGGTGCGGCAGACGCAGGCGGACCTCCTCGAACGTGAGGCTCATGCCACCCCTCGCTGTCCGACGGGCAATTCGCTCCAGCGCGTAAACAAGCGCCTGAGCAGCACGGCGGTATCGTGCGGGTGCTCCAGCGGGAACATGTGGCCGCCGGGCAAGGTGTGCATCTCGCCATGCGCCATCAGGCGCGCCAGATAGGCATGGTGCGGCAGCACCACGCGACTCTCGCGCCCCCGCACCACCGCCAGCGGGATTTTCAGCGCATGCGGCCAACCGGGTGTGACATGCGGCACGCTGCGGTAGATACGAATTTCGGTTTCCGGATCGAAGCGCAGGCGCAAGCCCTGCTCGCTGGCGACCAGGCCATGTTCGATATAGGCCTCCAGACAATCAGGATCGAAGGATCGGAACAGTGTCTTGCCAACAAAATACTCTCGGGCCTCGTCGGCGCTGGTGAACTGTTCGCGGCGGCCCAGGGTGCGGCCGGCCGGCGTCAGACTGTCGATGAACCCCAGGCGTTTGGCAGCCCAGATGATGGCCTGGTCGATCCAGGTGGGCATCGGAGAATCGAGCATGACCACGCCCCGGTAAAACTCGGGGCGCTGCAGCGCGGTGTGATAATGCAACATGCCACCCAGAGAATGACCGACGCCCCAGACCGGCTCGCCCAGCGCCGCGAGCCGTTCGATCAGTTCGTCGACCAGATTCTGCCAGTTGTCGTCCACGGGAAAGCGCGGATCATGGCCGTGCCGATCGAGATGAATGGCGTGGTAATCCGGAGCCAACGCCCCGAACAGCTTGCGATAGGTGCCTGCCGGAAAGCCGTTGGCGTGGGCGAAGAAGATGGGTTGCGTCATGGGCTCGAAGCAAGACGGAAAAGGTGCTCCATTGTCTGGCAGCTCTTCCCATGCGGCAATCAGACCTACCGACGGAATAGGTGGCAGTCGTGCCAAACAAGGCGCCAGCGGCGCCGGTTACCGACCCGACCGATCAGCCCCCAGTGGCACCACTGCGACGGTCAGCCGCGAAATGCAGCTCGGCTTGCCATCCTCGCCGCTCAGGCGAATGTCCCAGACGTGGGTAGAGCGCCCCAAGTGTACCGGTCGGCACACGGCGGTGACACGTCCGCTGCGCAGGCCGCGCAAATGGTTGGCGTTGACCTCCAGTCCCACGCAGTAGAAGCGCTCGGGATCGATGCAATGGTGGCTGGCCATGGAGCCCAGCGTTTCCGCCAGTACCACCGAGGCCCCGCCATGCAGTAGGCCGTAGGGCTGATGGGTGCGTGAATCCACCGGCATGCTGGCGGTGATGGACTGTTCGTCGAACGCTTCGAAACGAATGTCGAGCAGCTCGACGATGGAGTTGCTGCCACTGACGTTGAGCTGTTCGAGATCGGGTTGACGTTGCCAGATACTCAAGGGCGTTTCCTTCTTGTCGTTACTTGCTCGGATGACGCAGCGAGCGTAGGTGCATCAACCCTGCCGCGACACCCTCGCCTTCCAGCTCGGCCAGACTTGCGGTCGCCATCGGCAGCGCGTCACTGCGCTGGCCGCTCACCAGCCAGCCGCCCAAGGCACCCACGAACGGTTGATGGGTCACCAGCAGGAGATTGCTTTCGCTGCGCCGGGACAGATAGAGCATGGCGTCGTCGATGTCGGAGTCGGGCGTCATCCAGGGCACGGTTTCCACCATGCCGCCGAAACCGAGCACCTCACGCACCAGTTCGGCTGTCTGCTGGGCCCGCACATAAGGACTGGCGAGGATCGTCTGCAACGGCTGCCCAACCAGATGGGCGGCGCTGCGCCGGACCTCGTTGCGTCCCTCCTCGGTCAGGCAGCGCTGTGCGTCAGTACGCGCGCGCGGCTCGGCCTCGCCGTGGCGCAACAGCCAGATTTTCATGGCTGTGCCTCGTTCTTCGGCTCTTCGGCAACGGGGCTCACCACTGCCTCCATATCCGCCGGGCGCGGTGTTGGCCAGTCGGACAGCGGCCAGGGCTTACGGTCGGTATTGAAGGTGCCGAAACGACCGATCTGCGCAATGTACTGGCTGAGGCTGTCACCGAACTCCTGCAGGGTCCGACTGGGTTCGCCGCTGATACAACGCTGGATCAGTTGCACGACCACGACCACCAGCAGTACCACCTCGGCCAGTTGCCAAATGAAGAAGAACACCAGCATCCAGATCGCTCGAAGGATCAGTGACTCACGCTCTGCAGTGCTTTTCGAATGATTCATCAAAGAGTCTCCGTGGTGATTCTCAGAAGCCTTCGGTGGACAGGAAATCCACGTCGGTCTTGGGTTCGCCGCGCATCAGCAGCGCGATAACCTGCTCAAGCGTACGGCCCTCGAACAGGATGGCATGCAGCCCGGTCACCAGGGGCATGTATACCTGCAGCTCTTCGGCCTTGTTCTTCAGCACCTTGATGGTATTGACGCCTTCGGCGACCTCTCCAAGGCGAGAGACCGCCTGCTCCAGACTCAGCCCTTCGCCAAGCGCATGTCCGACCTGGAAATTACGGCTTTTCGCGGAAGTACAGGTCACGATCAGATCCCCGACCCCCGCCAGGCCAAGAAAGGTCATGGGATTGGCGCCGAGCCTGACGGCGAAGCGGGTCATCTCGGCCAGCGCCCGCGTGATCAACATGCTGCGGGTGTTTTCGCCCATGCCCAGCGCTGCGGCCATCCCCGCCATGATCGCGTAGACGTTCTTCAAGGCACCGCCCAGCTCCACTCCGAAGCGGTCGGTACTGGCATACACGCGAAAGGTGCGCCCATGCAGCACCGCCTGGACCTGCGCGCAGAGCCCCTCGTCGTCACTCGCCACCACCGTGGCAGTCAGCGCGTGTTCGGCTATCTCACGGGCCAGGTTCGGCCCCGACAACACGCCGATTCTGGCTCGCGGGGCGATTTGCTCCAGTATCTGGCTCATCAGCATGAAGCCCTCGGCCTCGATGCCCTTGGTGGTACTCACCAGCATCTTGCCCGACAATCGCTGCGCGAAGGGTTGCAACGCCTGCCGCAATGCGCTGGAGGGCAGCGCCACGAAAATCAGCTCGCAACGCTCGAGTACCTGTTCCAGATCGGTGGCCGGCTCGACCAGCGCCGCCACCGTCACACCCTTCAGATAGCGCGGATTCTGCCGCTCGTTACGAATGATCTCCGCCTGTTCGGGATCTCGCATCCAGAGCTGGACCCTGTGACCGTTCTCGGCCAGCAGATTGGCGATCGCAGTGCCAAAGCTGCCACCACCAAGTACCGCTATTGGTTGTTCTGTCATGAGCTTTCCGTAATTAACAGGCTGTTGAAAAACCACCTGCGTTGGCCTGTCAGCGTGGCAGTGCCGCGCATTATACGTCGCGCACGTTCGGCAGCCAGCCGACAGCGGAAACAGGCGAATCATCAGGTCACATTTGTGGTCATAAATCCTGAGCGTTCGGCAATTTCCCCGCGTGCCACGCCGGCCTGGCCGGAACATTGGTCGCCACCCTCGAGGAATCGGACAATCACGAGGTCTCGTCATCAGGCGAGGAGTGTTAAAGTAGCCGCCCGTTTCTCCCTTCATGTCACCTCGGGAGGCAGCGGACGGCATCGGCATGCCCCGCCCTGTGACTTTAGGCGCAAGGCGGCAGTCTATGTCTAGTCTTATAATCCGGTCCCCCGATTGGGACGGACGAAAGCAGCAAGCCCCTCCATGCAAGAGGGACCATTGAGGAATACGCATGACCAAACAACAGGCCTTTACTCGGGAAGATCTGCTTCGTTGCAGCCGCGGCGAATTGTTCGGCCCCGGTAATGCGCAACTGCCCGCACCGAACATGCTGATGGTCGATCGCATCGTTCATATCAGCGAAGTGGGTGGCAAGTACGGCAAAGGCGAATTGGTCGCCGAACTGGATATCAATCCTGACCTCTGGTTCTTTGGTTGCCATTTCGAAGGCGATCCGGTCATGCCTGGC
Source organism: Pseudomonas sp. (assembly GCA_047973445.1). Taxonomy (GTDB): domain Bacteria; phylum Pseudomonadota; class Gammaproteobacteria; order Pseudomonadales; family Pseudomonadaceae; genus Stutzerimonas. Next base: position 23,925 of record JBKEBY010000008.1, read on the forward strand.
TGCCTGGGTCTGGATGCCATGTGGCAGCTTGTCGGCTTCTACCTCGGCTGGCAGGGCAACCCCGGTCGCGGCCGCGCCCTGGGCTCGGGTGAAGTCAAGTTCTTCGGTCAGGTCCTGCCGACCGCGAAGAAGGTCACCTACAACATCCATATCAAGCGCACCATCAGTCGCTCGCTGATCCTCGGCATCGCCGATGGCACCGTCAGCGTCGATGGCCGCGAGATCTACAGTGCCGAAGCCCTGCGCGTCGGCCTGTTCACCTCTACCGACAGCTTCTGAAGGACATTCGCATGCGTCGTGTCGTGATCACCGGCCTGGGTATCGTTTCCTGCCTTGGCAATGACAAAGAGACCGTCTCCGCCAATCTGCGCGCCAGTCGCCCTGGTATTCGTTTCAATCAGGCTTACGCGGACATGGGTTTGCGCAGTCAGGTTTCCGGCTCGGTCAATCTGAACCTGGAAGAGCTCATCGACCGCAAGGTCCTGCGTTTCATGGGTGATGCAGCAGCCTACGCCTATCTCGCCATGCAGCAGGCTCTGGAAGATTCGGGTCTCAGCGCCGATGACATCTCCAATCCGCGCATCGGCCTGATCGCCGGCTCGGGCGGTGCCTCGACCATCAACCAGATGGAAGCCATCGACATCCTGCGCGACAAGGGCGTCAAGCGCATCGGCCCATACCGCGTGCCGCGCACCATGAGCAGCACCGTTTCGGCCTGCCTGGCCACACCGTTCCGCATCAAGGGCATCAACTACTCCATCGCTTCGGCCTGCGCCACCAGCGCACACTGCATCGGCCATGCCATGGAGCAGATCCAGATGGGCAAGCAGGATGTGGTCTTCGCCGGCGGCGGTGAAGAAGAGCACTACAGCCAGAGCTGCCTGTTCGACGCCATGGGCGCCCTCTCCAGCCAGTACAACGACACGCCGGAAAAGGCCTCCCGAGCCTACGACGCCAAGCGTGACGGTTTCGTCATCGCCGGCGGTGGTGGCATGGTGGTGGTCGAGGAGTTGGAGCACGCACTCAAGCGCGGCGCCAAGATCTATGCGGAAGTCGTCGGCTACGGCGCCACGTCCGACGGCTATGACATGGTTGCCCCGAGCGGTGAAGGCGCGCTGCGCTGCATGCAGCAGGCGATGGCCACCGTCGAAGGCCCGATCGACTACCTCAACACCCACGGCACTTCCACGCCGGTGGGCGACGTGGCTGAGATCAAGGCCGTGCGCAACATGTTCGGCGACAAGGTCCCAGCCATCAGCTCGACCAAGAGCCTGTCCGGCCACTCGTTGGGCGCTGCCGGTGTCCACGAGGCGATCTACTGCATGCTGATGATGCAGGGCAACTTCATCGCCGGCTCGGCGAACATCGGCGAACTGGACCCGGAAGTAGCCGACATGCCGATCGTTCGCGAGACTCGCGAGAACGCGCAGATCGACACCGTGATGAGCAACAGCTTCGGTTTCGGCGGCACCAACGCCACCCTGGTGCTCAAGCGCTGGAAAGGCTGACCGAGCGACAGCTGCAATAACGAAAACGCCCCGATCCGATCGGGGCGTTTTCGTTTGAGCTCAAGTCAAAGGCTGGCAGCGTATGGCCAACCGCTGGCTCACACCGATTGCTGCTCTTCCACTTCGACGGTATCGCCGTGGGCGATGCAGGAAGCGGCGGTGAACAGCACGTCGGTCGAGGAGTTCAGCGCCGTTTCAACCGAATCCTGCACCACGCCGATGATGAAACCTACCGCCACCACCTGCATGGCCAGATCATTGGAAACTCCGAACAAGCTGCAGGCCAACGGAATCAGCAGCAGCGAACCACCCGCCACACCCGAAGCGCCGCAGGCACAGACTGCTGCCAGGAGACTCAGCAGAATCGCGGTAGGAACATCCACCTGAATGCCCAGCGTATGCACGGCCGCCAGGGTCAATACCGTGATGGTGATTACCGCGCCCCCCATGTTGATAGTGGCCCCCAGCGGAATCGACACCGAATAGGTTTCCTTGTGCAAACCCAGACGCTGGCAAAGCTGCATGTTCACCGGAATGTTCGCCGCCGAGCTGCGCGTGAAGAACGCCGTGATACCGCTTTCACGCAAGCAGGTGAATACCAGCGGATAGGGATTGCGGCGAATCTGCCAGTACACGATCAGCGGATTGATCACCAATGCCAGGAACAGCATGCTGCCCACCAGCACCAGCAGGAGCTGCAAGTAACCCAACAGCACCACGAAGCCCGACTGCGCCAGGGTTCCGGTCACAAGGCCGAACACGCCCAGCGGCGCGAAGCGGATCACCACCTTGACGATCAACGACACCCCCGCGGACAGGTCCGCGCTCAGCTGACGCGTGCTTTCACCTGCATGGCGAAACGCAAAGCCAAGACCAATCGCCCAGGCCAGAATGCCGATGTAGTTGCCATTGATCAGCGCATTCACCGGGTTATCCACCACATTGAACAGCAGGGTCTTCAGCACCGCGGCAACACCCGTCGGAGGCGTTATGTCCGCCGTATCGCTGACCAGCTCCAGGCTGGTGGGAAACAGGAAGCTGGCCACAACTGCAACGACCGCCGCACTCAGGGTGCCCAGCGCATAGAGCAGCAGGATAGGACGTACATGCGTTGGCTGGCCGCGCTGATGATTGGCCAGCGAAGCGGTCACCAACGCGAAGACCAGAACCGGCGCAACCGATTTCAGCGCCTGGACGAACAGGTCTCCCAGCAGGCTGAGCGACTGAGCCGCCGCCGGGAAAAGCAGGGCCACCACACAGCCGGCGACGAGACCAACGATGATCTGGACGACCAGGCTGGTGCGGTTGAGAAAGCGGAAAAAACGGGTGGGTAGATCAGACATTGAACGCATCTCATGCTTTTAGGGGCCGGACGGCTTTCTTCAGCATGCGCAACGGCCATTCCGGCCAGCGACCAATCGCCTGCTCGTCCGCTGAAAACCGCCGGATACTACGCCCCTTGGGCTGGGATGCCCAGCCTCTGCGACGACCTGGCCTGTCGTCGCCACATTACATATGCGACGAAACGACGACAAACGCCGGATTTCAGGCGCGAAAGCACGCGATCAGGCTACCCAGATCAATGACCAGCCGAAACAGCTCCTGGCTGGCTGCGCTGGCCTGATTGGCATTGGCCGAACATGATGCGGGGCGAAGCTCAGCGAGCCGACGCCCGCTCTTTACGCGGCAGGATCGCGAGGAAATTGTCCCGCGCCACTTGATGAGCCACTTCCTCCGGCAAGGCATCGAGGAAAGGCTCGAAGGCCTGCATGCCTTCGGCAAGGTTGTCGAAGCGCCCCACCACGTCGCTGCCGAGCATGAAGCGTGTCGGATGGCGCTCGACCAGCGCCAACCATACCTTCCGCGGCTTGCCGGACGCATCCAGCAGATAGGGCCGCAGCATCGTCCAGGACAGATCGATGTAGAGGTTGGGATAGTCGTCGAGCAGGCGCGAAACCGTAGGCAGCAGGAAATCCAGTTTCTCCTGATGACGATGCAACTCCATGCTGGTACCGGCATGCGCCCAGATGAAGCGGGTGTGGGGATGATTGCGCAGCGGCTCTTCCAGTTCGGCCAGGTATAGCGGGTTGCGTTCGCGTTTGGAGGTGATGTTGGAGTGCAGCATCACCGGCAGGTCCAATTCACTCGCCAGGTGATAGACCCGCGCCAGCGCCTCATTGTTGGCGCGCGGGGTATCGCCTTCGGTCAGCGCAGTTACGTCGTCGTGGCGTGTGAATACCTCGCCGATCCCCTGCCAGAGACCGGGTTCAAGCTCGAGCATTCGCCGGATGTGCGCATCAGCGTTCTTGTCGTTGGGATTAAAGCCGGACAGAAAAGGGTGGAAGCGCTTGCGCTGCCCGGCATCCAGCTCGTTCATCGCGGCCGCGACTATCACATCGGTCGCGCTGTACCAGTACACCGGCGCGTCATCGCCGGCATAGTAGCGCGGCCGCTTGGGTTCGTTTTCATGCCATTTCTTGGCAACCGGAATACCGCTGATCATCACGTGATCGATACCACCGGCATCCATCGCCTCGATGAGTTTTGCGATGCCATCGCTTTCCTGGAAGAAGTCCACGAAATGCAGGTGCGCGTCGCTATAGCGATATTCGCGCGCCTGAGCTGCGGCGGTGGTGATGAAAAGCAGTAACGCGACGGAACAGATTCTTGAAATCGACAACCGATGTTCTCCTGACAACCAAGCGGATAGACCGCCCATCAACCAGGCGGTTCAGAAAGAACGCTATCGCCTGGCCCCGCGTGCCAGCAACCCACCGACCACGCCCGTGACGCAGCCGGCAACGAGCCCGGAAACATGCGCCGCGTTGGCGATTGCCATCGTGCCGAAGCTGAGTACTTCGATGGCGCCACTCAGGCATACCACCAGCCAGATCAGCATCAACACCACCACGCCCGGAGGGAGCCGATACGTCTCGTCCGGGGCCAGTTTCTGGAACAGCCAGCAGTGACCGAGCAGCCCGTAGAGTACGCCCGAAAGGCCACCGAAGATTCCCGGCCCGCCGAACAGATACTGCGACAGATTGGAAACAAGACCGAACAGCAGCGTCAGTCCGAGCAGCATCAGCGCACCCTGGCGATGCTCGATGCGGCGACCCAGCTCCCAGTACCACATGCTGTTCATGGCCAGATGCAGCAAACCGAAATGCAGGAATATCGGCGTCAGCAACCGCCACCAGGCGCCCTCTGCCAGGGTCTGTTCCAGCGTGGCGAAGTAGGCGTATTCGCCTTCGATGCGAAAGTCCGTGAAGCTGAACCAGCGGATCGTGGGGAAATGCTCCCCCAGCAAGGTGATCGCCGCGACGAGCAGGGTCAGCAACAACACCCCGGCGGTAAAGCGGTTGGCACTCAAGCTGGCCACGAATCCACCCGGGCGTCTGGCCGGCTGCTCGGCCACCAGCGTGCCGTCACCCTGTGGATAACGTGCATACAGCTGGCGAACCTGCTCGGCCAGCTCGTCCGGCACCCGTAACACCTGCTCGCCCGCTTCTTCAGAGACCCGACAAGGCACCTGCAAGCGCCGCAACAGGGCCAGAAACCCACTCAGGTCTTCCGATATCGGCAGGCGTAACGCCTCGACAGCTACCAAGGTGTCACTCCTATCGTTGCACGTCGACCCAGACGAACTTCGCCGGATCGAGACGGGTTTCCTGGTCGAACCGGTAGGCCACCAGCTTGCCGTATTTCACTGCGCTGTAATCCAGGCAAGCGAGATTGTCGCGAATCGGCCCGGGCGTACCGCGACGCCAGTAATGTCCGACGAACAGCAGCGGCTCTTCGGGACCGTAGAGGAACAAGCGACTCTTCTGCCGCTGCGAAAGAGGCACCCGCGCCACCTGCTCCGGCAAGCCGCCCGGCTGGAACACCACATCACCGTAGGTGGACGGATTGGCTTCCCAGAACTTGGTCCGGAAGAAGCTACGCACGAAGCCTTCTTCGCTGGTCATGGTCAGGCCGTCGGGCAGCGGCATGTCGGTGCCACGCAGCAGTCGGTCCAGCGCCTTGCAGGCGAAGCCGCCGTTGATACCCGCCTCCCTGACGAACGCCGAATCGAGACAGCCGTTCTCCAGGCGCGAGCGCAACCGGTCGATGACCGCGCTATCCCAGCAGGCATGCACCACGCGAAATCTGTCGTTCTCCAGGTACAGGGGCAGCTCATAGAACCAGTCGCGGAAGGCTTTCCACTCATCCGGATAGGCATCGAACTGATCGAAAGTTTCCTGCAGCAGCATGGCGAAACGGGGCGAGTGATCGCGCACGAAGGCCTTGCCACTTTCAGGTGGAGCAGGCATGTACCAGCCGAGAGCGTTGAATTCGTGATTGCCGATGATGCAATGGGCCTGGCCCGCCTCGACCATGTCCCATACAAGGTGCAACGCCTCGCGGATCCGCGGGCCACGGTCGATGATGTCGCCCAGGAAGATCACCTGGCGCTCGGAATGACGCCAGACGCCACGCTGCTTACGGTAACCCATGGCATCGAGCAGGTGCGCCAGTGTGTGCGCACAGCCATGCACGTCACCTATCAGGTCATAGCTGCGGGCCGGGTCGACCAACATCAGTCGCCTCCGCCAAGCCGACTGCCCCAGCCGAGTTTGGTGCGGCAGACTTCGTAGTAGTTGTGGTCGAGCGGGTGAATCAGGTGCAGCTTCTGCGGCTTCTTGCGCACCGTGACGGTATCGCCCGGCGCGCAGGTGAAATGGTTCTGGCCATCGCAGGAGACCTGCGGGTAGATCTGCATGTTCGGCGAGATCACGATCTTCAGCTCACTGTTGCCGTCCACCACGATCGGCCGGCTCGACAGCGTATGCGGATACATCGGCACCACGACAATCGCGTCCAGGCGTGGATGCATGATCGGGCCACCGGCAGACAGCGAATAGGCCGTGGAGCCGGTCGGTGTGGCGATGATCAGGCCGTCGGCCTTCTGGCTGCAGACGAACTGACCCTCGATGTACAACTCGAACTCGATCATCCGCGTGGACTTGCCGGGATGCAGCACCACATCGTTGAGCGCATCCCCTTCCCCGATCGCCTCGTCGAAACGGCGCGCCTGCGCTTCGAGCAGGAAGCGGTTTTCCAGCATGTACTGGCCGTTGAGCACCTCAGCGACCTTCTCTTCCAGCTCATCAGGACGGATGTCTGTGAGAAAGCCCAAGCTGCCACGGTTGATGCCGAGTACCGGCACGCGATGCTTCGCCATGGCGCGAGCCGCGCCCAGCATGCTGCCGTCGCCGCCCACAACGATGACCAGATCGCAGGATTCGCCCAGTCGCTGTCGCGAGGAAACCTGCATGCCGTGGCCGGGGAGCAGTTCGGCGATATTTTCCTCGAGGATCACATGTACATGGCGCTGGACAAGAAATCGCTTGAGCCGGCGAACTGTGTCCAGCACCTGGGTGCTGCCCAGGCGACCGATGATGCCGATATTGCGAAATTGCTCCATTGAGGTTTCCTAGGGTCTGTTGACGTTTCGGCGCGAGCCGCGTTGCTGCGCCAAATTTCGCCAGGCAAGGCGCCGAATTATGGGGGAAAGGCCTAGGCAGCGGCAAACCGGAGTCTGCTGACGTTTCGGCGCGACCGCGAGCGAAACGTCAGCAGACCCTAGGCTATGCTCAAGGCATGACCCTCACTAACCTGGCCGACTTTCCTTCGAGACTACGCCATCCACAGGTGCGCGATCTCGCGTGGACGATACTTTCCCCACCGCTGCTTGGTGAGGGTTCCTGGTGTCAGCGTCATCCACTCGTCGCCAGCCGCTGGAGTCGCGAATCAGGGTTGCTGGCCGACTGGCTGCTGCGCCTGGACGAACAACCTGCGGCCCTACAGGCCTGGCTTGCGCAGGGCAAGCCTCGCCGGCTCGGTACCTACTACGAACGCCTCTGGCAATTCACGCTGTGCCAGGCTCCGGATGTCGAACTGCTGATCGTCAACCTTCCGATTCGCCAGGCGAACCATACGCTCGGCGAGTTGGATCTGCTGCTGCGGGATGTCCAGGGCGTGCACCACCTGGAACTGGCGGTGAAGTTCTACCTCGGTAGCGGCGATGGCGACTGCAGCCGGCACGAGCACTGGATCGGTCCTGGTGGCCAGGATCGTCTGGACACCAAACTTCAGCGCCTGTGCAATCACCAACTACCCCTCGCGGCCGATCCTCGGGCCCGCGCGGTGCTTGCCGAGCTGACCTGCAGCGACGTGACGAGCGCCCTCTGGCTCGGCGGCTACCTGTTCGAACCCTGGCCCGACGGCTGTACATCCCCTGCGGGCGCCAACCCGGACCATCTGCGCGGCCGTTGGTTACGCTTGGCCGACTGGCCGGCCTTTCATGCCACGCAGCCGAACCATCATTGGCAACCACTACCACGTAGCGCCTGGCTGTCACCGGCGTGCCTGGCCGAAGCGGATATCTGGCCACCTGCGGCCCTCGAGGCCTGGCTGCGGCAAGCTTCGCTCGAACAGCGCCCCCATATGTTGGTGCGCCTGCAGCCTGGCCGCGAAGGCCATTGGGAGGAATGCGAGCGATTGTTCCTAGTAGCGGATTCGTGGCCTGGGCGAGTGATGAATTGAGGGAGCGGGTTCCTTCAGGCTGTGATGGCTGATCGCGAGCAAGCTCGCTCCTACAGCGGGGCCTTGTATTTGAGCTGTCACATTCGACCGCTACCCTTTCCGCCAAGCCATGGCACTTCTGGTTAAACGAACCTTGCATGACGATTGACGATAACAGCGAGCCGAAGCCCGCGAGTCGCTGGGTGCTTTTCCTGATATTCCTGCGCCTGGGCCTGACCTCCTTCGGCGGTCCGGTGGCGCACCTGAGCTACTTTCGCGAAGAGTTCGTGACTCGGCGGCGCTGGCTCGACGAAAGCGGCTACGCCGATCTGGTTGCGCTTTGCCAGTTTCTTCCCGGCCCGGCCAGCAGCCAGGTAGGGCTGGCCATCGGCCTGCTGCGTGGCGGCTTTCCGGGTGCGCTGGCAGCCTGGGCCGGCTTCACGCTGCCTTCCGCTCTCGCGCTGACGCTGTTTGGACTGGGCATCTCGAGCTGGGGCGAGACATTGCCAGCAGGCATCCTGCAGGGGTTGAAGATCGTGGCGGTGGCAATAGTCGCTCATGCCGTATGGGGCATGGCGCGCAACCTCTGTACCGACCGACTGCGTATTGCCATGGCTTTGGCAGCGGCCACGGCAGTGCTGCTGTTGCCCGCAGTCTGGACGCAGCTGGCGGTCATTCTCTTCGCCGGACTGCTCGGTCGCGTGCTGATTCATCCCACCGCTACACAACCCGCCAGCCCCACAGGCTCACCCGTGGATCGCCGTCTTGGCCTGATTCTGCTGGGGCTGTTCTTCATGCTGCTGATCGCCTTGCCAGCTCTCGCCAAGGCATCGTCGAGCCAGGTGCTCGCGCTGATCGATGCTTTCTACCGTGCCGGCTCGCTGGTGTTCGGCGGCGGCCATGTGGTACTGCCACTGCTACAAGCCGAGGTCGCTTCCAGCGGCTGGGTGAGCAACGACAGCTTTCTCGCAGGTTATGGAGCGGCCCAGGCGGTTCCTGGTCCGCTGTTCACCTTCGCGGCCTTCCTCGGCGCTTCGATGCAGGGCGCGCCGAGCGGCTGGACCGGCGCGCTGATTTGCCTGGTCGCGATTTTCGCCCCTTCGTTCCTGCTGGTAAGCGGCTTTCTGCCGTTCTGGGAAAGTCTGCGCAGCAACCAATCAATGCGAGCGGCGCTGGCTGGGGTGAACGCCGCAGTGGTCGGCCTGCTACTTGCCGCCCTTTGCGGCCCGGTATGGACCCACGCCATCTTCAGCTTGGTCGACTTCGCCGTGGCGTTGCTTGCCCTGATGGCCCTGGCAGCCTGGAAGTGGCCGGTCTGGCTGGTGGTTGTCGGCGGCAGCGCTGCCGGCTGGGCGCTGACTCTGCTCTGAGGGACGGCAGCAACTAACAGGCCGCTGAAAAACGTAGGAGAGACAGGCAAGACGAGGCTGTTTTCAACGAAATATTGCCAACGCAGGAGTTTCTAGCGGCCTGCTAATCGCTGCGCTCGATTCGCCCTCCCGAACGCGCCACATAACCACTGCCCTGTTCGCTCAGCAAGGCTTGGCGTTGCCCCGCCGTCAAGGCATCCAGCCCGCCCTTCAGCGCATGGGCGGTGAAGCCCAGTTGCGCCAGCAGAAAGACCGCATTGGTGCTGCGCTTGCCGCTGTCGCAGTAACAGAGGTAAGTCCTGTTGCCCTCCAGCAAACGGGCCTTCAATCGCAACAGGTGCAGCGGCATGTTCAGCGCCATGGTCGCGTGTCCCTGCTGATACTCCTCGAGCAGGCGCACGTCGAGCCATTGAGCACCTGCGTCGATCAGATCGGCGGCCGCCACGTAATCGATCTCCGCCACCACCGGAGCCTTCAGCAGTGCGAGAAACGCCTGGCGCGAAAGGCGCAATACGCTGCCATCCTCGAGCAACGTGACGGTGGCGTTGCGCGGACGCTCGCTCAACAACGCCTCCTCACCGAAACAGGCACCCACTTCCAGCTCGGCCACCACCTGCCGGTCGCCTCCGACGCCGCTGATGACCTCTGCCCGACCGGATTTGAGGAAATAGCAACAGTCACCGCCCTCACCCTCGCGCAGCAGTTCATATCCAGCCGGCAGCTCGATGCTTTCGAGCTCGCCGAGCATGCGCCGAATGTTCTCTGGAGGCACTTTGGCAAACAGTGGATTTTCCAGCGCCTCCTCCAGCCAATCTGTGAGTTCGCCCGCCATGGCGAGCTCCAGCAGCAGATCCTGGTAGCTTTGGCGCCAGACCAGCAAGCGATCCAGTTCGCCGCTGTCGATGACCAGCAGACTGCAATCATCCAACGCCCGTACCCGCTTCACCCGCGAACCGGCCGAGAAAGCATGAAGGCTTTCCATCGAACCGGCGTGCAGACGCCGCTCCTCGCCATCGTCGTGCTGCAACGCAAGCGCACCGGCAAGCAGGAAATAGCTGGACGTCGGGGTGCTGTCCGGCCCGAACAGCAACTCTCCCGCAAGCAAAGGTTGCGGGATCAACTGCTTGCGCAACTCCTGCAACTGTCGGGACGATAGCGCATTGAGGGGCGTCAGGCTGCGTAGCTGGTCGGGGTACAGAGGCTTGTTCATCCATAAACTTCCAGAAAGGATCGGTCGGCACTCAACTCGGCCACTGCGCCAGGGCAGCACGGCGACCTTGCAGGCCGCCGGTATGAACGAAGACGAGTCGGGTACCCCGAGAAAAATAACCGCCCTCCACGTAAAGGCGCAATGCCATCATGGCTTTTGCCGTGTAAACCGGCTCCAGCGGAATGCCACTGGCGTGTTCAGTCTCCTTCAGGAAGCTGATCAGGGCACTGTCGAAACGACCGAAACCACCGCGACTGGCATCGAGCAACAGGTAGCCGCCGTCCGGCATCCCTGCTTCAACCAACAGGTTGCCGATCTGCCGGGCAACCGCATGCGAGGGCGGTCCCGCCAACGCACCGAAAACCGGCCGTCGCCCTCCCTCGCCAATGACCAGTCCCGCCAGCGTAGTACCAGTGCCGGCGGCGAGCCACCAGCCGTGGTGGTCGCTCCAGCCCAGCTCACCGAGTTGCGCGTCGAGCTGCGCAACCAGCGGAACACAGCCCAACGCCCCGACCGGCCCGCCGCCGCCCTCGGGAACACAGCTGTAGCCCGGGTAGCGTTCCAGCCATGGCGCCCAGAAATCGTTCCGATGACGCGCGCGATAACCGCCATAACCCAGCCAGTGCAGTTGCATGCCGAATTCGAGCAGATCCACCACTGTCGGGGTCAACTGTTCGGTGCCTCGTAACAGGCCGACAGTGGCCAGCCCGTAGCGGCGGCCAGCAGCCGCCAGCGCGTGCAGATGATTGGAATGAGGACCACCCAGGCTAATCAGCCCCGGACAGCCAGCCTCATGGGTCGCCGCGAGATGATGGGAAAGCTTGTACAGCTTGTTGCCGGACAGTTCGGGGTCGACCAGATCCAGGCGCAGTACAGCGACCTCGACACCGGCCCGCTGCAGCCAGTCGAGCGTCAGCAACTGAAGCGGAGCCGATGACAGATCGAAGGGAGCGCTCGAAACCAAAGTACTCAACTGCCGGTGCGCAACCGATCCCGCGCCCGGTGACGAGCGCAGCAGTTGGTCTCACCGACAACGAAACGCCCAGGACTGTCGATCTTGTCCAGCGGCATTGCGCAGCGCTCGCCGCTCGCGAGCTTGGCCACGCAACTGGGGTCCTGATAATGCTGCAGCCATTGCCGATACTGCTCCTCCGAGACAGCGCATCTGGCGGCGGCATAGGCCAGCGGGTTCTTCTGATAGGTGGCGATGTCCTGCAAGGCAATGGTCAGGTGTCCGGCGCCGGGATGATAGGCCATGAACTGTACGCCCTGCCCTGAAAGCTGCTCGAGCACTCGCTCGGCGCCGTTTGCCGCCAGTTTGTCTCGCACCTGCTTGAGCTGCTCGATTTCCTCCTGCAACTGAGTATCGAGCTCGTTGCGATAGGCCAGCTCCACGTCACGGATGGCAATCTGCTCCTTGAGTTCAGCCACCGCCGCTTCAACTTGCTCACGGGTTTGGCTGGCGAACGCGGCACGAGCCGCTTCGGCTTCGGCACGACCGTTGCGCTCAAGCATGCGCAGCTGCTGGCTCAGCTCCTCACGATGCTTGCGGAAGCTGTCCGTCTGGCCACTCAGTTGTGTCTGCAGCTCCGCATTGAGCTCTTCCTGCTGTCGCAGACGCTCCTGCAACACATGAATCTCCTGCTGCAGGCGCTCCTGCTGTTCCGCGGCAAGTGCGCGCAACTTGGCGATATCCGCTTCACGCAATTGCTCCAGGCTGGCGATACGCGCGCGCTGCTGCTTGATCAACTGCGCCGCCTTGAGCCGCTGCTCCTGCTGGAGTTTCTCCGCCTTCACGGCTGAAACCTTGGCAGCTTGGGCCGGCGCGTACCAGGTTTCCTCGGCGACCACCTGCAGGCGATCGGTCGGCACTGCCTGGGGTACTTCTTCCTCAACCAGCAGCCCCAGCTGATTACGCTTGATACGGTCGCGCAACAGAGCGAAATGGTTGTTTCCCGAGGCCAACTCCGGGTCCCAGAGATGCATCTGCTGCCAGGAAACCGGACATTGGCTGCGGCAAGCCAGGCGTATCGCGCCGCCACCCAGGTCCGGACCGCGCCCGCTCCGCTCGGCGAGGTTGCGCAGCGGGATGTTCCAACCACTGTCCGCCGAACCGTCCTCGTTGAAATCCAGATAGAAAAACACCGCCGCTCGGACCTGCAGGCGCCCGTTAACCAGTACGTAAACGGCGCGCATCTGCTGGTCAGCGTACTCCGGCAAGTTCACTACGCCGTCGAGTATGGCTTCGAACTCCGGGTACAACATCTCCTTGCAGATACCGCCGTCATTGAAGAACAGTACGGCCTCGACCGTCTGCGGTTTGATCTGCATGTCCGATATCCCCTCTGGCTCACCGAGCCGCAATTGCCTGAAACAGCCGAGCAACGGATGAAGTCGGTCTGGCAAGGCAGGCAAACCGTTCCAACAGCAGGTGCTGTATCTATGTCGGGGCAAGTTTAGGAGAAAAGCCCGGACGGGCAATGTGACTTTGTTGGCAGCGCCCCCGGCCGTTCCGCTGGTTCGTCGGGTGGCGCGGGGAAACTGTGATGGCGCAGACAGACGTTTCAGCCTGCCTGCGACCAAAACAGCGCCTGCTCAGAGTTGCGCGGCGAGGCGCGAGCCTTGGTTGATCGCACGCTTGGCATCCAGCTCGGCGGCGACATCCGCACCACCCACAAGGTGCACCGGAAGACCAGCCTGTTCGAGTTCGGCCTGCAGCTCGCGCAACGGATCCTGACCGGCGCAGACGATGATCGTGTCCACCGGCAGCACCTGGGGCTCCCCCTCGGCAATGCGCAGGTGCAGCCCTTCGTCGTCGACTTTGAGATACTCCACGGCGCTGATCATCTGCACCTGCTTGTTCTTCAGTCCCGTGCGGTGAATCCAGCCAGTGGTCTTGCCCAGGCCGTTACCGACCTTGGATTTCTTGCGCTGCAGCAGATACACCTGGCGCGCCGGCGCATGCGGTGCAGGTCTGACGCCAGCGACACCGCCACGCGCCTCCAATCCCAGGTCGATGCCCCACTCCTTCCAGAATGCTTCGCGATCCAGGCTGGTGGATTCTCCATCATGGGTAATGAATTCGCTGACATCGAAACCGATGCCACCGGCACCGATAACCGCCACACGCTGGCCTACCGGCTTGCGCTGAAGAATGGCATCGAGGTAGCTGATCACCCTGGGATGCTCGATGCCTGGGATGTCCGGCGTACGCGGGACGATACCGGTGGCAAGGATGACCTCGTCATACCCGCCAGCCTGCAGCTCGGCGGCGCTGATCCGGGTGTTCAGTCGCAGATCGACGTCGCTGCTCTGCAACTTGCTGTTGAAGTAGCGCAGGGTCTCGTAGAACTCTTCCTTGCCGGGGACGCGCTTGGCGACGTTGAACTGGCCGCCAATTTCGCTGGCCGAATCGAACAGTGCCACCTGATGGCCGCGCTCGGCGGCAACCGTAGCGGCAGACAGGCCCGCGGGACCGGCGCCGACTACCGCGATCTTCTTCACCGACTGGGTCGGAATGTAGTTCAGCTCGGTTTCATAGCAGGCGCGCGGGTTGACCAGACAGGTCGTCAGCTTGCCGCTGAAAGTGTGGTCCAGGCACGCCTGGTTGCAGCCGATGCAGGTATTGATGGTGTCACTGCGGTCGGCTGCCGCCTTGTTGACGAAATCCGGGTCGGCCAGGAAGGGACGCGCCATGGACACCATGTCGGCATCGCCCTCGGCCAGCACCTGCTCGGCGACTTCTGGGGTATTGATGCGGTTGGTGGTCACCAGCGGAATCTTCACTTCGCCGCGCAGTTTCGCCGTGACCTTGGTGAAGGCCGCGCGCGGTACCTTGGTGGCGATGGTCGGGATGCGCGCCTCGTGCCAGCCGATGCCGGTATTGATCAGCGTGGCGCCAGCCTGCTCGATGGCCTTGGCCAGCACCACGACCTCGTCCCAGGCGCTGCCGCCCTCGATCAGGTCGAGCATGGACAGGCGATAGATGATGATGAACTCCGCCCCCACCGCTTCGCGCACACGGCGCACGATTTCCACTGGCAGGCGCATGCGATTCTCGTAGCTGCCACCCCAGCGATCGGTGCGATGGTTGGTATGGGCGACCAGGAACTGGTTGATGAAGTAGCCTTCCGAACCCATGATTTCCACGCCGTCGTAACCCGCCTCCTTTGCCAGGCTGGCGCAATTGACGAAGTCGCGGATCTGCTTCTCGATACCCTCCTCGTCCAGCTCGCGCGGCGTGAAGGGATTGATCGGCGCCTGAATGGCGCTCGGCGCCACCAGCTTCGGGCTGTAGGCGTAGCGGCCGGCGTGCAGGATCTGCATGCAGATCTTGCCACCCGCTTCGTGCACGGCCTGAGTGACCACCTTATGCTCTTCAGCCTCCTCGGCGGTCGAAAGCTTGGCCGCCCCGGCACGTACCGAGCCTTCCTCGTTGGGGCCGACGCCGCCGGTGACGATCAGCCCGACCCCGCCCCGCGCGCGCTCGGCGAAAAAGGCAGCCATACGCTCGAAGCCGTTTGGCATTTCTTCGAGGCCGGTGTGCATCGAACCCATCAG
Organism: Pseudomonas sp.; assembly: GCA_047973445.1. GTDB lineage: Bacteria > Pseudomonadota > Gammaproteobacteria > Pseudomonadales > Pseudomonadaceae > Stutzerimonas. The sequence goes on from JBKEBY010000008.1 coordinate 39,137, forward strand.
CGTACGATTGCGCAGTGTGGTGAACCCCAGGTCCAGCGGAGCCAGCAGGTGTGGAAAGGCGCTCATCTTCGTTCTTCCTCGCTCAGGCGGCACGACAGCAGTGCCAGGCTTTCTACGGTTTGGTTGCCGCATCTCGTCGGATGGCGGTCGGTATGCCGGGACGATAGACAGCAACCGCGACCCGCTCAATGATCGAAAACGACAACCAACTGATCGTAGAGAGCAGAAAGCTTGGCAAAGCCCAAAGGTTTGCCTAACCTGCCCGCTCATTCAGCGCGGCCTCGGATCATGCGTAGCACCTTCAAACTGCTCGTTCCCGTCGTACTGGGCGCCGTGGCGCTGGCGACTTACCTCGTCTGGACCCAGGACCGCCGCGGCGGCTCGCTGCTGTCCGACCTGCGCACGCTGCCCATCGAGAGCGAAGGCACACCCGGCAACACGGGCAACCTGCTGGCCATCGAGGTGAAGTTGCTTCCGGCCGACTATCAGAGCCGGGAACGCCTGCACCTGCGCTTCGCTACGTACCTAGAGCAGGCCCGCACTGCCGGACTGCTGAGTGAAAGAACCATCGTGGTGCTCCCCGAGCACGTAGGCACCGGCCTCTTCGCGCTCGGCGAGCGGGCTGAAGTGCAGCAGGCCCGCAGCCTGCGCGACGCCATGCAATGGACCGCGCTGGGCAACCCCTGGAAGTTCCTGCGCGCCTTGCTCGACAACCAAAGCGACGACCGCCGCACCGAGGCCGTCCTGCGTATCAAGGCCGAACGGATGGCCGAGGACTACCAGACGATCTTCGGTGGATTGGCCAGGGATTACGCGGTCACCCTGGTGGCCGGCTCCATCGTGCTGCCCGAACCCCATCTGCAACAGCAGCGCCTGCACGCGGGCACGGGGCCGTTGCGGCAGGTCAGCCTGACCTTCGATCATCAGGGCCAGCCCATGGGCCCGTTGCAGTACAAGTACGCGCTCAGCCGTTACGAACGCCGTTATAGCGAGGCCCCCGAGAACAGGCGCCCCGTCACGCTGGACACGGCGGCCGGCAAGCTCGCGATAGCGCTCGGCTGCGACGGCTATCGGCAGGCTCCACCGGAGGATGCCGACTTCATCGTGATACCCGGTGCCCTGGAAGAACCTGAATTCAGCTGCCTGAACGCACTGGAACCGGCAGATACTACGCGCCTGGAAATCCATACCCTCGGCATGCCGTGGAATCTGGTTGGCTCACCACGACAACCTGCACGACACCGTCACGGCCCGTCGGTGCAACTGCACAACCGCTGGCTGCCGGCACGCCCATGATGCGCGTCAGGCTGGGTGATCTTTCAGTGGGCTTTGTGCACAGCCTGAGCGCCGCACTACGGGAAAAGCAGCTCGATCCGCAGCCGCTTCTGGAAGCCTACGGGCTGGATGCCGCGAGACTCGCCGAGCCCCGAGCCAGGCTCTCGATCCCGCGGTACATGCGCCTGGGTCACGCCGCCATCCAGTTGGCCAGCGACCCTGCGCTAGGGCTGGAAATGGGGCGACTGCAAACCCCGCCCCACGTCGGTCTGGCCGGCGTTACCGCGGCTCTGGCACCTACGGTGCGCGAGGCGGCACGCGCGCTGATCCGTTTCGAACCGTTGTATGCCTCGAATTACCGCGGCAGCTCGGCCTTCGAGGAGGATGCGACAGGCGCCTGGCTGCGGTTCTATTCCATCAGCCCCTACAACGCCTACAACCGCTTCGTCGTCGATACAGTGCTGGCCAGCTGGATCAGCCAATTGAGCGCAATCGCTGCGCAACCGGTACGGCCGACGCTGGTACGGATAGAGTTCGACGAGCCCGGGCACGCGTCGCGTTACGAGGCGCAGTTCGGCTGTCCGGTGGAGTTTGCCGCAGCAGGCAACCAGTTGCGGCTGGACAAGACCATGCTGGCGCTGCGCAATCCCGAGCATTGCTCCGGCACCTGGCATCACCTGCTGGAGCTGTGCGAAGCCGAACTCGAGCAACGCACCCGCACGCGCAGCTTGCGCGAACGCATGACGCAACTGCTTGGCCCCCTGCTAAAGGGACACGAGCCCGACCTGCCGCAACTCGCCGAACGGCTGAAGTTGCCGGTCTGGACGCTGAGACGCAAGCTGGCCGAGGAAGGCACCAGTTACCGCGAGATTCTCAACGACACCCGCCGAGATCTGGCCATGGCCTATATCCGCGACACCGAATCAGCCTTCGGCGAGATCGCCTGGCTGCTCGGGTTCTCGTCGGCGGAAGCCTTTCAACGTGCCTTCAAACGCTGGAGCGGCCAGACGCCGGGCGAATACCGCCGCGCGCAACGACGGATCGAACAAATCTAGTGGCCTGTGTGGTTAGTTTGTTAACTCAAGTTCGGATGATCAGGGTTCTGAGACAAGGCGCTGTGACGAGTCATAGCGGGCTATGGCGAGGAGCAGCAACGCCGTATCGGAGCCCTGAGCGCCGAAATTGACTAACTGAACTGGCCAGACAGGCCACTAGCGGTGAATGTCAGAGCTCGAAGGCATCCTCGGCAGGCTCCGGGTAATCCTGCTGCGCGGCATGCCATTCGAGAATTTCGTCCTGGTAGTCGTCCATCTGAAAGCCCTTTGCTGGGAACTGGTCTATTTCATTCAATGTGCATGCCAAAACCTAACCACAGAAGATGAACGAACGATGACCTGCCGCAGCCGCTCGTCGTCAGTCAGGGCGTGCTCAGCCCCGCCGCCTGCATGAACTGGCGAATCCCCCAGGCCAGTGCGCCGAGCGCCATCACGCTGGCCGCCCAGATCACCACCAGCCAGGTCAGTCGCTGCCATAGCGATCTGACCGGCAGCGCACCCGTTTCGGGCGCTCGGCTGGCAGGTTGCGCTGTTTCGGAGCCGCGTGGCCGGTCAGTGGTAGCCATCGTCGGCACTCACCTTGCCGCGGAACACGTAGTAGCTCCAGGCCGTGTACATGAGAATCAGCGGAATGATCAGCAGCGCGCCAACCAGCGTGAACCCCTGACTTTCAGGCGGCGAAGCAGCCTCCCAAATGCTCACGTCCGGCGGGATGATATTGGGCCAGAGGCTGATGCCCAGGCCACTGTAGCCAAGGAAGATCAGCGCCAGGGTGAACAGGAACGGTGTGTAGTGAGCGTAACGGGCGATAGCCCGCAACAGCCCGAAGGTACAGAGCAGCACCAGGATCGGCACCGGCATGAACAGGATGAGATTGGGCATGCTGAACCAGCGTTCGGCGATTGCCGGATGCGTCAGCGGCGTCCATAGGCTGACGATCCCGGTGACCAGAAGCACTGTCCAGACCAGCGGCGGCCCCAGATCATGCATACGCCTCTGCAAATCGCCGGCGGTCTTCATGATCAGCCAGGTGCAGCCCAGCAAGGCGTAGGCGACGATCAGTGCCAGGCCGCAGAACACCGAGAATGGCGTTAGCCAATCCAGCGCCCCGCCGGCATAGGCTCGGTCGACAACTGGAAACCCGTGGATGAACGCCCCCAGCGCAACGCCCTGGAAGAAGGTCGCCACCAGCGAACCGCCGATGAATGCCTTGTCCCAGACGTGCTGGCGCGCCTTGCTGGCCTTGAAGCGGAACTCGAAAGCCACGCCGCGAAATATCAGCCCCATCAGCATGAAGATAATCGGCAGGTACAGCGCCGACAGCACCACCGAATAGGCCAGCGGGAATGCCGCGAACAACCCCGCCCCACCGAGTACCAGCCAGGTCTCGTTGCCGTCCCAGACAGGTGCCACGGTGTTCATCGCCACATCGCGGTCGGACTCGTTGCGGATGAACGGGAAAAGAATGCCTATACCCAGGTCGAACCCGTCCATGACCACGTACATCATGATGCCGAAGATGATGATCACGGCCCAGATCAGCGAAAGATCGACACCCATGTTCAATTCCCCTCGCCCAGTTGGTCACCATGCTCATGCGCAATCGCCTCGTCGGCCGCCGAGATGGGCCGTGCCGGCGTGCGTTTCTGACCCGGCCCGCCGATGCCCGTCTCCTTGCCTTCGTCCATGACCGGACCCTTGGCAATCAGCCGCAACACGTAAACGAAGCCCACGCCGAACACCGCGAAATAGATCAGCACGAACAGCGCCAGCGTCAGCCCAAGCTGTTCGGCGCCGTGGTTGGACACTGCATCAGCAGTACGCATCAGCCCGTAGACCACCCATGGCTGACGACCGATTTCGGTGGTAAACCAGCCGGCAAGGATCGCGATCAGCCCCGATGGGCCCATCCAGAGCACCAGCCGCAGGAAGGCGCGGGAATGGAAAAGCCGAGCGCCACGGCGCAGCCACAGGCTCCAGAGTCCGGTGGCTATCATCAGCAGGCCCAGCACGACCATGATGCGGAAAGTCCAGAAGACGATCGTCGCGTTGGGGCGATCTTCGGGAGGAAACTCCTTCAGCGCCGGCACCTGCTCGGTCAGGCTGTGTTGCAGGATCAGGCTGCCAAGGTATGGAATTTCAATCTTGTAACGGGTTTCCTCGCGCTCCATGTCGGGCCAGCCAAACAGCAGCAACGGCGTCGGTTCACCGGAAGAGTTGTCCCAATGCCCCTCCATCGCGGCGATCTTCGCCGGCTGATATTCCAGCGTATTGAGCCCATGGAAGTCACCCACCAAGGCCTGGACCGGTGCCACGATCAGCGCCATCCACATGGCCATCGAGAGCATCTTGCGAATCGCCGGATTGTCCCCGCCACGCAGCAAGTGCCAGGCCGCCGAGGCTCCCACCATGAAGGCCGTCGCGAGAAACGCCGCGATCGCCATGTGGCTGAGCCGATATGGGAAGGATGGGTTGAAGATCACCGCCAACCAGTCCACCGGCACCACGATGCCGTCAATGATTTCGTGGCCCTGAGGCGTATGCATCCAACTGTTGGACGCCAGAATCCAGAAGGTGGAGATCAGCGTGCCGAGCGCCACCATGACCGTGGCGAAGAAATGCAGCCCTGGGCCGACGCGGTTCCAGCCGAACAGCATGACGCCGAGAAACCCCGCCTCAAGGAAGAATGCCGTCAGCACCTCATAAGTCAGCAAGGGGCCGGTAACGCTGCCGGCGAACTCCGAAAAGGCGCTCCAGTTGGTGCCGAACTGGTAGGCCATGACGATGCCCGAGACCACTCCCATGCCGAAGTTGACCGCGAAGATCTTCATCCAGAAATGGTAGAGATCGCGATAGAGCGGGCGCTGGGTTTTCAGCCACAGGCCTTCCAGCACCGCCAGGTAACTGGCCAGGCCGATGGTGATGGCCGGGAAGATGATGTGAAAAGAAATGGTGAAGGCGAACTGGATTCGCGCAAGCTCGAGAGCCTCCAATCCGAACATGAACATCTCCTCGTCGTCTGGCCGCGCGCTGACTGCTGTTTTCGAGTCGATGACCGATTCGTGCTCTGCGCCAAGCCTCGGGAACCGGTTGTGGCAACCACTCCACAAGGGAAGAAGCCGTACCGGTATGGAGGCCTCTTGGGTGCCTGAACTATCGCCGCCTCAATCGAACAGACCGTCAGAGGTTAGCTCAAGTGACAGCGAATTACGGCCAGGGTGCCTTTTCGAGGCGTGGATATTCGGACCGGGGAGAAGACGCCGCAGCAAAAGCCACGGCGAATATGGCTCCTCAGGTGCGCAGGAAATCCAGCACACGCCGCGTATATGCATCCCCTGCCTCGACGTTGGAGAGGTGCGCAGCATCGAGCTCCGCCAGTTCGGCAGCGGCAATGTGTCGCTGTAGTAAACGCCCGTGCTCCGGCGTGGTTACCGGATCCTTGCTGCCGCAGACGATCAGCGTCGGTACCAGGACGGCACCCAGCTGCTCGCGGTAATCGGCGTCACGTACCGCCGCGCAGTTGGCGGCATAGCCCTCGGGCGAGGTGTTGGCGACCATCTGGGTAATGCGACTGGTTTGCAACGGCTGCCGCTCGGCGAACGCCGGGGTGAACCAGCGCGCGATGGAGGCGTCGCGCATGCTACGCATCGCCTGTTCGCCACCCTCAAGCACGGTATCGATACGCTCGTTCCAGGCTTCGTCGGTGCCGATCTTCGCGCCAGTGTTGCAGAGCACCAGGCGCGTCAGCCGCTCGCCGGCATTAATGCCCAGCCACTGGCCGATCAGACCACCCATGGACAGACCGCAGAAAGCGAAACGATCTATATCGAGGGAGTCGGCCAGATCCAGCACATCCTGCCCAAGCTGCTCGATGCTGTACGGCCCCGGCGTGATCGCCGAACCGCCGTGGCCACGGGTGTCGTAGCGCAGCACGCGGAAATGCTCGCTGAACGCCGGGACCTGCGCATCCCACATGTGCAGATCGGTACCCAGCGAGTTGGAGAGCACCAGTACCGGCGCACCGACCGGGCCTTCAAGACGATAATTCAGTTCGCCATCGGCAAGTTTCACGGTAGGCATGGAGAAATCCTTATGGATGCGAATGAAGGAGCTCGGCGGGCGCTGTGTGGAAACGCCATGAAACTTTCCACCACCTCACACCCGTGAGACCGCCACTGCCAGGCCCTGTCCCACGCCAACGCGCACGGTCGCCAGGGCCAATCTGTCATCGGACTTTTCCAGCATATATACCGCTGTCAGCACCAGACGCGCCCCGCTCATTCCCAGCGGATGATCGAAGGCTTGGCGCCGGTAGCGCAGGTCATCACTGGACCTCATGCTGCACGGCCAGTTTGGCCTGGAACACATCGAAACCGGCGGTAGCTCGGCTGAATTCATCGATCCAGACGGTAAGGAACCCGCGGCTGCGAGCAATCGGACCGATGCCTGATCGGGGGCAGATCCTTCTTGTCCTGACGAATGAGCCTCAGCAGCCCCGGCCGCAGCGCGGCGATATCGAGTTCGATTGCGCTGATCAATCCGGCTACCTGGGCTTTGTTCAGCGATAGGCCACAGGGTATGCCGGTAAGCATCAGCGACTCCCCGGTGCTCTCGTCCCTGAGCATGGCCTGTATGGTTCGAGGAGAATCCATCCTGGCCACGAATAACAACGGCCTGAAGTGGTCACGTACGAGCGCTAGCGCCTCGGGTTGTCTAATGAGCTTCATCACGACAAATCCTTTGTCCGGGGAATGAAGTATAGCGACATGGCATTATTTTCAAGTTTCACTCTTCGGCTGAAGAAGATGGAACCTGAAGACATTCATTCTCGCCATCCAGAAACGCCGAAGGCCCCGAAATGCGGGGCCTTCGCTTGGCGATATGGCGGAGGAGGTGAGATTCGAACTCACGGAAGAGTTTCCCCTTCGACGGTTTTCAAGACCGTTGCATTCAACCGCTCTGCCACTCCTCCGCAGAGAGCGGGCGCAATAGTACCGGAACGAAACACACTGTCAAACTCTGTTGTTAAGCCGCAACAAAAGCTCTGCTATGATCCGACACATCCGTTTCAGGCTGAATACATCTACAGGAGCGTCGCCATGCACGAGCAACAGTACGCATCTACGCACACGCAGGTTGAACAAAGGGAAGTCAGCCGCGTATTGCGCAACACATATGGCCTTCTGGCCATCACCCTGGGTTTCAGTGCCCTGGTCGCCTACATGGCGATGCAGGCCAACGCGGCCTACCCGAATATCTTCGTGGTGCTGATCGGTTTCTACGGTCTCTTCTTCCTGACCGTCAAACTGCGCAATTCGGCCTGGGGCTTGCTGTCCACCTTCGCCCTGACCGGATTCATGGGTTATACGCTCGGCCCGATTCTCAATATGTACTTGGGCACCGCCAACGGTGGTGAACTGATCGCCTCGGCGCTATCGATGACGGCGCTGGTGTTCTTCGGCCTGTCCGCCTTCGTGCTGATCACCCGCAAGGACATGAGCTTCCTCAGCGGCTTCATCACTGCCGGTTTCTTCGTCCTGTTGGGCGCCATGGTCGCAAGCTTCTTCTTCCAGATCAGCGGCCTGCAACTGGCGATCAGCGCCGGTTTCGTACTGTTCTCCTCGGTCTGCATCCTCTACCAGACCAGCGCCATCATTCATGGCGGCGAGCGCAACTACATCATGGCCACCATTGGCCTGTACGTTTCGCTGTACAACCTCTTCATCAGCCTGCTGCAATTGATGGGCATCATGAGCAACGACTGATTGCTAGTCGCTGAATAAGCCCGCTTCGGCGGGCTTATTCGTTTCTGAAGCTGGCGTATCATGTCGCTCAGCTAGCAAGGTGCGCCATGAAATTCGTAATCGCTCTGTTTTCCCCTTCCCACTCCCCCGCTTCGCGGCGCGCATTGCGATTCGCCGAGGCAGTGCTCGCTGGTGGGCACGAAATCACCCGCCTGTTTCTCTATCAGGAAGGCGTGCACAGCGCCTCGGCCAATATCGTGACCGCGCAGGATGAGCTCGACCTGACCGCTGAATGGGAGCGTTTCGTTCGTAGCCATGCGCTCGACGGCGTCGTCTGCATCGCCGCGGGCCTGCGCCGAGGCATCCTGGATACACGGGAAGCCCAGCGCCATTCGCGTCCTGCTGCCAATCTCTCGCCCGCTTGGGAGCTTTCCGGCCTGGGCCAGTTGCACGAGGCGGCACAACAAGCCGATCGCCTCGTCTGCTTCGGAGGTCACTGATGCCACGCTCGATGCTGATCATCACCCGGCAATCGCCCTGGTCCGGCCCATCGGCGCGCGAAGCGCTGGATATCGCGCTGGCCGGAGGCGCCTTCGAGCTGCCTCTGGGTATGCTTTTTCTCGACGACGGCGTGTTCCAACTGGTCCAGGCTCAGCAGGCCGGAGAGCTGCAACAGAAGGACCTCACCGCCAACCTGCAAGCGTTGCCCATGTTCGGTGTCGACTCGCTATACGCTGCCCAGCGCAGTCTTAAGGAGCGCGGCCTGGACCAGAATGCGTTGTCGCTACCGGTAGAAGTCCTGGACGATACCGCGCTACGCACTCTCATCAACCGCTACGACCAGGTGATAACGCTCTGATGGCCACCTTGCATCTGCTTTCGCACTCCCCTTTCGCCGACAGTCGCCTGGCCAGTTGCCTGCAACTACTGTCAGCAGGGGATGCACTGTTGCTGACTGGCGACGCCGTCTACGCATTGCAGGCTGGTACAGCCCAGCGCCAGGCCCTGGAGTTGATGCCTGTCAGCATAGCGCTGTTCGCCCTGGAGGAAGATGTCGTCGCGCGCAGCCTGGCGGCGCTACCCGAGCGATTGCAAACGATCGACTATGCCGGTTTCGTCGAACTCTGCTGTCGCCATGACCGGACCAATGCCTGGTTATGAACACCTTGATCGTCGACGGCCGACCCATCGAAATTGACCAGGAAGGCTATCTGGCTGACCTGAACGACTGGAGCGAGCCGGTGGCCGAGGCCCTCGCCCTGCAGGAAGACCTGACGCTGGAAGACGAGCATTGGGAAATCCTGCGTCTGCTGCGTGCTTTTCATGATGAGTTCCAGCTGTCGCCCGCAACGCGTCCGCTGATCAAATACACCGCCTTGAAACTCGGCCCCGACAAGGGCAACAGCATGCACCTCAACCGTCTATTCAAGGGCACGCCAGCCAAGCTCGCCGCCAAGCTGGCAGGCCTGCCGAAACCGAGCAACTGCATATGAGCATCGTCACGCCAGCAGAACACCCCTTCGCCGTTTTCGTACGGATTCTCGGCAAGGGCAAGCGCGGTGCGCGCGATCTGACCCGCGAGGAAGCGCGTGAAGCCATGGGCATGCTGCTCGACGGCAAGGTCGAGGACACCCAGCTCGGTGCCTTCCTGATGCTGCTACGCCACAAAGAGGAAAGTGCGGAAGAACTCGCCGGTTTCACCGAAGCCGTTCGCGAGCGCATCCAGGCACCCGCAATTGCCGTGGACATCGACTGGCCAACCTATGCCGGTAAGAAACGCCACCTCCCCTGGTACCTGCTTGCCGCGAAATGCCTGGCGCAGAATGGCGTTCGCATCCTGATGCATGGCGGCGGCGCCCACACCGCGGGGCGCATGTATACCGAACAATTGCTCGACTTGCTCGGCATGGCCCGTTGCGAAGACTGGGAAATGGTCACCACAACGCTGGATCGCGGCAAGGTGGCCTTCATGCCGTTGCGTGGCTGGATGCCCGTGCTGCAGCGAATGATCGACCAGCGCAATGTACTGGGACTGCGCTCGCCGATTCACTCGCTGGCGCGCATTCTGAACCCGCTCGGCGCCCGTTGCGGCCTGCAGAGCATCTTCCACCCCGGCTACCAGGCCAATCACCGCGAAGCCAGCCGCCTGCTGGGCGACACCGCGATCGTCATCAAGGGCGAAGGCGGCGAAATCGAAGTCAATCCCGACGGCATCGCTCATCTGTACGGTACCGAAACCGGCGCCAGCTGGGATGAGGACTGGCCTGCCCTGTCGCCACAGCGTCACGTAAAGCCCGCACAGCTCGACCCGCAGCACCTGCTGGCGGTGTGGAACGGCGCCGAGGACGCCTATGGGGAGCTGGCTGTCGTGGCGACCATGGCGCTGGCTCTGCGCGGCCTGGGCCAGCCTCGGGAACAGGCATTCGCACAGGCAAGGCAATATTGGCAGCACAGAAATTCATCGAACTGAACGATGAATTTGTACCGTCAAGAGGTCCCATCCATCGAACCTTATCCCCTAGAGTGCCCCTAACGTTCATAACGAGGAGGCAGTCATGGGACTTCTGGTCGATGGTCAGTGGCAGGATCAGTGGTACGAAAACAGCGATGACGGCGAATTCCAGCGCGAACAGGCTCAACGTCGCGACTGGGTGACTGCGGACGGGTCGCCCGGTCCCGATGGTCGGTCGGCGGTCAAGGCCGAAGCCGGGCGCTACCACCTCTATGTTTCGCTCGCCTGCCCCTGGGCTCACCGTGCGCTGATCTACCGCAAGCTCAAGCAACTCGAACCCTTGATCGACGTATCGGTGGTCAGTTGGCTAATGGCCGAGCATGGCTGGACCTTCGACACAAGCACCGGCTCCAGCGGCGATAAGCTCGACGGGGTGCAGTACCTCCACCAGCGCTACACAATCGATGATGAAAACTACACCGGCCGCGTGACGGTGCCAGTGCTCTGGGATCGCCAGCAGCAGCGGGTCGTCAATAACGAATCATCCGAGCTGATCCGTATCTTCAATCAGGCCTTCGACGAACTGACCGGCTCGAAACTGGACCTGTGCCCCGAACCGTTACGTGCGGAAATCGACAGCCTCAACGCGCGGATTTACCCCAGGGTAAACAACGGCGTGTACCGCGCCGGCTTCGCCACCACGCAGAAAGCCTACGAAGCGGCCTTCGACGAGCTCTTCAACGAACTGGACTGGCTGGAACAGCGCCTGATGGAGCGCCGCTACCTGACAGGCGAATTTCTCACCGAAGCTGACTGGCGGCTCTTCACTACCATGGTCCGCTTCGATGCCGTCTATTTCAGCCACTTCAAGTGCAATCTGCGACGGATCGAGGATTATCCGAACCTGTCGAACTGGCTGCGCGAGCTCTATCAATGGGCAGGTATCGCCGAAACTGTCGATTTCACCCACATCAAAAGCCATTACTACGCAAGTCACCGCCACATCAACGCCAACGGCATCATTCCCAAGGGGCCGCAGTTGGCACTGGAGCGCGCCCACGATCGCGAGCGACTGCCCGGCAAGGGTATCTGGTCGCGCTGAGCTACTCCGGCTTGTCCATGCCTTCGAACCAGGCCAGCTTGTCGCGAAGCTTCACGACCTCACCAACGATCACCAACGTCGGAGCCTGAACCTGTTGTTTCGCGACCAGTTCAGGCAGATCGGCCAGCGTTCCGGTAAATACCTGCTGGTTACTGGTAGTGCCCTGCTGGATCAATGCAGCCGGCGTGTCGGCGCCGCGACCATGAGCGATCAGCTGCTGGCAAATCATCGGCAAGCCGACCAGGCCCATGTAGAACACCAGCGTCTGGCTCGGCGCGACCAGGTCGGCCCAGGGCAGATCGCAGCTGCCATCCTTGAGATGCCCGGTGACGAAACGGACCGATTGCGCATAATCGCGATGGGTCAGCGGTATACCGGAATAGGCGGAACAACCACTGGCGGCGGTGATGCCCGGCACCACCTGGAAGGGAATGCCGTTGGCCGCCAGCTCCTCGATCTCTTCCCCACCGCGACCGAAGATGAAGGGGTCGCCACCTTTCAGGCGCAGCACTCGCTTACCTTGCTGTGCCAGCATCACCAACTGCTGGTTGATCTGCTCCTGCGGAACCGCATGATCGGCACGCTGCTTGCCCACGTAGATACGATCGGCATCACGCCGGCACATATCGAGAATTGCAGGTGCCACCAGCCTGTCGTAGAGCACCACATCCGCCTGCTGCATCAGGCGCAGAGCGCGGAAAGTAAGCAGATCGGGGTCGCCTGGACCGGCACCGACCAGATATACCTCGCCCAGGCTTTGCGGGGCCGCACCTGACAGCTTGGCCTGCAGCAGCCGCTCGGCCTCCTGCTCCTGCCCGGCCAACGCTCGCTCTGCGATGGGTCCCTGAAAAACATCCTCCCAGAACACCCGGCGCTGCTGCACGTCGGGCAACGAGGCCTTGACCTGGGCACGGAACTTCTTTGCCAGCCCGGCCAGATGTCCATATGCCGAGGGAATCCAGGTTTCGATCCGTGCGCGAACCAGGCGCGCCAGCACCGGTGCGTCGCCACTACTGGAGACAGCAATCATCAGTGGCGAGCGGTCGACGATGGCCGGGAAAATGACCGTGCACAGTTCGGGAGAGTCCACCACATTCACCGGAATACCGAGTGCCTTTGCATCCCGCGACACTTGCGCATTGAGCGGCTCGTCATCGGTGGCGGCTACCGCCAGGACGCAACCAGCGAGATCGTCGCTCACATAACCACGCTTGAAGGAATGCCCACCGCTCTGCTGCAACAATTTGGCCAGCTGTGCCTCGATTTGGGGCGCCACCACACGCAGCACCGCGCCCGCTTCGGATAACAGCCGCGCCTTGCGCAGTGCGATATCGCCGCCGCCGACGATCAGCACCAAGCGGCCATTGAGGTTGTGGAACAGCGGCAAGAAATCCATCAGCGAATCCTGGGGTCCAAAAAAGTTAAGGCCATCTCAGCCGTTACGCCGATGATGGCCCTTGTCGGGAATCAAGGAGTCCGGATCGAGCCCTGAAGCGGCACCTAACGGGGCAATTTACCGCACCGAAAACGCTCCAGAACCCTGTCAGCCGATCACCTCGATGCCTGCCATATACGGCTTCAGCACTTCCGGTACTCGCACGCTGCCGTCCGCCTGCTGATAGTTCTCCAGCACCGCCACCAGGGTACGCCCCACCGCGAGGCCGGAACCGTTGAGCGTATGCACCAGTTCGGGCTTGCCGGTTTCCGAATTCCGGTAACGTGCCCGCATACGGCGTGCCTGAAAGTCGCCGCAGTTGGAACAGGAAGAAATCTCACGGTACTTGTCCTGACTTGGTACCCAGACTTCCAGGTCGTAGGTCTTGGTCGCTCCGAAGCCCATGTCGCCGGTACACAACGCCAGCACTCGATAAGGCAGTTCCAGCAGTTGCAACACTTTCTCGGCGTTTGCCGTCAGACTTTCCAGTGCCTCGAAGGACTGACTCGGTTCGACGATCTGCACCATTTCGACCTTGTCGAACTGGTGCTGACGGATCATCCCGCGCGTATCACGGCCGGACGCACCCGCCTCGCTGCGGAAGCACGGCGTATGGGCGACGAACTTCAGGGGCAGTTGCTTGGCATCGAGAATCTCGCCGGCAACGATGTTGGTCAACGAGACTTCCGCCGTCGGGATCAGATAGAAATCGGCCTCGCCTTCGCGGGTGATCTTGAACAGATCCTCCTCGAACTTGGGTAGCTGGCCAGTGCCCTGCAGCGCCGGCGCCTGGACCAGATAAGGCGTGTAGGCCTCCTCGTAGCCATGCTCGCGGGTGTGCAGATCGATCATGAATTGCGCCAGCGCACGGTGCAGGCGCGCGATCGGCCCACGCATCAGCGCGAAGCGAGCACCCGACAGCTTGGCAGCGGTTTCGAAATCCAGCCAGCCGTGCTGCTCGCCGAGCGCAACATGATCCTGAACGGGGAAATCGAAACTTTTCGGCGTGCCCCAGCGACGTACCTCGACGTTCTCGTCCTCATCCTTGCCCACCGGCACCGACTCATGCGGCAGGTTCGGCAGCGTCAGCATCAGTTGGTCCAGCTCGGCCTGGATACCTTCGAGCTCCTGCTTGCCGGCGTCCAGCTCGGAGGCCATACGATCGACATCAGCGAGCAGCGGTGCAATATCTTCGCCGCGCTGCTTGGCCTGGCCGATGGATTTGGAGCGAGCGTTGCGCTCAGCCTGCAGCTGCTCGGTGCGGGTCTGCACGGTCTTGCGCTGCGCTTCCAGCGCCTCGATACGCGCCACGTCCAGCTGATAACCGCGGGCAGCCAGGCGATCGGCAACGTCTTGCAGCTGTGTGCGTAGCAGTTTCGAATCAAGCATGGTGAGTCTCGTCTGTGAAAGCTTTGAGGAAAGGCGAAGAAGAAGAGAAGTTTACTGTGATAGCGGCCAGCTTCATAACCTGCCGAGGGCCACGCCTGCCCAGGTCGCCAGCAAACCGCCGAGCACACTCAGGCCAATGTAGCTGAAGGCCGTGGCAAGCTGGCCGCTCTCGAGCAGCCGCAAGCCGTCGAGAGAGAAACTGGAAAAAGTGGTGAATGCCCCCAGAAAGCCGAGGATCAAGCCACCGCGCAGTTCCGGCGATACGTCCGGACGCATGAGAAACAGCGCATAGAGGTAGCCGATCAACAGGCAGCCCAGCAGGTTGACCGCAAGCGTCGCCAAATAGAAATGTCGCGGCCAGTGCGTCGATACCCAGGTCGACAGGGCAAAGCGCAGCAGCGTGCCGATCAGTCCGCCCGCGGCGACGGCCAGCATCAGACGAATCATGTCTTTCTCCGTTGCCGTGGGCTTTCGCGATCGAGCCGGGCCAGGTGCTCCAGCTTGTCGCGAATCTTGCTCTCCAGTCCTCGCGGCACCGGATGATAGTACTGGCGAGGCTCCATGGCCTCGGGAAAGTAATCCTCGCCGGCCGCGTAGGCATCCGGCTCGTCATGGGCGTAGCGGTATTCGTTGCCGTAGCCCAGCTCCTTCATCAAGCGGGTCGGCGCGTTGCGCAGGTGCAGAGGAACCTCCTGCGAGCCGTTTTCTGCCACGTCGCGCTTGGCGGCCTTGAAGGCCGTGTAGACCGCATTGCTTTTCGGCGCACAGGCGAGATAGACGATCGCCTGCGCCACAGCCAACTCGCCTTCGGGGCTGCCCAGGCGCTCCTGGACATCCCAGGCGGAAAGACACAGTCCGACCGCCCGCGGATCGGCGTTGCCGATTTCCTCGCTGGTCATGCGCACCACGCGTCGCGCGATATAGAGCGGATCGCAACCACCATCGAGCATGCGCGCGAACCAGTACAGTGCCGCATCCGGGTTCGAGCCACGTACCGACTTGTGCAGGGCGGAAATCTGGTCGTAGAAGGCTTCCCCACCCTTGTCGAAACGACGGCGGCTGTCGCCCAGCAGATCCTGCAACAGCTCGACGCTGATCTCGCCCCCCTCTTCGGCCAGGTCAGAGGCGTTCTCCAGCAGGTTCAACAGTCGGCGGCCATCGCCATCAGCCGCGGCAACCAGCATCTGGAAACTCTCTTCGGGCAGACGCAGATGCAGATCACCCAGACCTTTAGGCTCGCTCAGCGCGCGTTCGACCAGCTTGCGCAAGGCGGCTTCGTCGAGGCTTTTCAGCACATAGACCCGCGCGCGGGACAGCAAGGCATTGTTCAGTTCGAAGGATGGATTCTCGGTGGTCGCACCGATGAAAATCAGCGTTCCGTCCTCAACATAGGGCAGAAAGGCATCCTGCTGGGATTTGTTGAAACGATGCACTTCATCGACGAAGAGAATGGTCCGCCGACCGTATTGGGCCGCCTGCTGCCGGGCAATCTCCACTGCCTGGCGGATCTCCTTCACCCCAGCCAGCACCGCCGAGACGGTTTCGAAATGCGCGTCGGACACCTTGGCCAGTAACTGCGCCAACGTCGTCTTGCCCACGCCCGGCGGGCCCCAGAAGACCATCGAATGCAGCGCGCCCTGCTCCAGTGCCTCACGCAGCGGCTTACCGCGCGCAAGGAGATGCTCCTGCCCGACGTATTCATCGAGGCTGGCAGCACGCAGACGCGCGGCTAACGGCTGGGCAACGGGGGCACGGCTGAACAGATCCATCGAGGGCTCTACAACTCACTCGGATATGACATCGGTCCCTTCGGGAATCTCGAAGGTGAACAGGCCCGTATTGAGCGGCTGGTTCAGTTTGACGCCATGAAACAGGATATTGGTGCGCTGACCGACGCCGTCGACCATCTGCATGTCGTTGATCACGCCATTGCGAAAAGACAGACGAAGGCTATCGAACAGGGTGTCCTTGGCTTTCGGCTCCAGCGTGAAATCGACCACCTCGCCGGCTTCCTTGTGCGAAACCCGGAAGTTCTCGCTGATGGCAGAAACGTCGCCCGAAAGCAGCAGCGCCGGCGTGTGGGTCAGCCGCTGGTCCAGTGCCTGGATGGTGACCTGCTCCAGGTCCGGGTCGTAAAGCCAGACCTGCTTGCCATCGGAAACCAGCAGTTGCGCCATCGGCTCGTCGGTTTCCCAGCGGAACTGCCCCGGCCGCTTCAGCGCCATCTCGCCGGAGGTTTCCTGCAACTGGGTACCAGTACCGTCAAGCGACAACTGAGAAAAGCGCCCCGTCAGGGTCTCGGCCTTCTGCAGCAGGCCCGTCAGGCGCTGGACGGAGGCGGCCTGATCGGCCTGGGCCGGAACCAGTGCAAACAGCAGAGCGGATGCGAACAGCAAACGAATCAATTGCATGTAGCCCTCGGTGCGAAATCAGTCGCGGATAGGAGGCGGCGCAAGCACTTCGCGCGAGCCATTGGTGTTCATCGAGGTCACAACGCCGGCCATCTCCATGGCTTCGATCATACGGGCGGCGCGGTTGTAGCCGATCTTCAGCTTGCGCTGCACCGCGGAAATCGACGCGCGGCGACTTTCAGTGACGAAACGCACGGCTTCGTCGTACAGCGGATCTTCCTCGCTGCCTTCACCGCCACCCTCGCCGCCTCCGCCATCGAAGCCGCTACCAGACTCCTCGGCACCGGCGAGGATTTCCTCGATGTAGTCGGGCGCGCCACGCGCCTTCCAGGCTTCGACCACGCGGTGCACTTCATCGTCGGAAACGAAGGCGCCATGTACGCGAATCGGCAGACCGGTGCCCGGCGGCAGGTAGAGCATGTCGCCGTGACCAAGAAGCTGTTCGGCGCCACCCTGGTCGAGAATGGTGCGCGAGTCGATCTTGCTGGACACCTGGAATGCCATGCGGGTCGGGATGTTCGCCTTGATCAGACCGGTGATCACGTCCACCGACGGCCGCTGGGTGGCGAGGATCAGGTGAATACCGGCTGCCCGGGCCTTTTGCGCGATACGCGCGATCAGCTCTTCGACCTTCTTGCCGACGATCATCATCATGTCGGCGAACTCGTCCACTACCACCACGATGGTCGGCAACTTCTTCAGCAGTGGCGCTTCGTCTTCCATGCTCTCGCGGCGGTACAGCGGATCGGTCAGCGGCGTGCCGGCCTCCTCCGCTTCCTTCACCTTGCGGTTGAAGCCCGCCAGGTTGCGCACGCCCATGGCCGCCATCAGCTTGTAACGGCGCTCCATCTCGGCGACACTCCAGCGAAGGGCGTTGGCTGCTTCCTTCATGTCGGTCACGACCGGGCAAAGCAGGTGCGGGATGCCTTCGTAGATGGACAGTTCGAGCATCTTCGGGTCGATCATGATCAGCCGCGCATCGTCCGGCGTGGATTTGAACAGGATCGACAGGATCATGGCGTTGACGCCCACCGACTTACCCGAGCCGGTCGTACCCGCCACCAGCAGATGCGGCATCTTGGCCAGATCGGCGATGACCGGTTTGCCGCCGATATCGTGGCCCAGGGCGATGGTCACCGGTGACTTGGCGTCGTCATAAGGCGCCGACGACAGCACTTCGGAGAAGCGCACGATCTGCCGGTCCTCGTTAGGGATCTCGATACCGACAGTGGTCTTGCCTGGGATCACCTCGACCACGCGAACGCTGATCACCGCCAGCGAGCGCGCCAGATCCTTGGCTAGGTTGGAAATACGGCTGACCTTGACCCCGGCAGCCGGCTGGATTTCGAATCGGGTGATCACCGGGCCCGGATGCACCGACTCGACGATAACCTCGACGCCGAACTCCTTGAGCTTGATTTCCAGCAGCCGCGACATTGCCTCCAGCGATTCGGGGGAATATTGCTTCTGCTGCTTCTCTGCCACGTCCAGCAGGGAGAGCGGCGGCAGGCTGCCCTCGATCAGCGGATCGACGAAGAGGTTCGCCTGCTTTTCTTTCATCACGCGCTTGCTCTGTTCCATCGCCTTGGGCGGTGCAGGCGGCGTAATCACCGGCGCCACGCGTTTTTCGCGCTCGCTCATGTGTTTGTTCAGCGACTCCTCGCGTTCCAGCAATCGCTCTTTCACTCGGACACGTTCCCGGCGATCCGGCAGAGAGCCCGCCACCTCGTTGACCACGTCGTCCGCTTCGCGAAGCTGGGCCACCAGTTGCTTGCGTTCGGCGCGAGCGTTCCACCAGCGACTGAAGAAACTCTGGATCAGCTCGAGCAGGTCAAGCGTGATCTTGCCTGTCAGGTCCATTACCTTGAACCAGGACAGATCGGTAAAGACGGTCAGGCCGAACAGGAAGAATGCCAGCAGCAACAGAGTACTGCCTTGCACATTGAGCGCCGCCTCGGCCAGCTGTCCCAGGCTTTCACCCAGCGCTCCGCCTGCCGATGCCGGCAGGTGATTGGCGAACTGGAAATGTATATAGGCCAGTGCGGAGCCGGACAGGACCAGGAACACCAGCCCTATCAGCCGCCAGGAAAACAGCCAGCCGTTCCATGTCCAGGGCTGATGCCGCGCGCGAAACACTTGCCAGGTCTTGATGCCCAACAACAGCGGAAACAGGTAGGCGAAATAGCCGAGCGCCATGAACAGAACGTCGGCGAACCAGGCACCAGCCCGCCCCGCCGCATTCTGGACCTGCTGCACATTGCTGGTGTGCGTCCAGCCAGGATCGCCCGGGTGGTAGGTGAGCAGCGCCATCCAGAGATAGACACACAATGCGCCGAGCGCGATCAGTGCGCCTTCCTTGAGGCGGTAATGTAACTGCTGTCGCCAGACGGAAGCCGGCGAGGTAGAGGGGGTATTCTTCAAAACGCTCTATTTCCTGCGCCAGCGGCGCGCTCTATGAACCGTAGTCTGCCAGAACCCTGGCATTGTACGGCTTTGTCGACACGATGACATGCCGGTTCCGTGCCGGCTTGGGTTTTTCTCGATGCTTCGGTGTAGCATAAACGCCAGTTTTCGCAGCGTGGCTCGACTGCAGCACGCTTCTTTATTGGCAACAAAAGCTTATGAGGGCTTTTTATGAGTGAAGTCAAGCATTCACGTCTGATCATCCTCGGCTCGGGCCCGGCCGGTTATACCGCCGCGGTATACGCTGCCCGTGCCAACCTGAAACCCCTGATGATCACCGGCATCCAGCCCGGCGGTCAGTTGACCACCACTACCGAAGTGGACAACTGGCCCGGCGATGTAGAAGGCCTCACTGGCCCGGCGCTGATGGAACGCATGCAGAAACACGCCGAGCGCTTCGACACCGAGGTGATCTTCGACCACATCCATACCGCCGTGTTGCAACAGCGCCCCTTCATTCTCAAGGGCGACAGCGCCACCTACAGCTGTGATGCACTGATCATCGCCACCGGGGCCTCGGCACAATACCTCGGCCTGCCGTCCGAAGACGCATTCGCCGGTCGCGGTGTATCGGCATGTGCCACCTGCGATGGCTTCTTCTATCGCAACCAGTCGGTCGCAGTGATCGGTGGCGGCAACACCGCTGTCGAAGAGGCGCTGTACCTGTCCAACATCGCCAAGGAAGTCCACTTGGTCCATCGACGCGACAAGCTGCGCTCTGAGAAAATCCTGCAGGACAAGATCATGGACAAGGCCACCAATGGCAACATCCGCCTGCACTGGAACCATACTCTCGAAGAAGTGCTGGGCGACGCCAGCGGCGTTACCGGCGTGCGCCTGAAGGACACCCTGTCCGGCGAAGAGCAGAGACTTGAACTCTCCGGCGTATTCATCGCCATCGGCCACAAACCCAACACCGACCTTTTCCAGGGCCAACTGGAAATGAAGGACGGTTATCTGAAGATCAAGGGCGGCAGCGAGGGCGACGCCACCTCCACCAGCATCCCCGGTGTATTCGCCGCGGGCGATGTGGCCGACCACGTCTACCGCCAGGCCATCACCTCGGCTGGCGCTGGCTGCATGGCCGCACTGGACGCTGAAAAGTACCTGGACCAGTAATTCCCTTCCGGCGGTTGCCTGCAACCGCCCCCTCCCGGCCTATGAATATGCTCAGCTGGCTGCAGCGCGACGACCTTTCGTTCCCCCCGCTGGACAAGGCCCTGCGCGAGCCGAACGGCTTGTTGGCCGCAGGCGGCGACCTCTCGGCCGAGCGCCTGCTGGCGGCCTATCGGCACGGCTGCTTTCCCTGGTACCAAGAAGGACAGCCGCTGCTCTGGTGGTCACCGGACCCACGAACCGTCCTCTACCCTGACGAGCTTCATGTTTCGCGAAGCCTGCGCAAGCGCATGCGCCAGGAGTCCTTTACCGTGACCTTCGACCAAGCCTTTGCCGAAGTCATCGATGGTTGCGCCGGGCCGCGCAGCTACACTCAGGAGACCTGGATCACCTCACACATGAAGGCGGCCTACCTGAAACTCCATGAGATGGGCGTGGCGCATTCGGTGGAAGTCTGGCGCAACCGCCAATTAATGGGGGGTCTCTACGGCCTGGCCATCGGTCGGCTGTTCTTCGGCGAATCGATGTTCAGCCAGGCCAGCGATGCCTCCAAGGTCGGATTCGTCACCCTCGTGGAACATCTGCAGGCATGGGGATTCAAACTGATAGATTGCCAGATGCCAACACAACACCTGGCCAACTTTGGCGCACGCTCCATCTCTCGCCGTACCTTTGCCGAGATGCTTGCCGAACACCTGGACCAGCCGAGTTCAGCCCGCTGGGGCACCTAGTCGAGGGCGCCAAGCTGGCCTACACTAAGTTCATGATTTTCGAGGGTTGACCATGACTTCGCTGGCTCGCCTCCGGTTCTACGCAACCCAACCGCACGCCTGCAGCTATCTGCCTGGCGAACAGGCGACGACTCTGTTTCTCGACCCCAGCCAACCGATGGATGTGCAAGTCTATGCAGAACTGTCGGAAATGGGTTTCCGACGCAGCGGCGATCATCTTTATCGTCCTCATTGCCAACGCTGCACAGCCTGTATTCCAGCCCGCATTCCAGCCGAAGGCATTCGCCTCAATCGGCAGCAGAGGCGCATCCTGAAGCGTAATGCCGACCTTACGGTAACTAGCGTACGCCCCAGCTTTACCGAGGAGTATTACGCGCTTTACGCGGATTACATCGAGCAGCGGCATGCAGACGGAGACATGTACCCACCCAGCCGTGATCAGTTCCAGACGTTCCTGGTTCGTGATCTGCCCTTCTGCCGCTTCTACGAGTTTCGTCTGGAAGGCCGCCTGCTGGCCTTGGCGGTCACCGATGTATTGCCGAACGGCCTTTCGGCGGTTTACACCTTCTACGACCCCCACGAAGAACAGCGCAGCCTGGGGCGTTTTGCAATCCTCTGGCAGATTGGTGAGGCGGCACGCCTGGGCCTGAACGCGATCTATCTGGGTTACTGGATCAAGAACTGCCGCAAGATGAACTACAAAACCGAATACCGCCCTATCGAGTTACTGATCAACCAGCGCTGGATCACCCTCAGCTAGGGTCTGTTGACGTTTCGTCGCGAGCCGCGTTACTGCGCCAACGTCAATAGGCCCAACCCCCTTGGCTCTCGACCCCATTTCGGGCACAATACTTGCCGCTTTTGCCCGGCCATTCTTGCGCCGGGTCAATCATTGGATATCGAGGGCTTTACTGAATGTCGAAAGAAGACAGCTTCGAAATGGAAGGTACTGTCGTCGACACCCTGCCCAACACCATGTTTCGCGTGGAGTTGGAAAATGGGCACGTCGTTACTGCGCACATCTCCGGAAAGATGCGCAAGAACTACATCCGAATCCTGACCGGTGACAAGGTTCGCGTAGAATTGACTCCCTACGATTTGAGCAAAGGTCGCATCACCTACCGCGCTCGCTAACCCGAGACGCGAGAAAGAATGCCCGGCCAGAGCCGGGCTTTTTGTTTGTATGATTATCTAGCTTCGCCGCAAAAGCTCATCTTGCGGATCACGAACATGAAAACGCCTGGCATGCCAGGCGTTTTCATTCGCTTCGGATCACCCGGTTCGATCAGGCAAGCTCAGCGCTGGTTTCGAACTCGAAGACCAGTTCTTCGCCCTGTATGTCGACGTGAACCACACCGCCATGCTCGGCCAGCTCACCAAACAGAATTTCTTCTGCCAGGGGCCGCTTGATCTTGTCCTGGATCAAACGCGCCATCGGCCGTGCGCCCATCTGCGCATCGTAGCCGCGCTCGGCGAGCCAGCCACGCGCCGCATCCGAGACCTCAAGGGTCACGTGCTTGTCCTCGAGTTGCGTCTGCAACTCGATCAGGAACTTGTCGACGATGCTCTTGATCACTTCATGGCTCAAGCGGCCGAATTGAATGATGGTATCCAGGCGGTTGCGGAATTCGGGCGTGAAGCTCTTCTTGATCACTTCCATCGCATCCGAAGCATGATCCTGATGGGTAAAGCCTATCGACGCACGTGCAGCCGTCTCCGCGCCGGCATTGGTGGTCATGATGAGAATCACATTGCGGAAGTCCGCCTTGCGCCCGTTGTTGTCGGTAAGCGTTCCATGATCCATCACCTGCAGCAGCAGGTTGAATACCTCGGGATGGGCCTTCTCTATCTCGTCCAGCAACAACACGCAGTGCGGCCGCTTGGTAATCGCCTCGGTCAACAAACCACCCTGGTCGAAACCGACGTAGCCTGGAGGCGCACCGATCAACCGCGAAACCGTGTGGCGCTCCATGTATTCGGACATATCGAAGCGAACCAGCTCGATCCCCAGTGCACGCGCCAACTGACGTGCCGCTTCAGTCTTGCCGACACCGGTGGGCCCTGCAAACAGGAAGGAGCCGACAGGCTTGTCCGGCGCTTTCAGGCCTGCCCGGGAAAGCTTGATTGCCGTCGCCAGGGAATCGATCGCGTCATCCTGGCCAAATACCGTGAGCTTGAGGTCACGCTCCAGGTTGCGCAGCAGCTCTTTGTCCGAGGTACTGACATGCTTGGGCGGAATGCGTGCAATCTTCGCCACGATATCCTCGACCTGCTCGACACCGATGCGCTTGACACGCTTGTCCTCGTCCAGCAGGCGCTGGTAGGCCCCCGCCTCGTCGATCACGTCGATCGCCTTATCGGGCATCAGACGATCATTGATGTAGCGCGATGCCAGCTCGGCCGCGGCACGAAGCGCCTCATCGCTGTACTCGATCTGGTGATGCTGCTCGAAGCGCCCCTTCAGGCCGCGCAGGATACCAACGGTGTCTTCGACCGACGGCTCGGACACATCCACTTTCTGGAATCGCCGCGCAAGCGCGCGATCCTTCTCGAAGATCCCGCGAAATTCCTGGAATGTGGTGGAGCCGATGCAACGGATCTCACCAGAAGACAGCAAGGGCTTGAGCAGGTTGGATGCATCCAGCACACCACCTGAAGCCGCCCCAGCACCGATGATGGTATGAATCTCATCGATGAACAGCACCGCATGTGGCCGCTTGCGCAACTCGTTCAGCAATGCCTTGAAGCGCTTCTCAAAGTCGCCGCGATATTTGGTTCCGGCGAGCAATGCCCCCAGATCCAGCGAATACACGACACTGTCGGCGAGCAATTCGGGAACCTGCTTGTCGACGATGCGCTTTGCCAGGCCCTCGGCAATGGCGGTTTTCCCGACCCCGGCCTCGCCAACCAGCAACGGGTTGTTCTTGCGCCGACGGGCGAGAATCTGTGCGACCCGCTCGACTTCGTGCTCGCGCCCCACCAGCGGATCGATGCGCCCCTGGCGAGCCTGTTCGTTGAGGTTGCTGGCATAGGCGTCCAGCGGATTGCCGGAAGTCGCGGCATCACCACCTTCTTCATCCTGCATTTCCGACTCGCCTTCGGGATTGCCTTCACTGCCGGGCACCTTGGAAATGCCATGCGCGATGTAGTTGACCACATCGATACGCGCCACACTCTGCTGCTTGAGCAGAAAGACCGCCTGGCTCTCCTGCTCGCTGAAAATGGCCACCAGCACGTTCGCCCCGGTCACTTCACGCTTGCCCGAGCTTTGTACATGGAATACAGCACGCTGCAGAACGCGCTGGAAGCCCAGCGTCGGCTGGGTTTCCCGCTCTTCGTCATGCTGCGGGATCAGCGGCGTGGTGGAATCGATGAACTCCTGCAGGTCATGCCGCAACCTATCCAGGCTGGCGCCACAGGCACGCAGCACGGTGGCTGCCGCTTCGTTGTCCAGCAGGGCCAGCAGCAGGTGTTCAACCGTCATGAATTCATGGCGCTTGGTTCTCGCCTCTTTGAAGGCCAGATTCAGAGTGACCTCGAGCTCACGGTTCAACATAGCTTTCACCTCTTCCCAAGCAGTCGGAGTTAACCGTCCTTCTCGATCTCACAAAGCAGCGGATGCTGGCACTCTCTTGCATATTGATTAACCTGCATCGCTTTGGTTTCCGCCACATCGCGCGTATAGACACCGCAGACCGCACGCCCCTCGGTATGAACGGCCAGCATTATCTTGGTCGCCAACTCACGATTGTGATTGAAGATACCCTCCAGCACCTCGACGACAAAATCCATCGGCGTGTAGTCATCATTGAACATGACAACTTTGAACATAGGTGGTGCCTTCAATTCCGGCTTCGCTTCCTCGACAGCCAGGCCGGAAGCATCGTCGCTCTCGAAGTCAGGGCGATCCTGATTGAATGTTAGTCGAATCTCTTGGAATGCACGCATGCGGATAACGTTTCTAGCTCGCGGCTTCAAGCCGGGTAATTTTGACAGGCTTCGCAGCCATCTGACGAGTCGCCTTGACTATCGGCCAAACGGTGATACAAACATTATGTGCCAAACGGCTAACAGGTTGCGCGCTCCAGAGCCATGGTGCTGCATCGAGCGCGGAATGGAATGGATGTTACTCCAGTGATGGACTCCTTTGCAGAGGGATAACAGCATGCTAAGCGGTAAGGTCAAGTGGTTCAACAACGCCAAAGGCTATGGCTTCATCGTAGCAGACGGCAGCGATGAGGACCTGTTCGCCCACTACTCGGCCATCCAGATGGACGGGTACAGAACGCTAAAAGCTGGGCAAGCGGTCATGTTCGATATTCTGCAAGGTCCCAAGGGCCTGCACGCAACCAACATCAAAGCACTACAGAGTACCGTGGATGCAGCAGCACCTGCGGCACAGGTCGCCTCGACCGCCGAAGCGTGACTCTCCCATAGCAAAAAGGCCGATCAATGATCGGCCTTTTTGTCATTTCCCATGATCACATATGGGAAAT
The DNA here is from genome assembly GCA_047973445.1 of Pseudomonas sp. Classification (GTDB taxonomy): domain Bacteria; phylum Pseudomonadota; class Gammaproteobacteria; order Pseudomonadales; family Pseudomonadaceae; genus Stutzerimonas. Next base: position 64,806 of record JBKEBY010000008.1, read on the forward strand.
CATGGCATCGCCAAACTCGGAACACGACATCAGCTTCGCGCCATCCATTAGACGTTCGAAGTCGTAAGTCACCGTCTTGGCAGCGATGGCGCCTTCGGTTGCCTTGATGATCAGGTCAGCCGCTTCGACCCATCCCATGTGACGCAGCATCATCTCGGCCGAAAGAATCAGTGAGCCCGGATTGACCTTGTCCTGGCCGGCGTATTTTGGTGCCGTGCCATGGGTCGCCTCGAACATTGCGACCGTATCGGACAAGTTGGCGCCCGGCGCGATCCCAATACCACCCACCTCAGCTGCCAACGCATCGGAAAGGTAATCACCGTTGAGATTCAGGGTAGCGATCACATCGTACTCTGCCGGCCGTAGCAGAATCTGCTGCAGCATGGCATCGGCGATAGCATCCTTGACGACAATACTCTTGCCCGTATTGGGATTCTTGAATTGCATCCAGGGGCCACCATCGAGCAACTGCGCGCCGAATTCGTCGCGTGCAACTTCGTAACCCCACTCCTTGAAGGCACCCTCGGTGAACTTCATGATGTTGCCCTTGTGAACGAAGGTCACGGAGCTTCGATCATTGTCCACCGCATACTGGAGCGCCTTGCGAACCAGGCGCTTGGTACCCTCCAGCGAGACAGGTTTGATGCCGATGCCGCAGTTCTCGGTGAAGCGGATTTTCTTGACACCCATTTCCTCGGTGAGGAACTTGATGACCTTTTCCGCTTCCGGAGAGCCGGCCTTCCATTCTACGCCGGCATAGATGTCCTCCGAGTTCTCGCGGAAAATCACCATATCGACATCGGCCGGCTTCTTGACCGGGCTCGGCACACCAGTGAACCAGCGAACCGGACGCTGGCAGACGTACAGGTCCAGTTCCTGACGCAGGGCGACGTTGAGGGAGCGAATACCACCACCGACCGGAGTGGTCAGGGGGCCCTTGATGGAAACGACATAGTCGCGCACGACTTCCAGCGTTTCCTTTGGCAGCCAAGTGTCCTGATCATAAACCTGAGTCGCTTTCTCGCCAGCGTAGATTTCCATCCAGGCGATCTTGCGCTTGCCACCATAGGCCTTGTCGACAGCCGCATCGACGACCTTGATCATCACCGGACTGATGTCGACGCCAATACCATCCCCTTCTATATAAGGGATGATCGGGTTATCCGGAACATTCAGGGTGTGATCGGCATTGACGGTGATTTTGTCACCGCCGGCTGGCACCTGGATCTTTTGGTATCCCATGCTTGACTCCGTCTGTGGTTGAACAGTGGTCGTTCAGGAAGGGTAACTCAGGGGAACGGGCGGAACCATATGTTCGTTCGTCTATGCCACGAGCGCACTCAGACGGCAGGGCGCAGTGGTATACTACTTAGGTGACTAACGAGTCATAAGAGGCGAGCCTGTTGCAAGCAACCTCGCGCTTCTTGAAAGCCGCCGAGCTGTTACCACAGTTTGCGGCTCAACTGCTCAACACTCTATTGGTGCACCAAATATCATCGCGGCGAATCCTCGATTTCCGGCCCGACGAAACGAAGAGCCGGAGCGTCTACCTGCGCACATCGAGCGATTCAGTGCACGCCCTGCAAGAAGAGAGTATTGCCAATGCCCACCCGTTCGAAAATCATCTACACCTTCACCGACGAAGCACCAGCACTCGCTACCTATTCGCTGCTTCCCATCGTGGAAACCTTCGCGGCTACCGCTGACATCGACGTCGAAACAAGCGACATCTCTCTTGCAGGGCGCATCCTCGCAAGCTTTGCCGATCAACTGGGTGCCGACAAGCGCGTCGAGGACGATCTTGCCAAGCTTGCCGAACTGGCCACCTCGCCCGAAGCCAACATCATCAAGCTGCCAAACATCAGCGCCTCGGTACCGCAGCTCAAGGCTGCCATCACCGAGCTGCAGGCTCTGGGCTACGACATTCCCAACTATCCCGAAGACCCGCAGACCGATGCGGAAAAAGAAGTGCGTACCCGCTACGGCAAGGTGCTGGGCAGCGCAGTGAACCCCGTTCTACGCGAAGGCAACTCCGACCGCCGCGCTCCGGCAGCAGTAAAGGCCTACGCACGCAAGCACCCGCATTCGATGGGGAAGTGGAACATGGCGTCGCAGTCCCACGCCGACTACATGCGCGGCGGCGATTTCTTCTCCAGCGAACAATCCGTCACCATGGCCAAGGCCAGTGATGTACGCCTCGAGTTCGTCGGCAAGGATGGTCAGGTCGAGGTCAAGAAACAGCTGTCCCTGCAGGAAGGCGAAGTTCTCGACAGCATGTTCATGAGCTGCAAGAAGCTGCGCGAGTTCTTCGAGAAGACCCTGCAGGAGTGCAAGGAAACGGGCGTCATGTGGTCCCTGCACGTCAAGGCGACCATGATGAAGATTTCCCACCCGATCGTCTTCGGCCACGCCGTCAGCGTCTACTACAAGGACGTGTTCGACAAGTACGGCAAGCTATTCGACGAACTGGGCGTCAATCCGAACAACGGCATCAGCAGCGTCTACGACAAGATCAAGTCCCTGCCCGCCTCGCAGCAGGAAGAGATCCTCGACGACATCCACGCCTGCTACGCCGGTCGCCCGGAAATGGCGATGGTCGACTCGGTCAAGGGCATCACCAACCTGCACATCCCCAGCGACGTGATCGTCGACGCCTCGATGCCTGCGATGATCCGCAGCTCCGGCCAGATGTGGGGCAAGGACGGCAAGCTGAAGGACACCAAGGCGGTGATGCCGGAAAGCACCTATGCCCGCATCTACCAGGAGATGATCAACTTCTGCAAGACCAACGGCGCCTTCGACCCGACCACCATGGGCAGCGTACCGAACGTCGGCCTGATGGCACAGAAGGCTGAAGAGTACGGTTCCCACGACAAGACCTTCGAAATGACCGCCGATGGCACCATGCGCGTCGTGCTGGCCGACGGCACCGTGCTGATGCAGCACGAAGTCGAGAAAGGCGACATCTGGCGTGCCTGCCAGACCAAAGACGCACCGATCCGTGACTGGGTCAAGCTGGCCGTCACCCGCGCCCGCCAGTCCGATACCCCGGCGATCTTCTGGCTAGACCCCGAGCGCGCCCACGATCGCGAGCTGCGCAAGAAGGTCGAAGCCTACCTGCAGGAGCACGACCTGAGCGGCCTGGACATCCGCATCATGGGCTACAACGAAGCCATCCGCGTCAGCATGGAGCGCATGATTCGCGGCCAGGACACCATCTCGGTAACCGGCAACGTACTGCGTGACTACCTGACCGACCTGTTCCCGATCATGGAGCTGGGCACTTCGGCCAAGATGCTGTCCATCGTTCCGCTGATGGCCGGCGGCGGCATGTACGAAACCGGTGCCGGTGGCTCGGCTCCTAAGCACGTGCAGCAGCTGATCGAAGAGAACCACCTGCGCTGGGATTCGCTGGGCGAGTTCCTTGCGCTGGCCGTGTCTTTCGAGGAAACCGGCATCAAGACCGGCAACCAGAAAGCCAAGCTGCTGGGCAAGGCGCTCGACGCCGCCACCGGCAAGCTGCTCGACAGCAACAAGTCGCCGTCGCGCAAGACCGGTGAGCTGGACAACCGTGGCAGCCACTTCTACCTGGCGCTGTACTGGGCACAGGAGCTTGCTGCGCAGACCGAGGACCTCGAACTGCAAGCCCGCTTCGCTCCGCTGGCGAAAACCCTGACCGAAAACGAGGCCGCCATCGTCGCGGAGCTCAACAACGCCCAGGGCAAGGCCGTAGATATCGGTGGTTACTATCGTTCCAACCCCGAACTGACCAGCCAGGTCATGCGTCCAAGCCAGACCTTCAACGCAGCACTGGCTGCAATGGCCTAACACCTGCCAAGGTTCGCGCCTGGAAACAGCAGAAACCCCGGCCCCGCGCCGGGGTTTCTGTTTATGGCACGAGCAAACATCATCAATCGGAAACACGAGCGAATCGATATGACCTGGCAACCCCACATCACCGTCGCAACGATCATCGAAGACCAGGGGCGTTTTCTGCTGGTCAAGGAACTCAAGCAAGGACGCCTGGTGCTCAACCAACCCGCCGGGCATCTGGAGGCGAATGAAAGCCTGAGCCAGGCCGCCCTGCGAGAAACGCTGGAGGAAACCGGCTGGGACGTGGAGCTCACCGGCGTCGTGGGCATCTACCTGTACACCGCACCGAGCAACGGAGTGACCTATCAGCGAGTCTGCTTTGCCGCCAAGCCCGTGCATCATCATGCCGATCGCGACCTCGATATCGATATCGCCGGCACCCTCTGGCTGAGCCGTGACGAGTTGGTGGCACAGCCACAGCGCTGGCGCAGCGAGCTGGTGTCTCGCTGCATCGACGATTACCTGAACGGCCCCCTGCATGGCCTTGACGTGATACGGGACTAACAAGCTGAGAGCCAGCAGCCCCTAACCTGTTAGAATCCTGCCCTTTTACCGCCACCTCCGAATGTCTATGTCCAATCCAGCAGCCATCGTCCCGGAAAAACAACGCGTCATCGTCGGCATGTCCGGCGGCGTGGACTCTTCCGTTTCCGCCCTCCTCCTGCTCGAACAGGGCTACCAGGTCGAAGGACTGTTCATGAAGAACTGGGAGGAAGACGACGGCACCGAATACTGCACGGCCAAGGACGACCTGGCTGATGCCCAGGCTGTTTGCGACAAGATCGGTATCAAGCTGCACACCGCCAATTTCGCGGCAGAATACTGGGACAACGTATTCGAGCATTTCCTCGCCGAATACAAGGCCGGTCGCACGCCCAACCCGGACATCCTCTGCAACCGCGAAATCAAGTTCAAGGCCTTCCTCGATTACGCACTGATGCTGGGTGCCGATCTCATCGCCACCGGCCACTACGTTCGCCGCCGCGATCTGGGCGGCCGCAGCGAGCTGCTCAAGGGCCTGGACCCAAACAAGGACCAGAGCTACTTCCTGCACGCGGTGGGCGGCGAGCAGATCGCCCGAACGCTTTTCCCGGTGGGCGAGCTGGAAAAACCGCAGGTGCGTGCCATCGCGGAAAAATACGCACTGGCGACGGCCAAGAAGAAGGATTCCACCGGTATCTGCTTCATCGGTGAGCGACGTTTCAGCGACTTCCTCAAACAATACCTGCCGGCACAGCCCGGCGACATCGAAACCATCGATGGCGATGTGATAGGGCGGCATCACGGGCTCATGTATCACACCATCGGCCAGCGCCAGGGGTTGGGAATCGGAGGCCTCAAGGATGCCGGCGACGATCCCTGGTACGTCCTGAGCAAGGATCTGCAGCGCAACGTTCTGGTCGTCGGCCAGGGTAACGATCACCCCTGGCTGTTTTCCCGCGCGCTGCACGCTTCTGAAATCTACTGGGTCAATCCGCTCGACCTTTCCGGGCCGTTGAGGCTGACCGCCAAGGTCCGTTATCGCCAGGGTGACCAGGCGTGCACCCTGCACCACGGCCCCGACGGCTACCGAATCGTATTCGACTCACCTCAACGCGCGGTCACTCCGGGCCAATCGGTGGTGCTCTACGACGGGGAAGTCTGCCTGGGCGGCGGCGTCATCGAACGTGCCGAGCCCTGGTTCGAAGGAACGCACGCATGAGCCCCTTGCAGGAACAGTTGATCGCCCTCGGCGCCGTGTTCGAGGCAGCGGCATTGGTCGATCGGATCGCTCGCACCGGACAAGCCCCCACTGCTCAACTGGGCTGCATGCTCGGTAGCCTGCTGGTGCGCAATCCGGACACGACGCAGGAAATCTACGGCGGCGACGATCTCAACCTGCGCGAAGGCTATCGCGTACTGGTCGGGGCGCTGGAGCGCGACAGCAGCAGCCTGCAACGCGAACCGCTGCGCTACGCACTGGCGATGATCGGCCTGGAGCGTCAGCTGGCCAAGCGCGACGATATGCTGCAGGTCATTGGCAGCCGGCTGGACCAGATCCAGCAGCAGGTCGAGCACTTCGGCATCACCCACGAGAACGTCGTCGCATCCTTTGGCGGCCTATACCAGGACACGCTCAGCACATTCCGCCAGCGCATCCAGGTCCAGGGCGATATGCGCCATCTGCAACAACCCGACAATGCCGCCAAGATTCGTGCGCTGCTGCTGTCCGGCATCCGCTCGGCCAGGCTGTGGCGTCAGCTCGGCGGCCATCGCTGGCAGATGGTGATCAGCCGCCGCAAGCTGCTCGATGCGCTCTACCCCCGCCTGCGCTCCCAGCCCAACGACCAGTAGCCGCCAGCACCTTCACCAGGCCTGGCACGCTGCGGCACCGGTGACCGAAGGGTCGCAAACGGAACTTGCCGCATTGAGTCGGGCCCGGCGGGTGCTTTCATGTATAATCTGCGCCCTCTTTTCGTTGCTCGTCTGTCCGAGAATGCCTCCCATGCAGCTTTCCTCGCTCACCGCGGTTTCCCCCGTCGATGGCCGCTATGCCGGCAAAACCAGCGCTCTGCGTCCCATTTTCAGTGAATTCGGTCTGATTCGCTGCCGTGTGCAAGTCGAAGTCCGCTGGCTCCAGCGCCTGGCGGGCCATGACGGCATTCCCGAGGTGCCGGCCTTTTCCGCCGAAGCCAACGCCCTGCTCGAGCAACTGGCCAGCAACTTCCAGCTGGAGCATGCCGAGCGGGTCAAGGAGTTCGAACGCACCACCAACCACGACGTCAAGGCGGTGGAATACCTGCTCAAGGAGCAGGCCAAGCAGTTGCCGGAACTGGCCAAGGTCAACGAGTTCATTCATTTCGCCTGCACCAGCGAGGACATCAACAACCTGTCCCACGCACTGATGCTGCGCGAAGGCCGCGATGAGGTGCTGCTGCCGCTGATGCGTCAGTTGGCCGAGTCGATTCGTGCGCTGGCCGTGCAGTTCGCCGATGTGCCGATGCTGTCGCGCACCCATGGCCAGCCCGCCTCGCCGACCACCCTCGGCAAGGAACTGGCCAACGTGATCTACCGCCTGGAGCGGCAGATCGCCCAGGTTGCCGCGGTGCCCCTGCTGGGCAAGATCAACGGCGCCGTGGGCAACTACAATGCCCACCTGTCCGCCTATCCGGACATCGATTGGGAAACCAACGCTCGCGAGTTCATCGAGAACGACCTCGGCCTTGCCTGGAACCCCTACACCACCCAGATCGAGCCGCACGACTACATCGCCGAGCTGTTCGATGCGGCGGCACGCTTCAACACCATCCTCATCGATTTCGACCGCGACATCTGGGGCTACATCTCGCTCGGCTACTTCAAGCAGAAGACCGTTGCCGGCGAAATCGGCTCCTCGACCATGCCGCACAAGGTCAACCCGATCGACTTCGAGAATTCCGAAGGCAACCTGGGGATAGCCAACGCCATCCTGCAGCACCTGGCCAGTAAACTGCCGATTTCCCGCTGGCAGCGTGACCTGACCGATTCCACCGTACTGCGCAACCTCGGCGTCGGCTTCGCCCACAGCATCATCGCTTATGAAGCGAGCCTGAAGGGCATCGGCAAGCTGGAGCTGAACGCGGCGCGTATCGCAGAAGACCTGGACAACTGCTGGGAAGTGCTGGCCGAGCCGGTGCAGACCGTCATGCGCCGCTACGCAGTGGAAAACGCCTACGAAAAACTCAAGGACCTGACCCGCGGCAAGGGCATCACACCCGATGCACTGCAGGCTTTCATCGATGGCCTGGATATTCCGGCCGAAGCCAAGGCCGAGTTGCGCCAGCTGACCCCGGCCGGCTACATCGGCAATGCCGTGGCCCAGGCCAAGCGCATCTGAACGATTTCAACTGCACACGCCCGGCCGTGCCGGGCGTTTTTATTTGCAGCTCTGCCCACAGAGCAAGGTGTTAGGCATGACCTCTGATATTCCACTTCAAATCCTGGGCGGCATCAGCGCCCGGGAATTCCTGCGCGACTACTGGCAGAAGAAACCGTTGCTGATCCGCCAGGCCATTCCGGATTTCCAGAACCCTATTTCCCCGGACGAACTGGCCGGCCTTTCGCTCGAAGAGGAAGTCGAATCCCGTCTGGTCATCGAGCATGGCGACAGCCCCTGGGAACTGCGTCGCGGTCCTTTCGCCGAAGACACCTACCAACAACTGCCGGAACGCGACTGGACCTTGCTGGTGCAAGCCGCGGATCAGCTGGTTCCGGAAGTCGCCGAACTACTCCAGCACTTCCGTTTCCTGCCGAACTGGCGCATCGACGACGTGATGATCAGCTACGCCGCTCCGGGTGGTGGCGTCGGCCCGCACTTCGACAACTACGATGTCTTCCTGCTGCAGGCCCATGGCCGGCGCCGCTGGCGCATCGGCCAGATGTGCGACAGTGAAAGCCCGCTGCTGGAGCACGGCGACCTGCGTATCCTGGCCGAATTCCAGGGCACCGACGAATGGGTTCTGGAGCCGGGCGACATGCTTTACCTACCGCCGCGCCTGGCCCATTTCGGCACCGCTGAAGACGCCTGCATGACCTATTCGGTCGGCTTCCGTGCGCCGAGCGCAGCGGAGGTCCTGACCCATTTCACCGATTTCCTCGCTCAATTTCTGCCTGACGAGGAGCGCTACAGCGACGCCGACCTGCAGCCAGCCGAGGACCCCCATCAGATCCAGAGCGATGCGCTGAAGCGATTGATGGCGCTGCTGGACGAGCATATGGGCGACGAACGCCTGTTGCTCACCTGGTTCGGCCAGTTCATGACCGAGCCGCGCTATCCGGAGCGGGTCGAAGGCCCGGAGATCGACTCAGACGAATTGCTTTCGGCACTGGAAGATGGCGCCATACTAGTGCGCAACCCAGCGGCACGTCTGGCCTGGAGCGAAGTGGACATCGGCCTGCTGCTGTTCGCCAGCGGTCAGAGCCGCCTGCTGCCGGCGCATCTTCAACCGCTACTGAAGCTGATCTGCTCCGCCGAAGCCCTGCATATCGAGAACCTCAGCCAATGGCTGAACGACGAGGATGGGCGTAATCTTCTGTGGCAACTGGTAAAACAGGGAAGTCTGGAGTTCGCTGATGAGTGAGATACAAGTACGCCTCGCCGACTGGCAGCAGGACAATGCCGATCTGCGACGTATCCGGGAAGCAGTCTTCATCGCCGAGCAGTCCGTTTCGCCAGAACTGGAATGGGATTCCGATGACGCCGAAGCCGTGCATTTCCTCGCGCTGGAAAGCGGTTATCCGATCGGTACGGCACGGCTGCTGGCCGACGGCCAGATCGGCCGCGTGTCGGTGCTGCGCGACTGGCGCGGCATGAATGTCGGCGGTGCACTGATGCAGGCCGTGATCGCCGAGGCCGAACGCCGCGGGCTGACGGAGCAGAAGCTCACCGCCCAGGTACATGCCACCTCGTTCTACGAGCGATTGGGGTTCACCGTGGTCAGCGACGAATTCCTCGAAGCCGGCATCCCCCACGTCGATATGCTGCGCAAGAGCCACTGAGCAGCCATGCAGCGCGACGCCCCGAATGATTCGAATGCTTCAGCCGATTTGCCGGCTATCGAATTCGACTCACCGGGGCGTTTCTCCGTGCACAACCCCGACACCGAGTCTCCAGCCCAAAAGTCTCGGCCGGCGATCGCCATCGCACCAGGCAGAGCGCTCCAGCACTTTACCTCCGCCGAAGACGCACGAGCACATGCACTCGCGCTGTTCCAGGGCGCAAACCGCGACATCTGCCTCTACAGCCCGGACCTCGAACGCTGGCTGTACAGCAACAGCACTATTCAACAGGCCTGCAGTCGTTTCCTGTTGGCACACCCGCGCAACCGGCTGCGGGTGCTGGTACACGACGTCGGGTCGGCAGTCCGTGAGGGCCACCTGCTGCTGGCACTGGCACGCCGCCTGACCAGCAGGCTGCATATTCGCAAACTGAATCTCGAATACCCCAGCGAAGACTGCGCATTCCTCGTCATCGATGGCCACAGCCTCATGGTACGGCCGAAAGTCGAGCAGCAGACCGGCTATGCTCTGCACAACGACCCCGGCAAAGCGCGCCTCCGGCAGTCACAGTTCGATCAAGCCTGGGACCACAGTCTTTCCGATCCCGATTTGCGGAGCTTCCTGCTATGACGCTACGCCGTATTCTCACCAGCCTGGTTTTCCTGATCAGCCTCCCTCTCTTCGCCGCCACCGAAATCATCCAGATGAATTACCGCATGGCCGAAGACGTGCTTCCCATCGCGCAGTCAGTCGTCGGCGATCAGGGCAAGGTGAACGCTTACGGCAGCCAACTGATCGTCAATGCACCTCCCGCGGTGATCGACGAGCTACGCGGTGTGCTCAGCCAGTTGGACAGCGAACCCAAGCGCCTGCTGATCAGCGTCGATACCCGCAACTCGGCGAGCTCAGCGGATCGCGGCTACCGAGTCGACGGCTCGGCCAATATCGGCAACGTCGAGATCGAGGCAGGCCGGGGCGAAGTCAGGGGGCGCGACCAGGTTCGCATCATTCGGCGCAGCACCCAGGACCTGGGGGGCGGCACTCAGCAGGTCCAGGCAACCGAGGGCTACCCCGCATTGATACAGGTCGGACAAAGCATCCCCCTCACCACAACCGGCACCGATGGCTATGGCCTGCCCTATCAGCAGACCCAGTATCAGAACGTGATGCGCGGCTTCTACGCTACCGCGACGGTCACCGGCGACAGGGTTCACGTGACGATCAGCAGCCAGAACGACCACGTCGAACGAACCCGCCCCGATATCATCAACGTCCAAACGACCGATACCCGCGTCAGCGGCAGACTCGGCGAATGGATTCCGCTCGGCGGTATCGCTGAGAACGGCGCTTCAAGCGAAAGCGGACTGCTTCGCCGCCACGCCACGGAAGGCCGTCAGGACCTGTCGCTGCGAATCAAAGTAGACACGCTGGACTGACCGAACTTCCCGCTTCTGCCAAGCCCCCGGAAAAATGTAGTGCCTTAAAAAAATCACTACAAAACGATTGACGAACCTTTTTTGGCAGAGCATGATTGCCTCGCTCCCGCTAACCAGGGGCCCTGGCAAGGGTCTCCGGACCGCGCTCAGCCAACCAGCAGAGCCGATCCGTGACTGTACTGCCCACAAGGCGGACTGACGAGGTTGCGACTGGAACGAGTCGTCCCGAGGGACGGGGAAGCGATTAACGTATCAGCTCGAGACGTCAGTACTGCTAAGTCACTCAACGGCCCCGTGTCGCTGTGTGCCGGAATGCCCACGATCATTCCGTAGCTGGTCGGTTTCTTGCGGTCGTAACTGCACACCCCTCCTCTCCTTGGTTCAATTCTCGTCCCGGTCGGTATTTCGACGCTCTGCCGCGTGTTGCCTCGCTGATCAGCGCTAGCACGTAGGTTTCGGTGGGAAAGTCGGTGCTCAACCAAACACGAATTTCTTTGAAAGGATTGACCATGTCCGCTTATCAAAACGACATCAAGGCCGTTGCCGCTCTGAAAGAAGTAGCTGGAAGCAGCTGGAGCGCTATCAACCCTGAGTCCGTAGCTCGCATGCGTGCTCAGAACCGCTTCAAGACCGGTCTGGAAATCGCTCAGTACACCGCCGACATCATGCGCAAGGACATGGCCGAATACGACGCCGACTCGTCCGTTTACACGCAGTCGCTGGGTTGCTGGCATGGCTTCATCGGTCAGCAGAAACTGATCTCCATCAAAAAGCACCTGAAAACCACCAACAAGCGCTACCTCTACCTCTCCGGCTGGATGGTCGCTGCCCTGCGTTCCGAGTTCGGCCCGCTGCCGGACCAGTCGATGCATGAGAAAACTGCCGTTTCCGACCTGATCGAGGAGCTGTACACCTTCCTGCGTCAGGCCGACAGCCGCGAGCTGGACCTGCTGTTCACCGCTCTGGACGCTGCCCGCGAGGCCGGCGACAGCGCCAAGGCCGCCGAGATCCAGTCGCAGATCGACAACCACGAAACCCACGTTGTCCCGATCATCGCCGACATCGATGCCGGTTTCGGCAACCCGGAAGCCACCTACCTGCTGGCCAAGCGCATGATCGAAGCCGGTGCCTGCTGCATTCAGCTGGAGAACCAAGTATCCGATGAGAAACAGTGCGGCCACCAAGACGGAAAAGTAACCGTTCCTCACGCCGACTTCCTCGCCAAGATCGCAGCCGTTCGCTACGCGTTCCTCGAGCTGGGTATCGACAACGGCGTGATCGTTGCCCGTACCGACTCCCTGGGCGCCGGCCTGACCAAGCAGATCGCCGTGACCAAGGAGCCGGGCGACCTGGGTGACCTGTACAACTCCTTCCTCGATTGCGAAGAAATCACCGAAGCCGAGCTGGGCAACGGCGATGTCGTGATCAAGCGCGAAGGCAAGCTGCTGCGTCCCAAGCGCCTGCCGTCCAACCTGTTCCAGTTCCGCAAAGGCACCGGTGAAGACCGCTGCGTGCTGGACTGCATCACCAGCCTGCAGAACGGCGCCGACCTGCTGTGGATCGAAACCGAGAAGCCGCACGTTGGCCAGATCAAGGCCATGGTCGACCGTATCCGCGAAGTGATTCCGACTGCCAAGCTGGTCTACAACAACAGCCCGTCCTTCAACTGGACCCTGAACTTCCGCCAGCAGGTGTTCGATGCGTTCGTCGCCGAAGGCAAGGATGTTTCTGCCTACGATCGCGCCAAGCTGATGAGCGTCGAGTACGACGAGACCGAACTGGCCAAGGTCGCTGACGAGAAGATCCGTACCTTCCAGAAAGACGGTTCCGCCCACGCCGGCATCTTCCACCACCTGATCACTCTGCCGACCTACCACACCGCTGCGCTGTCGACCGACAACCTGGCCAAAGGGTACTTCGCAGAAGAAGGCATGCTGGCCTACGTCAAAGGTGTTCAGCGTCAGGAACTGCGTCAGGGCATCGCCTGCGTCAAGCACCAGAACATGGCTGGATCCGACATCGGCGACAACCACAAGGAGTACTTCGCTGGCGAAGCGGCTCTGAAGGCAAGCGGTAAAGACAACACCATGAACCAGTTCCACTAAGCGGAACGGTTTGCCGCCTGGCCTTCGGGCCAGGCAGGTGCTGATTCGAGAGCCCCGGCATTCGCCGGGGCTTTTGCGTCTGTAGCCCCTTAGCCCGAAGGATCAAGACACCTAGGTGACGGCTTCACTCCCTGGCGAGGTAAACAGCCCCCACGCCGAGATGAACAAGGCTGCTATCAACGGACCGATGACGAACCCGTTCAGCCCGAACAGACTCAAGCCGCCGAGCGTGGAGATCAGCACCACGTAGTCCGGCATCTTGGTGTCCTTGCCCACCAGGATGGGGCGCAGAATATTGTCGACCAGGCCGATGACCAGCACGCCATACAGAATCAGGATCACGCCCTGTACGATGAGGCCTTTCATCAGAAAATAGATCGCTACGGGCGTCCAGATCAGCCCGGCGCCGACGGCAGGCAGCAACGACAGAAAAGCCATCAGCACACCGCAAAGCACCGCACTGGGGATGCCCAGTATCGCGAAGATGATCGCACCCAATGCCCCCTGCGTCGCCGCGACGACGATGTTGCCCTTTACGGTAGCGCGAACCACGCGGGTGAACTTGCTGAACAACCGCCTCTTCTGGTTATCGCTCAACGGCACCGCCTTTCTGATGCTGGCGACCAGCTCGCGGCCATCGCGCAACAGGAAGAAAAGCAGGTAGAGCATCAGAAAGAAGCTCAGCATGAACTGGAAGGTACCCTGTCCAAAGCTGAAGGCCTTGGTCGCCAGGAATTGGCTGCCCTGCAAGGCGCTACTGGCCAGGCGCTCGCGAATCTGGTCCATGTCGCCTAACCCGAAACGCTGCATCTGTGCTTGCCAGGATGCCGGCAACAGCTCCTTCGCATGACTGACGAAGCTGTCTATATCGATTTCACCACTCTCGATCTGCTTGTAGAGCGTCGTGCCTTCCTGCACCAGCACCCCGGCAATGAGAATTACCGGCAGCACCGCCACCAGAAGACAGATGAACAAGGTGGCAAGAGCCGCCAGGTTCCGCCGAGCGTTCAGACGGGCGAGCAAACGACGTTGGACCGGGGTGAAGATGATCGCCAGGATCACAGCCCAGAACACCGCACCGTAGAAAGGAAGGAGTATCCAGCCGAAGGCCACCGATACGACAAGCAACAGAGCGAGAAAAACTTTCTGTTCGAGCCTCGAGTTGACCATCATGCACCCTGTCGCGGTAGTTGTTCCTTTTAGTCAACGTTCGCGGAAAGGAGTGCAGGTAGCGGTGCTCTAGGATCTGTTGCCGTTTCGTACGCGACCGCGCCGGAAACGGCAACAGACCCTCGATGAGTCACGCAGAGGATTGTGGCGCCGTTCGTGCTCAGAGCACCATGGCCGCAATCCAGCCAAATACCAGCAGCGGCAGGTTGTAGTGGAGGAAGGTCGGCACCACCGTATCCCAGATATGGTTGTGCTGGCCATCCACGTTCAGTCCCGCCGTCGGGCCCAGCGTCGAGTCGGAGGCTGGCGAGCCGGCATCACCCAGAGCGCCGGCAGTCCCGACCAGACTGACGATGGCCAGGGGGCTGAAGCCCAGCTCCAAACCGAGGGGTACGAAAATCGCGGCGATAATAGGAACGGTCGAAAATGATGAGCCTATGCCCATGGTGACCACCAGGCCGACCAACAGCATCAGCAATGCACCTACCGCCTTGCTGTTGCCAATCAATTGCGCCGAAGTATCGACCAATGTTTTCACCTGGCCGGTCTCGCGCATGACTTCGGCGAAACCGGAAGCCGCAATCATGATGAAACCGATCATCGCCATCATCTTCATGCCTTCGGTGAACAGGTCGTCGGCCTCACGCCAACGCACTACTCGCGAGACAGAGAAGATCACGAAGCCTGCCAGCGCACCGATGATCATCGAGTCGAGCCACAACTGAATGGCGAAAGCGACCGCAATCGCGACGCCCGCGACGAGTAGCGTCAGCGGGCTGTACTGGACGCCCGCCTGCACCGAGCCGTCGACCTTCTGCAACTCGTACGCCCGCGGCTTGCGATAGCTGAACAGTGCGATCAACAGGCCGGTGACCATTCCCAGCGCCGGAATCAGCATGGCCTGAGTAACGGCGACGCCCGCTACTTCCGCCCCACTCTTGGCGACGTTGGCGAGCAGGATCTCCTTGAGGAAGATGTTGCCAAACCCGACCGGCAGGAACATGTACGGCGTAATCAGCCCGAATGCGAGGACGCAGGCGATCAGCCGGCGATCGATCTGAAGCTTGGTCAGCACATAAAGCAGTGGCGGAACCAGCAGCGGGATGAAGGCGATATGAATCGGCAGGATGTTCTGGGACGAAATCGCCACAGCCAGCAACAGGCCGACCAGCATCCACTTGACCGCACCACCACCGCTCACCTCTTTCCGACCGAGTACGGCCAGCACCTTGTCTGCCAGGGCATGGGCCAATCCGCTCTTGCCGATAGCCACGGCAAATGCACCGAGCAATGCATAGGAAAGCGCAACCGTGGCACCGCCTCCCAACCCCTTGTTGAAGGCAGCCAGGCTACCCTCAATGCCCAACCCGCCCAGCAGCCCCCCCGCGATGGCACCAGCGATCAACGCCACCACCACGTGAACCCGGCACAAGCTGAGAGCCAGCATGATCGCTACCGCCGCGACTACCGCATTCATACCATCCCCTTGTAACTGGAAGACCTGACAAAAAGCGCCGTACTTTGCAGTACGTGGCAAGCCGTGTCAAAAGAACCGAGCATTGAGCAACCCGCGTTCCCGGCCCCGTCGCGAAGAAAAGAAGATAAGATGCACGCTTTGGCCGTCGGGGCCTGCTTGGGGTGAACCAGTCCAGTGGAAATCTTCAAAGAGTTTACGTTCGAATCCGCACATCGCTTGCCGCATGTACCCGAGGGGCACAAGTGTGGTCGCCTCCACGGCCATTCTTTCCGTGTAGCGCTGTATATAGAGGGCGAGGTCGATCCACGCACCGGCTGGATTCGCGATTTCGGCGAAATCAAGGCCATTTTCAAGCCGCTCTATGAGCGCCTCGATCACAACTACCTGAACGACCTGCCGGGCCTGGAAAACCCAACCAGCGAGAATCTGGCGAAGTGGATCTGGCGTGAGCTGAAGCCCGTGCTTCCCGAACTGTCGCGAGTTAGGATCCACGAGACCTGCACCAGCGGCTGCGAATACCG
Source organism: Pseudomonas sp. (assembly GCA_047973445.1). Lineage (GTDB taxonomy): Bacteria > Pseudomonadota > Gammaproteobacteria > Pseudomonadales > Pseudomonadaceae > Stutzerimonas. Next base: position 80,905 of record JBKEBY010000008.1, read on the forward strand.
CGGGGATTGAGCGGCGCCCTGCCCAGTCAAAGCAGGCCCCGCTCCTTTCTCAGGCTTCCGGCAGTTTCACGATCACCTTGATTTCGAACTGGAAGCCGTAGAGCCAGGTCACGCCCACAGCCGTCAGTGTCGGGTGTGGAGCGCCACCCCAGTACTCGGGAACCACGCCCCAGATCTTTTCGAAATGGGATTCCGGATCGACGATGAAGACCGTGACATCGACCACGTCTTCAAAGGTGCAGCCAGCAGCCCTCAAAATTGCATTCAGATTATCGAAGGCGCGCCGAACCTGTGTCTCGAGGTCCGGCTCGGGCGAACCATCCTCGCGACTGCCGACCTGCCCGGAAACGAACAGAAACCCGTTCGACCGAATCGCAGGGGAATACCTGTTGCGTTCATAGAGCGCTTGGCGCCCCTCGGGAAAAACCACATCACGCTTGGTCATGATCTACCTCCATCGTGAGCCATTGGCGGCCCCTGGTTATCGAGGCCGAGACTGTAGAAGTCTTCGGTGTCTGGATAAACTCGCGAACCCACCCATCACTGTTTGCAGATGCCAAACAATTCTGGTCAGGAGCTTCGATGGACAGGTTCGATGCGATGCAGGCCTTCGCCCGTGTAGTGGAAACAGGCAGCTTCACCAAGGCAGCGGCCACCCTGCACATGAGCAAGACCAGCGTGACGCAGCTGGTACAGCAGCTCGAAGCGCGCCTGCGCGTCAGGCTGCTCAACCGTACTACGCGCCAGGTCAACGTCACGGCTGACGGTGCCGCCTATTACGAACGTGTGGTGCGCCTGCTGGCCGACATGGACGATGCCGAAACCAGCCTGTCCAGCGCCGCTATCCTTCCTCGCGGCAAGCTGCGGCTGGATGTGCCCAGCCCGCTGGCGCGTCTGATCCTGATACCGGCCCTGCCGGACTTTCACGCGCGCTACCCGGACATTCAGCTCGACATGGGTGTGAGCGATCGCAACGTAGACCTGATCAGAGAGAACGTCGACTGCGTCGTGCGCGGCGGCGAACTCGCCGATCAATCGCTGATGGCGCGCCGCGTGGGCGAGCTGCACTTTGGAGTTTATGCCGCACCGAGCTACCTGCAACGCATCGGAACACCTGCGCACCCCCGGGAACTGGAAGACTCGCACCACCGCATCGTGCGTTTTCACTGGGCGCGCGCCGCCAAGGTCTTCCCGCATGTCATGCACAGGGCCAACGAGCACATCAGCGTGGCGGGCCGCCACATGCTCGCGGTAGACGACGGCAATGCCTATCTTGCGGCCGGTGTCGCCGGCCTGGGGATCATTTGGCTACCGCGATACATGGCCAACGAACATCTGCAGCGCGGCGAACTGATGCCGCTGTTCGAGGACTGGCAGCTGGATACCATGCCCCTGTATCTGGCATTCCCACCGAACAGGCACGTCAGCACCAAATTGCGCGTGTTCATCGAGTGGGTCGCTGAGCTCATGGCCCGGCATGGGCTCGGCGGCGACGCCAGCCAATAAGCAGCCTTTCAGCTGCTCTTCTTGCGAATCCAGTACAGATACGTGCCTTCCTGCTCCTGCTGGCTGACCAGCTCATGCCCGAGGAAAACACAGAATTTGGGTATGTCGCGCTGGGTCGAAGGATCTGTGGCGATCACCTTCAGCAGTGCCCCACCTTCCAGATCGCGTACCTTGTTATGCAGCATCATCACCGGCTCGGGACAGTTGAGACCGCTCGCATCAAGGGTCGCGTCGATTGCAATTTCGGCTGTCTGGGACATGAGTCACTCCTGAAACAGGGTGGCATTGTCGCCCAAGCGCGGCTTCAGGTCACCCGCCCACCGTCAAAGCCGCAGGCGGAAAAGAACGGGAACCCCGGACTCGTTCACCCGGTCCAGTGAATAGATGCAGACAAGCCCTCCCAGTTGCAAACACCGCCGGACGATAACCACGAAGCTGCCTGGTACAGGCTTCCGTGGCCAGATGCGTCACCGAGGGCTAAGGTCAAGACATGCCCTTTCTTCACCCTGCCCGACCGTGCGGGCTCAAGGAGATGATGAATGCCATCCGTGGACAGCCTGAAATGCCGCCGCAGCCTTGAGGTGAACGGCAAGGCCTACGACTACTACAGCCTCCCCGAGGCCGCCAAGAAGCTGGGCGACATCAGCCGACTACCGACCTCGCTCAAGGTGCTACTGGAAAACCTGCTGCGCTGGGAAGACAACCTGACCGTTCACACCGAGGACTTCGCAGCACTGGCCGCCTGGCTGCAGTCCCGCAGCTCCGACCGCGAGATCCAGTATCGCCCCGCGCGGGTGCTGATGCAGGACTTCACCGGCGTGCCTGCCGTGGTCGACCTCACGGCAATGCGCGATGCGGTCTCCAAAGCGGGAGGCGACCCGCAGCGAATCAACCCTCTGTCACCCGTGGATCTGGTGATCGATCATTCGGTGATGGTTGACCGCTTCGGTAGCGAGCAGGCGTTCGAGCAGAACGTCGCCATGGAGATGAAGCGCAACGGCGAACGATACGAATTCCTGCGCTGGGGCCAGCAGGCCTTCGACAATTTCCGCGTGGTACCGCCGGGCACGGGCATCTGCCACCAGGTCAACCTGGAGTACCTCGGCCAGGTGGTCTGGACGCGCGACGAGGACGGCAAAACCATCGCCTATCCCGACACGCTGGTCGGTACCGACTCACACACCACCATGATCAACGGCCTCGGCATACTGGGCTGGGGCGTCGGCGGCATCGAGGCGGAAGCGGCGATGCTGGGCCAGCCGGTTTCCATGCTGATTCCCGAAGTCGTCGGCATGCGCCTGACAGGAAAGCTCAACGAAGGCGTGACCGCCACCGACCTAGTGCTGACCGTCACGCAGATGCTGCGCAAGCAGGGCGTGGTCGGCAAGTTCGTCGAGTTCTTCGGCCCCGGTCTCGATCACCTGCCGCTGGCCGATCGCGCCACTATCGGCAACATGGCCCCCGAATATGGGGCGACCTGCGGCTTCTTTCCCGTCGACCAGATTACCCTCGACTACCTGCGCCTGACCGGCCGCGATGAAGAGCGTATCGCGCTGGTCGAGGCCTACAGCAAGGCGCAGGGCATGTGGCGCGACACCCGCTCGCCGGACCCGCTGTTCACCGCCACGCTGGAACTTGATCTCAGCGAAGTACAACCTTCGCTGGCCGGTCCCAAGCGGCCCCAGGACAGGGTTTCGCTGGGCGACATCGGCACCTCGTTCGACCTGTTGCTGGAGACCAGCGGCAGGAAATCGCAGACCGACCTGGGCTTTGCCGTAGCCGGTGAGTCCTTCGATCTCAAACACGGCGCCGTGGTCATCGCTGCGATAACCTCATGCACCAACACCTCCAACCCCAACGTGCTGATGGCCGCCGGCCTGGTGGCGAAGAAAGCGCTGGAGCGGGGCCTGCAGCGCAAGCCCTGGGTCAAGTCATCGCTCGCCCCCGGCTCCAAGGTGGTGACCGACTACCTGGAGCGTGCCGGCCTGACGACCTACCTGGACCAGTTGGGTTTCAATCTGGTCGGCTACGGCTGCACGACCTGCATCGGCAACTCCGGGCCACTTCCCGAGGCGATCGGCCAGACGATCACCGAGAACGACCTGATCGTGTCCTCGGTGCTTTCCGGCAACCGCAACTTCGAGGGGCGCGTACACCCCATGGTCAAGGCCAACTGGCTGGCCTCGCCGCCACTGGTGGTAGCATTCGCCCTGGCCGGCACTACGCGAATCGACATGAACAGCGAACCGCTGGGCCACGATACGGAGAATCGCCCCGTCTACCTCAGGGATATCTGGCCCAACAGCACCGAAGTGAGCGAGGCCGTGGCCAACATCGACGGGCAGATGTTCCGCACCCGTTACACCGATGTCTTTACGGGCGACGACCACTGGCAGTCCATCGCCGTGACGCCAGGCGATACCTACACCTGGAACGACAGCTCCAGCTATGTACAGAATCCGCCGTTCTTCGAGCACATCGGGCAACCACCCCAGCCGCCGCGGAACATCGAGAACGCACGCATTCTCGCGCTGTTCGGCGACTCGATCACCACCGACCACATCTCACCGGCGGGCAACATCAAGGCCAGCTCCCCGGCCGGCCTGTACCTGCAACAGCTGGGCGTCCAGCCGGAAGACTTCAACTCCTACGGCTCGCGGCGCGGCAACCATGAGGTGATGATGCGCGGTACCTTCGCCAACATTCGCATCAAGAACGAGATGCTCGGCGGCGAAGAAGGCGGCAATACCCTCTACCAGCCAGGCGGTGAAAAGCTCTCGATCTACGATGCGGCGATGCGCTATCAGGCGGAGGGCGTACCGCTGGTGGTGATCGCCGGCAAGGAATATGGCACCGGTTCCAGTCGCGACTGGGCCGCCAAGGGCACCAACCTGCTGGGCGTGAAAGCGGTGATTGCCGAAAGCTTCGAGCGTATCCATCGCTCCAACCTGATCGGCATGGGCGTGCTGGCGCTGCAGTTCGTCAACGATCAGACGCGTCAGACTTTGGGGCTGGATGGCACGGAGAAGCTGTCGATTCGCGGGCTGAGCGTCGACATCAAGCCGCGGCAGATGCTGACGGTGGGCGTCGAACGCACCGATGGCTCCCGCAACAGCTTCCAGGTGCTATGCCGCATCGACACCCTGAATGAAGTCCAATACTTCAAGGCAGGCGGCATCCTGCACTTCGTCCTGCGCCAGCTACTCGGCAGTTGAACAAGCCGATGCGCCATGATCAGAGCAGGAACGAAAACGCCGGGCGGGTCCTTCGCACCGGCGCATGCCGTTCCTTCAGCCTTGTTCGCCTGCCATCCTGCTGCATCCCCGGTCGTTCCATGTGCCATGTCCGGTTCCCTGGCAGTAAAACTTCTATCGTTCACGCTTGCGAGAACGCCCGGACATGTGTTGACAGTAAACGGCGAAGATTGCAGAAAAATGAAAGCGCTTAAGGAACTCACATAAAACTGATCGACCAGCAGCGATTGGCTTCGACCACCACGGCCCAGACACAATATTCGCTGCTAACTGCGCTTATCCGCCAGGAATGAGGCGATGGTGTCTGTAGCATCATCGAGATGCTGCTCATGGGTCAGCCCCGAACGCTTCAGCGGTTTCAGATCATGATCGGCCGCAGCAAGCCAATGCAGCTGGATGGCCGGCGATAATGCATAGCCAGTGACGCGGGCCCGATCTCCAAGCGGATCGCGTTCGCCCTGAACGATCAGGGACGGCGTGCGCAACCCGGCCAAGTGTGCAACACGCGGTTTGTCCGGCTTGCCCGCCGCATAGAAGGGATAACCCAGGCAGACCAGCGCATCGGCCTGCAACTCGTCGGCCAGCAGGCTGGCCATGCGCCCGCCCATCGACTTGCCGCCAATGGCCAGCCGGCCCGCGGCTTGCTGTCGCACTCGCCCATACACGTCCCTCCACTGCTCCAGCAATTGAACCGATGGGTTCGGCGGTCGCTTGCGGTCGGTGAGCCGCCGTTCGGCCATGTAGGCGAACTCGAAGCGGAACACTGCTATGCCCCGATCTACAAGCCGCGCGGTGATTTCCTGCATGAACGGACTGTCCATCGGCGCACCTGCACCATGGGCCAGGATCAGGCTGGCCAACACTTCGCCAGCCGGTCGATCCGCGACAATCTGCAGTGTTTCCCCACCCTGCGTGTATTGACCGGCGTCAATACCGGCCATGTGCCCATTCACCATGCTTGCCTCGCTCTTTCTATGAAAGAAATGACTGCTTGTCGCAATAAAAACTGCTCACTCACCCGTGGATGGAAGCCCATACATGAACACAGCAACCAGTACCGCCTATAACTATAGGGTGGTCCGCCAATTCGCCATCATGACGGTGGTGTGGGGAATCGTCGGGATGGGGCTCGGCGTTCTCATCGCGGCCCAGCTCGCGTGGCCCGGACTCAACTTCGACCTGCCCTGGACCAGCTTCGGTCGCTTGCGACCCCTGCACACCAACGCGGTGATCTTCGCCTTCGGTGGCTGTGCCCTGTTCGCGACCTCCTACTACTCGGTCCAGCGTACCTGCCAGACCACCCTGTTCGCACCCAAACTGGCTGCGTTCACTTTCTGGGGTTGGCAACTGGTCATCCTTCTGGCGGCCATCTCGCTGCCATTGGGCTTCACCACGTCCAAGGAATACGCCGAACTGGAATGGCCGATCGATATCCTGATCACCATCGTCTGGGTCGCTTATGCCCTGGTGTTCTTCGGCACGCTGATGAAGCGCACCACCAAGCACATCTACGTGGGCAACTGGTTCTTCGGTGCTTTCATCCTGACCGTGGCGATCCTGCATGTCGTCAACAACCTGGAAATTCCGGTCACCGCGATGAAATCCTATTCGCTGTACGCCGGCGCCACCGATGCCATGGTGCAGTGGTGGTTCGGCCACATCGCCGTGGGCTTCTTCCTGACCGGAGGTTTCCTTGGAATCATGTACTACTACGTTCCCAAGCAGGCCGAGCGCCCGGTCTACTCCTATCGCCTGTCCATCGTGCACTTCTGGGCACTGATCACCCTGTACATCTGGGCCGGCCCGCACCACCTGCATTACACCGCACTGCCTGACTGGGCACAGTCGCTGGGCATGGTGATGTCGCTGATCCTGCTGGCACCGAGCTGGGGCGGCATGATCAACGGCATGATGACCCTGTCGGGCGCCTGGCACAAACTGCGTAGCGATCCGATCCTGCGCTTCCTGGTGGTGTCGCTGGCGTTCTACGGCATGTCGACCTTCGAATGCCCGATGATGGCCATCAAGACCGTCAACGCCCTGTCCCACTACACCGACTGGACCATCGGCCACGTACACGCCGGCGCCCTCGGCTGGGTCGCCATGGTGTCCATCGGCGCGCTGTACCACCTGATTCCCAAGGTGTTCGGTCGCGAGCAGATGCACAGCATCGGCCTGATCAACGCACACTTCTGGCTGGCAACCATCGGCACCGTGCTCTACATCGCCTCGATGTGGGTCAACGGCATCGCCCAGGGCCTGATGTGGCGCGCGATCAACAACGACGGCACCCTGACCTATTCCTTCGTCGAGGCGCTCGAGGCCAGTCATCCCGGCTTCATCGTCCGCGTGGTCGGCGGCGCGATCTTCTTCGCCGGCATGCTGCTGATGGCTTACAACACCTGGCGCACCGTGCGTGCCGCCAAGCCGGCCGAATACGAAGCCGCCGCGCAGATCGCCTGAGGAGCCGACTAATGAAGAAGCACGAAATACTCGAAAAGAACGTCGGTCTGCTGACGCTGTTCATGATCCTTGCAGTCAGCATCGGCGGTCTGACCCAGATCGTCCCACTGTTCTTCCAGGACGCCGTCAACGAGCCGGTGGAAGGCATGAAGCCCTACACCGCGCTGCAGCTGGAAGGTCGCGACATCTATATCAAGGAAGGCTGTGTCGGCTGCCACTCGCAGATGATCCGTCCGTTCCGCGCCGAAACCGAGCGCTACGGCCACTACTCGGTCGCCGGTGAAAGCGTCTACGACCATCCCTTCCTCTGGGGCTCCAAGCGTACCGGCCCGGATCTGGCTCGCGTAGGCGGCCGCTACTCCGATGACTGGCACCGCGCGCACCTCTACAACCCGCGCAACGTCGTGCCGGAGTCGAAGATGCCGTCCTACCCGTGGCTGGTGGAAAACACCCTCGACGGCAAGGACACCGCCAAGAAGATGTCGGCGCTGCGTACCCTGGGCGTTCCCTACACCGACGAAGACATCGCCGGAGCCAGGGACGCCGTCAAGGGCAAGACCGAGATGGACGCCATGGTTGCCTATCTACAAGTACTGGGAACCGCGCTGACCAACAAGCGCTGAACCATCGAAAGCGGCGAGCTGCACAGGCAGCCGCCAGGGACATAAATCGCGGACAGCCAGAGTGGCTCGGCTGTCCAGGAGTAGCACATGAGCACATTCTGGAGTGGATACATCGCCCTGCTGACGCTGGGCACCATTGTCGCTCTGTTCTGGCTGATCTTCGCCACCCGCAAGGGCGAGTCGGCCGGCACTACCGACAAGACCATGGGGCATTCCTTCGACGGCATCGAGGAGTATGACAACCCGCTGCCCAAGTGGTGGTTCTGGTTGTTCATCGGCACCCTGGTGTTCGGCATCCTGTACCTGATCATCTACCCAGGCCTGGGCAACTGGAAAGGCTTCTTCCCCGGTTACGAGAACGGCTGGACTCAGGAAAAACAGTGGCAGCGCGAAGTCGATCAGGCGAATGCCAAGTTCGGTCCGATCTTTGCCAAGTATTCGGCCATGAGCGTCGAGCAGGTTGCAAAAGACGAAAGCGCACTGAAAATCGGTGCCCGCCTGTACGCCAACTATTGCTCGATCTGCCATGGCTCGGATGCCAAGGGCTCCAACGGCTTCCCCAATCTGGCCGACAGCGAATGGCGCTGGGGTGGCGATGCCGCCACCATCAAGACCACCATTCTGCATGGACGTACCGCGGCAATGCCCGCCTGGGGTCAAGTCATCGGCGAAGAAGGCGTCAAGAACGTTTCCGCCTTCGTACGCCAGGAGCTCGCCGGGCTGGCCTTGCCAGAAGGCAATGAGGCCGATCTCGAAGCGGGCAAGAAGGTCTACGCTGAAACTTGCTCGGTCTGCCATGGCCAAGGCGGAGAAGGCATGGCCGTGCTCGGCGCACCCCGCCTGGACAGCGCTGCCGGCTGGATCTATGGCTCGAGCCTGGCCCAGTTGCAGCAGACCGTGCGCCATGGACGAAACGGTCAGATGCCGGCCCAGGAGCAGTACCTCGGCAACGACAAGGTGCACCTGCTCGCTGCCTACGTCTACAGCCTTTCGCAAGAAGCGGAACAAATAGCCAAGCAGTAAGTCCATACAGGGCGGCAGAGAATGCCGCCCTGTTTAAAGTCATGAAAATCCACCCTGCGACGCTCTGTCGCACACAAACTGACCAAGCGTTCTTCCCCCTCCTCGCGACAAGCTTCTAAGCTTTGTTGTCATTCGCCTGCCTGCCAGCACCACAAGGCGAAGCGGCCGTTTCGGCTCATCATCCCGACACCGAAAACGACCACTCAAACAATACGGAAAAGCCGCGGCATCAGGGCCCAAACCGCTTGAGAGGGCCGGGGCGTCGATTGCATTGACCCCCTCCTTTCTCCATACTTGCCGCCGTTTTTGCCCCCCCTTGATATGCCATTTAGCGTGGAAGCCTTGCATGAGCACAGCAATAAGTGAGACTGCATATAACTATAAGGTGGTTCGCCAATTCGCCATCATGACGGTGGTGTGGGGAATCATCGGAATGGGTCTGGGAGTGTTCATTGCCGCACAGCTGGTGTGGCCTGAACTCAACTTCGACCTGCCATGGACCAGCTTCGGCCGCTTGCGGCCCTTGCACACCAACGCGGTGATCTTCGCCTTCGGTGGTTGCGCCTTGATGGCAACCTCCTTCTATGTGGTCCAACGGACCTCACAGGCTCGCCTGTTCTCCGACAGCCTGGCCGCCTTCACCTTCTGGGGCTGGCAGGCAGTCCTCGTCGCCGCAGTGATCACCCTGCCACAGGGTTTCACCAGCTCCAAGGAATACGCCGAGCTGGAATGGCCGATCGATATCCTGCTGGCCATCGTCTGGATCAGCTACGCGACGGTGTTCTTCGGCACCATCATGAAGCGCAAGGCCAAGCACAGTTATGTAGGCAACTGGTTCTTCGGCGGCTTCATCCTGGTAACGGCGATGCTGCACATCGTCAACAACCTGGAAATCCCGGTCAGCTGGTTCAAGTCCTACTCCATCTACGCTGGCGCCACCGATGCCATGGTGCAGTGGTGGTACGGCCACAACGCCGTGGGCTTCTTCCTGACCACCGGCTTCCTGGGCATGATGTATTACTTCGTTCCCAAGCAGGCTGGCCGTCCGGTCTACTCCTATCGCCTGTCCATCGTGCACTTCTGGGCGCTGATCACCCTGTACATCTGGGCCGGCCCGCACCACCTGCATTACACCGCACTGCCTGACTGGGCACAGTCGCTGGGCATGGTGATGTCGATCATACTGCTGGCACCGAGCTGGGGCGGCATGATCAACGGCATGATGACCCTGTCGGGCGCCTGGCACAAACTGCGCACCGACCCGATCCTGCGCTTCCTGGTGGTCTCGCTGGCCTTCTACGGCATGTCGACCTTCGAAGGCCCGATGATGGCCATCAAGACCGTCAACGCCCTGTCCCACTACACCGACTGGACCATCGGCCACGTACACGCCGGCGCCCTCGGCTGGGTAGCGATGATCACCATCGGTTCCATGTATCACCTGATTCCGAAAGTGTTCGGTCGCGAGCAGATGCACAGCATCAGCCTGATCAACGCACACTTCTGGCTGGCCACCATCGGCACCGTGCTCTACATCGCCTCGATGTGGGTCAACGGTATCGCCCAGGGCCTGATGTGGCGTGCGATCAACGAAGACGGCACCCTGACCTACTCCTTCGTCGAAGCGCTCGAGGCCAGCCACCCAGGCTTCATCGTTCGGGCTCTCGGCGGCGCCTTCTTCCTCACCGGCATGCTGCTGATGGCCTACAACACCTGGCGCACCGTACGTGTCGCCAAGCAGGCCGAATACGATGCCGCCGCGCAGATTGCTTGAGGAAAGAAACAGATGAAACAGCATGAGAAACTAGAAAAGAACGTCGGCCTGCTGACGCTGTTCATGATCCTTGCAGTCAGCATCGGCGGTCTGACCCAGATCGTCCCGCTGTTCTTCCAGGACGTCGTCAACGAGCCGGTGGAAGGCATGAAGCCCTACACCGCACTGCAGCTGGAAGGTCGCGACATCTATATCAAGGAAGGCTGCGTCGGCTGCCACTCGCAGATGATCCGTCCGTTCCGCGCCGAAACCGAGCGCTACGGCCACTACTCGGTCGCCGGTGAAAGCGTCTACGACCATCCCTTCCTCTGGGGTTCCAAGCGTACCGGCCCGGATCTGGCTCGCGTAGGCGGCCGCTACTCCGATGACTGGCACCGCGCACACCTCTACAACCCGCGCAACGTCGTGCCGGAGTCGAAGATGCCGTCCTACCCGTGGCTGGTGGAAAACACCCTCGACGGCAAGGACACCGCCAAGAAGATGTCGGCGCTGCGCACCCTGGGCGTTCCCTACACCGACGAAGACATCGCCGGAGCCAGGGACGCCGTCAAGGGCAAGACCGAGATGGACGCCATGGTTGCCTACCTGCAAGTACTTGGCACCGCACTCACCAACAAACGGTAACGCACTCTATGGATATCGGGACTCTCCGCGGGTTGGGCACCATTCTGGTAGTTGTCGCCTTCATTGCCATCGTGCTCTGGGCTTACAGCGGAAAACGCAAGAAAAGCTTCGACGAAGCGGCAAATCTGCCCTTCGCGGATGAGCCCGAGGCCAAGAAGCATGATGAAGAAGCGTCCAGGAGTAAGAAATAAATGACCTCTTTTTGGAGTTGGTACGTCACCCTGCTGAGCCTGGGAACCATCGCAGCCCTGGTCTGGCTGCTGCTGGCGACACGCAAGGGGCAACGCCGCGACAGCACTGAAGAAACCGTCGGCCATTCCTATGACGGTATCGAGGAATACGACAACCCGCTGCCGAGATGGTGGTTCATGCTGTTCGTCGCCACTGTGGTATTCGCGCTTGGCTATCTGGCGCTCTACCCCGGCCTCGGCAACTGGAAGGGCCTGCTGCCGGGTTACGAAGGTGGCTGGACCCAGGTCAAGGAATGGCAGCGCGAAATGGACCGGGCCAATGAGCAGTACGGCCCACTGTACGCCAAGTTCGCCGCGATGCCGGTCGAGGAAGTCGCCCAGGATCCGCAAGCTCTCAAGATGGGTGGGCGCCTGTTCGCCTCCAACTGCTCGGTCTGCCATGGATCCGATGCCAAGGGCGCCTACGGCTTCCCCAACCTGACCGATCATGAATGGCTGTACGGTGGCGAACCGGAAACCATCAAGACCACCATCCTTGGCGGTCGTCAGGCCGTGATGCCGGCGTGGAAAGATGTAATCGGTGAAGAAGGCATTCGCCACGTTGCAGGCTATGTTCGCAGCCTTTCCGGTCGTGACGTTCCCGAAGGCATCGACAGTGACATTGAGCAGGGTCAAAAAATCTTCGCAGCCAATTGCGTAGTCTGCCATGGGCCTGACGCCAAGGGCATTCAGGCCATGGGTGCACCGAACCTGACGGACAGCGTATGGCTTTACGGTTCCAGCTTCGGTCAGATCCAGCAAACCCTGCGCTATGGCCGTAACGGTCGCATGCCGGCACAGGAAGCCATTCTGGGTCATGACAAGGTGCACCTGCTGGCAGCTTATGTGTACAGCCTCTCGCAACAGTCGGAGGAATAACTCAGGCGCGACGACCTACCGCACCTGATTGCGACTTTCGAGACGTACCATTTGCAGCAGGTCATAAATCGATCCCGGTCGGCACGCATCGGCCGGGACACCCACCTTCCGCCGTGGTACGCACTCGATGACTGAGCAGATCCCCGTTCGTGATGTAACCCCTCCCTCCAAGGTCAATTCTTCATCCGACCTTTATGCTGCCCGCGCAAAAATCTATACGCGCTCCTTCTCCGGTCTGTTTCGCAACCTGCGATTGCTAGGCGGAGCCTTTCTCTTCGTACTGTACTTCGGTACCGCCTGGCTCAACTGGAACGGTCGTCAAGCCGTCTGGTGGGACCTTCCGGAACGAAAATTCTACGTTTTCGGCGCAACCTTCTGGCCTCAGGACTTCATTCTGCTTTCCGCGGTGCTGATCATCTGCGCCTTCGGCCTGTTCTTCATCACTGTCTTCGCTGGACGCGTCTGGTGTGGCTACACCTGCCCACAGAGCGTTTTCACCTGGGTATTCATGTGGGCGGAAAAGGTCACCGAAGGTGATCGCAACCAGCGCATGAAGCTCGACAAGGCGCCCATGAGCGCCGGCAAGTTCGGACGCAAGCTGGCCAAGCACGCCATCTGGCTGGGGGTTTCCCTGGGCATCGGCATTACCTTCGTCGGCTACTTCACTCCGATCCGCGACCTGGTGCCAGATCTGCTCACCCTTGAGGTCGGCGGCTGGGCCTTGTTCTGGGTCGGCTTCTTCACCCTCGCCACCTATGGAAACGCCGGCTTCCTGCGCGAACAGGTGTGCATCTACATGTGCCCCTACGCCCGCTTCCAGAGCGTAATGTTCGACAAGGACACCCTGATCGTCTCCTACGATCCGCGCCGCGGCGAAAAACGCGGCCCGCGCAAGAAGGATGCCGACTACAAGACCATGGGCCTCGGCGACTGCATCGATTGCACCATGTGCGTCCAGGTCTGCCCGACCGGCATCGACATCCGTGACGGTCTGCAGATCGAGTGCATCGGCTGTGCTGCCTGCATCGACGCATGCGACGCCATCATGGACAAGATGAACTACCCTCGCGGGCTGATCGGCTACACCACAGAACATAATCTCTCGGGGCAGAAGACCCACCTGGCGCGTCCTCGCCTGATAGGCTACGCCGCGGTACTGCTGATCATGATGAGCGTCTTCACCTACGCCGTCATCGAGCGCCCGCTGGTGAAACTGGACGTATTGAAGGACCGCGTGCTCTACCGTGAGAACGAGCAGGGCATGATCGAGAACGTCTATACGCTCAAGCTGATGAACAAGGCGCAAACGCCGCAGACCTTGATCATCGAGGCTTCTGGCCTGGACGGCCTGGTCTATAGCGGTCGCAGCGAGATCAAGGCCAATGCTGGTGAGCTGATCACCGTTCCGGTCGAGCTGTCGATTGCACCGGAGAAGCTGCCTTCAAGCACCAACGACATCGTTTTCCGTGTTCGCTCAGCGGACGACGAGACTATTTATGATGATGCCGACAGCCGCTTCATCGGCCCAAGCATTCGCTGAGAAAGGTAATACATGCACGCTTCCGACCAAGAGAAAACACGCTGGTACAAGCAGTTCTGGGCCTGGTTCGTCATCGGCATCCTGGCGCTATCGGTGTTTCTCGGCACTACGCTGCTGATCATTTCGATCCGCACGGCCGATACCCTTGTCTCGGACAACTATTACGATGCCGGCAAGGGTATCAACCAGTCGCTGGAGCGTGAAAAACTCGCCGAGAGCCTGCAGCTCCAGGCCCTGCTGGTACTCGACGACGAGCGCGGCCTGGCCGAGCTGCAGCTGCACGGCAACAGCCGTCCGCAGCAACTCATCCTCAATCTGCTTTCCCCCACACAACCCGAACGCGATCGCCGAATCATCCTGCAACCCCAGGGTGACGGAATCTATCAGGGACAGATGCAGGAACCGGTGCAGGGTCGGCGCTTCGTCGAACTGCTTGGCCGTGAAGGCGATCAGGACTGGCGTCTGTTCGAGGAAATGGAAGTCGCAGGTGGCCAGACGCTCGAACTGAACCACTGATCGATGGCTAACCCCGTCCCCTGCTATCACTGTGGACTGCCGGTACCGGCTGGCAGCCAGTTCAATGCCCGCGTTCTCAACGAGAACCGGGCATTCTGCTGTCCGGGTTGCCAGGCCGTGGCCGAAGCCATCGTCAAGGGCGGACTGGAAAGCTACTACCTGCATCGCAGCGATCCCGCGACCAATCCCGAGGCGCTGCCACAGGCATTGACCGAAGAACTCGAGCTGTACGACCGCGAGGAGGTGCAACAGCCCTTCGTGACGCACGAAGGATCACTCGCCAGCACCAGCCTGATGATCGAAGGTATCAGTTGTGCCGCTTGCGGCTGGTTGATCGAGCGCCACGTACGCAATCTGGATGGGGTAGCCGAAGCGTCCCTGAACCTATCCAACCACCGCCTGCAGGTGCGCTGGAGTGACGCTCGTCTGCCGCTCAGCGAGCTACTCGCCGAACTTCGACGCATCGGCTACGCGGCGCACCCCTACCAACCGGACGAAGCCGCCGAACGCCTGGCCCAGGAAAATCGCCGCGCCATGCGCCAGCTCGGCGTCACCGGCCTGCTCTGGATGCAGGTGATGATGGCCACAATGGCCACCTGGCCGGAGTTCAACCTGGATCTGTCGGAGAGTTTCTTCGTCACCCTGCGCTGGACCGCGCTGGTGCTCACCACACCGATTGTTTTCTACTGTTGCACCGATTTCTTCAGGGGCGCCCTGCGTGATCTGCGTACCCGTCACCTGACCATGGATGTCTCGGTGTCACTGGCCATCGGTGGCGCATACCTTGCCGGCATCTGGTCGACCATCACCGGCCAGGGCGAACTCTATTTCGACGCGGTGGGCATGTTCGCACTGTTCCTGCTTGCCGGACGCTTTCTCGAGCGCCGCGCCCGTGAACGCACCGCAGCGGCGACGGCGCAACTGATCAACCTATTGCCGGCATCCTGCCTGAAGCTGGGTGAAGACGGCCAAAGCGTGCGCATTCTGCTCAGCGAACTGCGCATCGGTGATCAGGTATTGGTACAACCCGGCGCGCTGATCCCTGCCGATGGCCGCATCATTATTGGCCAATCGAGCGTTGACGAATCGGTGCTCACTGGCGAATACCTGCCTCAGGCACGCTCCGTTGGCGATCTGGTGACCGCGGGCACGCTGAATGTCGAAGGTCCCCTCACGATCCAGGTCCAGGCGCTCGGCGACGATACACGGTTGTCGGCCATCGTCCGCCTGCTGGAACGTGCGCAATCGGAGAAACCCCGGCTCGCCGAGCTGGCCGACCGGGTCGCACAGTGGTTCCTGCTGATCGTGCTGACGACAGCGGCCATCGTCGGTCTGGTCTGGTGGCAGATCGATCCCCAGCGGGCATTCTGGATTGTCCTTGCATTACTGGTCGCCACCTGCCCCTGCGCCCTCTCGCTCGCCACACCAACGGCACTGACTACCGCCACGGGCAGCCTGCACAAACTCGGCCTGCTGCTCACGCGCGGCCATGTGCTGGAAGGTCTCAACCATATCGATACGGTGATCTTCGACAAGACCGGCACCCTTACGGAAGGTCGTCTGACATTGAATGCAGTGCATCCACTGGCCGAACTCGATGCCGATACCTGCCTCGCTCTGGCGGCCGCATTGGAAAATCGCTCGGAGCACCCCATCGCGCGCGCCTTTGGTAGAGCCCCGCAGGCGGCCGACTTCGTCGACAGCGTGCCTGGGCTCGGCCTGCAAGGCGCAGTTGCCGGTCACCCCCTGCGCATTGGCCACCCTCGTTTCGTCGCCGAAGGTTATCTGGGTAGCGCGCCAGAGATTCCTGACGATCAAGGGCAATGGCTGCTGCTGGGTGACGAACGCGGGCCATTGGCCTGGCTGGTACTGGATGATCGGCTGCGCACCGATGCACCAGCGCTGCTCGAGGCATGCCAGCAACGTGACTGGAACACGCTTCTACTGTCAGGGGACAGCTCACCCATGGTGGGCAGAATCGCCGACCAGCTCGGCTTCGATGAAGCCTTGGGTGGCCTGACACCGGCCGACAAACTGTCCCACCTGCAACGCCTGCAGGCCGACGGTCGCCGGGTGTTGATGCTCGGCGATGGCGTTAACGACGTGCCGGTGCTCGCCGCTGCCGATATCAGTGTAGCCATGGGGTCGGCCACCGATCTGGCCAAGACCAGCGCCGACGCTGTGCTGCTTTCCAATCGGCTGGACAGCCTGGTTCAGGCCTTTGACGTCGCCCGCCGCAGCCGGCGTATCATCATCGAAAACCTGGCCTGGGCGACGCTGTACAACGGGCTGATCCTGCCGTTCGCAGCCATTGGCTGGGTGACCCCCTTGTGGGCGGCGATCGGCATGTCGGCCAGTTCGCTGCTGGTAGTGTTGAATGCGCTACGGTTGACCCGACTGCCTTCCGCCGCTACTCAGTCGCCGCGCGGGGCTGCCTGAAACCCACTGCCAACCTGCAGAACCGGCGACTTGCCGATACCGATGTCATCTGGAGGCCCCATGGCCGCTCTGTACATATTGATTCCTGTCGCCGTGGTACTGGTCGCATTGGCCATCTGGGTATTCTTCTGGGCCGTGGACAACGGCCAGTACGACGATCTCGATGGGCCAGCCCATAGCATTCTGTTCGACGACGAAGACCCCAGGCATCAGGCTGCCGTCGAGCAGGCCGAAGAGCCGGATCAGGAAGAGAAACCCGACCGTGATTGAGCTGCTGCCCCTGCTGCTTTCGGCCCTGGTGCTCGGCCTGCTTGGCGGTGGCCACTGCCTGGGCATGTGCGGCGGACTGATGGCAGCGCTGACCATGGCCATCCCGGCCGAGCAGCGTAGCCGCCGATTGCAGCTGCTGATCGCCTACAACCTCGGCCGGATTCTCAGCTACGCCGCCGCGGGCCTGCTGATCGGCCTGGCGGGCTGGGCCGTCGCGAACAGCCCCGGAGCCATGGCGCTGCGGGTTGCCGCCGCACTTCTGCTGATCTGCATGGGTTTGTACCTTGCCGGCTGGTGGAGCGGGTTGACTCGTATCGAGGCGCTGGGTCGAGGCCTGTGGCGGCACATTCAACCGATCGCCAGTCACCTGATGCCGGTCGCCAGCGTGCCCAAGGCATTGCTGCTGGGCGCACTCTGGGGCTGGTTGCCCTGCGGCCTGGTCTACAGCACGCTGCTCTGGTCAGCCAGCCAGGGCGACGCGCTGGACAGCGCCTTGCTGATGCTGGCTTTCGGTATCGGTACCTGGCCGGTGCTGCTGGCCACCGGCATGGCTGCGGAACGCCTGACCGCCCTGCTACGCAAGCGGGGAGTTCGCATGGCCGGTGGCGTCATGGTCATTCTGTTCGGTCTCTGGACCCTGCCTGGGCCGCATCAGCATTGGCTGATGGGACACTGAAAGCACGAGCAAGCTCGTTTCTGCCACCTGCCTCCAGCGCCGTTATCGTCATTGCGGTTCCTTGGGCATCTCCCGCTTGTGTCGAGACTTGTCATAAGTCTCGACGATGATCCGCGCGGCCTCCTCCGAAACCTCGAAGCCTTGCAGAAAGGCATCGATCTCCAGATAGGTGACACCATAGGCATCCTCATCGGGTTTGCCGGGCTTCAACTCTTCCAGATCGGCGGTCGGTACTTTTTTCACCAGTTGCGCCGGCGCGCCGAGGGCTGCGGCGATTTCCCGAACCTGTCCCTTGACCAACCCGGCCAGTGGCGTCAGGTCACAGGCGCCGTCACCGAACTTGGTGAAGAACCCCATTACCGCCTCAGCCGCATGATCGGTCCCGATGACCAGACCTTGCCGCGCATTGGCGATGGTGTATTGGGCCACCATGCGCATTCTTGCCTTGGTATTGCCGAGCACGAAATCTCGCGTTCCAGCCGACAACGGCTCCAGTGCCTCGGTAGCCCGAGAAAGCCCCTGCACCGCCGCACCGATATTCACCGTGTGACACTCGTCAGGCTGAATGGTGTCGACCGCAAGCTGGGCTTCAGCTTCATCGTGCTGCACCTGATAAGGAAGGCGCACCGCAATGAAGCGGTAATCATCACCCTCCCCGACCGCCCGCATCCCTTCCACCGCACGCTGTGCGAGCAGCCCGGCCGTGGTCGAGTCGACCCCGCCACTAATGCCCAGTACCAGCGTCTTCAATCCGGACTCGCGCAAGCAGTTCTGGATGAAGCTCACTCGACTGTCGATTTCGGCCCGTATCGCGGCGGGGCCATCGAACGGCGGCCGAACATTGAGTGCAGCGGCGATTTCCTGCTGGCGGCTATGCATGGGTTTCTCCTCTGGAATGGACTGCTGGAGATGAAATGGGGATTCGATACTGACTGATCCGACCACGGGCTGCTCGATATATCCTGCTCCCGAGCTGTGACTGTTTTTCTGCTCGCTGCTACGCGAACTCGACGGAGGCTATTTATACCGTCGGTCCCGCCCCGACACCATGCGCCGGACATGTTTGATGCAGGTCAAGTCAGCAGCCGTGCCCCACACCTAGAATCCAGCCACCGCAGCCAACCCGAGAATGCAGATGCTCGACGCCATTCGATGGGATACCGATCTGATCCGCCTGTACGATCAGCCTGGCCCCCGCTACACCTCGTATCCGACTGCAAGCCAGTTCAACGGCGACGTCAGTTCGTTCGATTTGTTGCATGCGCTGCGTGAAAGCCGCCAAGCCTCACGTCCCTTGTCGCTCTACATCCATCTGCCATTCTGCGCCAACGCCTGCTACTACTGCGCTCGCAACAAGGTCATCACCAAGGATCGAGGCCGGACGCTGCCCTACCTGGAGCGGCTGGAAAAGGAAATCGAGATGATCGCCCGCCATCTCGGCGACGACCAGGTCGTTCAGCAACTGCATCTCGGTGGCGGCACCCCCACCTTCCTCAGCCACGACGAACTGCGCCGACTTATGGCTCATCTGCGAGCAAACTTTCACTTGCAGGATGATGACCACGGTGACTTCAGTATCGAGATCGACCCTCGCGAAGCGGACTGGCCGACCATGGGGCTGCTCCGGGAACTGGGCTTCAATCGTGCGAGCATCGGCGTCCAGGCGCTCGACCTCGACGTACAGCGCGCCGTGAATCGACTACAGACCCTCGAGCAGACCCAGACCATCATAGAAGCCGCGCGAACACTGCAATACCGCTCGCTCAACATCGACCTCATCTACGGCTTGCCCCTGCAGACCCTTGAACGCTTCGAAGGCGCAGTCAAGGCGATGATCGAACTGCAGCCAGATCGACTATCGATCTTCAATTACAGCCACCAGCCCGAGCGCTTCATGTTGCAGCGGCGTATCAAACCCACAGAACTTCCCTCGACGACCGATAACCTGGCCATGTTGCAGCGCAGCATCGAACAACTGACCGATGCGGGCTACCGCTACATCGGCATGGACCATTTCGCCCTTCCCGACGACGAACTGGCAATGGCACAGGAAGACGGTACGCTGCAGCGCAACTTTCAGGGTTACACCACCCATGGCCACTGTGACCTGATCGGCTTGGGCGTCTCGGCCATCAGTCAGGTTGGCAGTGTGTATTGCCAGAATGTCAGTGACATCACGCTTTATCAGCAATCCATCGACCATGATCAGTTGGCGACCACGCGCGGGCTGCGTTGCAATGACGACGACCGCATCAGGAGCATGGTCATCCAGCGGCTGATCTGCGATTTCGAGCTGAGCTTCGAGATCATCGAACGCAGCTTCGGCATCGACTTCAGAGACTACTTTCAGGATATCTGGCCAAACCTGGAACGCATGCAGGCCGACGACCTTATCGAGCTGACCAATACCTCGCTCTCGATCAGGCCCGCCGGGCGACTGCTGGCTCATGCGATCTGCATGCAGTTCGATCAGTACCTACCCAAGCAGGCGCCATGCAGCGGCTCTCGCATCATCTACGCATAAGAACCTCACCGGAAAGCCCCTGCAACTCTTGAGACATTCATTGGCTGTGCCCGGCTGGCTGGGTTACCCTTGCGTGCATCAAAGAGGTATTCAGGAATCCGTATGTCCGAGTCGATCAAGGTCCGCACGCAAAGGCAAGCTCATTGCAAGGATTGCAGCCTTTCCGGTCTTTGCCTGCCGCTGTCGCTAAACATGCAGGACATGGACGCGTTGGACGATATCGTCAAGCGTGGCCGGCCGCTGAAGAAAGGTGAAATGCTGTTTCGCCAGGGTGATTCTTTCAGCTCCGTATTCGCGATTCGCTCCGGCGCGCTGCGTACCTTCAGCGTCACCGACATTGGTGAAGAGCAGATCACCGGATTTCACCTGCCCAGCGAACTGGTGGGACTATCGGGGATGGACACCGAACGCTATCCGGTTTCCGCCCAAGCCCTGGAAACCACATCGGTTTGCGAAATCCCCTTCGACCGCCTCGACGAACTCAGCGTGATATTGCCGCAACTGCGGCGACAGTTGATGCGCATCATGAGCCGCGAAATTCGTGATGATCAGCAAATGATGCTGCTGCTCTCGAAGAAAACCGCTGACGAGCGCATCGCCACCTTTCTGATCAACCTCTCCGCGCGCTTCAGGGCCCGAGGGTTCTCCGCCAATCAATTCCGCCTACCCATGTCACGCAACGAGATAGGAAGCTTCCTGGGCCTCGCCGTCGAAACCGTGTCACGTGTATTCACTCGCTTTCAGGCAAGCGAACTGCTTGAGGCCGAAGGCAAGGAAATACGCATTCTCGATCCCATTGGGTTGTGCGCCCTGGCCGGCGGTAACATGGACGCCTAATCGGACCGGAGCCTTACATGATCTTTGACGAATTCAGCATCAAGACCTTGATACGCCCCGTGAACGACTTTCCCAGTCCGGGCGTGATCTTCCGCGACATCACCCCGCTGCTGCAATCACCCAAGGCGCTACGCATGGTGGCCGACAGCCTGATTCAGCGCTACGTGGAAAGCGATTTCAGCCACATCGGGGCGCTGGA
Organism: Pseudomonas sp.; assembly: GCA_047973445.1. Lineage (GTDB taxonomy): Bacteria > Pseudomonadota > Gammaproteobacteria > Pseudomonadales > Pseudomonadaceae > Stutzerimonas. Next base: position 102,282 of record JBKEBY010000008.1, read on the forward strand.
TGCGCGAGGTTTCATCATCGGTTCCATTCTCGCCTACGAACTGAACAGGCCGCTGATCCTGTTTCGCAAGCAGGGCAAGCTGCCGGCCGACGTGCTCACCGAATCCTATCGCACCGAATATGGCGAAGCCTTTCTGGAGGTCCATGCTGATAGCCTCTGCGAAGGAGATTCGGTGCTGCTGATCGATGATCTCATCGCTACTGGCGGCACTTTCATCGCTGCGGCACAGCTCGTACGTCGTATGGGCGCCCATGTGTACGAGGCGGCAGCGGTCATCGATCTGCCGGAGCTCGGAGGCTCATGCAAGCTGCAGGATATGGGCATCCCCACCTTCACACTGACAGCCTTTGGTCTGAACGACCGCTGACAAGAGCCAATAGCGCAACGGCAAAACAAGCTCCGCCGTTGCGCTCGACCGTTTCGCTGGCCCCGGAACCTGCAGCGTGCGATGAGAGCGAGTTACAATCCAGGGCCAGTTTGTCCTCAAAGGCACGCACGATGCTCAAACTCTTCCTCCAGTACGTGCTCATCGGCACCCTGGCCTTCGCTGCTCCGTCCTTCGCTCTGGACAAGGAGGCGCTACTGGACGAGGCCAATCTGTTGCTGCTGCCTCGCGAACGCTCCCTGCCCAACCTTGAACTGATCGATCAGAACGGCCAGCCATTCCACACCCAAGCGCTTCGTGGCCGCTGGCATATTCTTTTCTTTGGTTTTACCGCCTGCCCGGATATCTGCCCCACCACACTGAGCGACATGCGGCGCCTGCTCAGCCAGCTATCGCCTGACGTTCGCGAGCGTTTGCAACTGGTCCTGATTACCGCCGACCCAGCGCGCGACACACCGGAGCGACTGAAAACCTACCTAGGCTATTACCGTAGCGGCTTCATGGGCCTGACCGGTGAGATGGAGCAGCTGCAACGTCTGTCCAAGGCACTGGGGTTGCCCTTCGTTCCAGCCAACCAAACCGAAGGCGACTACAGCGTTGCCCACAGCGGCAACCTGGCGTTGGTGGCACCGGACGGCACGCTACGGGGGCATATCCGTGCACCGCTAAAACTGGAAGGGTTGATAGAGGCATTGCCGACCATAGTCGAAGATAGTCGCTGAATAAGCGCTCTATCGCCCTTCGCCTACTCTCCCGGCCCTGCTCGACGCTGCTGATAGATCAGATCCACGATTTCCCCTTCGGGCACATAGCCACTCACCGCCTCGCGCAACAGCACACGAACCTGGGGATAGTCATCGTCCTCCACAGCCTTGAGCAATCGAGCCAGCAGGCTCTTGAGCACATCCCAGGTGAAGTATTCCTCGTCGGCCCGCATGATCATCGGGTGTTCGGTGGCGCTGACGTTGTCGCCGATCAGCAATTCCTCATACAGCTTTTCCCCTGGGCGCAAGCCAGTGAACTCGATGGCGATATCCCCGTGCGGATTCTTCTCCGAACGCACGCTCAGGCCGGACAGATGAATCAGCTTCTCGGCCAGCTCGGCAATCTTCACCGGCTGCCCCATATCCAGCACGAACACATCACCACCCTGCCCCATGGAACCCGCCTGGATGACCAACTGCGCGGCCTCGGGAATGGTCATGAAGTAACGGGTGATCTTCGGATGGGTCACAGTCACCGGCCCACCGTTGCGAATCTGCTGGTAGAAGCGCGGAATCACCGAGCCCGAGGAGCCCAGCACATTACCGAAACGCACCATGGTGAAGCGCGTCTTGTTGACGTGATGTACCGCGTCATCAGCACCAAAAAGTACCGGCGCCGTTTCACGACTCAACGCCTGCAGAATCATCTCCGCCACGCGCTTGGTACTGCCCATCACGTTGGTGGGCCGCACAGCCTTGTCGGTAGAGATCAGAACGAAGTTGGCTACCCCGGCCTGCACCGCCGCCTGGGCCGTGTTCATGGTGCCAAGCACATTGTTCAGCACGCCTTCCGCGACATTGTGCTCCACCATGGGCACATGCTTGTACGCCGCTGCATGGTAGATCGTCTCCACCTGCCAGGTGCGCATCACGTCCAGCAGGCGCTCGGGATTACGGATGGAGCCCATGATCGGCACCAACCTCACCGGTAGCGAAGCCCGCTCGATCGTCCGCTCCAGTTCGATGTGAATGCTGTAAAGATTGAATTCGCTGTGTTCGAACAACAGCAGCGTACGAGGCTTGTTCGCCAGAATCTGCCGGCACAGCTCCGAGCCAATCGAGCCGCCCGAACCAGTCACCATCACGACCTTGTCGATAATGCACTGCTCGAACAGCGCCTGCTGCGGTGGCACTGCATCACGCCCGAGCAGATCCGCGATATCCACTTCCTGGATATCCTCGACCTTCACCCGGCCACTGGCCAGGTCCATGAAGCCCGGCACGCTGCGAACATGAAGTGGATAAGGCTCTAGCGTCTCCAGCACTTCACGCCGCCTGCCACGCGACGCCGAAGGGATTGCCAACAGAATTTCATCAGCACCCGTTTCATCGATCATCTGCTGAATATGCTTGGGCGAATAAACTCGCAAACCGGCAATGGTGCGGTTGAAAAGATTGGGGTCATCGTCGATGAACGCAACCGGACGCATCGCGCGCCCAAGGCGCAAGGCCGCAACCAACTGGTTTCCCGCCGCACCGGCGCCATAAACCGCCACCTTGGGCAAACTCGCATCGCGACCTTTGAAGTTCATGAGCGAATCCGGGGAAAACCAGTCACCCATGAAGTACTGGCGCATCACCAGGCGCAGACCGCCGATCAGTACCAGGCTCAACCACCAATAGTTGAACACCATCGAACGCGGTATCAGCTTTGGCGCATCACTGCGCCAATAAACAGCCAAGGCAAGCAACAGGGCTGAAAGGGTAACGGCCTTCGCGATAGCCATCAGAGCGTCATTGCCGAAATAGCGCATCACCGCTCGGTACATGCCGAAGCGGATAAAGAAAGGGATCGAAACCAGCGGTACTACGCCGAACAGCCAGGCATGCCCCCCAAGCGGCTCGACAAAATCAGCCTCCCCAAGACGGATGAAAAAAGCCAGCCAGAGTGCCACCCAGACCAATAGCACATCAGTCGATACCTGAATCGCCCGCTTGTAGCGTCTAGGTAGACGTACCAGACGAGCACGCAGCTTCTCTGCAAGTCTTAACACCATTACCTCACTTGATGGGGCGGTCAGAGCGCGCTGTCGCTTCGGTCATAACTTCTTTAATCACCGCGCAAGTCTTTTCGATTTCAGCTCCCGTTAGCGTCGGATGTACCAGAAACATCAGGCTGGTTTCACCCAACTCACGGGCAATCTCCAGACGATTCGCAGGTCGCCATCCCGTGTTGTCAAACGCTTTTTCCAAATAAACCTCGGAGCAGGAACCTGAAAAACAGGGAACGCCCTTTGCCGATATTTCATTCAGAATTCGATCCCGACTCCAGCCCTCAGACAATTCCCCGGGCTCGACAAAGACATAACATTTGTACCCGGCATGAAGAATCGCCTTTGGAATATCCGGCACCCGTAACCCCCTTAAGGCCTTGGCAGCAGACCAGATACGCTCGCAGTTAGCTAAACGGCTCGCATGCCAAGTGTCCATCCGTCGTAGCTGTATACGCCCTATAACGGCTTGAACTTCCATCATTCGCCAATTGGTACCGAAACTTTCATGTAACCAACGGAAGCCGGGAGCATGCTGGCGCTCATACACTGCATCCCAGCTCTTTCCGTGATCTTTCATGGACCACATACGCTTCCAGAGTGAGCGGTCATCCGTAGTAACCATCCCCCCCTCGCCTCCGGTTGTCATGATCTTGTCCTGACAGAACGACCATGCACCGACATGCCCGATGGATCCAACTGATCGCCCTTTGTAACGCGCCCCATGGGCTTGTGCGCAATCCTCAATAACCTTGAGGTCATGCTCAGCCGCCAAAGCCATTATCGGATCCATATCGCATGGCCAGCCTGCCAGATGCACACAAATCACTGCCTTCGTGCGTGAAGTAAGCACCGCACGGATGGTTTCGGCTGTGATGTTTTGCGAGTCACGATCCACTTCTGCGAATACAGGCACAGCACCGGCATTAACGATGCTGGAAACCGAAGCGAGAAAAGTGCGTGGCGTTACGACCACCTCGTCGCCCTCGCCAATGCCCAGCGCGAGCAGCGCCACATCCAGCGCTACGGTGCCATTGGCCAGGGCGATCGCGTACTCGGTGCCGGCCCAAGCAGCGAATTCCTTCTCAAACTCACGCCCTTCATGCCCAGTCCAATAATTGACTTTGTTGGAAAGGATCACACTGCGTACGGCATCGGCCTCTTCATCAGTAAAGGACGGCCAAGGGGAGAAAGGAGTGTTTAGCACTTCAGTTCACTCTTTGATAGGTAATTAATAGAACAGCGGAGCAGTCATTCCCTTTTAGGGGAGACTGCCATCAGGCCAAAAATTATTATTTTCAGGTGGAACTCAAGTCTCGAGCCGGCACACCAGCTACAGTCACCCCATCAGGCACATCGGCAATCACCGCAGCTCCGGCACCCACCATGACCTCGCCGCCGATACGCACCAGTTGACGCACACTGGCTCCGATACCAATCCAGCTGAGATCGCCTACCCGAACCCCGCCGGCTAGTCGGGCACCGGGACTGACATGCACCACTTCGCCGAGCAGGCAGTCGTGATCAACGCTACAACCAGTATTCAAAATGGCGCCCAGACCAATCCGCACGTCGGCATTCACCACTACACCGGCGAACACTACTGAGCCGATGCCTAAACACGCATGGCGACTGAGCGATGCGGATGGATGAACCAGCGTGATTAACCTAGCACCTGCCGCCTGTAGCTCAAGGAGCTTAGTCCGGCGAATCCGGTTGTCGCCGATAGCCACCAATACGCCGTCGAAACGCTCCAGCCCCGCCAGTAGCGCTATCGTGTCGCCCATTACCGGCCAAGCGCCGTTACGCTGTTGCTTCGGCCAAGCATCATCAAAAAACTCGACCTGCCAGTCGTAGCACTCGGCAGTATCGGCGACGACCTTGCCATGGCCGCTGGCGCCAAGAATTGCCAGACGCTTCATGGGCGATTACCGGTGAATTTGCTCATGGTTGCCTCACCTTCACCGCTGATGCCATCACGCACCACGACTTTATTGATGGTCATGAAGATGACCTTCAAATCCAACCAGAACGAACGATTATCCACATACCAGACATCCAGCCAGAATTTGTCCTCCCAGCTCAGCGCGTTCCTGCCGTTGACCTGCGCCCAGCCGGTCACGCCGGGTCGAACATCGTGTCGGCGGGACTGCTCGGGACTGTACAGCGGCAGGTATTCCATCAGCAACGGCCTAGGACCAACCAAGCTCATGTCACCTTTGAGCACATTCCACAGCTCGGGCAATTCGTCCAGGCTGGTTGAGCGCAGGAAACTGCCGAACGGCGTCATACGCTCGGAATCCGGCAGCGGGTTGCCGAGGGCATCCACGGCATCTCGCATGGTGCGGAACTTGATCATCTCGAACGGCTTGCCGTGCAGGCCCGGGCGCACCTGGCGGAACAGCACAGGCGAGCCGAGCTTGCGGCGGATCAGCCAGGCGACGATGCCGATGACTGGGGAAAGCAGCAACAAACCGAAGGCCGAGGCCAGGATGTCGAACAGACGTTTAACGGCCGGCAGCGAGCGAACCTTTGGTTTGCTGGCCATCTGCAGGAACAACTCGCCGAATCGGGCAGCGCCCACGCGCAGGGAAAGCCGCTTCTGATAGAACTGGCGAGCGTTCTCGGCCATGGCTTGGCGTTCTTCCTGGCTAGCGTCATACAGCGCCAGCGCCGCATTGGCAATCGCCTGCGGGTTCTCCGACTCAGCGACTCGTCCACAGCCGCTGTCACACACCAGATCAGCGGCATCCCCATCTACTGCCATCAGGATCGGCTTACCAACCGCCATGTAAGCCTGGGTCTTAGACGGAATAGTGATGCTGAACAGCGGATCCTTGCGCAGATGAACCAGCAGCGCATCGGCTGCATTCAGGTAGCTGCCAACCTCCGCCATGGGCACCGACGGCAAGAAGATCACGTTGGTCAGTTGTCTTTCTGCTGCCTGTTGCTGCAGACGTTGCACCTCGACGCCGCCGCCGAGGAGCACGAAAGTAATGTTTGCCGCCCGCTGCTGCAGTAACTGTGCGGCCTGCAGAACGGCATCCAGCGCCTGAGCCTTTCCCATATTGCCGGCGAACAGGATGCGGAACTGCTGTCGGTCGGGGAAGCTGGTAGGAACCACGCCCCGGGGAGCGCCCAAGGCATCTTCCGCGCACCAGTTGTAAATCACCTCGATCTTGCCCTTCGGCACGCCACGCTCGATCAGTAGGCGCTTGAAACCGGGCGACAGCACCACGAGCTGATCAACTTGCCGATATACCCAGTTGCACACTTTGGAGACGACCTTCAAGGCGTTTTTGTTGGAGAACATGCCCGTCGCCCGCAGGGTATCTGGCCACATATCCTGAATGTCGTAGACCACCGGTACACGGCGGAACGTGCGAATCAATGCAGCAGCAATACCTACGGTAAGTGGAGGATGATAGGCGTAAATCACATCTGGTCGCTTGGCAGCAAAAAGTCCGTAAAACAGCGAGGCTGTTGCAAAGCTGACATAGTTGAGCACTCGACCCACGGCACCCTGGTCATGACTGGGATAAAGCGGCACACGCGTCACCTGCACCCCATCGATGACTTCCCGCTGTATCAACCTGACCTTGTAGCCGGGATAGATTTTGCCACCCGGGTAGTTCGGAAAGCCAGTCAGGACTTCCACCTCGAAGCCTTGCCTGACCAGTTCACGAGCAAACACCAGTCCCTTGAAGGTCGGTTCGGGATCGAACCACTGTGTCAGCAGCAGAACGCGGGTAGTCATGCGACTTAGTACCTCTTCCAGACTGTACGCATCACATAATCCCGATAGCTATGGATGATCCGCACAACCTTATCCGCCACGTTGGGCATGCTGTAGTCACCAACTAGGCGCAGAGTGCGCTCATCGCCACGGGCTTGGCTTTCGAGAATATGGAGCCCTTGCAGCACACGTTCCTTCTCAAGACCAACCATCATCGCTGCAGCTTCTTCCATGCCTTCCGGGCGCTCATGCGCCTCGCGGATATTCAACGCAGGGAAGTTCAGGATTGAAGATTCTTCATTGATGGTGCCACTGTCAGACAAAACTGCCTTGGCGACGAGTTGCAGCTTGTTGTAGTCCTTGAAACCCAGCGGCTTGAGCAGGCGAACATTGGCATGGAACTGCACACCCATCGCATCCACGCGCTTCTGGGTGCGCGGATGAGTTGAAACAATCACCGGGTAATCGTACTGCTCAGCTACGGTATTCAGCACATCAACCAGCTTGAGGAAGTTTTTGTCGGAGTCGACATTTTCTTCACGGTGCGCACTGACCACGAAAAACTTGCCAGCCTCAAGGCCCAGCCGTTCCAGCACATCGGATGCTTCGATGCCTTCACGATAGTGATTCAGTACCTCGAACATCGGACTACCGGTCTTGATCACCATGTCCGGCGACAACCCTTCGCGCAGCAGATAATCGCGGGCAATGGTGCTGTAGGTCAGGTTGATATCGGCCGTGTGATCAACGATGCGGCGATTGATTTCTTCCGGCACGCGCATGTCGAAGCAACGGTTACCCGCTTCCATATGGAAGGTGGGAATCTTGCGGCGCTTGGCCGGGATCACAGCCATACAACTGTTCGTATCACCCAGGACCAGAAGCGCTTCGGGCTGTACTTCAGCCAGCACGCGGTCCACAGCGATGATCACATTACCGATGGTTTCTGCACCGCTGGCACCGGCAGCATTGAGGAAATGATCCGGTTTGCGAATGCCCAGATCCTGGAAAAAGATTTCGTTCAGCTCATAGTCATAGTTCTGGCCGGTATGCACCAGCACATGCTCACAATGTTCATCCAGCTTGGCCATCACCCGCGACAGACGAATGATTTCGGGGCGAGTACCTACTACGGTTACGACTCTCAGCTTTTTCATTGCGGTTTCCTGTTCGTACTCAGGCTTCGGTGCCGACTGGCCGAGCATAGGTGTCGGGGTGTTCACGATCGAAGATTTCGTTAGCCCATAGCATCACGATCATCTCGCCCTCACCTACGTTGGTGATGTCATGGGTCCAGCCCGGTACGGTTTCGACAATCTCCGGCTGATCGCCGGAGGTGAACAGTTCATAGAATTCACCCGTCACGATGTGCCGGAACCGGAAACAGGCCTTGCCCTTAATGACCAGGAATTTTTCCGTCTTGGAGTGGTGATAATGTCCGCCACGGGTAATACCAGGATGTGCCGTGAAGAAAGAAAACTGCCCCGAATCCCTGGTTTTGAGCATTTCTACAAAGACCCCACGCGGGTCACCGTATTTTGGTACCTCGTAGGTGAAGCGCTCAGGCGGGAGATAACTCAGGTATGTGGAATACAACGCCCTAATCAAGCCTGTGCCCACCGGCTCGGTGACCAGCGACGTGCGGCTATCGCGGAAAGCATGCACTTGGTCAGCCAGCTCGCCAACCGTAATGCTGTACTGCGGTGCGACACTAACAAAAGGCTCACCGGCCACCTTGCCGTCCATTACTGCAATGAAATGCTGAATCACATCATCGATGTAGACGAGACTGATACGCGCAGCGAGATCATTGATCTGGATTGGCAGGTCGCGGGCGATGTTATGACAGAAGGTCGCCACTGCCGAGTTGTAATTTGGTCGCGCCCATTTTCCGAAGACATTAGGCAGGCGGAACAGATGAACCGGAGAGCCCTGGGTGGACTGCAGCTCCAGTAAGGCCTGCTCAGCGCCCCGCTTGCTGCTGCCATAGAGGTTATCCAGCTCTGCTTGGCTGGAAGAGGTGTAGATCACCGGGATCTGCCGGCCAGAGGATTTGATGGCTTCGCACAGCATACGGGTCAAATCGGTATTGCCGGCCTGGAATTCCTGTGGGTCTTGTGGGCGGTTGACGCCGGCGAGATGAAAGATGCATTCCACCTGAGCAACCAGGCAAGGCAGGTTTTCCAGCGAATCCTCACGGGTAAAACGTAGCACCTCGATGTCGGCGCGCTCGCCCAAATGCGCGATGAGATTCTGGCCGACAAAGCCATTAGCCCCAGTAATCAGAACCTTCATTCTTCACTCCTCGGGCGTTGCGTGTTCACCGCGCTGGATAGCGCGCATGAAGTCAAGCTTAAGCAGCAGCTGCTGCATTCCCGCTACATCCAATCGCTCGGTATTGTGCGAATTGTAGTCTTCGGTGCGGGAGATTTTCGTTTCGCCCTGCTCCACGAACTTTGCGTAATTGAGGTCGCGCAGATCAGGCGGTACACGGAAGTACTTGCCCATATCCTCAGCGCAAGCCATTTCCTCGCGACTGAGCAAAGCTTCATAAAGCTTTTCGCCATGGCGGGTACCAATCACCTGGATTGGATGGTCGGGCTTTCCGACCAGATCGGTCAGCGCCAGCGCCAAGGTTTCTACGGTTGCAGCCGGCGCTTTCTGTACGAATAGGTCGCCGTTATTACCGTGTTCGAAGGCATAGAGCACCAGATCGACCGCATCGGCCAAGGTCATCATGAAACGGGTCATATTCGGATCGGTGATCGACAGCGGCTTGCCGGCACGAATCTGCTCGATAAACAAAGGGATTACCGAACCACGCGAAGCCATCACGTTTCCGTATCGCGTGCCGCAAATGACCGTCTTGGTCTCATCAACGTTTCGCGACTTGGCGACCATGACCTTTTCCATCATTGCCTTGGAGATACCCATGGCATTGATCGGGTAAACGGCCTTATCCGTACTAAGACAAACCACCCGATTCACTTCATTCTGGATTGCAGCCTCCAAGACGTTCTCGGTGCCAAGCACATTGGTTTTAACCGCCTCCATAGGATGGAACTCGCAGGACGGGACCTGCTTCAACGCCGCGGCATGGAAGATGTAGTCCACCCCTCGCGTGGCATTCAACACGCTCTGATAATCGCGCACATCACCAATGTAAAACTTCAACTTGGAGTTGGCGTAGCGTTTACGCATGTCATCTTGCTTTTTCTCGTCACGGCTGAAAATGCGGATTTCAGTAATATCGGTATCGAGAAACCGCTTGAGGACCGCATTACCGAAAGAGCCTGTACCGCCCGTTATCAAAAGAACAGAGCCTGCAAACATAAAACACTTACCTTATAGAACCACTTAAGAAAACCTTGAAAGACCGGCCTCAGGTACAAGCACAAACGCATCGAAGCCGTCTCCGGACTCAAAAATTGCATACAGAAATCTTAACCCACTCCATAAAAAATACAAACCAAATAAAACCACACCAAGATTAGAACCACCATTGAACCTTAGAGCAAAATACATAAAAACAAAATAAGAAAAGATAGTCACTCTTTCATCGCCAACAAAAAAAGCAAATATCAAAAATGGAGCACCCGAAAGAACAGCCTGAAGCCGACATCCCCTCGCATAAAATACAGCGGCACAGCACAAAGCCAATGGCTTTATTACAGATACCCAACCACCAAGCTCTAGGTAATACGAAAGTTTGCTCACAACATGCGCCCGCATAAGAAACACAACACTACAAATCACGCACACACCCAAAAACAGATACAACGCCTCAAACAATATCTTTCCACGCAGAAGCCTCTGGATCATAAATACAATTCTTTCAGATTCAGCAGCAATGAACAGCATCAGAACTTGGACATGAGCAAAGAAAGAAACCCCAAACAACACAAACCTACAAGATCCGTGACATACCAATCCCAGCAAAAACAAAATCAGCGATACTTTCAAACGCTCCGCAGAAAACAGCAACACGACAAAGTAAAAATTAAAAACAAGAAGAAAAATAATTAATATCTTAACTCGATTTACCAGCATCCAAAAAAGAACAAGATAAGCAAGCACAAAATTCAAAAGCGAAAAAAGAACATCCTTACTAACAAATGAAGAAAAAAAATAAACAACCAGAAAGTAAATCGGCTCTGACGTACCAAGAGTTTCCCTATAAAAGGCAAACGCATCCACCAAACTTAAGCCAGAAACACCCTCATAGAACTCCCTATAATATAATTGATCCCCACCATAAAAATATGGATACACACACAAGCTAAACAACAAAATTATTAGCGCGCCAAAAAATGCAAGGACCCCATCCGGCACACCGAGGACAGCTTTACCACCCAGAGAGATTTTCAAACGACGCACCTCACTCCAAGCCTTCTAGCTAGCCAAGAGACTCATTAAAACCAAGCAAAGAAACGGAACTCTCTGAAACCCACTGCCAGCCGCCTCCTACAAGAAAATCTCAAGAAAGCAAACCTAGATAGAGACTAGGCGGCCCCTCACCTGATCGACCCCTGATTACGCCGCTTAGAAAAAGTCCGATCAAAGCCAAACAAGTGCTTCACTGTACATACAAGCAATGAAGCCAAGGCATGCACATTAGAATACCCACCAACTTTCAAAGGGGTAAACTCCGGAAGAGTTAATGCCTGATGCTCGAAACCATCCAATGTTTTTTCTATCGAAAAAGAATGGGTCTTACTCTTGCAGGCCGCAGCAAACTCAACCCACAAATCACAACTCTCATAGACGTCCAGTATCTTTCCTAGAAAACAATATAGCGGTATATTCAATCCAATCTCATTATAGGAGTAACCATCAACCTCGCTTAAGAAGCCATAAGTCACGGCCTCTTTGGTGGACTCTATTCCAATGAGTGCTGGCACGCCCAAAGCAGCTGCCTCTATAATCGAAGTACCGCACCCAACAAATAGAAAGGAGCCTTCTAACACCGAGGAAAATTTGCCATATGGAACCCTCCCCTTAAATTCAACAGCATGAGAAACCCCGCACCGCAAAGCGATCTCGCGCAACTCTTTTTCGAAAGGACCTTCACCATATATTTCATAGCGAAACCCCGCATCATTCTGCAGTAGCGCCGGCATACATTTTATAACATGAGAGTTATAAGACTTAAACTCAACAAGATTCCCTACAGAAACTATTCGACGCGACACCGGATTACCAATTATAGGCTTCGGCGAAACAGGCAAGTCGACCCCAATAGGGACCAGTGTAGAACATGCAAAATCCAGCCCATAAAAATTAGAATAAGCAGAAATAGTTATTTCATTAAAGAAAATCACACACTCCTTACCCAAGGCATAGAATAGCCTCTGCGCCTCTTTTGAAAAATAATAACTTACTCCATCATACATAAACTCATTCTGATGATAAATCCCCACCGAAACACACAGACGCCTACTAATATTCCGCACTACTCGTGACAAAAACAACAAACCAAAAACACCCATCAAATGAACAACATCGCCATGCTCCTTAAAAATATTTGACAACGATGGCATGTCCAGCGGCATAAAACCTACAAACGGCGTCTTAGCTATACCAAATGGAGATAATACATAGGCGCTTAGAAAATAAACGTCCGCACAAAGGCGCAGCTCTTCCAGCAACTGCTCTTCCGGACCATCCATCATTACTAGAACACCAACTTTCTTTCCACGCCGCGCACTCTCCCGGCAGAAGCGCAAAACGAAAGTAGACCCGCCATTAAATTCCAGCGTATTTGCTAAGATAAGCATTTATCTGAACCCTTGACAAAGCACCGAGAAACAAAGTAAAAAATCAGGACACAAATAATAAAGTAAACAAAATAAGCAACGCTGTACCCCACCACCACACCTTTTGCCCCAGGATAAACGTCTAGCAACCACGCAGCCAGAAAAACAAACAATACACTTTGAATAAACTCAGCCAGAATATAAAGAACTGTTGCCGCCTTAGCAACAGCAACAAATCCGATAACATATGATCCTATCTTAAAAAAATCCCCCACCAACTGATAGAGAATAATAGACTCTATTCCTAGAAAGTCTCGAGACAAAAGTAGCGTTATAAAAAAACCACGCCACAAGTAGAAAATAATTGCTCCCATGACGAATACCAGCATAGTGACTACCAGAACACGAACTGTCTTCAATCTAATTTTCACCCAGCACCGCTCTGCAGATATAGCTGGCATGAACCAATAGCCAAGAAACACCGAAAACAAACCAGCATAAGCTGAGGATAGCCGAATGGAGGCTTGCCAGAATCCAACCTCATTATAATTACTGGTCTGCAGCAGGTATTGACGAATAAGAATCTCTACCATAGGAAAAGCAATGGCACTACATAGAAGCATAGACGTGAAAGATAGGAACCTTTTAAAATCCTCACGTGACGGAATCGATAACTTAATAGCATGCGAAAGCTCAAATCTTCTCGACCATATAAAGGCGGGAAAGAAAACCATAAAAATACAGACGATCAAAGTTAATATGGCGCCCGGCTCCCCATAGTGCGCAACCAGAGCCCACGAAACAGGTAACGCCAATAGCGAGCCTACCACCTGAATCTTTGCGTACGCCAAGCTATTTCCCAACCCATTACATACCCCTATTATTATATTGGAATAGGATATCCCACAATGCGCCACGCCCAACATTATTATATACAGATAATAGGCCTCACTTCCAAATATAAAGCCTGACAGCGGCCTTGCCATAAATAATGACACGAGAAGAAATATTACAGAAAACATCATTGAATATCCCGTCGCAGCAGATATAAAGCAAGCTAGACGAGCGGGACGGTCTCTATACTCCGCAACATACTTTATTACTCCATGCAATATTCCTCCACCTGCTAAAACACCAACTATCGTAAGCAGACTCATGAAATGGCCTAACTTCCCCAACCCCTCCGGACCGAGATAATGCGCAATCAGCTTTAGAACGAAAAAGCCCATTGCCAACTTCGACAAATGAGCCGTAACTGTCAATACCGCACTATAAAGTGATCTCATCGGGAGTCAGCAAACAATAAGGAAATACTAGAGGCCACGCGATCAATCACAGAACGCTCAATTCCGTGCCACATTGGCAGACGCAAAATACGCTCACTTTCCGCAGTCGTATGGCGATCAACCCCTACGAAACGTCCAAACTTAAGTCCAGCAGGAGAGCTATGCAGAGGAATATAGTGAAATACCGCCATGATTTCATGTTCTTTCAACCTAGAAATAACATAACTACGCTCATCAAGGTTTTTTAATTTGAGATAGAACATATGAGCATTATGATCACAGCATGTAGGAATCACTGGTAACTGGACCTTGTTCTTCAACTCCAACTCAGCAAAAGCACTTTTATAGCAGCCCCACGCCCTGAGCCGACTTTCATTGACTTCATCGGCACGTTCTAACTGGGCGTAAAGATAAGCAGCCTGTAACTCAGAAGGCAGCATACTGCTTCCGATATTCACCCAAGTATATTTATCAACCATGCCACGGAAAAACTGACTACGGTTAGTCCCCTTCTCGCGGATAACTTCTGCACTCTGTCCAAACTGTGAATCATTGATAATCAGCAGCCCTCCCTCTCCTCCGCTAGTGAAATTTTTAGTCTCATGGAAGCTGTATGCTCCAAGATGGCCAATAGTTCCCAACGGACGCCCTTTGTACGATGACATCATTCCTTGGGCAGCGTCCTCAATGACAAAAAGCCGATGACGCTCTGCAATATCCATAATAACGTCCATTTCGCAAGCTACACCTGCATAATGAACAGGTACAATAGCCTTAGTAAACGGCGTAACTGCTTGCTCTATGAGCCTCTCGTCAATATTCATAGTATCAGGTCGAACATCAACAAAAACTACTTTTGCACCTCTCAACACAAAAGCGTTAGCCGTACTCACAAATGTATAGCTAGGCATGATTACCTCATCGCCCGGCTTTATATTAATTAAGATAGCGGCCATTTCTAGAGCATGTGTGCACGACGGGGTAAGCAGGGCCTTAGAGCAGCCAAGACTTTCTTCGAACCACGTCTGGCAGAGCCTACTAAACTCGCCATCGCCAGAAATTTTGTCATTACGCATCGCTGCTAAAACGTATTTCTCTTCATTGCCCGTATATGGCGGCTTATTAAAAGGTATCACGACACTATCTCTTTCAGAAATTTACGCTCAAGCTCCAACAGGTCTTTTTTTCGCTCCTTTATTCGTCGCGCGGGATTTCCTAAGTAGACACCCCATGCCTGAGTACTCTTATGGATAAGAGTCATCGCGCCCACAGAGCAGCCTTCCGCTATTTCAACTCCTGGAAAGACTATGGATCCCGCCCCTACTATTACGTGCCTCCCCAACCTCACAGCTTTCTTAGTCTCATTTTTATAACTATCTGGAACTGTAGGATTAGTTAAGGTACGACCAGAATAGTCATCAGATTGACTAAATACTTTCACTTGATAGGCGAGACCCGAGAAATCTTCCATGACAATTCCCACCTCCCCACCAGCCAACAGACAGAACGGTGCAATATGGACGTAACTGCCTAGACACACATTACCCGATACAACACAGAAATCATCAATCCTAGAGTTATCGCCAATAGAAATACACTCAGCATCATATATGCTTGCCTTATCGCTAATCTTAACATTCCGACCGAGATGCCGAAAACCCATCTCTCTCAGATCTTCCTCTCTATAATAAGCCATACGCCACCCTGAAACAGATTTACTCAATTAACGACAATAAATATCTTCCATAACTACCTTTACCCAAATTCACTGCTGCCTTCTTTATACTATCAACACCGAGCCATCCGTAATTAAATGCTATTTCTTCCAAACAGGCCACCTTATAGCCCTGCCGCTTTTCTATAGTTTCGACAAAGTGCGCCGCCTCCAGCAAACTTTCATGGGTGCCCGTATCAAGCCAGGCAAAGCCTCGCCCAAGTATTTCGACATTGAGATCGCCGCGCTCTAAGTAGGCTTGGTTGATGCTAGTGATTTCCAGCTCGCCCCGTTCCGAGGGTTTTATCTGCTTCGCAAGCTCTATGACATCATTATCGTAGAAATATAAACCGGTGACTGCAAAATGAGACTTCGGCTTTAGTGGTTTTTCTTCAATGGAAATGGCGCTCTTATTCTCATCGAACTCTACAACCCCAAAGCGCTCAGGGTCTTTAACTTGGTAGCCAAATACAGTAGCTCCTTGTTTTCTGGCCGCTGCTGCACGGAGCATCGGGCTGAAGCCTTGGCCATAGAAGATATTGTCGCCTAACACCAAGCAGACTGAATCTTCACCGATGAACTCTTCACCAATAATAAAAGCTTGGGCTAGACCGTCTGGGCTCGGCTGTACAGCATAGCTAAGTCTGATACCAAATTCGCTGCCGTCACCAAGCAAGCGCTGAAAGCCGCCAATATCATCCGGAGTACTGATTAACAGAATATCTCTTATACCCGCCAGCATTAGTACCGAGAGCGGGTAATAGACCATTGGCTTGTCATAAATTGGCAATAGCTGCTTAGATACGCCCTTGGTGATGGGATACAATCGGGTGCCGGAGCCGCCGGCGAGGATTATACCTTTCATGAGTTCCTATGCCTTATGCAATGGCGCCGAGACGTTCGCGCTGATAGCTGCCATCCTGCACACGGCGGCACCATTCCAAATTATTCACATACCACTGGGCCGTCTTGTGAATGCCGGTCACGAAGGTTTCCTCCGGCGTCCAACCGAGATCGCGCTGGATTTTGCTAGCATCGATGGCGTAGCGCAGATCATGGCCTGGGCGGTCCTGGACGTGGGTAATGAGGTCTTTGTAACTGGTCAGGTGTTGGGCGAATGAATTCGCCCCTACCGGGCGGAGTTCGTCAAGGAGGTTGCAAAGCGTGAGGACGACATCGATGTTCTGTTTTTCGTTGTGGCCGCCGATGTTATAGGTCTCGCCCACCTCCCCTTCTGTCACGACCTTGTGTAAGGCGCGGGCATGGTCTTCCACGTAGAGCCAGTCGCGAATCTGGTCGCCTTTGCCATAGATTGGCAGCGGTTTGCCTTCCAGTGCGTTGAGGATGATCAGCGGGATAAGCTTTTCGGGGAAGTGGTACGGGCCATAGTTGTTGGAGCAGTTGGTGATCAGTACCGGTAGGCCGTAGGTGCGCTGCCAAGCGCGAACCAGATGGTCGGAACTGGCTTTACTCGCTGAGTAAGGCGAGCTGGGCGCATAAGGGGTGGACTCCGTGAACAGATCTTCCGGGCCTTCCAGGTCCCCATACACTTCATCGGTTGAGATGTGATGGAAGCGGAACGCTGCCTTGCGGCTGTCATTCAGGTTCTGCCAGTAGTGCCGGGCGGCTTCTAGCAGCGTGTAAGTGCCGACGATGTTGGTTTCGATAAAGGCTGCCGGCCCATCGATGGAGCGATCAACGTGGGACTCTGCAGCCAAGTGCATTACGGCGTCTGGCTGGTGCTCAAGGAAAACCCGGTCAAGCTCAGCACGGTCGCAGATATCGACATGTTCGAAGGTGTAACGCTCGCTGTCACTGACACTAGCCAGGGAGTCTAGGTTGCCGGCGTAGGTCAGCTTGTCGAGGTTAACCGCTGAATCAGCTGTGCTACCAATGATGTGGCGAATCACAGCCGAGCCGATGAAGCCTGCTCCGCCTGTCACAAGAATTTTCATTTACCAGAGATCCTTTTATTACTGTCCATCCGACGCACGAAACAAGGCTGAGTAAGGGCCGGCACGCTCATAGTCGTAGCTCCACATCCTTATTGTCATCGATATAGCGAGCCTTCAATGTTTCAGCCAATGCCTGCTTGGCCTTTTGTTCACCATGCACCACCCGTATCTCAGTCGGCCACTGCTGCATCCCAGTCACAAAATCCACCAACCCGTTCTGATCCGCATGGGCAGAGTAGCCACCGATGCTGCTAATGCCAGCGCGGATATCGAAGCGTTTACCATCCAGGTCTACATAGCCGCCTTTCGGGCCGTAGGTCTGGATGGCGTGCCCTGGCGTGCCTTTGGCCTGGTAGCCGACGAAAAGGACATTGTGCCTTTTATCGCCCAGCATGGCTTTCAGGTAGTTGACGATGCGGCCGCCCGAGCACATGCCACCGCCGGCAATCACGATGGCGGGGCGTGCGGTCCGGGTCAGGTGATTCACTATTCGTTGGTGTTCGCTGTGGCTGTCTATTGTAATGAGTTGTTCGAAGCCCAGCGGGCTGCGCCCGGATTGGACTCGGTCGCGAGCCTCCTGGTTCCAGAAGGGTTTCAGCTCACGGTAGGCTACGGTGAAGCGACTGGCCAGGGGTGAGTCGAGAATGATGGGAAGTTCGGGCCAGTTGGTTTCGGGCGTGTTGTCTGCCGTCTCTCCCCTCACCTCTTCCATCTCCGCAGAGGGAAGAGGGGGACGGTCGGAGTTGCTGTTCGCGAGCGAGCTCGCTCCTACAGAAGCGGAAGAAGCCTTGGAAGGAAGTAGATTTGCGAGTGAGCTCGCCCCAACAGAGCGCGTGTGGATGATTTCTTCCAGTTCGTAGAGCAGTTCCTGGGTGCGGCCGATACTGAAGGCGGGGATCAGTACTGTTCCCCGGTCTTGCAGTGCTTGTTCGATGATGGCTTCGAGGCGTTGGCGGCGGGTTTGCCTGTCTTCATGAATTCGGTCGCCATAGGTACTTTCCAGCACCAGGATATCCGCACGTTCGGGCGGTTGCGGCGGCATCAGAAATGGCGCATGGGGTGCGCCCAGGTCGCCGGAAAACACTATCCGCTTGCTCTCCCCTGCCTGAGGATAATTAAGATCGATTTCCACGTAGGCGGAACCAATGATATGGCCGGCACGTTGCAGGCGGATGCGCGCGTTCAGTTCGTCGGTATCTACCAACGTGAACCAATGCTGATAAGGCAGAGCAACGAGGCGGCTTTCAACAATGTCGATGTAACGCTCGATACGCTGCTGGTCGCGGCTGAAGCTCAGCTTGAAGGCATCTTCAAGAACGATGGGCAGGAGTTTTGCCGAAGCCTCGCTGCAAAGAATCGGCCCCTCGAAGCCTGCCGCCAATAGATAGGGAATACGCCCAACATGGTCGACGTGTACATGGGTGACCATCAACGCCTTGATGGAATCCAGCGGAAAGTCGATCGGTAGACGGCTACCGCCCTCGCCGCCTGGAATGGAAGCGTCGTCCCCTTGGAACAGGCCGCAGTCGACTAGAAGACTGGTCGTAGCATTCATGTCGAGCTGGTGGCAGGAACCGGTCACGCCGTCCTTGGCGCCGTGATGTTCGATCTGAGGATAGCCCATGGTTATTCCTTTAACGATGTGCCAACGACTCGCTGCACTCTGTTCACGAGTCGGCTGAAAATTGAAAAAGGGAATTCTATCGGGTTTCGGCGCCGCTGAGGTGTCAGCGGCGTTCCGAGGGATGGATGGTTAGATTGCCGGTGCGGGCCGGCGCAGATTACGTATCAACGCGATGAACAAACCGAGCATGCCGCCGAGTACCAGGGCGAGTGCGACAACCAGGGCCTTCTTGGGTTTGATCGGGCTGCTTGGCTCTACCGCGCGCTGGTCGATCGTGACCAGCTCGAGCGAGTCGGTATCCAGCTGCAGGGCACGCAGCCGGGCGGCCTCTTCGCGCCAGCCGGCTAGATCCTTCAGGAACAGGTCTTCATTTTCACGACTGTTGAGCGTTTCGATCTGACGGTTGTGCTCCAGCAGCTTGAGCTCACGGGCGATCTCGGCAATGCGGGGCTCGGTGAAATCGTCAGAACGGCGTGCCGACAGGGCTTTGCGCTCGGCCTCCAGTGCTTCGCTACCCATGAAGTAGAGAGGAATCTGCTGATTGTTGACTTCGGTGCGGATCACACTGCCCTGGCTGGTAATCTTCGCAGCGCCGAGCGATGACGGTGTGGTGGGCTTGGTGATACCCAGTGAAGTGGCGATGCGTATCGCTTCATCGAGCTGGTTGATGCGGTTGTCACGGCGGGTCTTCAATTGTTGCCGCAGCGCTGCGAGCTCGTCGTTGAGCTGCGCGCGGTTGAGCGCATCCGCCTCGCTCAACTGGGCGATCTTGATTTCCTTGCTGGCCTCGTAATTGGCGCGTGCCGCGTCCATCTGGGCTTCGAGCTGATTGAGGCGGTTGCCGATGAGCGTCTCGAGGTCGGCCGCAATCTGTTGACGCACATTGGTCAGCGAGTACTGCACGAAACCGTTCACGACTTCAACGCCGTTGATGCTCTCCGGGTAGGTCAGCTGGATGCCGACAAAAGGCGTGGTGCCTTCAGCCTTCTTGGCATCAGGCTGCAGCAGTTTGAAGGCCCGATCATTGAAGGCCTCAAAGGTTTGCTCAAGGCTGCGACCGGGCTGAGTCAGGTCAGCGAACATCTGCTGATTATCACGAAAGAAGCCGAGCCGGTTGTCGTAGGAATCGAGCGCTGCGCTGACCTTAGCCAATGCTTGCTTGGGCGATAGCTCGTAGATACCCAGGTGGTTAAGCTCGTCGAGATCCTTGATCGCTGCTGGCCGGAGTATGCTCTGCACGTTGTAATAAGGTGTTGCGACCAGCGCATAGAGCAGCCCGACCGCACCCGACAGAGCAGTAACCGCGATGATGAGTGCTTTTTGCTTCCATAGCGCGCCGATAAGTTGAATTAGGTCAATCTCATCACTGGCAACTGGGCTTAGATGTTGCGGAGAGGCCACAGCGTTCACGTCGAATTCCGTTTCTTGAGTGGAGGGCGCGACAACTACGGCGCCAAGGCGGACTACACGAGAGCGGGAAGGTTCCGTCATTTCGCGATGAATGCATTTTGCCACCCAGATCACAAAAGACAAGTTATTACAGCTGAAACCATGCGCTGTATGCATCCACTTCCAGGCAAGTGCGCTAGGAAAGGCTTTGGAACGCCACGGGCTGCTTGCGGGAGCCGACCTCGGTGCAACGTATTTGAAGTTACGAACCGTTGGGCCGGACGCGAAGCTTTTGGCTTACTGGCAGGCTACCGCCCGCATTCGCCGCGAAGGCGTGCTTCCCAAGAGTTTGCGACAGATGCTCAGAGGGATGGATGGCGCTCGGCGCTACGCACCATCAAGCAACGAACCAGCGCGATGAACACACCGAGCATTCCACCGAGCACGAGCCCTAATGCGATGATCATGGCTTTTTTCGGTTTGGCGGGATTCAGCGACTGGAGTGCAAGCTGGTCCAGCCTGACCAAGCGCAATCGTTCGGTATCGAGCTTGATTCCTTTCAAACGTGCCGCTTCCTCACGCAGCTCGGCAAGATCGGTCAGGTACAGGTCTTCCTGATCTCGCTCCTGAAGGATCTCGACCTCGCGATTATTTTCAAGCATGGCCAGTTCGGATTGAATCTCGGCAATACGAGGCTCGATGAAATCGTCCGACTCTCGGCTGGCGAGGGCATCACGCTCTGCCGTCAGCGCTTCGGTGCCCATGAAATACAAGGGTATCTCCTGGTTGGTCACTTCAGTGCGAATGACCTGCGTACCGCTGCGTGTGGATTGCGTCATGGCCGAGGGCGTTGTCGGCGTGCGGATCTCCAGCGATTCCGCAATCTCGATTGCCTCGTTGAGCTTCTGAATACGGTTGTTCCGGCGTGTTTTCAGCGCCTCACGCAAAGCGGCGAGCTCATCCTGCAGACGGGCCCGGTTGAGGGCACTCTCTTCAAGCAGAGCCGCAATTGCCGCCTCCTTGGAGGCGTTGTAGCTTGCCCGCTGCGCTTCCATCTTCATGTCCAGGCTGGACAGGCGATTATTGATCAGGCTTTCGAGGTCATTGGCGATCTCCTTGCGCTCCAGCTCCAACACATGGGAGACAAAGCCATTCACCGCGGAAGCACCGTCCATCCCTTTGGGATAAGTAAGCTTGAGGCCGACAAAGGCACTGCGGTTATCCGTCTTCTTGGGATCGGGATGAAGCATCTCGAACGCCGTCTCGTTGAAGGCAGCAAAGGTCTGCTCGAGCGAGTCGCCACGCTTGGGGATATTTTGAAAAAGCTCCTGATTGTTCAGGAAGAAGTCCAGACGGTTGTCATAGGACGAAAGGCCACCCGCCACCCTGTTGATCGCTTCTTCGGGGGTCAGTTTGTAGATGCCTGTTTCATTGAGCTGATCGAGATTACTCTGCGGAACGGGCCGCAGGTAGGTTCGGGTTTCATAGTAAGGCGTTGCTAGAAAAGCGTAGGCAGCGGCTATAACCGTGACGATGAGCGTGACGCCGATGATGAGCAGCTTCTGCCGCCAGAGCGCACGAAACAGCTCGACCAGATCTATCTCATCAAGCGCAGGGGATTGTTGTTGCACGGTTCCTGGTTCCTTGTATTGATGTGCTTCAATGCAAAGCTTGCGAACCAGATTTCGTCCCTGGGGTGATCGGAAAGTTCCGCGGAATTGATGGCTGCCGACACCTCAGCAAGGCGCGACCTCGGATACAGCGACGTTGCGTTCAGCTATTCCTCTTCATTGACCCTATCCCGCAGCTCTTTCCCCGGCTTGAAGTGCGGGACGAACTTGCCATCGAGCGGAACAGATTGGCCCGTCTTGGGGTTCCGGCCAATGCGCGGGGCGCGGTAGTGAAGGGAAAAACTGCCGAAGCCGCGGATTTCGATCCGGTCTCCGGTAGCGAGCGCCTGAGCCATCTGCTCGAGCATGGTCTTGATTGCCAGCTCCACATCCTTGGACGACAGCAGCCCTTGTTGGGTGACGATTCGCTCGATCAACTCCGACTTGGTCATGGTTTTCCCTTCGTTTTCAAGCGCCTAGATCATTTGACTTGCGCCTGTTTGTAGCACGTTGCTCAGAGCTTGAACAGCCCGCGTGCTTATTTATGAGGTCTGAATGGTTGACTGAAAGGTCAAGGATGTGATTATGGGAGGCGCCGCTGGCGGAGTTTGTGGTTCTTTTTCTGATGATTTTGTGTGGTCAGTCAGCTGCACCCGACCTGTCGGAGCGAGCTTGCTCGCGATCAGCATTCGGTGAGCCCGGATTAACCAAGCCACTGAAAACTCGCGAAGCGAGTTTCCACGCGGGGCAGGAAGGCAACTCGGATAAGCGAACTCCGCACCGCGTGGATGGCTTCGGCCATCCACCCTACGTCAGGCGCCAGATCGCCAGCAAGCTGGCTCCTACGGAACACTGCAGACGGCGGCGGTTAGTTTTGTAGGAGCGAGCTTGCTCGCGATCAGCATTCGGTGAGCCCGGATTAACCGAGTCACTGAAAACTCGCGAAGCGATTTTCCACGCGGGGCAGGAAGGCGACTCGGATAAGCGAACTCCGTACCGCGTGGATGGCTTCGGCCATCCACCCTACGTCAGGCGCCAGATCGCCAGCAAGCTGGCTCCTACGGGATGCGGGAACCGTCGGGCGCTGGGCTTTCTGACAGATACAAAAAAGGCGAGCTGATCAGCTCGCCTTTTCTTTTCTGCTTAACCCTCAGTCCTCGCGATAGCGACGCAGTTTCAACTGCTTGCCGCCGACACGGGTGTCCTTGAGCTTGCCCAGCAGGCGTTCGAGGCCTTCTTCGGGCAGTTCTACGAGGCTGAAGCTGTCACGCACCTGGATGCGACCGATGGCGTCGCGGGCCAGGCCGCCTTCGTTGAGGATGGCACCGAGCAGGTTACGCGCGGCAATGCCGTCGCGTGCGCCCAGCGGGGTACGGCAGCGGGCGCGGCCTTCGGCCAGCGGCATCGGCGCACGGCGCTCGCGATCACCACTGCGTTCTGGACGATCGGAACGCTCACGCGGACCACTGGTTGGCACCAGCGGCTGTTCCTTTTCCACTTCGGCCAGAGTAAGCGCCTGACCGTTGGTAGCCTTGCGCAGCAGCGCAGCAGCCAAGGCACGCGGGCTGCAGCCAATATCGGCAATCAGCTTGTCGAGCAGTTCGCCATGACTGGCTTCGGCATCGGCCACCAGCGGCGCAAGGCCGTTGGTGAGTTTCTTGATGCGCGCGTCCAGCACCTGCTGGGCGTTGGGCAGGCGCACTTCGGCGACCTTCTGGTTGGTCACGCGCTCTATGACCTGCAGCATGCGGCGCTCGCGCGGGGTGACCAGCAGCAGCGCGCGGCCATCGCGGCCGGCGCGACCGGTACGACCGATGCGGTGCACGTAGGACTCGGGGTCGTAGGGCATGTCCACGTTGAATACGTGCGTGATGCGCGCCACGTCCAGACCGCGAGCGGCAACATCGGTGGCCACGACGATATCCAGACGGCCGTCCTTGAGCGAGTCGATGACGCGCTCGCGCTGGTTCTGGGCGATGTCTCCATTCAGTGCAGCAGCCTTGTAGCCCTTGGCTTCCAGCGCGGTGGCCAGATCCAGAGTGGCCTGCTTGGTACGCACGAAGGCGATCAGCGCGTCGAAATCCTCGACTTCCAGTAGGCGCAGCACAGCCGGGATCTTCTGGTCGGCATGGACCATCAGGTGTGCCTGCTCGATGCGCGCCACGGTCTGGGTCTTGGCGGCGATCTTGATGTGCTGCGGCTCGCGCAGGTGCTTCTCGGCGATGGCGCGGATCGAGTGCGGCAGCGTAGCGGAGAACAGTACGCTCTGACGGCTTTCCGGCATGGCTTCGAAGATCACTTCCAGATCATCCATGAAGCCCAGCTTGAGCATCTCGTCGGCTTCGTCGAGTACCAGGAACCTGATGGTCGACAGCAGTGCGCTGTTGCGGCTCAGATGATCGACCAGACGGCCGGGGGTAGCGACGATGATCTGCGCGCCCTGGCGGATGGCCTTGAGCTGCGGCCCCATCGGTGCGCCACCGTAGATGGCAACGACGCCAACGCCGGGCATCTGCTTGGAATAGGTTTCGAACGCGGTGGCAACCTGCAGCGCCAGCTCGCGGGTCGGCGCGAGAATCAGCGCCTGCGGCTCACGCTTGGCCGGGTCGATCTTGGACAGGATCGGCAGCGCGAAGGCGGCTGTCTTGCCGGTACCGGTCTGCGCCTGGCCGATCATGTCGTGACCGCCAAGGATCACCGGGATCGCCTGAGCCTGGATGGGGGATGGTTCTTCGTAGCCGACTGCGCTGATGGCAGCCAGTACGGCGGAGTGAATACCGAGTGCGGCAAAGCCGCCGATTTCCTGGGTCATGGGTCTTTCCTGAGGCTCCGCAAAGACCCATGTTCCGAAGCTGCGCATGCCATGCAACACCCGAAGGTCACCCTGGCAGCCTGGTCGGCGGGGTTTGCGAAAACGTATGAATGATGAATCGTCAAGGATAGCTCGAAAGCTGACAGCAGCCGAAGCAGCGCTTCGTATTGTTGCGGCACCTGAACGCGGGCTGATTTCAGCCGGCGCGTACTATACCGGAAAAGCCGGGATGCGTGCGTATGGTGTTCGTTTAATTATTGGCCGAGCGGTGAGTCCCCCTCTCCCTTGAGGTGGACGATATCTGAAGCCTGAGCGAAATAGCATTCACTGCGGGGGCGCGGCTTCACAAAAGCGGCGCGTGGCTTTGGCTTTCTGTGGGTATCGAAGCTTTACCTTGCAGCCAGGCCAGAGCCGGACTAGGGCGTGATAGCATGGCGCGTTGCTCCTCTCACAACCGATCACGAGTCATGGCCGAACACGATTTTCGCTACAACCTGCTCAACCCCGCGTATACCCTCACCGAATGCCGCGCGCTGGCGCCGGGACGCTATCAGGTCACTGGTAACGGCGGCTCGATCCGTAGCGGGGACGTGCTGATCGTCACCCTCAAGGGCAGCCGCGATCTGTCGCAGCGCCTGACCGTGGACAAAGTCCGCCACCTGATCAATCCACCCGGCCAATGGACAGCCATGGCCAGCGGTCCGGTGTTCCACGAGCTGGCGATACACAACTGGCAGGTCGACTGCGACGGCTGCGGCAAGCAACTGGATTTCGAATTCGCGGTGGACGCCAAGTCCGGCGAAGCCGCTCGAGCCCCTGCCGCCGAAGCACGCATCGCCGAACTTGGTTGGACGAATGTTAGTGGTCGCCACCTTTGCCCCGGTTGTCAGGGAGTTCAACAATGAAATCGCAGATCCTGCTTGGCCTGACGGCCCTCACCACGGCTGGCTGCGCGGTCGAACCGCTGGCGTTACAGAATGACGTGACCTACATCGCCGAATGGATCGGCGACGAACCCGTCATTGGTCGCACGCCCCTTTCCCTGACCTTCAACGAAGACCGGGTTTATGGCAATGCCGGCTGCAACCACTGGTTCGCCACTTACGAGCGCAACGGCCAGCAGATTCGCTTCAGCAACATTGGCAGCACACGCAAGATGTGCCCTGAACTCATCATGAAGCAGGAACATCATTTCCTGGATTTGCTGTCGCAGGTCGAACGCTGGGACGTCTCCAACATCGATCAGTTGCGCTTCTGGCCTGCTGAGGGCGCACCGATCCGAGTGTGGCCGGAACAGAACTGAGTACGCCGCGAGAGTGCGAATCGCCCGATATCGCACTCTCTTTCATGCATAGAACCGTAAGCGCTACATACCCCTGTAGATTTCGCGACGGAAGATCAGAGGCTCCGATCCCTGGTAAATACCAAAGGTGATCGAACTACGCGTCTCGGCAATCTCCCCCTCCCTATAACTACAGGCTCCACCCAGCGGGGCGTTGACCTCGCTACGCTGACGACATAGCCAAGTGGCGTTGGCGCCGTTGTCTTTGTCGAGCAGTCGGTGTCGGAGCAGCACACTGCCATGAGGGGTGTCGGGTGCAGTGGCAATCACTTGCAGCAGAGACTGGTTCCAGCCCGCTGCGTCGAGCGTGGCGGCAGTTACGCCCAGGTCGGGGAAGCTCAGTTGTTCGGGTTTGTCCGTTGGTTCGGCCAGTGTCGTGCAACTGTCAGTCGCCGCCTGCCAGGCCGTGCCGTTCCAGTGTTCCAGCATGATGGGCGCTAGACCGATGTTGCCGAGCGGGACGCGAATATTCTCGCTGCGAACCCGGCCAAGGAGAAACTGGCTATCTTGAATAAGCCTAGTGATCGGGACGCCTTCGGTCTTCTCGCCCCATTCGGCTTCCTCGCCTTGTCGGTTCGAGAAGTAGACGCCATCGTCGTCATGCAGATCCCAGACAGTCCATTTCAACTCGAAAGGCGCATCCGTGGCCGTAGCCGTGGCTTGGCGCGGATAGCGGTAGTCATTTTTAAACTGCAGCCGGGAATTCTCCGGGTCAAGCTCGATCGTGGGTCTGGGCGTGACGTGCGAGCCCTCATCACTGGTAGGCGCCGAGTCGCTGCGATAGAAGCCATAAACCTGCTTGGTACCGACCCTCCAGAAGTCTCCCTGGTAGTTCAGCGTCTGGTTACCAGACCGACCGAAACCCTTGACCTCCAATCCGCCGGACAACCGAGTAGGCTGGTCCTGATAGGTGAAAGCTGATGGTGCCGGACAACCGAACTGCTGGGCCAGGGTAGAGTCGACTTCCAGCCATGCCGGAGTGATACGGCCAACCCGCCCACTGATGCTCTGCGCATGCCCCATGCTCGCCCCCAGATAGTCGGGCGGCGTGGCGATGATATTGAAAATACCCACTTCGCTCAGGGATTGGTCAATCAGGATTGTCTCGCCTGTTTCGTGCTTGTACTGGTCTAGACCCAATGTACCGTCCGCACCATCGCTCGGAGCAACGACCTTGCTGACAAGATCGATAGACGTCTGCTTGTAATTGGGAGTGGCGCTGTTGTTACAGATTTCCGGACCGCGCAGGGCCGTAGGATCATCATCCTCATTGTCTGGCGTCCAGATCACCGCCTTGATTGTCTGTCTGAACGAATCACCGGCCTTGGCCAGCACCGGGCCGCTCGGGCTGTCATCGGTAACTTTCGAGTCGGTGCGGATGCACAGCCCCCACGGACGGGAAACGAACGAGTCTTCTCCCGTCATGACCAGCCCCTCGTCTCCACTGGAGGCACTGCCTTCATAACGGGCGGTCAGTTTGATCCTTCCGGCATCCCTATAGGTCACAGGCAAAGGCGCAGAGGCGTCTTCCTTACTAAAGGTCAGGGAAATGCTCTGCGCAGGCTCTCCGGGAATCAACGTCACACCCGCCACCTCCGGCGCCATGGTTCCGCTGGTGGGGTTTTCATAGCTGGCACTCAACGAAATCTGCCGAGGTTCACCATCGTCAAATCCAGGCACGCAGGCTTGCGTGGTTTCATCCTTTTTCACCGCCTGTATACGGGCGGCCTGCTCCTTCCCCGCAATCATCGGAGACAGACGCTTGAATATGAAACCGCTGTCCCACAACGAAATCTGGCAGTTGGCAGTACTGCATAACGTCGCGTTGATGGCCTGCGGATCAGCCGAAGCTATCCCCAATGTGTAAACGCCTGGAAGGCGCTTCATATAGGCTGTGCCCTGACCAACGAAGGTCAATGTCCCGCTACCCTGCCAGACGCCGGCCGGACTCAAGGTGACAGTGGCGGGAACGGTGGACAGGTTGCCTTGCGAGTCGTAAGCGGAAACCTTTACGGGTACGGGCTCACAGGTCAACGCCGTCGCGCTGTACTCCAGTGAATAGTGATCCACGGCTGCAACGCTGGGTTCATCGTCGCAAAGCGGGCCGAGGTCTACCGGATCTAAATACTCGACGATGCTGCCTTGGCCGATGTAAACGTTGCGTCCGGTGATGCCACCTTTGTAGCGTGCCGGCATGCCGAAGTTGATGTTCACATCACCAGCCGCGTAGACGAACGCAGGCACGTCCATCTGGCTGGAGAGAGTAATATTCCCTGTGGAATACATGACCAGGTCGCCGCCAGCAAAGCCTTGAAAAGAGGCAGCATACCCAAGCTCGATATCACCCCGAACGAACAATCGGACAACGCCGCTACCGCCGATCTTGCGGAACTTAGAGGAAACCTTTGCCGTAAACCCGCCATCGATCCAGTAGTTTCCGGGACTCAGCTCGAAGGTGGAATCGTAGTCTGGATTCAGTGTCCCCATCTTGTGATCATAGTTCGCTCGGGTATAGCGAATGGTCGCTGCGTTCCCCCTCGAGAAGTTGCTCGAATAGATACCGCCAGTGATGACCGCGTTCATGCCCAGTCTGACCCGGCCACGCGCATGAATCTCGCCGGGAAAAACGAAATCGTTGCCAGCCGTCACGTCACCTTGCACATAAAGCCTGATCTGGCCTGGAGAGAAGCCCTCGATATGGGCCTGGCCGATTTTTACGTCTCCCGAGACATATAGCGTCACCATGCCGTCGTTGCCGCTCAGCCGACGTATACGGGTGTCCTCGGCCTGCCAGTCGAGGTCGCCGTTGACCCAGTAGATTCCGGGCTGGAACTCGAGCGTCGATTTGTAAGCGGTGCTGATGGTCTTGACCTTGTAGATACTATTGGCCGTAGCGAACCTGATGGTCGACTTATTTCCGGCTGAGACGGTGCCATAGTCGCCTGCGGACAGCGACAACGTGCCTCCCCGACCACTGGAAACATTGTGGTTGCTGGTGGAGAGCTGGAAGGTCGTGGGCACATCGCTGCCCGTCTGGAAGTCCACATCGACCGTGCTCGTGTGGTTGCCGGTTGCGCTACAGATGACACCGTCACACAGGCCATACTGATCCGCCGATGTATGGGTATGCTTGACGGTCGGAGCATTCAGCGTGGGACCACTGCCATAGACACGTGACATATAGCCCATCTCGATGAAGCCGCTGCGCGAGTGGCTCTGGATGCCACCCGGGAACACCGCTGTGCATTGCTCGGCATGGGTCCAACCAGCGGACAGGGCTGCCCACATACCGCAAATTACCACCAGCCAGCGCGAAGAACTTCTGGCCTTGCCTTTCCATGAGCGCCGACCATGAATGACCTGCCCTGTTCTCCACAAAACACTGGCAAGTCCGAAAATCCATTTCGCTTTCATGGCTGCTCCACCACTGCCGTCAGGTGTCGATAGGCGTAATCCGGGTCGCCCGGGTTTCCATAAGTCGCCGTAGCCTCCACCCGATGAAATACCAGATCCCGACCTTCCTCTGGCACGCTGGCCTGAAGGACCGTCGAGCTTCCGCAGGTGACCGCCACTTGGAAGTCTTCCAGGTTGAACGACGAGCACGTCTGGCTGGCCAGTGATCGCGCGATACCGTACTCAAGCCCCGCCCGTGCGGCCTGGAAAGCACGCGCCTGCTGGAGACTGAAGGTGTTGGTCGCCGATTGGCTAGCCGACAGCCGCCACATCACCGCAATCACCGCAATCACCGCAGCGATGACGATGATCAGAAACATTGCGGCCACCAGGCCGAAGCCGCTCTGTTTTCCACCGCCCAGGAGCGAGTCGTACCGAAGATCAGGGCGCATTGTCGACATGGACCTGTTGCAGAAGGGAGATTCGTTCGCCGGCCTTCTCCAGCACCAGTTCCATGGTGACCAGCCCACCGCGCATGGCATTGCCGGGCTGATATCGGAAGGTACAGGAACGCACGCTGTCGACCAGCAGTGCGGCATCACTGTAGTCATAGCCAATAGCATCGCGGAGTTCGGGGAACTCCTTGCGCACGATGCGCCCATTCACACATTGATAACCGACTACAGCGTCTGCCAAATAGAAGCGGCGCTGCGGCGAGGCGTAGCGAAAACCGAAGCCGGCGATATCATCGCCGGTCAGCGTCAGGTCGCCTCCCACATAACCGAAAGTCGCCTTGGGTGTGATGACCGAAGAGGTGTCGGCCGGCGACCAGACACCGTTGCCGGCCCCGGCACTACCGATGTTGTAGATCACCATCCAGTTCGTGCCGGCAATCTGGTTGCTCTCTTGCACGCTGAGCGGGCTGAGAACCTGGATGGTACATGGCGAAGCGTCGCAAACCGGGGGGTCGCTGCGCGTGCTGCCACTGAGATTGGCACGATAACGGCCACTCACCGGGCTGCGCAGCAGTTCGAGCTGCCCGGTATCGGTCACCCGTACCGAGTTAGGCACCGCCATACGAATATCGCGAACCATGCGATTGAGCGCACCCGAGGCGAGATCGACCAGCTCGGCTCGCCTGCTCAGGTCGACGAAGCCCTGTAGTGGACGAGACATCACCGCGCCAACCATCACCGCGACCACCCCGACAATGGCGATCACCATCACCAGTTCGACCAGAGTGAAGGCGGAGTGTCGGCACGAAAGCATGCTTCGAGTCCGGATAGTGATCGGGGGCCTGCTCATGGACAACCCACCTCTCCATAACAGCTGCGGTAACCTTCGAGCACCAGCGACTGCCCGACCGGGTCCGTCACGGTCACTCGCACCCGCAGCATATCGACGCCATCGACGCCATCGACGCCATCATTGAGCGGCGCCGGTCCGCTTACCGCCACCGCGACCCTGTATCCCGACAAAGCCTCCAAGGCGTTGTCATTGGGATCACGAGGGCTCTGGTCGAGACCATGGTAGTCACGCACATCGTTGAAGCAGGCTCGATCGCAACCCACAGGCTGTGCCATCGGCATGAAACTCTGCAGCAGAATTTCCTCCAGATAGGCCTCGGCGATGGTGAGGCTCTGCTGCCGCAACATCGGGTCGGCGGAGCGGCCGGTAATGGAAGCCATGGCGGAAAAGAGCGCGGCGGCGGCGATACCGATGATGACGATGGTGATGATCAGTTCGACGAGAGTCAGGCCGCGCTGCTTGCGGAGGGTGGCAAGCGTTGAGAGGCGGTTGGATTGCCGGAAGGCTGCAATCGGGGGCATGGTCAGCTCCTTCTGCAATCGGCGGCGGTTACGGGCAGGCTGCTGCCGGGCCATGGCTCGAAGCGGGGAGCTTCGCCGGCGGTTGTCGGCGGGATATAACGGAAGCCGCAACGGCCCGTGCCCAGGTCGTAGGAGTTCTTGTGCACGATGCCGTCAGCCCCCGCTCCGTCGAAATCAGCATCCATTCCGGCAGCGATGAGCAGGGAATAAGCTTGCGCTGGATAGCCGAACTTCACGGCTATCGTTACGCCCTCCAAGGTAAGCTCCTGCTCTACTTCGTCCATGCCGATACCCGACAGCCGAGCCTTGGCATTGACTATCGCCAGCGCACTGCGGGCGGCACCCAAGCCGGCATTGATCCGTGCCGCACGAGCATCAGCGGCAGCATCGAAAAAACGCGGCAGCGCGAAAGCGGAAAGTAGGCCGAGGATGATGATGACCATGATCAGCTCGATCATGGTGAAGCCGTTTTGGCTACCTGGATATATCTTCTGCCCGACCGTCTTTCCGGCCGGCCACGCTGCGTTTGCAGGGGTGGATTTGTTCGGCTGGCCGTGTGCGACAAGCCCATGAGGAAGGTGCGACAGGCGCCCGGGCGTTCGGTGCCGGACGAACAAACTCGCCCCTGCGAGAGGCGCAGAGCAGGCGATTAACTCGATAGTCATGGGATGACCTCGATAAAGCCTGTGGCAGCGTGAACCCTGAATGAAAAGCTGCCGACCTTTACGGTGTCACTCCCGCTGCTGCAATTAACGGAGGAATTGCTCTCAATGCAACCGAGCGAATTGAATTCGACATCCATTCCATCCTGCACTGCAACATTAGTTGGAGGTTCGATTGGATAGCTTTTATCGGAGGGATCTTTGATCTGAATGCCACTGCAAGCGCCAGCCCCATAAGCCAGCGCATAACCGCTGCCGTTCACTCTTACATTGACCAGGCAGCCACTCGCCACCGCCAATTTCTGCGCATAGCGAACAGACGAAAGAACCTCTTCAAAATAAAAGCGCTCATCGAAGGTCTTACGATCGAAAAAACGCGGGAGGGCCACAGCGGAAATAATGCCGAGGATCACAATTACCATGATCAACTCGACGATTGTAAAACCGCGCTGTTCAATCATTGCCCAGCCCTTTTGTTCAAGCGGGTTGGAGGCAGGAGTAGACCAGCCCCCGGAAATTCGTGGCAACCCGGCCAAAGCCGGGTTGCAGTACAGCGTAGGGCGGGTGAAACCCGCCAGCCGTAGGCCGCACGGGCTTTAGGCATTGGCGGGTTGCACCCGCCCTACATGGCTACAGTGATTAGCCACCGCAGTTTTCAGAAGTAACAGGCAACTCTCCACCACCCAAGGCAGCAAATACCGGAGGCGTAGCTGCGACTGGCGGATTGGCAGTAGCATCCCCTGCTACAGCTTCCGTATAGCTAAATCCACAGGTACCCCTCAACTCGGTAGGAAGACCCTTTTGAACCACACTATTAGTATTTACAACTTCAAAATCCTGCTCCAAGCCTGCTGCAACAAGTAACCCAGTCAATGTCGGATATCCATTCGATACAGCCACACTTTTATTTTCTATAGTAATAGCGTTATTGGTGACGTCATCAGGATTAATCAGAATTGCTGAATGCACGATTGCACTGGCTGACTTCGCAGCCCCTAGAGCCCCATTAACCGATGCAGCACGTGCATCTGCCCCGAAATCCGCAAACCTCGGCAGCGCAAACGCTGCCAGAATCCCCAGAATCACAATCACCATGATCAACTCGATCATGGTGAAACCGCTTTGTTGCTTCTTCATAATGTTGCTCCTTACTTACGTTACTCAAAAGTGATGGCGACTTCGCCGGTATTGCTGTTGTACTCGATGAAATCGTTACTTCCATCAAGGGTGTAGCGATAGAGACAGCGATAGCCTTGGGCCTCGGCGCGGAAGGCAGGATTGGCGCCGGTGACGCTGGTTGCCGAGGC
>JBKEBY010000042.1:0-14140 GCA_047973445.1 Pseudomonas sp.
AATTATGGCTACCTCACCCCGCTACGCCGCCTCTATCCGCTTCCTGTTCGTCAGGCCAGCATTTTGCCTCGGGCTTCCTTCAGATTCGCAGTCGCCCGCGACACCCTTGCCTCTGGCTAACACTTCCCCTTGCCGGGTGTGTAGAGGACTTTCACCTCCAAGTCGTCAGTCTCACCACCACAGTGAACCCGACAGCGCCAGTCACGGCACTACGCGCCATGCCTGGCGCACCAAAAAAAAGACCCGGCAAGAAGCCGGGTCAAAACCGTGATTAGCCTGATGAGGAGATAACCTGAAAGTTCGACTGCCTGAGCTCTCAGCTTATCGGCTGATCTCGCGACCAGTTGTGCGAATAATAACAATTCTCGTTCGCGAGTCAACAGTAAATTTGAAATTATTTTTCGCCCCTGCGAGTTCGGTGGTCATGCGGTCATCGGCAGCCGCAGTTGGGTGACTTCCTTGTTCAGTAGATCAATGCGCCGAGCCATGCTTTCGATCAGGCTGTGGGCGATTCTTGGATTGTTCTGCATCAGGCCGAGAAACTGATCCTTGGGGATCACCATGACGGTGCAGGCGGTGCTGGCGACGACGCTGGCACTACGCTTCTCCTGGGTGAACACCGCCATGGCGCCGAAGATCTCGTCGCGTTGGACGTCGCCGACTTTCTGTCCGTCGACGATGGCTTCGGCATGTCCTTCGATGATGATGAAGACGTTGTCGGCTTCATCACCCTGGCGGATCAGTTCCTCTCCTTCGGAAAAATACTGGAAGCCTGTGGTGGGGCGAATCTCCGGCTGCTTCAGTCGCGCCAATGCATCCGACAGCAATGCCGTATGGCCGATCAGGTACTGGGTAAACAGCTCCTGGCGTTGTTCGTCGGCGTGGATATGTTCAAAGACCGAACGACGCGCATAGGGGATCAGGGTGACCGGCTCGTCGCTGCGGTAGTGGCAGGCCGGTAGTTCGCTACCCTGGCGCAGACCCAGCAGATCGCCTTCGCGCAGATAAAACAGTGGCCGCTCGTCCACCCGGGCATGCAGCAGTCCGCGCTGGACCAGAAATACTTGCTGCTCCGGCAGTTGTGCCGCGATATCGCCGGTGCTGTCGAGTTCGATCGGGTCGCCGGAAGGTGTCAGACCATCGAGCAGTTGGGCAGGGATGCCCTGGAGTCGGTTGATCAGATGATCGGCGTAAGCCGGTTGCTCCCCGAGTAGATACATGTTGGTAATCCTTGGACAGACGAACAGACGGCCATGTTGCCGTGTGCCCGTCACGATAAGTGGCGGACAGTGTGGAGTAAATCTCACTGCACGGAGGTTGTGAGCTAGCTCTTGTTGCAGTGCCAGTCCTTATTAAGCTGCTCGTTGAGCTCCGCCTTTCTGGTTTCGGAGAGGTGTTGCCACGGAATGTCATGCAGGGCGCCTTCGATGGCGTACAGTAACACCCGGGAAGCGCCGAAGCCTCGTGTCTTCACCGCCAGGTAGGCCTGTGCTGCTCCCAGGCGGCGAAGATCCTCGACGGTATGAATGCCCGAGGCGTGCAGCCATTGCGCGGAGGTCTTGCCGATATTCTTCAACGTCAGCAGCTCGTCATGCATCGGGATCTCCTATCGGCATGGATGGCCTGAGAGGCTGACGTCGCCTGCGGGCGTTCTGGCGCGGCGGTCGGTCAGCCAACGGAAGAGGGCGGGCGGACAGGTGGGCGAAACGGCGTACAGACGCCGGGGCAGAAAGGGGAGCGGACGGGCGCTATCGCTCATGGTAACGAGCCGTCTGGGGCGGGGCGGCAGGTGTCGAGGCATATGGCGTGCTCCAGGAGCGTGCCTCGAACAGTATAGGTGCCGTGTCGGTTTCTGCCCGTGGCGCTGGGATTGGCGCAGGTCGGGAAGATTATCCGGTCTTCTGGCTATGGCCGGCACGCTCTCCCGATCGCGCCGGCGAGAGGCGCTTAGAGGCCGGGCAGACGCTGTCGGATAGCGGCGATCAGGTCGTCGAGGCTGGCAGCCTCGTGCGTGTCGACCCGCCGACTCAGCAGTTGTTCGGCTTCGCTGAGTGCCTCGCGGTTGGCCTGCTGTGCCTGAATGACCTCTATGGTCGCATCGGACGCATCCGCTCCCTGCGCCTGACGCTGTGCCAGCCATTGTTCGATGACCGCGTCTGGCGCCTGGCAGTCGATGATCAGAAAAGGTACGCCAGTGGACTCGGCCACTTGCCAGGCCGCCTGGCGCTGCTCCTGTTTCAGATAACTGGCATCGATAACCGTGGAGAAGCCGGCGTTCAGTGCGATTGCAGCCAGCTCATGCAGGCGTTGGTAGGTCGCTTCGCTGGCTTGAGGGCTATAGATGCCTGCATGCAGCATTCCTTTGACGTCGTCCGCCTGCGTGCCATGCAGGCGCTTGCGCTCCACATCTGAACGCAGGCGCACCACGCCCAGCGCTTCCACCAGGCGCAGTGCCACCTGACTCTTGCCGACTGCCGATATGCCATGGGTGATGGCCAGGAAACGGGACGGAATCGCACTGTAGCTCTCGGCCAGATTTGCGTAGCCACGGTACTGCCGCAGGATCACCTTGCGCTGCACGGCGTCCTGTTCCTGGAATAGTCGGAACAGATTGACCTTGGCGCGCACCATGGCGCGATAGGCTTTGTACAGGTTGAGCAGTTCCAGTGCGGCATAGTCGCCACTGTGTTCGAGCCAGCCATTGATGAAGCGACGGGCCTGGCACTTCAGGCCGCGGTCTTCCAGATCCATGGCGAGGAAGGCGGCGTCCGAGGCGATATCGATCAGGCGGAACGGATCATTGAACTCGATGCAGTCGAACAGCACCACCTCGTCATCAATGATGGTGGCGTTGCCCAGGTGAAGATCACCATGGCATTCGCGAATGAAGCCTTGCTGGCAGCGCTGTTCGAGCAGTGGCTGCAGACGGCTGATGGTCGTTTCGGTCCAGTCGAGCAGGGCGTCCAGTTGCTCCAGGTCGGCCGCTTCGTTGAGCAGCGGGCGAATCTGTTCGAAGTTCTGTCGCATCGGCGCGACTATGGCTTCGGGAGTGCTGAGCGGGTGGTCGGCGGCCACTGCTGGGGTAGCCAGATGAAACTGGGCGATCCGCTTGGCCAACGCATCGATGTGTGCGTCGCTCAGTTCTCCGCGGGCCTGCACCTGGGCCATCAGTTGCGCCTGGGGAAACTCGCGCATCTTCAGCATGTACTCGATCGGCTCGCCGGTACCATCCAGTTGGGGCGCCTCGATGCTGCCGGTAATCGGTAGTACCTCCAGGTAAAGGTCGGCTGCCAGACGCTGGTTCAGACGCAGTTCCTCTTCGCAGAAGTGTTTGCGGGCGCTCAGCTCGGTGAAGTTGAGGAAGCCGAAATCGACCGGCTTCTTGAGCTTGTAGGCATAGGTGCCGGTCAGGATGATCCAGGAAATATGCGTCTCGATGACCTGGAAACCATCCACCGGATGCGGGTATAGGGCTGGGTTCTGCAGCGCGGCGATCAATGCTTGGCTCACGGTCACTCCTTGTGGATGTTGTTGGGCGGGCCTATGCGCTGCGACGCAGCTCACAGAGTCGGGAAATGCGCCATTATGGCTGTACATGGATGCTGTGCAAACCGCCGAGAGGCCGTCTGCCGGCGAAATCAAAGTGCGTATAATGCGCCGCCATGACTAAAGCACGCTCCCCCCGTACCCGCTCGAAACGTCGTTCCGGCTCGACTCGCCCCTGGTTGGGCTGGCTGCTCAAACTGTCCATCGTGGCGCTGGTTCTGCTGGCCGGCATGGCCATTTACCTCGATGCAGTGGTGCAGGAAAAATTCTCCGGCAAGCGCTGGACTATCCCGGCGAAGGTCTACGCTCGACCGCTCGAGTTGTTCGTCGGACAGAAACTGGACAAGGACGATTTTCTCGCCGAACTCGGCGCTTTGGGTTACCGCCGTGAGAAAGCGGTGAGCGGGCCCGGTGGTGTTTCGGTTGCAGGCAGTAATGTCGAGCTACATACCCGAGGCTTCAAGTTCTATGAAGGTGCCGAGGAGTCCAGACGGTTGCGGGTACGCTTCTCCGGCGATTTCGTCGCCGGCCTGTCGGCCGTAGGCGGTGGCGAGCTGCCTGTGGCGCGATTGGAACCGGTGACCATCGGTGGGTTGTATCCGGCGCACAACGAAGATCGGATTCTGATCAAGCTTGACCAGGCTCCGCCCTATCTGATCGAGACGCTGGTTGCAGTGGAGGACCGTGAGTTCTTCGAGCATTTTGGCGTTTCACCGAAGTCCATCGCCCGCGCCGTCTGGGTCAACCTGGCGGCCGGCCAGGTTCGCCAGGGTGGCAGTACCCTGACCCAGCAATTGGTCAAGAACTTCTACCTGACCAACGAGCGCAGCCTCAGCCGCAAGGCCACCGAAGCGATGATGGCGGTTCTGCTGGAGCTGCACTATGACAAGCAGGAGATACTCGAGGCCTACCTGAACGAGGTATTTCTCGGGCAGGACGGGCGTCGCGCCGTGCATGGCTTCGGTCTGGCGAGCCAGTACTTCTTCGGTCAGCCGCTGGCGGAGCTGAAACTCCACCATGTGGCGTTGCTGGTCGGGATGGTCAAGGGGCCAACCTATTACAACCCGCGCCGTCACCCGGAGCGCGCATTGAGCCGGCGCAATCTGATCATCGATCTGCTGGCCGAGCAGCAGGTGGTCACGCCCGATGAGGCCGCGGCAGCCAAGAGCAAACCACTTGGCATCACTCAGCGGGGCAGCTTGGCTGACAGCTCGTATCCGGCCTTTCTCGACCTGGTCAAACGCCAGTTGCGAGAAGACTATCGGGAGGAAGATCTGACCGAAGAAGGTTTGCGTGTCTTCACCAGCTTCGACCCGATCCTGCAGCTTAAAGCCGAGGCGGCCATGGGCGAGACGCTCAAGCGCCTGGGCGGCAAGGCAACAGCAGAAATCGAAGGGGCGATGGTGGTCACCAATCCCGAGACTGGGGAAATCCAGGCGATGTTGGGTAGCCGCCAACCAGGCTATGCCGGTTTCAACCGGGCTCTGGATGCGGTGCGTCCGATTGGTTCGCTGATCAAACCGGCCATCTATCTGACGGCACTCGAGAGGCCCAGCCAGTACACCCTGACCAGTCTGCTCGAGGATGAACCCTTCTCGGTCAAGGGTGCCGACGGGCAGGTCTGGAAGCCGCAGAACTACGGACGCAACGCTCATGGCACCGTCTACCTGTACCAGGCGCTGGCCAGTTCCTACAACCTGTCGACGGCTCGCCTCGGGCTGGACTTGGGTGTACCCCAGGTACTCAAGACCCTCGGTCGCCTCGGTGCTTCGCCCGATTGGCCCGCCTATCCCTCGATGCTGCTGGGCGCCGGCAGCTTGCGCCCGATCGAGGTTGCCGACATGTACCAGACGTTGGCGAACGGCGGCTTCAATACCCCCTTGCGTGGTATTCGCAGTGTGCTGACCGCTGGCGGAGAGCCGCTCAAGCGCTATCCGTTCCAGATTCAGCAGCGCTTCGATCCCGGCGCCATCTACCTTACCCAGTACGCCATGCAGCGCGCCATGCGCGAAGGTACCGGTCGTTCGGCTTACAACAGGGTGCCGCAGTCCCTTGCTCTGGCAGGCAAAACCGGCACCACCAACGATTTGCGTGACAGTTGGTTCGCTGGCTTCAGCCAGGATCTGTTGGCAGTGGTCTGGCTGGGGCGCGATGACAATGGCAAGACCTCGCTCACCGGCGCCACCGGAGCGCTGCAGGTGTGGTCCGACTTCATGCGCCGCGCGGATCCGTTACCTTTGAATATGCCGGTTCCGGACAATGTCGTGCATGCCTGGGTCGACGCGGAAACGGGGCTCGGAACGGATGAGCGCTGCCCTGGCGCCGTGCAGATGCCCTATATTCGCGGCAGCGAACCTGGACCAGGGCCGGGTTGTGGGATTCAGGCACCGGCCGAATCGGTGATGGATTGGGTCCGTGGCTGGTTGCAGTGACAGAGCGGGCGTGCGTGAACATATTGACGAAGCAGCAGCTTGCGAGAGGTTGAACAATTGAACAAGCAATGGATGGGCATCCTGATCGCCGCCACGCTGGTGCAGGGTTGCGCGACGGTGAACAGGGGCGCGATCCCGGTGGTCGACGCTGGCGCGCCGGTGTCCGAGGAGACTGCCGGGCGCCAAGCATACCGAGCGTCTGGCGTCGCCCAGCCGAACTATGAAGACTCTGATGTCGTTGTGGCCGTCCCGCAAGGAAGTTCCGCACCGTTGCAGACCTTCGCGGCGCCGGACGCCGCTTTCTCGGGAACGCCCGAGACGCCGTCGGCTCCGCAGGCGCGCTGGGAGTCGCCAGCCTCGTCATCCTCCTCCTCTCAGCCAACCACGCCCAGTGGCATACCCTCTGCAGGTGGGTTGTCGGTCGATGAGCAGCTCGATGGCCCGGTGCTGGCGCTGCTGACCACGGCCCAGCAGCAACAGGGTGGCGGTGATCTCAACGGTGCTGCATCCAGCCTGGAGCGTGCGCAGCGCATAGCGCCGCGTGAGCCGCAGGTGCTGTATCGCCTGGCGCAGGTCCGCCTGGCCCAGGGTGATGCCGTCCAGGCCGAACAGCTTTCACGTCGAGGACTGAGCTACGCCAGCGGTCGGCCTGCGTTGCAGGCCAGCTTGTGGGAGCTGATCGCCCAGGCGCGTGAGCGTCAAGGCAACTCCGCAGGTGCTGCTCAGGCACGCGAGCGGGCCAAGGTCAGTCTGTGATGGATGAACGTTTCCATGCCCTGGCCGAGCAGTTGCTGCTGATCGAGCGTGAGCTGCGGGTGCTGGGCATGTGGAGTGCCACGCCGCCTACGCAGGAGGCCTTGGCCAGTTGCGAGCCGTTCTGCGTGGATACCCTGGCCTTCGAGGAATGGTTGCAGTGGATATTTCTGCCGCGCATGAAGGTGATCCTGGAGAGTGACGTCGTGTTGCCGGCCACCTCGGGTATTCTCGTCATGGCGGAGCTGGTTTACCGTGATCGACAGCCGCCTGCGCACGGCTTGCTCGAATTGCTGGGGGGCTTCGATCGGTTGATTTGCGGCGGGGAATGATCGCCGCCGCGAAATCTTTCCTTACTGGCAGTTCTCGCCGATCTTCTGCCTGACTTCGGCGATACGCGACTGACGCTCTTCCTCGGTGATCCTTCGTACTTCACCATCTTCCTCGACGCGTACGCGCGGATTGTTTTCCAGTTGGGCGAGGTTGGTGCGCAGCGTTTCGCAGTAGCGCTTGCGTTCGGCCTCCTGGTTTGCGACCTGCTCCTTGACCTTGCGATCAATTTCGTGCTGCTTGGTGTCGCCGGTTGCCGCTTGTTCGGGCGTGTTCGCCGGGATGGCAGGCTTCGGTGGGGCCACGACCGTGTTCAGGGTTTCGGCCGCCTGACCGGCAGGGGGCTGCGCGCCGAAATGGGTAACGCCCTGAGCATCCACCCATTTGTAAATCTGGCCGGCCATGACGCTGCCGCTCAAGGCGAACAACAGGCTGCCGGCTACAATCAACGATCGCATGCTTATCCCTTCTGTCTGTGGATGCGTACCAGAGCGGTACTATACGCAATCGGGCTGACCTCCATTCTGCGCTGGATCACAGCTGAAAACTGTCCTGGGGTAACGGCGCACTTGACTTGCCGGGGCCTAATCCGAACAATTCCATGCTTGCTGTTCTGAGCGGGCCGCCGCAAGCGAGCCTTTTTCAGAATGGTACGAGGCGCATACCCGCGCCGATCTGCAATATCCGCAACGCGTTACCTCGCGCTGGGAGGGGCGCCCCGCAACACTTGGGGCTTTCCTAATGCTTGCTGAGTCAGAGCTGACGTAGTCGGCGACCACCCGTCGCTCATGCCCTGCTTGGTAGCGAACCTATTTCTGGCCGTTCCGAACGCGGGGCGGCTATCTGGCGTTTCAGAGGTGAACAACGTGGAACTTTTATCCGGCGCTGAAATGGTCGTCCGCTTCTTGCGCGACGAAGGCGTTAAGTACATCTACGGGTACCCGGGTGGTGCCGTTCTGCATATTTACGATGCGCTTTTCAAAGAAAAGTCCATCGAGCACATCCTGGTTCGTCACGAGCAGGCCGCCACCCATATGGCCGATGGTTATGCGCGGGCAACCGGCAAGGCCGGCGTGGTGCTGGTGACTTCCGGTCCTGGTGCGACCAATGCCATCACCGGCATTGCGACCGCTTTCATGGACTCGATCCCGATGGTGGTCATTTCCGGTCAGGTTCCGAGCAACATGGTTGGCACCGATGCCTTCCAGGAAACCGATATGATCGGTATCTCCCGGCCCATCGTGAAGCACAGCTTCATGATCAAGCATCCTTCGGAAATCCCCGACGTGATGAAGAAGGCATTCCATCTCGCCGAGTCCGGGCGTCCTGGGCCAGTTGTCATCGATATCCCGAAGGATATGACCAACCCGGCCGAAAAATTCGAGTACGTCTACCCGAAGAAGGCCAAACTGCGCTCGTACAGCCCGGCCGTGCGTGGGCATTCTGGCCAGATTCGCAAGGCGGCGGAGCTGCTGCTGGCTGCCAAGCGCCCGATCATCTACGCCGGTGGCGGTGTGGTCATGGGCAATGCTTCGGCACAGCTGACCGAGCTGGCGAAGATGCTCAACCTGCCGGTGACCAACACCCTGATGGGCCTGGGTTGCTATCCGGGCAGCGACCGCCAGTTCGTCGGTATGCTCGGAATGCACGGCAGCTACACCGCCAACTTGGCCATGCACCATTCCGATGTGATCCTGGCCGTCGGCGCGCGCTTCGATGATCGCGTGATCAACGGTGCGGCGAAGTTCTGTCCGAACGCCAAGATCATCCACATCGACATCGATCCGGCGTCCATCTCGAAGACGATCAAGGCCGATATCCCGATCGTTGGCCCGGTGGACAGCGTGTTGACCGAGATGGTCGCCATCGTCAAGGAAATCGGTCAGATGCCGAACGCCGAGACGGTCGCTAGTTGGTGGAAGCAGATCGACGAGTGGCGCGGCAACCGTGGCCTGTTTCCCTACGACAAGGGTGACGGCAGCATCATCAAGCCGCAGGCCGCCATCGAAATGCTCTGCGAGGTGACCAAGGGCGAAGCTTATGTGGCTTCGGACGTTGGCCAGCATCAGATGTTCGCCTGCCAGTACTACAAGTTCAACAAGCCCAACCGCTGGCTCAACTCGGGCGGTCTCGGCACCATGGGCTTTGGTCTGCCGGCCGCCATGGGCGTGAAGCTGAACTTCCCCGATACCGATGTCGCCTGCGTTACCGGCGAAGGCAGTATCCAGATGAACATCCAGGAGTTGTCGACCTGCCTGCAGTACGACCTGCCGGTGAAGATCATCAACCTCAACAACGGCGCGTTGGGCATGGTCCGCCAGTGGCAGGACATGGTCTACAACAGCCGCTACTCGCATTCCTACATGGAGTCGCTGCCTGACTTCGTCAAGCTGGCCGAGGCCTATGGTCATGTCGGCATGCGCATCACCGACCTGAAGGACCTCAAGCCGAAAATGGAAGAGGCCTTTGCCATGAAGGATCGCCTGGTGTTTCTCGATATCGCCGTCGACACCAGCGAGCACGTCTACCCGATGCAGATCAAAGACGGTGCCATGCGCGACATGTGGCTGAGCAAGACGGAGCGGACCTGATCATGAGACATATCATTTCTCTGCTGATGGAAAACGAGCCGGGCGCCTTGTCTCGGGTGGTCGGTCTGTTCTCGCAGCGTAACTACAACATCGAAAGCCTGACCGTGGCGCCGACGGAAGATCCAACGCTGTCGCGCCTGACCCTGACTACGGTCGGTCATGAGGAAGTGATCGAGCAGATCACCAAGAACCTCAACAAGCTGATCGAAGTGGTCAAGCTGGTGGATCTTTCGGAAAGTGCGCACATCGAGCGCGAGCTGATGCTTATCAAGGTCAAGGCCTCCGGCGCACAGCGTGCCGAGGTCAAACGCACCACCGACATCTTCCGTGGGCAGATCGTCGACGTGACGCCCAGCGTCTACACCATCCAGCTGGCAGGTACCACCGACAAGCTGGACAGTTTCATCCAGGCCATCGGGACCACCTCGATTCTGGAAGTCGTGCGCAGCGGTGTCACCGGGATTTCCCGTGGCGACAAAGTGCTGAGCATCTAACACTTTTTCAAGAAAGGCCGCGTGGCCTGTAACAGGGGTAATTCCATGAAAGTTTTCTACGATAAAGATTGCGATCTCTCCATCATCCAGGGCAAGAAGGTCGCGATCATCGGCTACGGCTCCCAGGGCCATGCCCATGCCTGCAACCTGAAGGACTCCGGTGTCGAC
This sequence comes from Pseudomonas sp., assembly GCA_047973445.1. Taxonomy (GTDB): domain Bacteria; phylum Pseudomonadota; class Gammaproteobacteria; order Pseudomonadales; family Pseudomonadaceae; genus Stutzerimonas. Next base: position 10,315 of record JBKEBY010000042.1, read on the forward strand.
GTGACTGTCGGTCTGCGTGCCGGCTCGCCCTCGGTCGCCAAGGCTGAAGCTCATGGCCTGAAAGTCGACAACGTCGCTTCTGCCGTTGCCGCTGCCGATGTAGTGATGATCCTGACCCCGGACGAATTCCAGGGTCGTCTGTACAAGGATGAAATCGAGCCGAACCTGAAGAAGGGCGCCACCCTGGCCTTTGCGCACGGTTTCTCGATCCATTACAACCAGGTGGTGCCGCGCGCTGATCTCGACGTGATCATGATCGCGCCGAAAGCTCCAGGCCACACCGTACGCTCCGAGTTCGTCAAGGGTGGCGGTATCCCTGACCTGATCGCCATCTATCAGGATGCGTCCGGTAATGCCAAGAACGTCGCCCTGTCCTATGCCTCTGGCGTGGGCGGCGGTCGTACCGGCATCATCGAAACCACCTTCAAGGATGAAACCGAAACCGACCTGTTCGGTGAGCAGGCCGTTCTGTGCGGCGGTTGTGTTGAGCTGGTCAAGGCCGGCTTCGAAACTCTGGTCGAAGCCGGTTATGCGCCGGAAATGGCTTACTTCGAGTGTCTGCACGAGCTGAAACTGATCGTCGATCTGATGTTCGAAGGCGGTATCGCCAACATGAACTATTCGATCTCCAACAACGCCGAGTACGGCGAGTACGTGACCGGTCCGGAAGTCATCAACGCCGAATCCCGTGCTGCCATGCGCAACGCGCTCAAGCGTATCCAGGATGGCGAATACGCCAAGATGTTCATTACCGAAGGCGCTGCCAACTATCCTTCGATGACGGCCTACCGCCGCAACAACGCCGCTCATGGTATCGAAGTGGTCGGCGAGAAGCTGCGCGCGATGATGCCTTGGATCGCGGCGAACAAGATCGTCGACAAGAGCAAGAACTGATAAGGGTTCTGCTCAGAAAAACGCGGCCTCGGCCGCGTTTTTTCGTTGGGATCGGCGGCCATCTGGTATAAGACCATGCCGGCAGAGGGCTGAACCGCCCTGTTCCGGGTCTGTCGAAATTATTCAAACCTGCTGTAAGGTGGATTGTGCATGAGTGAGCACCCCGAAGAGCCAAAAAAGCCCGTCGAGACGGAAAGCCTGCTTCCTATCGACGAACACGTCGAGGAGAGCCAGGATGCCGAGGGGCGCAAGGTGCGTCACCGGGGGATCTACCTGCTCCCCAACCTGTTCACGACCGCCAATCTGTTTGCTGGCTTCTTCTGCATAATCACTGCCATAAACGGTAATTTCTATGTCGCTGGTGCCACTGTATTCGTAGCGATGGTGCTCGATAGTCTCGATGGTCGGGTAGCCCGTCTCACCAACACTCAAAGCGCCTTTGGTGCGGAGTATGACTCGCTTTCCGATATGGTGGCGTTCGGCTTGGCGCCGGCTATCCTGGCTTACGAATGGGCGCTGTCGGAGCTGGGGAACGTAGGGCTGACGGTGGCTTTCATCTATGTTGCCTGCGCAGCACTGCGCCTTGCTCGCTTCAACACCCAGATCGGCAAGGTGGACAAGCGTTGGTTCATCGGCCTGGCCAGTCCAGCGGCTGCAGGTGTGGTGGCCGGTTCCGTGTGGGCGGTCTGGGCGTTGGATGATCCGGGTATCCTCGGTGCTGACCTGCCTCTGGCGCTGGTCATGTTGTTCGCGCTGCTGGTGGCTGCGGCCGGGTTGCTAATGGTGAGCAACATCAAGTACTACAGCTTCAAGGATCTCGACCTCAAGGGGCGAGTGCCCTTCGTGGCGATTCTCGTGGTGGTACTGGTCTTCGCTGTCGTGTTCAGTGATCCACCACGGGTGCTGCTGCTGATTTTTCTGGCCTATGCTGCTTCGGGCCCGGTGCAGTATCTGATGCGGAGACGCAGGCGCGCCGAAAATTGATTTCTGTTCTGATCCGCTGTCTGGTGTGAGCCCAGCCTCGGACGGCGGAGGTTCTGATGTTGATCAAAATTCTCGGTGCTGGCGATTGCAGCGAATCGCAAGTGACTCCTGAAGAGGCCTATCTGGGCCGGCGTCGGGTGTTGCAAGGGATGCTGGCCTCAGCAGCGTGCTCAGTCATTCCCCGTCTATCCTGGGCTGATGCCGAGCGTTATCCTGACGTTCCCGCTGCAGCGGCACCTGGCTGGTTTTCTGACAAGCTTCGTCATGCGCGCTGGCAAGCGTTGCCTGAGGACGAGAGCCTTACGCCTTACCGTGACGCCACGCATTACAACAACTTTTACGAGTTCGGTCCTGACAAAGGGGATCCGGCACGAAATGCTGCAGGCATGGTTATCGAGCCTTGGGTCGTCATGGTGGATGGTGAAGTCGAGCGTCCTGGGAAATATTCGGTGGAGGAGCTGTTCGCTCCGAACCAGCTCGAGGAACGCATCTATCGCCTGCGATGCGTCGAAGCCTGGTCGATGGTCATTCCCTGGCTCGGTTTCCCTCTGGCCGAATTGATCCGGCGCCTCAAGCCAACCTCCGCCGCGAAGTATGTCCGATTCGAAACCCTGGCCCGCCCAGAGCAGATGCCAGGTATGCGTGGCGACTTTTCGTTGATCGACTGGCCCTATGTCGAAGGACTCAGAATGGATGAGGCGCTGCACCCGCTGACACTGTTGGCGGTCGGGATGTACGGTCGGGTGCTTCCGAATCAGAACGGTGCGCCGCTTCGCCTGGTGGTTCCTTGGAAATACGGTTTCAAAAGCATCAAATCCATCGTGCGCATCAGTTTCGTGCGTGAACAGCCGGCGACCACCTGGCAGAGGATGGCACCCCAGGAGTACGGCTTCTACGCCAACGTCAATCCGCAGGTCTCGCATCCGCGCTGGTCTCAGGCTCGGGAGCGTCGGTTGCCCGGAGGCCTTTTCAATCCAAACATTCGCAAGACGTTGCTATTCAACGGCTATGCTGACCAGGTGTCGCACCTGTATGCAGGAATGGATCTGAGTCGGGATTACTGATGCGCCATTTCTGGTGGCGGCTGTTGATTTTTCTAGTTGCTGCGAGCGTGCCCCTCTACTGGTTGTACCTGGCGGCTATTGCCGCGTTAGGGCCGGATCCGGGCAAGGTGCTGGTCGATAATCTTGGCCAGGGCGCGCTGGTCTTCCTGCTTTGTTCGTTGGCAATGACTCCGTTGCAAAGACTGAGTGGCTGGGCGGGCTGGATCTCCTTTCGCCGGCAGCTGGGCTTGTGGGCATTCGCCTACGCGGTGCTCCACTTGTCGGCATATCTTTACTTCCTGCTGGGGCTCGATTTCAGCGGTTTCGGTGCCGAATTGGTAGAGCGCCCCTATATAACCGTCGGCGCGGTGGCACTGATGGGATTGCTTGCCCTTGCGGCAACATCGACCCGCTGGAGCATGCGTAAGCTGGGCAAGCGTTGGAAACAACTTCACCGGATCGTATATCCGGTGCTTCTGATCGTCTTGCTGCATATGCTGTGGGTTGTGCGCGCCGATGCGGGGCGCTGGGTGCTATACGCCTCTATAGCGGCTTTGTTGCTGTTGGTGCGCCTGCCTGTAGTGACTCACCGCTTGGCAGGTTTCAGGGCGAGGAGGGGAAAAGGACCTAGTGTGAAACAAAACTGAAAAACACCATTGACGTGTTGTTTTGGGGGCCTATAATGCGCACCTTCTCCGGCGCCGGCCATTGGTGAAATCTCTTGTAGATCAAGAGGTTAGCTTTAAGTAAGGGCTTGCGCGGGCGGCAAATTCGAGTAGAATGCGCCGGGCTGACAGGGCGGTGGTTGAGTCCGGTTGGCGCTTCGGTCGGTTTCGATCGAGGGTGGTGAAAGAGGTGGTTGACAGCGGTTTTGAACGCTGTAGAATTCGCCTCCCGCTGACGAG
>JBKEBY010000053.1:0-4072 GCA_047973445.1 Pseudomonas sp.
GGGCTGCAAGGTTTCCAGGAAACCGCCCGACGTTTCTTCCGTGGCGACCTCGATGTGCTGGTGGAGCATTACCGCACCAGCGAAGATCCAGTCTTCCAGAGCGATGCACAAAGCGTGAGCATGCTGGTCGAGCGTGCCCGTCTGCTCGAACGCGAGTGGCAGGCCATGCAGCGACCCTGGTACGCACGGGCATGGCACGTGGCTGTGGCCGGCGAGCCCCGCTTGCGCAGCGAGGTCTGGGATGGATATCGCTTCCAGGTACTGCTGGCGCCGGAAGCCATCGCCTGGGGCATCGGCTGCGCACTGGCGCTGGCCTGGCTGGTGGAGGTGCTGGGCCTGATATTGGCCCGCATACTATGGCCCAGGCGCAGTTACCGATTGCGCCGGCGCTGATCCGGACATTTCCCATTCCCAAGACATCACGCCTCCTTTAAGATGCGATCGATTCTTATCTGCATCGTCTCTTCTGGGAGTTATGGGTGTCCACGACGTTTCCTGATCCAGCCTTGATGCACCGACAGGTGCATGGCCTTTATCTCGATCACCACGGCTGGTTGCAGAGCTGGCTGCGCCGCCGCCTGGGTGATCGCGAACGAGCCGCCGATATCGCTCAGGACACCTTTCTGCGCCTGCTGACCTCCGGTCGCTTGCCAGCAGGCGGGGAGGGGCGCAGTTATCTGGTCCAGATTGCGCGCAACCTGGTGATCGACCAGTGGCGCCGCCAACGCATCGAACAAGCCTACATGGACAGCCTCGCCGCGCTGCCCGAGCCGGAAATCCCTTCGTTGGAGACCCGCGCCATGATCGTCGAAAGCCTCATGCAGATCGATGCGATGCTCGACAGCATGCCCGGGAAAGTACGTGAAGCCTTCCTGCTTTCACAGTTCGAGGGGCTTACCTACGTGCAGATCGCCGAACGCCTGCAGGTCAGCGTCAGCTCGGTGCAGAAATATATGCTGCGCGCCATCCAGGCCTGCTATCAGGTGCTCTACACCGAATGAATCGCTCTGCCGAAGCGCCTATCGCGCCCTCCATCGTCGAGCAGGCCAGTCACTGGTTGATGCTGCACTGGGACGGCGGGTTGGATGAATCCCAGCGCAGCGCATTCGAGGCCTGGCAGGCCGCCGACGCCGAGCATCGACGGGCCTGGCAGCGTCTGGAGCAGCTGCAGGGCACCTTGGCGATAGTGCCGCCCAGTACCGCTCGCCAGGTGCTGCGTGAGCTGCCAGACGCCCGTCGGCGCCAGACACTGAAATTGCTCGGTTTGCTCTTGGTCGCCGGCGGTAGCGGCTACCTTGCCCACTCGCAACTGCCCTGGCGCGAAGCCATGGCCGACCTGCGCAGCGGCACCGGCGAACGCCTGCAACGCACCCTGACCGACGGCAGCCGGCTGAGCCTGAACAGCGCCAGCGCGGTGGACATCCTGTTCAGCCCAAGCGAGCGACGCATCCGCCTGCTGGTCGGGGAACTGCTGCTCGACAGCGGCAAGGACCCGGCCGGTCGGCCGCTGATCGTCGAGACTGGAGCCGGGGAAATCCAGGCCCTGGGCACGCGTTTCTCGGTGTACGAAGTCGACGGTGGCAGCCGTGTCGAGCTGTACCAGGGCGAGCTGGAATTGCGCCCGCGCCAGGCAGCGGCGGTGCGCCTACAGGCCGGGCAGAGTTGCTGGTTCTCGGCCAGTCGTGTGCGCGAGGTGACCCCGGCCAACCCCAATAGCATCGCCTGGCACGAGGGCCGCCTGGTTGCCGAGCGTATGCCGTTGGGCCAGTTCATCGCCGAGCTGTCGCGTCATCGCCCCGGCGTGCTGCGCTGCGACCCGGCCATCGCTGCCCTGGAGCTGACCGGCGTCTTCCCGCTGGCCGATACCGACCGTGTGCTGACCGCGCTGCAGCAGTCGCTGCCAGTCAAGGTCAGCAGCCTGACCCGCTACTGGGTCAGCGTCGGACCGGCGTAGGGAAACGGCCCAACCTTTTCCACCGCTGCCCCACGGTCGATCGGTGGAAGATCGCTGCGCGAGTCTTCCATCCTACGTCTGTGGGAGTGGCTTCAGCCGCGAATCGCTTCATATGGCAATCTCAGCCCTCTGATCAGGAGTCAGAAAAAATAATTCAACAATCTCTTGTCGGTTTTGTCGTCTCGTTCGGGATACCTCTTGAACTCAACAAGAAGTATTCTCAGGGGGACGATCCACAATGCTGCACCTACCCGCTTCCAACCGCTTCCGACTGACTCTCGCCGTTCGCCATGCTCTGTTCGCCGGCCTGCTGGCCGGTACTCCGCTGCTGCTCACCGCGCCTATGGCCCTGGCCGAAAGCGCCACCAGCACCCAGAGCCGCAGCTATGCCATTCCCGCCGGCAACCTCGACCAGGCGCTGAACCGCTTCGCCAGCGAGGCGGGCATCCTGCTTTCTGTCGACGCCCAACTTACCGTCGGCAAACGCAGCCCGGGGCTCAATGGCAGCTACTCGATAGATGAAGGCCTGGCACGGCTGCTGGCCGGCACCGGGCTGCGCGCCCTGAATACCGGTGGCAGCTATGTGCTGGACAAGGCGGTAAATAGCGGCGATGTGCTGGAGCTGGGAGCAACAACAGTGATGGGGGAACAACTGGGTGCCACTACCGAGGGCACCGGCAGTTACACCACCGGTTCGACCAGCACCGCGACCAAGATGAACCTGTCGCTACGCGAGACGCCGCAGGCGGTCACGGTCATTACCCGGCAACGTATCGAGGACCAGAATCTCAGCAACCTCAACGAAGTCGTCCAAAACACTCCCGGCCTCACCCTGCGCCGCCACGGGCCAGAGCGATCGAGCTACTATTCGCGCGGTTTCTCGATCGACAACATCATGTACGACGGGCTGCCCACAGCACTGGATAGCTCCTACCTGTCGCAAGACATGCTGGCGGTAGACATGGCTCTCTACGACCGCGTCGAGGTGGTGCGCGGTGCCACTGGCCTGATGCAGGGTGCCGGTTCACCCTCGGCCGCCATCAACCTTATCCGCAAGCGGCCCACCCAAGACTTCCAGGCCAGCGTTCAGGGCAGTGCTGGCAGTTGGGATCGCTATCGCAGCGAGTTCGACGTATCCGGGCCGCTGACTGAAAGCGGAAACCTGCGCGGTCGCCTGGTGACGGCCTACCAGAATCAGAACAGTTTTCGCGACGTCGCCGAGAACGAGCGCGGCCTGTTCTACGGCGTACTCGAAGCTGACCTGAGCGAGCGCACCACGTTGACCTTGGGCGCCTCGAACCAGAACGACAATTACAACGGCAATGGCTGGACCGGCTTGCCAGTCGGATTCGATGGGCACGACCTGCACCTGTCGCGCTCGACCTCGCTGGCCAACGATTGGGAGTACTGGGATCGGGACACCACTTCCGCTTTCGTCGAACTCGAACATCTGCTGGGGCACGGCTGGAAACTCAACTTGTCGGCACAGCGCAAATGGTCGTCGCTGGACATGCTCGGCACCTACCTGAGCGCCAATACCACTACGCAAACGATCAACCAGATGGTTGGTACGGGCGAATACAACGAACGGCAGAACAGCTTCGATCTATATGCCAGCGGGCCGTTCGAGTTGATGGGCCGCGAGCATCAGCTGGCACTCGGCGCCAGCCGCCGCACAGCGGTGTTCGAGGGCGACGTAGCGACAAACCGCCTGCTGGCCAGCAACATTGATGTGAACAACTGGGACTCGGGCGCCATCGCCAAACCAGCGCAAGCAAACCTGTACGACTGGCTGAACACGGACACCACGCAGGATGGCCTCTACGCCACGACCCGGCTGAGCCTGGCTGATCCACTCACGCTGATCATCGGTGGTCGCCTGGACTGGTACGAGCTGGACAGCGTCTACCCATTCATCAACCGGCCGACGCCACCGACGCTGAAGGTCACCCGCAACGTCACGCGCTACGCCGGACTGATCTACGAGCTGGACCAGTACCACTCGGTCTACGTCAGCTACACCGACATCTTCAAACCGCAGAACTACTTCGACACCTCGGGCAGCCCGATCGAGCCCATCACCGGCAAGAACTACGAGGCAGGCATCAAGGGTGAATA
>JBKEBY010000004.1:0-18320 GCA_047973445.1 Pseudomonas sp.
CGATGATCAACGGAGTGCGGGGATGAGCGACCCGCTTGTGGCAGCTTCGCCCGCATCAGAGTCGGAATTACCCGACAAGCGTCAGGTCGCGGCGTCGTTCTCCCGCGCGGCTGCCAGCTACGATGCCGTCGCCGAGCTGCAACGCACGGTCGGCAATGTTCTGATCGAGCGGCTGCCCGCCGGATTGTCTCCCACTCGCTGGCTCGATCTGGGTAGCGGTACCGGCTATTTCTCTCGCGTGCTTGCAAACCGCTTTCCGCAAGCCGAAGGCGTAGCGCTAGATATCGCCGAGGGCATGCTGCGTCATGCACGGCCGAAGGGCGGTGCGACTTCGTTCGTGGCGGGGGACGCCGAATGCTTGCCGCTGCGCAGTACTTCACTGGACCTGCTGTTCTCCAGCCTGGCGCTGCAGTGGTGCGAGGATTTCGCTGCGGTGCTGGATGAGGCCGAGCGGGTGTTGCGCCCAGGGGGCGTCTTCGCCTTCAGCAGCCTGTGCAGCGGTACCCTGCAGGAGCTGCGCGACAGCTGGCAGGCGGTGGATGGTTTTGCCCACGTCAATCGCTTCCGTTCGTTCGAGGCTTATCAGGAGCTCTGCGCGGCCAGCCGCTTGCGCTGCTTGACGCTCGACATGCGACCCAGCGTGCTGCACTTCTCCGAGCTGCGTCAGTTGACTCATGAGCTCAAGGCACTCGGCGCGCACAACCTCAATCCGGGACGCCCTGGCGGGCTCACTGGCCGGGCACGCATTCGCGCACTGATCGAGGCCTACGAGCACTTCCGTACGCCGTCCGGACTACCGGCGACCTATCGGGTCGTCTACGGCCTGTTGCGCAAGGAGCCCTGAGATGTCGATAGCCTTTTTCGTCACCGGAACCGACACCGAGGTCGGCAAGACCACCGTCGCCGCCGGCTTGTTGCATGCCGCGCGAAAGGCCGGGTTCAGTACCGCGGCGGCAAAGCCGGTCGCCTCCGGCTGCGAGGTGACGGTCGATGGGCTGCGCAACGGCGATGCGTTGACGCTGCTGAGAGAATGTTCCCTGCCGATGCGCTACGAGCAGGTCAATCCTTTTGCCTTCGAGCCGGCCATCGCCCCACATCTGGCTGCGCGCGAGGCCGGTGTCGAAATGACGGCGGCGCTGATGGCCGAATCGGTTCGGCGAATGCTGGCTTTGCAGGCCGACTTCTCCCTGGTCGAAGGTGCCGGTGGCTGGCGCGTGCCGCTGGCAGGCCGTGAGAACCTGTCGGATCTGGCGGTAATGCTGGGCCTGCCGGTGATTTTGGTGGTGGGCGTTCGCCTGGGGTGCATCAACCACGCGCTGCTCAGCGCCGAAGCCATCGAGCGCGACGGCCTGCGGCTCGCCGGTTGGGTTGCCAATATCGTTGATCCGGCCACGTCGCGGCTGGAAGAGAATCTCGCCACCCTGGCTGATCGACTTCCTGCACCCTGCTTGGGGCGGGTGCCCCGTCTGTCCGCCGCGACACCTGCCCAGGTTGCCGCCTGCCTTGATCTACATCTGCTCCGCTGATGCCTTGCCCGGCTTCCTTATAACCAGTTGCCACTGGCACTGGTGCGCCGGCTCTGCTTCAATGATGGCGAATTGATCGACAGGTACAGCGCCATGGAAATCAACAGCCTCCTTTCTTCCGGCCTCGGTGCCTATCAGGCTGGGCAGCAGCGTATCGAGACGGCCGCGGATGCTATTGCCAGCGCTGCGCTACCGGTCGCCGACAACTCCCTGGCAGTGGCGGAAGTCGTCGAGCTGACCGAGCAGCTGGTTCAGATGAAGGTTGGCGAACATACTGCCAACGCTGGCGCGCGAATGATCCAGAGTGCCGACGAAGTACTCGGGACGCTGATCAACACCATCGCCTGAACGCCCGACCGTCTGGTCGGTGCCGGTGCCCGCCAGCGGCGCCCTTGCCCTTTCCCTCCAGAACGAAAAGGATACCGATTGCGGTGTTCCGGTCACGGCTTGACATAGTTCAGGCCGAAACGTATGTTTCAAACGCCTGTTTGACCTGCGGCGCGATTGCTGGGGTCACGAATCCGATCAAGAGCTGACCGGACAACCGGTCACTTGAACAAAGAACCCACCGCTGAGGTTTACGCTATGCCCGATTACAAGGCCCCCTTGCGCGATATCCGTTTCGTACGTGACGAGTTGCTCGGCTACGAGGCGCATTATCAGAGCCTTCCGGGTTGTGAAGACGCCACCCCGGACATGGTCAACGCCATTCTTGATGAAGGTGCCAAGTTCTGTGAGCAAGTCATCGCCCCGCTGAACCGTGTAGGCGATCTGGAAGGCTGCACTTGGAGCGAATCCGGTGTGAAGACGCCGACCGGCTTCAAGGAAGCCTATCAGCAGTTCGTAGAGGGCGGCTGGCCGAGTTTGGCCCATGATGTTGAGCATGGCGGTCAGGGCCTGCCGGAATCCCTCGGCATGGCCATCAGCGAGATGGTCGGTGGAGCCAACTGGTCCTGGGGCATGTACCCCGGCCTGTCCCACGGCGCGATGAACACCCTGCATGCCCACGGCACGCCCGAGCAGCAGCAGACCTACCTGACTAAGCTGGTATCCGGTGAGTGGACCGGCACCATGTGCCTGACCGAGCCGCATTGCGGTACCGATCTGGGCATGCTGCGCACCAAGGCCGAGCCTCAGGCCGATGGCAGCTACAAGGTCAGCGGCACTAAGATCTTCATCTCCGCGGGTGAGCACGACATGGCCGACAACATCGTCCATATCGTACTGGCCCGTCTGCCCGATGCGCCGCAAGGCACCAAGGGTATTTCGCTGTTCATTGTGCCGAAGTTCCTGCCGACCGCCGAAGGCGGCGTGGGTGAGCGTAATGGCGTGTCCTGTGGCTCGCTGGAGCACAAGATGGGCATTCACGGCAACGCTACTTGCGTGATGAACTTCGACAGCGCTACTGGTTTCCTGATCGGCCCGCCGAACAAGGGCCTGAACTGCATGTTCACCTTTATGAACACCGCACGTCTGGGTACCGCCCTGCAGGGGTTGGCCCATGCCGAGATCGGTTTCCAGGGTGGTATCAAGTACGCGCGCGAGCGTCTGCAGATGCGTTCGCTGACAGGCCCGAAAGCGCCCGAGAAAGCTGCTGACCCGATCATCGTGCATCCGGACGTGCGCCGTATGCTGCTGACCATGAAAGCCTTCGCCGAAGGCAACCGCGCGATGCTCTACTACGCTGCCAAGCAGGTGGATATCGTCCAGCGCAGCCAGGACGAGGAACAGCGCAAGGCTGCCGACGCCATGCTCGCGTTCCTCACCCCGATCGCCAAGGCGTTCATGACCGAAGTGGGCTTCGAAGCCGCCAACCACGGCGTACAGATTTACGGTGGCCACGGCTTCATCGCCGAGTGGGGCATGGAGCAGAACGTGCGCGACAGTCGCATTTCCTGCCTGTACGAAGGCACCACGGGCATCCAGGCACTCGACTTGCTGGGCCGCAAGGTGCTGATGACGCAGGGCGAGGCGCTGAAAGGTTTCACCAAGGTGGTGCACAAGTTCTGCCAGGCCAACGAAGGCAACGAGTCGATCAAGCAGTTCGTCGAGCCGCTGGCCAAGCTGAACAAGGAGTGGGGCGATCTGACCATGAAGGTCGGCATGGCTGCCATGAAGAACCGTGAAGAAGTCGGTGCCGCGTCGGTGGATTACCTGATGTACTGCGGTTACGCCTGCCTGGCCTACTTCTGGGCCGACATGGCGCGCCTGGCCTCCGAGAAGATTGCCGCCGGCGAAGACAGCGACGGCTTCTACACCGCCAAGGTGCAGACGGCGCGCTTCTACTTCCAGCGCATCCTGCCGCGTACCCGCGCGCATGTGGAAACCATGCTCTCCGGTGCCGACAACCTGATGGATATGGACGAGGCTCACTTCGAGCTGGCCTATTAAGGCGCCCTGATCAGGCGACCGCTGCTTCGGTAGCGGTTCGGGTGGATGACAGAACCTCGCTCCCTGGGCGGGGTTTTGTTTTTCCGACGGTGAGATCGCTGCGTGCTTGAGGTATATCCCGTCCGCGAAAACATGCCGGAGTCGCCGTTTTGCCGCCTGTGAGGTGAATGAGTCGCCGAGTGCAGGCAGAATGCCTGCTTTCCACGGTCTATCGTCGGAACCTTCGTGCCTCGCCTGACTGCTGTTCGTTTCAGTCATTTCTACTCCCCCCTGGCTCTGCTGGCCGGTGGGTTGGCAGCTGCCCGACAACCAGGCCCCAACGAATTCTTCACGTCGCTGTTCAATGTGCTGCCCACAGTGCTCTTGCTGCTGGGAGCGGCGTTCTGCATCGCCTATGGACGCGTCCGCGAGACCTTCCTGCTGCTGGTGGTGTACCTGGCCTATTTTCTGCTCGACACCCAGGCGGACCATTATCGAGCGACCGGCACCCTGTTGCCCGAGGCTGCGTTGACCTTCCATCTGTGCTCCCTGTTGCTGCCGACGCTCTATGGCCTTTATGGGACGTGGCGGGAGCGCGCCCATCTGCTGCAGGATGGCGCTGCGCGGCTAGCCGTGCTGTTCTTGGTCTGCGTCGTCGCGCTGGCACTGGCCAGGCGATTCCCCGAGCAACTGCTCGACTGGTTGACCGAGATCCGTTGGCCCTGGCTGCAGGCGGAGTGGCTGACGCTGGTTCAGTTGGTCTATCCGCTGTTCCTGTTGGTCCTCGTGGTGTTGCTGGTGCAGTACATACGTCGCCCGCGACCCGTGCATGCGGCTCAGTTCATCGCCTTGATCGGCCTGTTATTGATGCTGCCGCAGGTCTTCAGCCGACCCGGCGCATTGAATGTGCTCAGTAGCTTGATGATGCTGGCTCTGGTGGTGGCCATCGCGCAGGAGGCCTACCAGATGGCCTTTCGTGACGAGCTCACCGGTTTGCCAGGCCGGCGCGCGTTGAACGAACGTTTGCAGCGACTTGGCCGGCAGTACGTCATCGCCATGGCCGACGTGGACCACTTCAAGGCATTCAACGATACCCATGGCCATGATGTCGGCGATCAGGTGCTGCGGCTGGTGGCGAGCCGACTGCGAAAGGTCGGCGGTGGCGGTCGCGCCTATCGTTACGGAGGAGAGGAGTTCACCCTGGTGTTCCCTGGGCGCGACCTGCAGGACTGCCTGCCACATCTCGAAGATGTGCGCCGGGCGGTGGAGGAATACGTCATGCGCTTGCGCGACAAGGCCAATCGACCTCAGGACGCGCAACAAGGCAAGCGTCGCCGTGGCGGCAGCGGTGGGGATCAGGTTTCGGTGACCATCAGCATCGGCGTGGCCGAGCGGCTGCCGACGCAGCGTCATCCGGACGAGGTGATCAAGGCGGCGGACCAGGCGCTCTACAGCGCCAAGAGTGCGGGACGCAACTGCGTTCGGGTCCATGGGCAGAATCGTCGCGGTGCGGTTCGTACGGTGACGCAATCCGCGGCGGGTGCGTGAAACGGCGGGAATCCTTTGTCGGTTTCTTCTGTCGTTGGGGTGATTGGCTGCACGAATGCCGGAACTCATTGGTCATAAATAGACGCTTCGGGCGTCAGCTGGTGTTCAGTTAGACTCGAAGGCCTCCCCGCGGCCGCCCGGCCGGGTGACATGTTCTTCTGCGAGGTCTTTCCATGGCTGACTACAAAGCACCGCTGCGCGACATGCGTTTTGTCCTGAATGAAGTCTTCGATGCGCCGACGCTATGGCAGAGCCTGCCTGCGTTGGCCGAGGTCGCCGACGCACCGACTGCCGAGGCGATTCTCGAAGAAGCAGGCAAGATCACCGGCAATACTATCGCCCCACTGAACCGTAGCGGTGACGAAGAGGGTTGCCATTGGGACAATGGCGCTGTCACCACACCGGCTGGTTATCCCGAAGCCTATCGCTTGTACGCCGAGGGTGGCTGGGTGGGTGTCGGTGGCGATCCGGCATATGGCGGCATGGGAATGCCCAAGGCGATTTCCGCCCAGGTCGAGGAGATGATGAACTCGGCCAGCCTGGCTTTTGGCCTGTATCCGATGCTGACGTCCGGCGCCTGCCTGTCCATCTATGCCCATGCCAGCGAAGCGCTCAAGCAGAAGTACCTACCCAACATGTACAGCGGCATCTGGGCAGGATCGATGTGTCTGACCGAGCCCCATGCCGGCACCGACCTGGGTATCATCCGTACCAAGGCTGAGCCTCAGGCCGACGGCAGTTACAAGGTCAGCGGTACCAAGATCTTCATCACTGGCGGTGAGCACGATCTGACCGAGAACATTATTCATCTGGTATTGGCCAAGCTGCCCGATGCGCCGGCCGGTTCGCGCGGCATCTCGCTGTTCCTCGTACCCAAGGTGATGGTCAACGACGACGGCTCGCTGGGTGCACGCAATTCGCTTTCCTGCGGCTCCATCGAGCACAAGATGGGCATCCAGGCGTCGGCGACCTGCGTGATGAACTTCGACGGTGCCGTCGGTTGGATGGTTGGCGAACCCAACAAGGGTCTGGCGGCGATGTTCACTATGATGAACTACGAGCGCCTGGGCGTTGGCATTCAGGGTCTTGCCACTGGCGAGCGCTCCTACCAGAGTGCCATCGAATATGCGCGCGAACGTGTGCAGAGCCGTGCGCCGACCGGCCCGGTCGCGCAGGACAAGGTGGCCGATCCGATCATCGTGCATCCGGATGTGCGGCGTATGCTGCTGACCATGAAGGCGTTGAACGAGGGCGGTCGTGCATTTTCCAGCTATGTCGCGCTGCAGTTGGATATCGCCAAGTTCAGCGAAGATGCCCAGGCCCGCCAGCGCGCCGAAGCACTGGTGGCACTGCTGACGCCGGTGGCCAAGGCCTTCCTCACCGACATGGGGCTGGAAACCACTGTACATGGCCAGCAGGTCTTCGGTGGCCACGGCTTCATCCGTGAATGGGGGCAGGAGCAGTTGGTGCGGGACTGCCGTATCACCCAGATCTACGAAGGCACCAATGGTATTCAGGCGCTGGACCTGCTGGGGCGCAAGGTAGTGGGTAGCGGCGGCGAACTGTATCGGGCCTTCGCCGAGGAGATTCGCAGCTACTGCGCGACGGCTGGTGCGGAACTGGCTGAATTTGTCACACCATTGAAAGCATCGCTGGATAACCTCGACGAGCTGACCGCGTGCGTGCTCGACAGCTCGAAGCGCGACCCCAACGAGATCGGTGCCGCTTCGGTCGAGTACCTGCACGTGTTCGGCTACACCGCCTATGCCTACATGTGGGCGAGGATGGCGGAGGCTGCGCTGGGCAAGGAGGGCGAGGATGATTTCTATGCCAGCAAGTTGGGTACGGCGCGTTTCTACTTCGCACGACTGTTGCCGCGTATCCAGTCGCTGAGTGCTTCGGTAAAAGCCGGCAGCGAGTCACTGTACCTGCTCGGAGCCGAGCAATTCTGAAGGCCGGCTTAATGCATGAAGGCATATTGAAATTGTTTGGCCATGTCTGGGAACGATCTCGGCATTAGCCCGGTCATAAAACCGCAACGTGTTAGTCAATCACTTACAAGCGGATCAGGGATAGTGTTTGTAAGTGATTGCTTACATGGCGTGGTGCGGTTGGCTGCTACAGGCTTCCAGGCTTGCCAAGTAGTCTTCCCGCAACAAGGAACTCGCGTACGGAAGCGCCTATTTCAAGACGGACGTTAACGGAACGACGCCAGGACGGCGAAAGTCACGGATGTCAGGATTCAGTCTGCAAAAGCCCCGCCTCGGCGGGGTTTTCTTTTTCTGCTCGCTCGTGCGCTCGAGCGAAGGTGGCTGCTTAATTCCCTCTGCTCATGATGGCAGGCAGATACCAGTGCCAGCGAGACCGCAATAACCGCCCGGATTCTTGGCCAGGTACTGCTGGTGATAAGCCTCGGCGTAATAGAACGCCGGGATCTCGGCAATTTCAGTGGTTATCGGCCCAAAGCCATGCTCGTCCAGCTGCTGCTGGAATCGAGCCTGGCTGGCGCGCGCCTGGGTGAGTTGGTCGCTGTCGAAGCAATAGATGGCGGAGCGGTACTGGGTGCCGGTGTCGTTACCCTGGCGCATGCCCTGGGTCGGGTTGTGCGCTTCCCAGAACAGCTTGAGAAGCGCCGCGTAGGAAATGATTTGCGGGTCGAACACCACCAGCACCGCCTCGGTGTGCCCGGTCAGACCCGAGCAGACCTCTTCGTAGGATGGGTTGGGCGTGAGACCACCGGTATAACCGACGGCGGTGGTCCATACACCTTCCTGTTCCCAGAATCGACGCTCAGCGCCCCAGAAGCAGCCCAAGGCAAAAATGGCCTGTTCCAGTCCGCTCGGGAAGGGCGGCTGCAGCGGGTGGCCGTTGACATAGTGGGCCTCAGGTACGGCGACAGGTGTGGGGCGCCCCGGCAAGGCCTGATCCGGCTCCGGAAGTGCCTGCTTGTGGACGAGAATTTGCGAGCGCAGGGATATGGCGTGGTACCTCGAGCGTGAAAAGATGTGGTGGCTCGGTTGGCCAAAGCCTAACAGCCTGCTAAGCCTATGCCCTTGCGAGCGCAGAGACCAGAGCATGAGTGGTCGCTCGATAGGGCGAGGCGCGTCAGGCCCAGCGTGGATACCGATTCAGTTCATCTTCCAGCTGCTTGCTGGAAATCGGCTTGTCGAACAGGTAGCCCTGACCGATATCGCAATGATGCTGACGCAGGAACGTCAACTGCTGGGAGGTCTCAATGCCCTCGGCAACGACCTTGAGACGCAGGTTGCGCGCCATCGCGATCACCGCTGAAGTGATCTCCATATCGTCCTGGTTGTCGGGGATGTCCTTGATGAAACTGCGATCGATCTTGATGACGTCGATAGGGAAGCGCTTCAGGTAGCTCAAAGACGAATAGCCGGTCCCGAAATCATCCATCGCCAGCGTGACGCCCAGCGCCTTGAAGCCCAGCAGTTGTTGGCGAGTTTCCTCGGTGGCGTCGAGCAGCAGGCTTTCGGTCAGTTCCAGTTCCAGAGAGCTGGGCGGCAGTTTTTCTTCGCGCAGAATCGTAGCGATGGAGGCGACCAGGTCCGGATCGGAGAACTGCTTGGGCGAAAGGTTGATCGCGATCTGAGGCTGGCCGCGACCGAGCATGGCGAGTCGGACGCCCATGCGGCAGGCTTCGCGGGCGACCCACTTGCCGATGGGGATGATGAGTCCGGTTTCTTCCGCGACGCCGATGAACTGGTCCGGGCTGATCATGCCCTTTTCCGGGTGGTTCCAGCGCACCAGCGCCTCCAGCCCTTGCAGGCGAGCGGTGCGTAGGCAGAGCTTCGGCTGGTAAAACACTTCCAGCTCGTTCTGCGACAGGGCGCGGCGAAGGTTGTTCTCGACGAACAGCTTGTAGTTGGCTTCGGCGTGCAGTGCTTCAGTGAACACCTGCAGCTGGTTCTTGCCGTTGGCTTTGGCCTTGTGCAACGCCTGGCCGGCATGTTTCATCAATGTTTCGGAGTCGTTACCGTGCATCGGCGAGCAGGCCAGGCCCAGCGAGCCGCTGACGTTGATCAGTTGGGCATCGACGAACAGCGGCTTATCCAGTGTGCGCAGAACCAGATCGGCCATGCGTTGGCCTTCCTCAAGGCACATGCCCTCGAACAGTAGAGCGAATTCGTTGCTGGCGAAGCGTGCCAGCACGGCTTCCTGATTGAGACCATTGCGCAGACGTCGCGCCAGACTGACGAGCAGTTTGTCTCCGACCTGGTGGCCCAGGCTGTCGTTGATCCGCTTGAAGTTGTCGATGTCTACCAGCAACAGGCACAGCTGTGGCTGCGTATCCTTCGCGAAATACTCCTCGAGGCTGCGAATGAAGAATGGCCGGTTGCCCAGCTTGGTGAGCGTGTCGGTGTAAGCCATCCGTTCGATATGTTGCTGGGCGGCCTTGCTGTGGGTGACGTCTTCGTAGATGCCGATGTAATGCGACAGCTCGCCGTTGTCGGCGAAGACCTTCGAAATCGATAGCTGACCCCAATAGGGCTCGAGATTCTTGCGGCGGCTACGGAATTCGCCCTGCCAGCTGTTGTGCTGAGCCAGGGCTGAGGAGGTGTCGAAGAGCAGGTCGGTGAGATTCTCCAGTGCGGCCAGGTCGGCCAGGCGCCGGCCACGAACTTCCTCGGCGGTGAATTGGGTGATCGCGGTGAAGCTCGGGTTGACGTAGTCGACGATACCGTCACGGTCCACCAGAACAAAGGCACTGGCGCTTTGCTCGATGGCACGCTGGAACAGCTGCAGCGTGTGCGTAGTACTTAGGTGCTGCTGGTTGGCCGCCACCTGAGCGTACTGATCGGCCAGCTCGCCGGCGAATGCGACCTCATCGGTGTGCCAGTGTCGTGGCGCGCCGATGTGTTCGAGGCAGAGCACGCCAGTGACCTCGCCATCGACCCGGATGGTCGCGTCCAGCGTGGCGTGCACGTTGCGAGGTTTGAAGAAGGTGTCGACCAGATCGCAGGTGCGTGGGTCTTCCCGTACGTTTTCCGCGTCGATGGCGCGACTGCTTTGCAGGGCTTCGACGTATCGGGGGAACGAGGATATCGTCCGTGCGCTTGGGTACTCGTGACTGTCGGTGTCGCGACGATATGAGGCGACGGCTTCCAGCCATTCGCCGTTCAACTGCCAAAGAGTGGCACGAGCCAAACCGTAGGCCTCGCTGGCGGTGCGAGTGATCAATTTGGCCGCTTCCAACAGCGGATTGATTGTGCCGTAGCGATGCTGTGCCAGGCGTACGATCAGGCTCTGCTGCATCCTGGAACGCATCAACTGACCATCCTTGGACTGCGCGTGGGTGAGTGGCAGGTGCTGGGCCTCGACGGAGGGGGATACCGCAACCAGGTAGCCGCCAATCAGATCGCGGCCATATTGCTGATATACCTCACCGGTTTCGATCATCTCCAGCGCGCCAATGGCGGTGTGCAGGCGGTAGCGGATCGAATAGTGCCCCTGCCTGGCCAGCTCCGTCTGGATGGTGTCATGCAGATGGTGACGGATCTGCGGCTCCATCAGGCTCGCATAGGGCGAGTCAACCAGGGAGCACAGTTCATGAGCAGGTTGGCCCAGGTAACGCTCGCAGGCCGGGTCGAGAAACAGCAGCGACCAGCTGGGCTCATTCAGACGTTCGAAGCGCAGCATGCCGAGCCGAGAGGGCACTGGCAACTGCGTCACAACCTCGGTCGCCAAACGGCTGGCGGCATCGGTATGTATTTTCATCGAATGAACGGCTTCCAGTATGCTGGCTCGGGCGGCCATCGTGTTGAGCTATGCTTCCAGCCTTAACGAGATGGCTCAATAACATTAACCAGTGGCAAGGGTGCATTATGCAGCGGGCACTGACAAGTCGGCTTTCCGCGTTACTCCTGATCTCGGCGTTGTGCATGGCCAACACACAGGTTAGTGCCGGCGAGTCGCTCAGCCTGAGTTCTGAAGAATCGGAGAAGTACCTGGCGGACCTCAAGGCGCTCTATCTGACGTCCAGCGAGCGGGAAGCGCTCATGACTCACAGCAATGCGTTGTTGGAGACCTATGCGCTGCGCGCCGGATATCAGGTCGGTCGGGCCGATCCTCAGGATATTCGCTATCGCCTCAGCCTGGGTGCCCCTGGCGAATTGCGTATCCGCGAGGAAAGGCGCGGTTCCCGGGAAGAGGTCGCGGTGTCCAACCGCAGCCTGTCGGTTTTCGGCGTGGACCCCTACCTGCAGTATGAATGTCCACCGCAGGGCATCGAATGCACCGTCAACAATCCGGCTGGCGGCGGAACTTGGCTGACCATCGTCCGAGACCCCAAGGGCGCGCAGGAACTGGCCAAGGCGCTGTCGTTCCTGTTGCGTAACCTGCAGAAGGGGTGAGTGGATGGCAGTCCGGCCTGCGCGCGCCGATAGCCGGTGAGTCAGATATGCGTGGGTAGATTCCGCATGCCAGACATGCCTTCGCCATCAAAACGAGGCAAGATGGACTGAAGCTCTCTGTTCAGGACATTCTCGTGAATACTGTCTCCACCCCCTTCGTCACCGTTGCCACGGCGGAAGAAGCCGTTGATCACCTTGCCAGGATGCACGAGCGCGCCACTTCCTCGCTGAACCAGGCGCTCAAGCGTTACCTGACGTCGCGTAGTGAGCCGGATGAAGCCGAACGCAGCCTGTTTCGTTATCCGCAGTTGCGATTGACCTACGAATGCCATGGAGAGGTACCGACCTCGACGCGCGCTTATGCCAAGGTGCAGGCGCCTGGTGTTTACAGCGTGACCGTCACGCATCCGGCGGCCTTTCGCAGCTATCTGCTAGACCAGCTCAAACCCCTGATTCAGGACTTCAACGTGCGCGTGGAGGTGGGGATGAGCGAGCGCAACATTCCCTATCCCTATGTGATCGAGCAGGGCGACGAGTTGGCGGGGGCCGGTGTGACAGCGGCCGAGCTGGCGCGGGTCTTCCCCAGTACGGACCTTTCCGCCGCCACCGATGATATCGCCGACGGCCTGTACGACTGGGAACATGCCGACCCCTATCCGCTGGCGCTGTTCGATGCTGCCCGGGTGGATTTCTCGCTGCGCCGGCTGGTGCATTACACCGGCAGCGATTGGCGCCATGTGCAGCCGTGGATACTGCTGACCAACTATCACCGCTACGTCGACCAGTTCATTCGCCACGGTCTCGATATGCTGCGCGACGACACCCGTTTCGTACGCATGGTGCTGCCGGGGAACGTGGTCATCGAGCGTGGGATGGAGGAGGGTGAGGCTCAGGCGATCATCGGTGGGGTGATGTGGCATCGCTACCAGATGCCGGCCTATCACCTGCACGCTGAGGATGGCGATGGCATCACGCTGGTGAACATCGGCGTCGGTCCGTCCAACGCGAAGAACATTACCGATCATCTGGCGGTGCTGCGTCCGCATTGCTGGCTGATGATCGGCCATTGCGGTGGCCTGCGGCAGTCGCAGGCGATCGGCGACTACGTACTGGCGCATGCCTATATGCGCCGTGACGGTATTCTCGATCGGGTGCTGCCGCCGAATATTCCGTTGCCGGCGCTGGCCGAGGTGCAGCAGGCTCTGCAGGAGTCCGCCGCTCAGGTCACGGGTGAGAAGGGCGAGGCGCTGAAGAAGCGCCTGCGCACCGGCACTGTGTTGACCTACGACGATCGCAACTGGGAGTTGCGCTGGGCTCAGGAAAGACCGTTTATCAACCTTTCGCGTGCCGTGGCGGTGGATATGGAAAGCGGCACCATCGCCGCTCAGGGCTATCGCCTGCGGGTACCGTACGGCACGCTGCTGTGTGTGTCGGACAAGCCCCTGCACAGTGAGATCAAGCTGCCCGGCTCAGCCAATGCGTTCTATGAGCGTGCCGTTACCCAGCACCTGAAAATAGGCATTACCGCACTGGAACTTTTGCGCAATCAGCTCAACTCGCTGCACTCACGCAAGCTGCGCAGCTTCGACGAGCCGCCGTTTCGCTGATCCGTCGGGGTTTCGCCAGGCGCTGCTCAGTGCAGCGTCTGCACCATGTACACCGCAGGGATGCGGTAGCTGGCCAGGTTGTTGGCTTGCGGTTGGTCGAGCTGGGTGTGGGCGGCGTAACCGAGCCGGGACCAGAAGGCCTCGGAGTCCTGCACCGAGACGAGTGCCGAGTAGCGCAGTCGATGTGCCCTGGCTTGCTCGAGCTTCTTACGTACCAATGCCGGACCGATGCCGCGGCGACCTGCGCGTGGCGCGACGGCCAAGTCGTGCAGGTAAAGGCAGTCGGCCTGCTCGTGACGCTGAAATTCGCCATCCAGTGGCGTCACCTTGCCCACCCGCGAGTGGTAGGCGAACAGGTAGGCGCAAACACCCTCGGCATCTTCGGCGACCCAGGCCAGTTGCGGGCATGTCGCGAGACGAGAGCGGATCACCGCTTCGTCTTCCAACAATTGGGGGGGATAGGCTTCTTGCTGAATGGATAACACGGCAGGAATATCGCGCTCCTGCATCGCTCTCAAGCTGAACATCTGGAAACAGCACTCAAACGGGACTGCGCAGCAACGCCGCGAAAACCGGCGATTATACGCGTTGGGTGAATGCCCCGGCGAGTCCTCGTGCTCAACTCCCGCGGAATTGACAGGTCAGGTAGCGGTTGCTGAAGCCGTGACGAAGCATGGAGCCCAGCCGTTTGAAGAGATAGCCGGGATGCTTGAGGTAATAGCCGAGCACAGCATTACCGACGCCTTCGGAACGATGTCGTTTTGTCGCGCTGCGGCGGAACAATCCCTTGAGTTGCCACCACTGGATCTGCTCGAAGCGCTGTTGGGGCAGCAGGCCATGGGGTTCGAACAAAGCGAAGAAGCTGCGTTTGCTGAAATCGTGCAGATGATGGGGGTTACCATCCAGGGTGGGAGTGATCGGCACCGAGGCGATGATCTGTCCGCCCTTGGCCAGCAGTGATACGTAATTGTCGATCAGCGCACGGGGCCGTGGCAGGTGCTCGATGGTCTCCAGGCTGACGATGGTGTCGAAACTGCCCGGGGCACTGAAGGTTTCGGCGTCGGCGCAGATGAAAGAGAGATTCGGTCGTTGATAGTGGGCTTGGGCAAAGGCGATGGCCGCCGGATCGATATCCGCGCCGACGATGACCTTGTCCGGATTCAGCTCCGCCAGCCGGTCGCTGCCGTATCCGCAGCCACAGGCCATGTCCAGCACGCGTGTTCCGGTGAGCCGCGCGGCGGCGAAATCGTAGCGCTCCATATGGATGCGCAGGGTTTCGCGATCATCATGATCCTGTGCGTCGAGTTGCTGCGGGTAGATGCGTTCGATGGTGAGCGAGGGCGTCGACATGGATGATCTTCATGATTCACGAGTGGCGACTATAAAGGCAGCATGGTGTTTTGCCCAATGACCTTCGCGATGGCCTACCCGCCCTGCCTGGCGTTGCAAGTTTTTATAGGCATAATGCGTAGCCTGCTAATCATGTTGAGACCCACTTGAGCAATCGTCATCAATTCCTATACGGCGTGCTGCTTATACTGCTGTCGGGAATGCTTCTGGCCAGTCACGATGGGTTGTCTAAGTACCTTGCCCAGTCGTACCCCGTGTTCCTGGTGGTCTGGGCGCGCTATCTGGCACAGGTTGTGTTGATGCTTGGCATGTTCGCGCCTCGCATGGGGCGCCGTGTATTTCATACGCTGCGACCTTGGCCGCAGTTGCTGCGGGGGCTGAGCCTGGTGAGCGTGAGCATCATGTTCATCAGCGGCTTGAGGTATATTCCGCTGGCCGAGGCCACGGCCGTCATCTTTCTCACGCCACTGATGGTTACCGTCGCATCCGCGCTGCTAGGTGAAAGGGTCGGCCATAGCCAGTGGTTGACGGTCGGCATCGGCCTGGCTGGCGTGATGATCATCGTTCGGCCAGGTGGCGCATTGTTCACTCCGGCGGTGTTGCTACCATTCGGCGCGGCAATTTCCTTCACGGTGTATCAGTTGCTGACGCGTCGCCTCAGCGGCACGGACCACACGGTAACCAGTAACTTCCTGTCGAGTCTGGTCGGTTTTCTGATCATGAGTATGCTGGTGATCTTCAACTGGCAAACACCGTCGGTGCACGACGCTGTGCTGATGGCATCGCTGGGTCTGATGGCGATGTCGGGGCATCTGGTGCTGACCCAGGCGTTCCGCTATGCCAGTGCCGCCGCCCTGGCTCCGTTTACCTATGGGCAGATCGTGTTCGCCGGTGTCGTCGGTTTCATCGCCTTCGGCCATCTCCCGGATGTCGAGGCTATCGCGGGAATGACAGTGATCATCGCCAGTGGGCTGTGCATGGCCTACGTGCAGAGCCGGCAGTACAGCCGCTCGACCTGATCAAGGGCTTCAATGGTTAATTCGACAGGGGCGTTTCGACCCTTGCGTGCGCGTATCTTTATGGAGAAAAACAATGCAGCGACGTTCTCATCACCTTTTGCGCAAGGATTTCCGCCAGCTTCTGGCCTCGGATGCCTGCTATCACACAGCTTCCGTGTTCGATCCGATGTCCGCGCGCATCGCTGCCGATCTCGGTTTCGAAGTGGGGATTCTCGGGGGATCGGTTGCTTCCCTGCAGGTGCTGGCCGCGCCGGACTTCGCCTTGATCACGCTCAGTGAGTTCGCCGAACAGGCCACGCGTATCGGCCGGGTTTCGCGTCTGCCGATCATTGCTGACGCCGACCATGGCTATGGCAACGCGCTCAACGTAATGCGCACCGTGATCGAGCTGGAGCGTGCGGGTATCTCGGCGCTGACGATCGAAGATACGTCGCTGCCGGCCAAGTTCGGGCGCAAATCGACGGACCTGATCGGCATGTTCGAAGCGGTTGGCAAGATCCGTGCGGCGCTGGAGGCACGTATTGATCCGGAGTTGTGCATCATTGCCCGCACCAACGCTGGCGTGATCGGGATCGAAGAGGTCATCGCTCGGGCTCAGGCTTATCAGAAGGCCGGTGCCGATGGTATCTGCCTGGTCGGTATCGAGGATTTCGAGCAACTGGAGCAGGTGGCGAACGGTATCGAGATCCCGCTGATGCTGGTGACGTACGGCAACCCGCGTCTCCGTGACAATGCGCGACTGGCCGCGCTGGGGGTGCGTATCGTGGTCAATGGGCATGCGGCTTATTTCGCGGCGATCAAGGCAACCTACGACTGCCTGCGAGAGCAACGCCAGATCGATGCGTCGGACCTGAACGCTTCGCAATTGTCGGTGAAGTACTCGACCGCCGAGGAGTACATGGTCTGGGCGGAAGAGTTCATGCAGGTCAAGGAGTGATGGTTTTACTCAGTAAAGCTGGCGTTCTGCTCTGAACATCAACAACGCATCGCACTGGGCATTCTGTCCCGAATAGGCCTCGCACCCGGCGCCGGTCAAGCTTGAGTCGCTATAGAAAAGATCAAGTTGGATGCCGAGCCAGGGACGGGAGATGTTCAGTGACCAGTCGCTGAACGTCTCTATACTGCGATTGCCGGGAAGATAATGCGGGTTCTCCAGTGCATAACGGCCGTACTTCACCTTGACGCCAACACTGAAAGGCGTAATCGAGCCAATGTCGAGAAACAGCGTACTGTCGGTGCGTCCCGATGCGGCATTCAGCGCCAGGCCCAGTCGGCGGCCGGCGAGATTCAGGCCGGCGTAATAGCCGTCGCGATCCCGATCTTCCAGTTCTGGAAAGCCAAGGTGGATCAGTCCCAGCTCATAGCCGGGCGAGTCATCCATCGACTGCTGCAGGAAGCCCGCATAGGAGTTGACTTGCAATGAAGTACCGTCGGTGATCCCTGCGCTGGGCGACCACTGGCCGGCATACCAGCCGCTGGCATGGGTCAAATCCAACCCGCCGTGGAAGGCACCCACAGTGGTGGGCTCGATCAAGCCGTGAGCCATGCTGCGAGTGGGCGCAGTGCCGAGTTTGAGATCGAAGTCACCGACTTCGCGTTCCAGCACTCTGGTCTGTGTGGAGCAGCCTACCGCCAGGAGAATGGCGGATAGTGGCAGGAGAATTCTCTTGATCATCAGGTCCGTCAGTAATGCGTGAAAGGCAGGGCGTTGATCCCGATCGCTGCGATCACTCTCGTTTGCTTGGCTTCTGTTGAGTCGCGCCGCGCCAAAGGATAGCCATTATGGGTTGTGGGTGATGGCCTTCTGTCGCTCAGAAAGCTGGCTTGACCGGTGGTCGTCCCGGCGGGCGTCGAAATGGCTCTTTGTGAACCTGTGCAATCCGGATCATTCAAAGTGAAATGCCCCTATGGTTTTGTTCATCAGCAGGTTGGGCGGGGAGGTCATTAACGATGGCTACTGGCTGGGCGAACGAGGGGGCGGTGCAGGAGCAGATCGACAGCACAGTGGAAGATGCGGTTCAGCGTGCGCGTAGCAGGCTGGGGCGAGGCGACGGCCTGACTCACTGCGAAGAGTGTGGCATCCGTATCCCCGAGGCGCGTCGGCAGGCATTGCAGGGCGTTCGCCTGTGTATTTCTTGCCAGACTGAAGTCGATAACCAGGAAGCGAACTTCAGTGGCTACAACCGTCGCGGAAGCAAAGATAGCCAGTTGCGGTGAACGCCAATGGCGGTCGTTCGAATACGCGAGTAAGGGTTGAAACAAAACTGAAAAATGTCATTGACGTGTTGTTTTGGGGGCCTATAATGCGCACCTTCTCCGGCGCCGGCCATTGGTGAAATCTCTTGTAGATCAAGAGGTTAGCTTTAAGTAAGGGCTTGCGCGGGCGGCAAATTCGAGTAGAATGCGCCGGGCTGACAGGGCGGTGGTTGAGTCCGGTTGGCGCTTCGGTCGGTTTCGATCGAGGGTGGTGAAAGAGGTGGTTGACAGCGGTTTTGAACGCTGTAGAATTCGCCTCCCGCTGACGAG
>JBKEBY010000027.1:0-46430 GCA_047973445.1 Pseudomonas sp.
GACAGCGCTGCTGTTTATGCCCATTTCGCCAAGGCAGAAGGCATCACTCACCGACCGATCAATCCTAGCCAGAAGCGCAGGGTCGATGGACCTTTCCACATCCAGAACGTGAACGCCTACGACAGCCGGTTGAAGGGCTGGATGATTCCCTTTCATGGTGTGGCCACCAAGTACCTGACGCATTACTTGGGATGGCGTCGCCTGCTCGAACGTCATAAGACCCAGCTCAATCCATTGATTTGCTTGAGGGAGGCGCTGGGACGAGCGGCTATGCAACAGCTAACTCAGACATAGCCTTTTGTTTTGGGGTGGTTTTTATCGCCGAGGTGCTAGATCGCCATCGTTTTTACGGGTGGCTGTCGAGCAACCAGACAGCGGCTACTCGATCCGAGCAGGCTGCAGGCCGGCCAGAAGCGAACGAGTCAGGTAGGGTACCTTGCCTGACGGCACCAGGTTCGCTGCCGCCTCCAGATGCACATCCTGATCGTCGAAGAAGATGTGTGGATTGAACGCCCTAAGAACTTTGGGCTTGCCGACGCCACCCAGAAAAAACGCCTCGTCAACGTACACGCCCCAGGCACGCAGGGTGTTGATCACGCGCATTTCCGATGGTGAGTTTCGCGCAGTGACGATGGCGATTCTGATCGGGGAATCCTTGCCACCGGTGGGCAGACGCTCCTGCAACTTGGCCAGCTTTTTCAGCAGGCTGGCGTAGGGGCCTTCCGCCATCGGCGTATGCTGCAACTCATCTTCATGGGCCAGAAAAGCATCCAGCCCCTGGGTTTTGTAGACCAACTCGCTCTCGTCCGAGAACAGCACCGCGTCACCGTCGAAGGCGATGCGCACCTGGCCTGCGGGGATTTGCGGAGCGTTGGCCGGTGGGGCCTTGAGGATTGCGGCAGCGCATTGCCGGGAGTCGATGACCTTTTGCGCGTCCTCCACATTGGTGGTCAGAAACAGGTCCACATCGAAGGCATCCATATAGTCAGCCACCGACTCGCCGCCGGTAAAAGCGGAGCGAGTGATAGCCAGTTGGTCATGGCGAATGGTCTTGAGCACGCGAATGCCGGTGTCCGGGCTGTTACGGGACATCACCACTACTTCGACCAGCGGGGATTTGTCGCCACTTTTTATATGTCGGTTGAGATCAAGCAGCGCCTTGACCAAGTGGTAACCGGTACCCGGCGCCAGCGGCTCGTCTTCACGCTCCTGCATATAGCAGCGATAGTTTTCGATAACGCTTTCAGGGTCAGTCTCAAGTGCCGCTTTGAACATCTGGTCGGACTCGCTCATATCGAATAGCGCAGTAGCGGAAATACCGACGACCAAGGTATTGCTCAAATCAAATGCCATAACTAATTCCCATACGGCTGTTCACGCGTGGGCTCTGTACAAGGTTCTATCAGCGTCGGATATGGGCAATGAGCCGGACTTGACTGCAATCGCTCTCAACCAAACAGTGCGGCCTGCCAGTGCTGTTCACTGATAATGGCTAATGGACAGCCACCTTCTCGCAGCTCTACTGCCTTCTTGATTTTGGTGCCGTAGGTGCTGTGGAGCCATTGCTCGTTGCCTATTTCACCGACGACGAGGTAGTGGATTTTTTTGCTTACACCGGGAGCAATCTGCCCTCCGCGCTCGAGGACCAGCGCCTCGCACTCCCTACGCGGACCGTATGCCATCACCCCAGTAAAAAGAAAAAGACGTCCGCCCCAGGCAAGCTCCGGTGCAGGATGATCAAGGGGAAGGCCATTGGAGGGAACGTAAGCGTTATCGCTAGCCTTCGGCTTGGCTGCACTTATACCCGCGAAACCCCGGAGAATTTCCAGTAGTTCGCCGGCCTCGTCAGCATCCAGCACGCCATCAGCGAGCATGTCCGATAGACGACGGTAGAGGAGGTTGATGACAGGATCTTCAATGTGCACGAGATTGGTTGAAATCCAGTTCTCCAGAAACTCAGCCTCCATCTGATTAATGTGGCCATCCGCAGTTATTCCCGCAGCGAGCCCAACTAAAGCATCAGCGGAGCGCCGATCGATACGCGCCTCATGAAACAGCCGGCTTCCTTCGAGCTCTCGATGCAAATCAACCATTGGCGTCCTCTCCTTCATCACTTCCTCCAGGGCCAGCCAGTTTCGCGAGATCGGAAGTGAAGGTCACCGTCATCCCTGTCGCGGTGCAGGTCAGCGAAAGCTCTTGCGATAGATCTATTCGAAGATCCTCTCCCCGCAACCCTTGCCACTCAGCCAAATATCTAAAAGCCCCCATCTTCTCTGGCTTCTTGAGCATCTTCACCACTCCCCCTTTCCAGCCCAAGGGAGGTAGCTGTCCTTCAAGACATGCCTGAGCCAGCTGCGCCTCGGCAACGGCTCGGCGACGACCGATTTCCCAGCAATGAATGAATCCCTGATCGACTCCGTTCCAGGTTTCTTCCCAAGTCAGTTCAACGCGTATTGGCTCGCTGACTGAACGCTCAATAAGCTTGATCATCAGTACGTCCTTGCTCCGTTCGTCGGTGCCACCCGGCAATTCTTCGAGCAAACATACACAGATGCAAGCTAATCGCCACTACTGCTCAGAACCACAGTCACAAAATATGGCTAGAGACGGCACCCAAACCATCCATCAACCCACTCCGCCTCGCCACCTGCCGCTGCACGGCTTCGTCGAAGATGCCCGGGCGGGTTTCGATCAGGCTGAACCAGTGGCGAGCGCGGGTGATGCCGGTGTAGAGCAGTTCCTTGGTCAGGACCGGGTTGAGGGTGTCGGGCAGGATCAGCGCTGTGTGGGCGAATTCCGAGCCCTGGGATTTGTGCACGGTCATGGCGAACACGGTTTCCACGGCGTTGAGGCGGCTGGGCAGGATGAAGCGCAGCGCGCCGGAGCCATCGTTGCGCGGGAAGGCCACGCGCAATACCTGATTGGGCGCGGCGCCGGCCGCTTCGGCGGGTTCGGGCAGGCGCAGGGCAATGCCAATGTCGCCGTTCATCAGGCCCAGGCTGTAGTCGTTGCGCACTACCAGCACCGGGCGGCCTTCGTACCAGCCGGAGTCGGCCTCCAGCAGACCGCGCCGCTGGAGCATCCCGGCAATACGCGGGTTGAGCCCTTCCACACCCCATGGGCCTCTGCGCACGGCACAGAGCAGCTGGAAGCCGTCGAAGGCCTCGAGCACGCCGGCGGCCCAAGTTTGCCAGGCGGAATCCTCGACCGGGCAATTCGCATCGGGGCGGGTGGCGTGCAGCTTTTGCAGGTAATGGGCGTAGCCGCGGGCCTCACCGAAGCCGTCCAGCAACAATCGCTCCAGCGCGCCGTCCTGCTCGCCACGCAGGCGCAGCAGGTTGAGGTCGGCGAAGCCGTCGCCGAACACTTCGCGCGCCTGGGTTGCGGCACGGGCGTTGACCGCACGGGCCAGGCGGCCGATACCCGAGGCGCTGCCGAACCGCCGCGAGTGACGCAGCATCACGGTGCGCTGGGCCAGGGGCTGGCGGCCGTCGCCGGGTTGCAGGTCGGCTTCGGCGAGGCATTCGCCGCCCACCTCTTCGAGCCAGGCGCGGGTCTGCGCATTGTAGAAACCGCCTTCAGCATCGCGGCACAGATCGCCGAGCAGACCGCCGGCTTCCACCGAGGCGAGCTGGTCCTTGTCGCCGAGCAGGATCAGCCGGGCGTGACGCGGCAGGGCGTCGAGCAGGCAGGCCATCATTTCCAGGTCGATCATCGAGGCTTCGTCCACCACCAGCACGTCCAGCGCCAGCGGATTACCGGCGTGGTGGCGGAAGTGCCGGCTATCCGGGCGGCTGCCCAGCAGGCGATGCAGGGTGGTGACTTCGCTGGGGATTTCCTGCTTGACCACCTCGGCCACCGGTAGCGAGGCGACCTGGCCACCGATGGATTCGGTCAGCCGTGCCGCCGCCTTGCCGGTGGGCGCTGCGAGACGGATGCGCAGCGGTTGGCCCGCCGCCAGGGCTGGCTCCTGCAGCAGCGCCAAGAGGCGCACCACGGTGGTGGTCTTGCCGGTACCGGGGCCGCCGGTGATCAGGCTGAAGCTGCCGCGGGCGGCCAGGGCGCAGGCGAGTTTCTGCCAGTCGATCTGACGCTGGCCGTCGATCACCGGTGGCTCGGGAAACAACCGCTGCAGCGCCTGGGGCAGGTCGACCGGCACAGTCTGGGTATCGTCGAGGCGCATGCCGATGGCCGTGGCCACGGCGCGCTCGTAGTTCCAGTAGCGGCGCAGGTAAAGGCGCTCGCCGTGCAGCACCAACGGCGCCTCGATATCGTCATCTCCGCCGCTCGCCACCAACACGCTGCCGGCCAATGCCGTACGCCAATCGGTCAGTTCGACGCTGGCGAGCAGTTCCGACGGCAGGCGTGCGCGACTGTCTTCGTCGCCCTCGGGTGGCAGCGACAGGGCGAAATCCGGGCTGGCCAGAGTAACAGCCAGGTCCAGGCAGACATGGCCATGGCCCAGTTGATGGCTGACCAGCGCCGCGGAGAGCAGCAGCAGCGGCGAGCTGTCGCCATTCAGTTCAAGGCAGAAGCCGGCCAGGGCACGGTCCAGCGCACGCAGCCAGCCATGTTCGACCCAGGCGTCGAGCAGCGCCAGAAGGCTCTCGGCGTTCTGCAGCTCGGGTATCGGCGCGGGCGCCTGATCCAGCAAGGACAGTTGTTCGCTCATGCGCTCACCTCCAGCACCTGGCCCTTGAACAGCGCGTCGAGGGCTTCGATCAGTTCGCGCGGCGGCCGCGCCCGGTGGATGCCCTGTCCCGGTGCGCGGTTGCCACGCAGGAACAGGTAGAGCGCGCCCCCCACGTGACGGTCGTAATCGTAATCGGGCAGGCGCAGTTGCAGCTGGCGGTGCAGCGCCAACAGGTAGAGCACGTATTGCAAGTCGTAGCGATGGCTGGCGACCGTGGCCTGCATGGCCTCGTCGGTATAGGCGGCGTCGCCCTCGCCCAGCCAGTTGGACTTGTAGTCCACCACGTAGTAGCGACCCTGGTGCTCGAACACCAGGTCGATGAAACCCTTGAACATGCCGTTGAGCCGGTCCGGCAACAGCGCCGGGCGCGGCACGCCGGGCAGCACGTGGTGCTGCACCAGGGCATCGATCTGGCGCACGTCGACGCGCCGGGTCTCAAACCAGAATTCCAGCTCCGGTTGGTAGACGGCAAGCTCGGCAAGCGACACGCATGCGTCGCCTTCCAGCTTCAGCGGCGTGGTCAGCAAGCTGCCGAGCCAGCTGCTCAGGGGCTCAATCCAGGCATCCAGCCCACGCCGTTGGCAGCGCCGGGCGATCTGTTCGCGCAGCGCGGCGGGATCGCTGGCGACCTGGGCGAAGCCGTCGCGGCCGGCCATTTCCAGCAGGCCGTGGAGAAAGGTGCCGGGGTTCGGCCCGCGCGGGAACAGGTGCAGGCTGCCGGCCAGGCCGACCGGCCCCACCACAGGCACACTCTCGCGCTCATCGTCGGCGGCCTTCTGCGCGGCCGGGTTTTCCGGCGCGGCATCGTCGAAACGCTCGCCCGGCGATTCCAGGTTGTCGCCGGTACGCAAGGCGCTGTAGGAGGCGATCCACCAGTGCTCGGCGGCGCGCCGGGCAGGCGTCGGCCAGGACGGCTCGGCCTGCGCCACCATCGCTTCCCGGTAGCTCGAGTCGTTTGCTTCCGGGGCCGTCAGCAGCAGGCATTCGCCGGGTTTTTCCAGGGGCTCGAGCCAACTGGCGAGCAAGCCGCTGGCACTCAATGGCTGGCCGCCGCCGAGCAGGTAGCCCAACGCCGAACGGTGCAGCAGCGAGGCCTTGGCGTTGCCCTTCTTCAGGTCGGCGATGCCCAGCCAGCAGGCGTGGCGGGCGCGGGTCAGGGCGACGTAGAGCAGGCGCAGATCTTCGCCGAGGCGCTCGCGGTCGGCACGCTCGATGTCGTCCTCGTCCGGCTCCAGTACCAGCCGCCGGCTGTCGCCGTCCTGCAGTTGCAACGGCCGACCGCCCTCGGCGGGGCGGAAGCTACAGATGAACGGCAGGAACACCAGCGGATATTCCAGGCCCTTGGATTTGTGGATGGTCACCACGCGCACCAGCGCGGCATCGCTTTCCAGACGCAGCACCTGTTCCTCGGCCGCCGCACCCTCGCCCGCCAGCAGGGCGGCGAGATGGCGGATCAGCGCCTGTTCGCCGTCCAGCTCGGCAGCGGCCTGCTGCAGCAGCTCGGCCAGGTGCAGCAGGTTGGTCAGCGCACGCTCGCCATCGCTGCGTTGCATCAGCCGCTGCGGCAGGCCGAAGTCATGCAACAGCTGGCGCAGCATCGGCAGCACGCCCTGACGCTGCCAGCGCTGGTGATAGTCGCGGAACTGCATGACCCGGCGCTCCCAGACGCGCTCGTTCTGGTTCAGCTGCTCCAGCTCGGCCAGTTCCAGGCCCAGGCTGCGGCTGGCCAGCGCGGCGCGCAGGCGGCGGTCGACGTCCGGCTCGGCGCAGGCGCGCAGCCACAGCAGCAGGTCGCGGGCCTCCTGGCTGACGAGCACCGAATCCTTGTCGGACAGGTAGACGCTGCGCACCCCGCGACGGGCCAGCTCGCCGCGGATCGCCTGGGCTTCGCTGCCGTCGCGCACCAGCACGGCGATATCGCTGGGCTTTAGCGGGGCGAGTTCACCCGCCCTGGCGAAACCTGCCTCGCCCTGCTGGCCGAGCATCAGCAGGCGGGTGATCTCACTGGCGGCGCGCGCGGCCATCTCGCGGCGATAGAAGGTATTGGCCAGCGGCTCGGTGCTCGGCAACTGCCAGAGAGTCAGCGCGGCAGCTGTTTGCCCCGCGACCTGCCAGCGCTCTTCCCGGCCACGCGCCCTGACGCTGGAGAACGGCAGCGGATTGTCCGCACCCTCGCGGAAGAGGAAGGCGCCCTGCCCTTCGGTACGCGCCTCGGCTTGCTGGAACAGCCGGTTGACCGCATCGACCATCGGCTGGCTGGAGCGGAAGTTGGTGTCCAGATCGTCCAGTCGGCCGGTCATCGCCCGCCGTGCGCGCAGGTAAGTGTGGATGTCGGCGCCGCGGAAGGCGTAGATCGCCTGCTTGGGATCGCCAATCAGGAACAGGCCGCAGTCGGGACGATTTTCCTCGATAGCGTAGATGCGGTCGAAGATGCGGTATTGCAGCGGGTCGGTGTCCTGGAATTCGTCGATCAGGGCCACCGGGAACTGCGTGCGGATAACCTGGGCCAGACGCTCGCCGTTTTCACTCTGCAGCGCAGCGTCGAGGCGGGTGAGCATGTCGTCGAAGCCCATCTCGGCGCGCTGACGCTTTTCCTGCTCGAAGCGCTGGCAGATCCAGGCGGCGGCATGGCGGCGGGCTGCTTCGTCGGGGCCGGTCAGTTGCTTGAGGCGCGCGGGCAGCTCGCACATGGCCTCCAGCGCCGGGTGCCGTGGCGGCGAGCCCTGCTTCCAGCATTCGGCCAGGCCCTCGGGGGTCAGCCGGGTAAAACCGGTGCCCAGGTCCAGAGCGGCCTCGTCGCCCAGCGACCATTGGCGCAGCTTGTCGCACCAGTTCTGGTAATAGCGCGCCTGAATCTTGCGCCCGTCGACAACCTTGTCCGCCACCGCCTGATCCAGCAATTGGCGGATCTCGTCGGCCCATTCGCACCAGCCTTCCTTGAGCGCCTTGAGCGCCCGCGCCTGTTCCTGCAGGGCGGCATCCAGCAATGTCGCCAGGCTGGTTTCGCCGACTTCGGCGCGCTCGCCGAACAGCGGACGCACACTGCGTAGCAGGTTGTCGGGATGGCCCCAGCGGTTCATCACCCAGCTCAGCGCATCGCCTTGCAGCGGATAGCAGTGCAGGCGCCAGTAGTCGCGTGTCACCTGGGCGAGCAGTTCGCTGTGGTCGGTTTCCAGGGTCAGGGTGAACAGGCTACCGCTGTCGAAGGCGTGCTCGCGCAGCATCCGCTGGCACCAGCCGTGGATGGTGGACACAGCGGCCTCGTCCATCCACTGCGCAGCGATATCCAGGCGACAGGCACAGGCCGGCCAGCGCTCGGGCGGGAAGTCGGCGCGCATCTGTCGCAGCAGGTCGTCGCCCTCCGCTTCCTCGCGAAAGACCCGCGCCGCCTCCACCAGCCGCGCGCGGATGCGGTCGCGCAGCTCGCGGGTGGCGGCGTCGGTGAAGGTCACCACGAGGATTTCCGGCGGCAACAGTTCGCGGGCGAAGGCCTGCTCGTCGCCGTGACCGAGCACCAGGCGCAAATAAAGGGCAGAGATTGTGAAGGTCTTGCCGGTGCCGGCGCTGGCCTCGATCAGGCGGCTGCCGTGCAGCGGGAAGCGCAATGCCAGGGGACGGGTGTCTGCATTCATGCCTGGGCTTGCTCCTTGAGCGCGGCGAATCGGGCGCTAAGCAGTGATTGGTAGAGTACGTGGGCCCATTCGGTGAAATCGCCGTCGGCCAGCAGGCTGGCGAGATCCGGGAACTGCCGCGCCAGACTGGCGCAGCCGGCCACTTCGCCACTACGGTTGTAGCTGCCCTCAAAGATGTCGCGGGCGGCCTTCTCGGCTTTTTCCTCGTCCTCGGCGCTGAGCCAGGCAATGGCGGTGTTCAGCGCCACCGGCAACGGCGCGTTCATCCCGGCGCGCCAAGCCTCCAGCCAGCCGCGCAGGATGGCGCGAGCCTGCTCCGGTTCGACCGGCTCGAACTGCACGCTCACGTCCTCGCCGATCAGCACCGTGGTCAGCGGCAGCCCGCAGGCCGCCGCCGTCACTTGCACCACCCAAGGCCGCAGCAGGCGATGCCACTTCCAGCTCTCGCCGCGCTTGAGGCCGCCGGGCTGCAGTTCCAGGCGCAGCAGTTGCGAATCGCCGGGGCGTCGGCGCAAGCCGCCGAGCCAGCCCTGCAATTCGACCCTTGCATGCTCGAAGGCCAGCGCGGCGGGAGAATCCAGGCGCTCCGGCCACAGCTCACAGAAGGCCTGGTAGCGCTGCATCTGCTCCGGCAGCGGTGCCAGCACCTCATCGCGCAGGCGCTCGCCAAAGCCGG
Organism: Pseudomonas sp.; assembly: GCA_047973445.1. GTDB lineage: Bacteria > Pseudomonadota > Gammaproteobacteria > Pseudomonadales > Pseudomonadaceae > Stutzerimonas. Next base: position 9,002 of record JBKEBY010000027.1, read on the forward strand.
CCAATGGCAGCCGGCCGCTGCGTTGCAGGCGCCGCGCACCGGCCTGCAGGGCCTGTTCGATATCGACACCGCCTTCCAGCGCCAGGCTGGCATCGGCCAATAGCGCCTGTTGCAGCCCGTAGCGCTGCAAGCCATCGATGCCGAAAGGCTCCTCGTCGAGCTGCTCCTGCACCTCCTCGTCCAGGTGCACCTTGAGCCGCTGAGTGAAGAAGTGCCGCACCGGGTAGCGCAGGAAGCCCATCAGGCTTTCCAGGCTCAGCGCATCGTCCGGCTCGAATGGCGGCAATGTCGCTACACCCTGCAACTGGCTGGCCGGCTGGTGCAGTCGCGCCCACTCGTGGGCATAGCTGAACAACGCTGTATCACCCTCGAAATAGCGGCGGCTGAAGGGTTGCAGCGGGTGCTCGGTGGTCAGCGCCGACAGCAGCTCGCCCTCACCTGCCAGGCGCCAACCCGCCGCCAGGTGATCGCGCAACTGGCCGAGCAGCACCGAGGCCGGGCGCTCGCTGTTGTCACGGATGCTGCGACCGACCCAGCTGACGTAGAGCTGGTCGCGGGCGGACAGCAGTGCCTCGAGCAGCAGATAGCGATCATCCTCACGCCGCGAGCGGTCACCGGGTCGGTAATCACCTGCCATCAGGTCGAAGTCCACCGGCGGCACGCTGCGCGGGTAGTCGCCGTCGTTCATCCCCAACAGGCAGACCAGCCGAAAGGGAATCGCGCGCATCGGCATCAGCGTGCAGAAATTCACCGCACCGGTAAGAAATCGCTGGCTCAGGCGACCCTGGTCGAGCGCGCCGAGCCAGGCCTCGCGCACCACGGTGAGCGGCAGAGGCTCCTCCAGCACCACCTCGGCGCAGAGCTCCAGCCAGGTTTCCAGGCCGTCGTTCAGCTGGCCCAGCAGCACCTCGTCGCGTTCGCCGCAGGGCCGGAAGAACGCCGCCAGCAGGTCGCGCAGGATGTCACCCCAGCGGGCCGGGCTCACGACCTGATCGAGTTGCCGATGCAGCTGATCGAGCGCATCCAGCAGGCGCACCAGCGGGCCGATCAGCGCGGCGTCCAGGCCACCGATTTCGTCGTAGGGTTCGATGCCGGCACAGGCCTCGCCGCGGCCTACCGCGTAGCCGAGCAGCATGCGCCGCAAACCGAAACGCCAGGTGTTCTGCTCCAGGCTCGGGTCCAGGCCGAAGGCTGCGCGGCGTTCGCCGTCCAGGCCCCAGCGGATGCCGGCGCCTTCGATCCAGCGGTGCAGGGTCGGCAGGTCGCTCTGCTCGATACCGAAGCGCGCACGCAGGGCTGGCACGTCGAGCAGGTCCAGCACCTCGCTGACGGTCAGACGACCCTCCGGCAGCTTGAGCAGGTGCTCCAGGGCGATCAGCAGCGGCTCGCGGCCACGCTGGCCCTGGTCGGCGAGGGTGAAGGGGATGTAGCGCGGGTCGTCTTGGGCGAACTGGCCGAACACCGCCTGGATATGCGGTGCGTAGCGGTTGATGTCCGGCACCATGACGATGATTTCTCGCGGGCGCAGGCTGGCGTCGCGGCTGAAATGCGCCAGCAGCTGGTCGTGCAGGATCTCCACCTCGCGCTGGGCGCTGTGAGCGATGTGGAAGCGGATCGAGCGATCCTCGACTGGCTCGACCGGCGACCAGTTGGCGCGCGTCTCGGCCAGCGGGCGCAGGTCGAGGATGTCGTCCTGCAACTGGCCGAGCAGGTGGCGGGTATCGCCTTCGCCGAACAGGTCGATGCGCTGGCCGGCCGCAGCGAAGCGCTCGCGGTAGTGCTCAGGTTCGTCGTACATGTCCAGCAGGTTGATGTAGTCGCGGCCCTGCTTGCCCCAGGCCGCCAGCAACGGGTGGGCATGCTGGTGCAGCGCCTCGCTGGACAGCCCCGGCGCCATGCCGCCCTTGCGCTGCTGGCGGCGGTACTGATGGCGCAGCAGGTCCTGATCGGGAACGATGTCGCCCCAGTGGTGGCGACAGGGGTTGTGCACGCAGAGCAGCACCTGGGTGAAACGCGCCATGGCCGCCAGCGCCTGCAGCGCCTGGGCCGGCAGCGAGGAAATACCGAACACCACCACCCGCCGCGGCAGCCCGGCCGGCCGCGCCTCCAGCTGGCGCAGGCGCTCGACGAAGCGCGGATGTACCCCGGCACGGCTGCCGGCCAGTTGCTCGGCGCCTACATCTTCCAGCAGCGCGCGCCACAGCGCGGGCTGCCAGCGCACCGATTCGTCCAACTGCCGCGCACCGTCGCGCGAGGTACGCAGCTGGTCGCGGCCTTCGGCCCAGTCAGCCAGCCAGTCGGCGCGATAGACCTGGTACTGGTCGAATAGATCGGCCAGGCGTTCGGCCAGCTGGTGGCGCTTGCGCAGGTCGGTGTCGTCAGCGAGAAAGCGCCGTAGCGGGGCAAAGGCCTCATCCTGCAGCAACGCGGGCAGCAGCCGCACCAGACGCCAGGTCAGCGGCGCCTTGTCCAACGGCGACTGTTGGGGAATCTCGTCGCTGCCCAGCACCGCGCGATAGCTTTGCCAGAGAAAGCGCGCCGGCAGCTCCAGCTGGATCGCCGCGGCGATGCCACAGCCAGATTGCTCAGCCAGCGCCAGCTTGAGCCACTGGGCGATGCCGTTGCTCTGCACCAGCACCACCTCGTTCTCCAGCGGCGCCAGTGGATGGCGCTGCATCCAGGCCACCGCCAGCTCGCGCAACTCCTCCAGGCGGTTGCCGTGCACCACCATCATTCCGGGGGTCAGGGTCTGCTCGTCGCGCATGGGGCTCGTCTCGGCGGCTGGGGTGGGCCATTGTCGTACATTCGGCGTCAGACTGCGTCGCGGCGAACGAATTCTCGCGACACATGCATGGGAGGATGGCGGCCAGAACCGCGATGGGCTTCCGGACTGCCGGTTCGATTGGGTCATAATCGAGCGCCATCGACTCGAGCGACCGCCCATGCAGATCGACGAAGAACTGACCCTGAAGAAGCTAGAGGTGTTTCTGGCCTTCATGCGCAGTGGCAGCCTGAGCAAGGCGGCCGCCGAGCTGAACACCAGCAATGTCAGCGTGCACCGCGCCATCCATTCGCTGGAAAGCGCGCTGCGCTGCCCGCTGTTCAGGCGCGAGGGACGCAACCTGACCCCGCTGGAAAGCGCCTTCGTGCTGGAGGAGCGAGCCCAGCAGTTGGTCAAGGAGGTGGTCGAGACCGTGCGCCAGACGCGCGAAGCGGCCGGCTTCTCGGCGGAGCGGTTCAAGCTCGGCGCGCTCTATTCGCTGACGGTGAAGACCGTGCCGCAACTGATCATGGGGCTCAAGCTGCGCCGCAGCGAGCTCAACATCGACCTGATCCTCGGTTCCAACGCCGACCTGCTCTACAAGCTGAAGAACATGGAGCTGGACGCCATCCTGATCTCCCTGGACGACAGCCTGATCAACCCCGACTGCGAGCAGCTGCTGCTGTTCGCCGACGACATCTTTCTCGCGGTACCCGCCGATTCGCCCTTCGCCGAACAGGCAGAAGTGGATCTGGCCGACCTGCGCGATGCCACCTTCATCACCCTCACCCAGGGTTTCGCCACGCACCGCGACAGTGCCCGGGTATTCGGCCAGGCCGGCTTCGAGCCGAATGTGGGCATGCAGGTCAACGATATCTTCACGCTGCTGAGCATGGTCAGCTCCGGCGTCGGCTACGCCCTGCTTCCCGGACGGATCGCGGCGGTGTACGAGAACCGTATCCGCCTGATCCCGCTGCAGGCCCGTTATCGCCTGCAGCAGCAGATCGGTGTGGTCTTCCTGAAAGCCAAGGAGCGCGACCCCAACCTGCTTGCGCTGGTCGCGGAATGCCGGATGTACAGCAGCAAGTACACCTCCGGCTAGATCGTTAACTTTTTCGTAACAATGGCAGGGGCGTCTTAATTGTTCCTCTCCCCCCTCCACGCTAGCCTGCACTTGACTCGGGCATGGAAGCTCGGACAACAAGAAGAAATTCTCTGTGACGTAATAAAAATAACTATGAATCGCTTACCGCGGTTCTGAAGTGTCAATCCAGGAGATTCCAATGAAAGCCCTACTCCGTATCTCGGTCGCGGCTGCTATGCTCGTCGCCAGCATTCCCAGCTTCGCCGAAACCGTCCTGCGCGCATCCCACCAGTTCCCCGGCAACCAGGGCGACCCTCGCGATGAAATGGTGCAGATCATCGCGCGCGAAGTCGCCGCCGCCAACGTCGGTCTGAAGATCCAGATCTACCCCGCCTCCTCGCTGTACAAGGCCAACGAGCAGTGGGGCGCCATGACCCGTGGCCAGCTCGACATGACGGCCCTGCCGCTGGACTATGCTTCCGGCCGCGTACCGCAATTCTCCGCCACGCTGATGCCCGGCCTGGTCAAGAACTACGACCATGCCCAGCGCCTGAACCAGTCCGACTTCATGAAGGAAATCCACGCGCTGGCCGAGAAGAACGGCGCGATCATCCTCGCCGACGCCTGGCTGGCCGGCGGCTTTGCCTCCAAGGATCGCTGCATCACCTCACCCGAGACCATCAAGGGACAGGTCATCCGCGCTGCCGGACCCGCGTTCGAGAACATGCTCGCCGCCGCCGGCGCCTCGATCTCGTCGATGCCATCGTCGGAAATCTACACCGGCATGCAGACCGGCGTGCTGGACGCCGCCAACACCTCGAACGACAGCTTCGTCTCGTACCGCCTGTACGAACAGGTGAAATGCCTGACCGCACCGGGTGAAAACGCCCTGTGGTTCATGTACGAACCCGTGCTGATCTCCAAGCGCAGCTTCGAGCGCCTGACCCCGGAACAGCAGGAAGCGATGCTGGCCGCCGCCAAGAAGGCCGAGGCCTACTTCGCCGAGGAAGGCCCCAAGGGCGAGAAGCGCATGAACGAAACCTTCTCCAAGGCCGGCGTGGAAGTGGTCAGCCTGAGCAAGGAAGAGCACGACGCCTGGATGCAGGTCGCTCGCGAATCCTCCTACCAGTACTTCGCCGAGAAGGTCAAAGGCGGCAAGGACCTTCTGGACAAGGCACTCGCCGTGCAGTGATGCCCCATCACGGCCGCTTCCCCGGCGGCCTTTCACTGCGTTCGAGCCCACCCCGTGGCTTTTGCAGTACGGCGCGGGCTCCCAGGAGTTCTTTATGTCCAGACGTTTTATTAGTGCCATCGAGGCCCTGTCGCGCCTGGGTGGTGTCAGCGCGGTTTTCCTGCTGATCATCGCCATGGTCGTGATGTGCCAGATGATCCTCATGCGTTACCTGTTCAGAGCCCCCACGATCTGGCAGACCGAGGTGGTCGTGTTCGCCGCCACCGCCGCGATCTTCATTGGCGCGCCCTATGTGCTGATGAAGAAGGGGCACGTGGGCGTCGACGTGATCGAGCTGATGCTGTCGGCACCCAACCGCCGGCGCATGCAGTGTCTTGGCGCCGTGCTGGGCCTGATGTTCTGCGTGCTGATGAGCGTGGCCAGCGGCATCTACGTCTACGAGGCCTGGGAAGGCGGCTGGACCACCCCGACCATCGCCGCCATTCCGCTGTGGATTCCCGCAACGCCCATGCTGGTGGGCTTCGGCCTGCTGTGCCTGCAATACGTGGTGGAACTGATGAAAATGATTCGCCCCGAACTGGCTCTCTCACTGCAGCAAGATGCTGCCGCCCAGGAAAATACCCACAACATGCACAGCCGCCAGGGCCTGGGAGAAGCGCCATGAGCCCGACGCTTGCAGGTACGCTGCTGATCTGCGCCTTGCTGCTGTTCCTCGCCACCGGCATGCCGATCGCTTTCGCCCTCGGCCTGGCGGCCATGGGCGGGCTGTTCATGGCGATGGGCCCGGAGGTCATCGGCGTGGTAGCGGAAACCATGTTCGCCGGCATCGGCAACCTGGCTTTCGTCTCGATCCCGATGTTCGTGCTGATGGGCGCCATCGTCGCCGGCACGCCCGCCGGCGCCGACCTTTATCGCGCGCTGGATCGCTGGATGTACAAGGTGCCGGGAGGCCTGGTGCTGTCGAACATCGGTGCCTGCGCGGTATTTTCCGGCATGACCGGCTCCAGCCCCGCGACCTGCGCGGCGATCGGCAAGCTGGGCATCCCGGAAATGATCAACCGCGGCTACCCGTCCTCGGTGGCGACCGGCTCGATCGCCGCAGGCGGCACGCTCGGCATTCTGTTGCCACCCTCGGTGACGATGATCATCTACGGCATCGCCACGGAAACCTCCATCGGCCGTCTGTTCCTCGCCGGCGTGTTGCCCGGCCTGATGCTGACGGTCATGTTCATGGGTTGGGCGATGCTCGATGCCCGCCGCAAGGGCTTCCGCTTCGGCGCCGCCGGGGTGCACTTCAGCCTGCGCGACAAGCTGGCGGCGTTGCCGCGGATACTGCCGCTGATGCTGATCATCCTCGGCGTGCTCTATGTGCTCTATGGTGGCGTGGCCACGCCTTCCGAAGCCGCTGGCGCAGGCGCCATGCTCACGCTGGTGGTGGTGGTGCTGGCCTACCGGCTGTTCAAGATGGGTACCTTCCGCGATATCTTCGGCTCCGGCATGCGGGAAAGCGTCATGATCATGATGATCCTGGCCTCCGCCGAGCTCTTCGCCTTCGCCCTTTCCTCGCTGTACATCACCCAGTCGCTGGCGGAGGCGATCGCCAGTCTGGAGGTTAACCGCTGGGTGCTGATGGGTGTGATCAACGTGTTCCTGCTGGTGGCCGGGATGTTCCTGCCGCCGGTGGCGGTGATCGTAATGTCCGCGCCACTGCTGTTCCCCATAGTGGTGCAGGCCGGCTTCGACCCCTACTGGTTCGCGGTGGTGCTGACCATCAACATGGAGATCGGCCTGATCACGCCGCCGCTGGGGCTGAACCTGTTCGTCATCAACGGGATAGCACCGCAGGTACCGACGCGGGAAATCCTCTGGGGAGCCCTTCCGTACGCGTTGGTGATGGTGCTGGCGATCATCATCCTGTGCCTGTTTCCGCAGATCGCTACCGTTCTGCCGGACTACGTGATGGGCGAAGCGATCTAGGTTTCAGATGTTGGCCATTGGCCGTAGGCCGATTTGGCGGGCTTCCTCGGAAGCCCGCTTTTTTATGGGCTCTTGATATTTCATGGGGGCATGGGGGCATGGGGGCTTGGCACCGGACTGGCAATTGTGTGTGTTGAATGAAAGTTTCGCCTTCACTGGCGCTTGTCGAGTTGCTTGATGGCGCGGGTTTCGCCCTGCTGGGCGAGTTCCTTTTGGCAATCGCCCCAAAAGGAACCAAAAAGTCTTGCCCCTGCATACGGCCCCGGCTGCGCCGGGGTTCCCTCGCTCCATCACTGCTCCGGGGGCCGGCGTACAAGGGCCATCCATGGCCCTTTACACCTCTCGCGGCATCCATGCCGCTCGCTCCCCTACACAGTGACTCCACTCGGCCTCCTGAAAGGGGCGGTTGGTGGCGCCTGTTGGTTCGTGCAAAAAGAAGCAAAGCCCAAGCAACACCAACAATCTTTCAAGCGACTCGGACCCCATCCCCCGTCAGGAGGCCGAGCGGAGGTGTTGCGCAGGGGGATGCGAGGCATGGACGCCGAGCAAGGAACGAAGGGGCAGGGACGCCCCTTCGTGACGGCCCCCGGAGCAGCACCGGAAGGAGGGGAGTCTGGCCGCAGGCCAGACCCGGATGTCGGGGTGGCCTTCTCTTTGGTTACTTTCTCTTGGCCAAGCAAGAGCAACGAAGCGAAGCGGAGTAACAGCCGCAGGCTGGCCCGAAGGGCGAGCGTAGCGAGTCAAGTGACTCGGCCGGGGGGGCCGAAACCAGAAGTGTCAGCACACTCAGTAAGCGCCCTGATCTCCAGGCTACAAGCCTAAGCAAGCTGGCAGAACACCCAATCTTGCCAGTCCGGCGCCAGCCTCTTGCTTCATCGAAAAGGCACGATGAATCGGGACCAGAGCAGCGCGGTTCGCCACTCTGGCCCAGCTTTCACACGGCCTCTGCAGTACGCCTGTTGTTCTTGAACACCAGACCAATCAAGCACACCACTGCCACCGCAATACCGATCGGCTTGCTGTATTCCATCGGCAGGTTCAGACCGATGGCCGCCGTTGCGATGTAAGCCACCGTAATGGCTGTACCTATCACCGCCGGGATACTGGTAATCCAGTGGAAGGCGCCTCTATCGAGCAGATACTTGGTTGCCAGCCACAGCACACTGGTCGACAGCAACATGTTGGAGAACGCGAAATAACGCCAGATCAGCGAGAAGTCCAGGAAGGTCATCAGATAAGCAACACCCAGCAGCGGCGCGGCCAGGGCCAGCCGGTTGACTGTCGTTTGCGAGATCTTGAACGCATCCATGATGGTCAGACGCAGTGAGCGGAAGGCCGTGTCGCCGGAAGTGATCGGGAAGACAGCAACCGCGAGGATCGCCATTACACCGCCGAACACGCCCAGGTAGCTGGTCGCAACATGGTTGACCACCAGGCCGGGGCCACCCTGGTCCAGCATGGCCTTCAGTTCGGGATAGCCACCCGGGAAAGCCGCGATGCCGGCCAGCGCCCAGACGCAGGCCACGATGCCTTCACAGGTCATGGCGCCATAGAACACCGGACGGGCGTATTTCTCGTTGGTCAGGCAACGGGCGATCATCGGTGACTGGGTGGAGTGGAAGCCACTGATGGCGCCGCAGGTGATCGTCACGAACAGCAAGGGCCACACGGGCAGGCCATCAGGGTTCGGCGTGAGGAAGTCATGCGCCTGATGGCTATGCAGGAAGAAATCGAAAATACCCGAAACCTGCGGCAGGTTAGGCGCTTCCAGCAGCAGGGCCACGGCGACCAGAGTGGTCATCACGATCATCAGCAAGCCAAACACCGGATACAGCTTGGTGATGATCTTGTCGATGGGCAACAAGGTGGCGAGGAAGTAGTAGCCCAGGATCACCAGAACCCAGAAGGTGTTGCCACCCAGAATGGTGCCCTCGAAAAACGACAGGTTACTCAGCAGCCCGGCCGGGCTCATGATGAAAACCACGCCGACGAAGAACAGCAGCATGGCGGTGAATATCAGCATGCAGCCCTTGAACACCACGTTGTAATAGTGGCCGGCAATTTCCGGCAGGCTCTTGCCATCTTCCTTCAGGCTCATCACACCGGAGAAGTAGTCATGCACCGCGCCGCCGATCACGTTGCCGAGCACAATCCAGACGAGCGCGATCGGGCCATACAGAGCACCCAGGATGGGGCCGAAGATGGGGCCGACACCCGCAACGTTCAGGAACTGGATCAGGAAGGCTTTGAGGGGGCTGACAGGAACGTAGTCAACGCCGTCGCGCAGGCGTTCCTGGGGGGTGATGGCCGTAGGATCTATGCCCGCCTGTCTTTCAACGAAGGGGCCGTAGAGCTTGTAGCCGAGAAAAAGTATCGCAAGGCTGATGAAGAAAAGCAGCATGGAGCAAGTTCCTCTTTATTTTTCAAGGTGTTATGGAACGCATATTAAAGCGCCCGCCGCGTCACCGGGTCGAAAGGGGCAGGGTACTTTAGTAGAAGCCCAGGAGCCGATGACGGCAGCCGTGCACGTGCCTGTTGTTCGATTCACGCAAGAAGACAGCACGCCAGCAACGACCCGTACACGCAGATCGGTATGGGAGGCCGCCATCAGGCGGTCGTAGGGTACCAGTTTCGGCTCGAACGGCACGATGAGGCCTGCCAGGCCCTGCAATTCGTTACCCATCCCGCCGGCGCCGATTTGTGGCTCATCTGGAGAAGGTCATCATCCGTACTTCCGCGATAACGCAAACGCGCCCTGACGGGCGCGCTGCGGTTTACCTTGAGTGTCAGCAGCCTCAGCCGAGCAGCCCCCGCATGATGAAGAACAACAGCGAGGGTCCGAGCAGACAGCCCAGCGCGGTGTAGAACGCTGCGGTCAGACAGCCGTAAGGCACCAGTTTCGGATCGGTGGCCGCCAGGCCGCCGGCAACGCCGCTGGAGGTGCCGATCAGGCCGCCGAAGATCACTGCCGAGCGCGGGTTGTTCAGCCCGATCAGCGGTGCGACGAAAGGCGTCGCCACCATCACCAGGATCGCCTTGACCAGGCCCGCCGCGATGGACAGCGCCATCACCTCGGAGCTGGCACCGATCGCCGCGCCGGTCACAGGCCCGACGATGTAGGTCACCGCGCCGGTGCCGATGGTGGTCAGACTCACCGCATCGGTGTAGCCGAAGGCCACCGCCACCCCCACGCCGGCCAAGAAGGACGAGAACACGCCGATGAACAGCGCCAGTACACCGACGAAGCCGGCGCGCTTGAGTTCTTCCACGCTGACGCCGAAGCCGGTGGCGACGATGGCGAAATCACGCAGCATGGCGCCGCCGAGCAGGCCGATGCCGGAGAACAGCGCGATGTCCACCAGGCCCTTCTGCCCGCCGGTGACCACGCCACCGATGTAGGACAGCAGCAGGCCGATCAGGATGGCCACTGCCGAGCCATGCAGGCGGCCCTTGGTCAGCTTGTCCGAGAGCCAGTAGGACAGCCACATGGTGGCGCCGATGATGGCGAAGCCACTGACCATGCCGTAGCCGGATACAACCTTGAGAAGCGATTCGTACACGGGTCAGCCCTCGGTGATCAGCCTGGTGGTGGACGTATCGGCCTTTTTCTGGCCGATCCGGCTCAACACCGGGACCAGTGCGAAGGAAATGGCCACGGCGGCAACGCCGGCAAGGATGGCCATCGGGCCACCGCTCAGCGCGCCGTAGACGTTCTGCTGGGCAGCCATGGCAACGACGATCGGGATGTAGACGGCACTCCAGAACCTGACGCCCTGCTCCGACTCCATGCTGAACAGGCCGCGACTCTTCAGGTAGCTGCCTATGAGAATGAGCAGCACCATGGCGATGCCGACACCGCCGACGTTGGCCGGTACACCGATGGCCTTGCCCAGCAGTTCGCCGATGAAAATGCCTGCCAGGGTGCATAAGGCCAGGAAGGCCACACCGAAGATAATCATTGTTATTGTCCTCTAGGGTTGCGCTCGTGCCTGCAAGTCGGCCGGGCACCTATTACGAAGTGACTTGTAGTTATTCATCGTTCAGGCGGATGGCGCCAACGGCCATCCTTACAGCTCTACTCGGCTCGACCTACCTCCCGACGCAGCAAGGCATCCAGCGTATCGAGCCGGGCGCCATCGAAGGCGACCAGCGTACCCTGTTCGAAAACTCGTCGTGCCAGCCCGGTCAGTACCGAGCCCGGCGGCAGTTCGACGTGCAGACGCACACCGCGCTCGTAGGCGGTGCACAGGGTGCCGTGCCAGTCGACGACACGGCACATGTTGAAGGCCAGATCGTCGCGCAGGCGCTCGGGATCGGTGATGGGCCGCGCCGTGGTGCCGCTCAGATAGCGCAGGCGCGGCGCCCGCATGCAGACTGTCGCAAACGCCTCGGCCAGCTGCGCGGCAGGCACATTCAAGAGCGCACTGTGGGACGGCACACTGACCGCCAGGCGCCTTGCACAGGAGGCCCACAGCGCCTTGGCCCGTTGCGCCACCGCCGCCATGGCGGCATCGCTTCCGGCCACGACGAGCTGGTTGTCGGCGTTGATGTTGGCCAGGTGCACCGGGCTATCCGGGCTGCTGACTTGTGTCAGCAAGCCTTCCACCTGGCCGAGATCGAGACCGAGGATGGCGGTCATGCCGAAGCCTTCGGGATAGGCGTTCTGCATCAGCTCGCCGCGCCGCGCCACCAGACGCAAGGCATCGGCATAATCCAGCGCCCCGGCCGTGACCGCGGCGGCATAAGCGCCGATGGACAGCCCTGCGACATAGTCGGGGCGCAAGCCGTCACGCATCAACAGCCGAGCCCCGGCCACGCCGGCGATCAGCAGGCAGAGCTGCACGGCCCGGGTGGACTGCAGGGCCTCGACCGAATCCAGCGCCAGCGCGTCCTCGCCGAGTACCTCACTGGCTTCAGCCAGGGCGGCAGCGATCTGCGGTTCGTCCGGCAACCGATGCAGCATGCCGGGCCTCTGCGCACCCTGGCCGGGGAAGGCGAACAGGCTGCTCATGCCGCCAGCTCCCTGGTCGCCCAGGGGTCCTCGATCAGCCGCGCGCCCGTGGCGCACTTGAGCAGGACGCGCGCCGAGTCGCCGGCCCACTCGCGCAGGGCGACGCCACCCGAGGGTGTCTCCAGTTGCAGGTCGACGGCACAGGGCGCCTCGTCCAGCAGCCGCTGCAGTTCGCCTGCCAGTTGGCGGGACAAGGATTGCGGGGTCCGCAGCAGCAGATCGAGATCGCTCTCGGCATGCGCCGCCTCGACGCCGCTGGCCAATTGGTAGCCGACCGATCCGGTGACGCCCCAGACGAGACCCAGCTCGTCGAGAAACGGCTTGAGCAAGGCCAGCGCCTTGAAGGCAGGCAACTCACCGGCCGGCAATCGCTCGACCAGTTGCTCCGGGCCCACTCGACGCAACACTCTGGTCACCTCCAGCGTGGTGGCGAAGCGCTGATCGCGGCTGGCACCGCGCACGCCCACCGCAACCTGCCCGCTGGCTACCAGCGCACGGCGGACCACCACCGGCTGGCCAGCGGCGAGCACCTGCCGCACCCAGGCCGGCGCGTCGGCGGGCAGCTGTGCCGGTGTCAGGCCCCAGAGCAGGTCGTGGGGGCGTAGTCTGTCGATCATCTGCAGCCTCCTCGTGGTTGTTGTTAGGGAGGGTGGTTGTGGTGGCAGCGGGGGCGCTAGCTTCTCAAGGCCGCCCCCTCTCCCCAGCGGGGCGAGAGGGGAAAAGCTCACCACTGCGCGCGCAGTTTCTCCCGGACCCGCGACGAGGCCTCGCGATTGGCCGCGCCTAGGCGACCGCTCAGGTCGGTGCTGGTGCCGATGTCCTCGACGGCCTTGCGCAGGCTATCGCGCACCCGCGCCAGGTCGGCGGCTGCCGGCTGCTCGATGTTGCCCACCGAGAGGGTTTCCCAGAGCAGGCCGAGGGTCGCGTAGTTGTCGATGTCGTAGGCCATCGGCGGTACCGATTCAGCCAGCGCCTCCAGTTCCTCGACGCTGCGCAGGGTGATACGCGCGGCGGCGGCCTTGCCCATGGCGTGCACCATCACCCCCGGATCGCGCAGGGCGATGATCCGCTGGGCCTGGTAGCCATGGGCGAGGAAGGCGCCGGACATGGCCTTGCCCACCAGCAACGCCACCACCGGATGCCCGGCCAGCCGTGCACGGGCATAGCCGTCCACCGCACCGGCCAGCGCCTGGTGAATGCCCAGGGCCTCCTCGCGGCGGCCATAGGCCTGGCTCGGTACGTCGACCACGGCGACCAGTAAGCGCTTGTCGGCCTTGTCGCGGTCGGCCTCGATCACCTCGTCCACGGCCTGGCCCAGGGCCCAGCCTTCGAGCAGGCCAACCTCGCCGTTGCGCGCGCGCGGAAAGGGGCTCTCAGCATCGGGCACCACGGCGATATAGCGCGCGGCACGGCCTTCGAGTTCACCATCGACGACCTTCACCGAGGCCGGATAGCCGGCCAGGGCCTGGCCACCGGCCAGGGCTTGCAACCAGTTCAGTCCACGGCTCATTGGGCATCTCCTTGGTAGAGGGCGCGCACCCCCGCGGCATCGAGCTGCTCACGGGTATCGGCGTCGGTCAGGCGTTGCAGGAACCAGGCATGCCGCCGACTGCGCGGCTGCGCCGGCTTGCCCTGGGCGAACAGCTTGTGCAGTTCGGCACGGATGGCATCGCTGTCGTCTGCGACGTAGCTGTCCACCAGACCGCTGGCATGGCGCTGTTCGCCGCCGGTCAGGCTCCAGATGAACGGACGGTCGCGCGAGTCGTATTCCTCGATGCCGGCTTCCTGCTCGATCACCTGTGGGCCGTTGAGCCCGATACGCGCCTCGCGGGTCGCCACCAGGTAGCTGCACAGCCCGGCAGCGATGCCCATGCCGCCGAAGCAGCCGACCGAGCCCGCCACCACGCCGATCACCGACTGGTGTTCGCGCAGCTCGACGATGGCCGCCTGGATCTCGGCGATGGCGGCCAGCCCCAGGTTGGCCTCCTGCAGGCGCACGCCGCCGGTTTCCAGCAACAGCACGGCGCGGGTGGGAATGCCGTTGCGATTGTTCTCGGCAGCCAGCTCCAGCGCGCCGGCAATCTTCGCGCCGCCAACCTCGCCCATGCTGCCGCCCTGGAAAGCGCCTTCGATGGCGGCGATCACCGCCGGTTGACCGTCGAGGGTGCCCTTGGCCACCACCACGCCGTCATCAGCCTGGGTGACGATGCCCTGCTTCGGCAGCCAGGGCGAGACGACGCGGTCGAACGGATCAAGCAGTTCGCGGAAACTGCCCGCATCCAGCAGTGCGCGGGCGCGCTCGCGGGCGCCGAGTTCGACGAAGCTGCGCGACTGCAGCAGACGGGTGACGTTGTTTGCAGAAGCATCAGTCATGGCCGACCTCCTCCAGTCCCTGTTCCAGGCGTAGGCGCACCACGCCGGGTGTGGCGCCGAAGTCGTGGATGTCGATGTTCAGCGCAGGTAGCGTCTGCTCGCGGAACATCCGCTCGAACAGTTGCTGCCAGCGTTGCTCGGCCCCCTTGACCGAGGTGACCACGCGGATCACCAGCTTGCCGGCCTGGCCGGGTTCGAGCAGCACTTCCAGATCGCCCGAGCCGACCACACCGACCAGGGCCTTGCCGCGGGCGGGCTGCCCGGCGGCGAATTCAAAAGACAGGGTTTCCATGATCAATTGCTCCCAATCGGCGCCGACGCGGCAGGCGCCAGGCGGTCGAGGAAAAGAGTGGCGGCCAGGAGGTCGGCGGCGCCGCCCGGCGAGGCGTTGAGCGCCAGCATGTCGCGATCGAGCAGACGCAACTGGCGACGACCGGCGAGGCTGGCGGCGCCACCGGCGGCGAGCACGGCGCGGGCACCCTGCTGCATGCGCTCCAGGCCTTCCAACCCGGCCCGATGCAGCACGCAGGTGTCGGTCAGCTTGCTCATGATCGCCAGCAGCGCATCGAGCCGCGCGTTCTGCTCACCGGCAGCGGCGCGACGGCTGGCCAACAGTTGCGGCAGGCCATGCTCGATGACGGCGGGGAAGCCGTGCTGCGCCTGTTCCCGCGCGCCGAGCACGCCATAGCGACGGCAGACCCGTGCGCCATGACTGTCCGAGTTGCGTGGTGCGACGGGGTCTTCCAGTCGGGCAAGGGCGGCGGCGGTCATGGCGATCTCGTCGGCGGCAGCTCCCGACTTCAGCGTCGCGGAGGCACTGAGCAAGCCCAACGCCCAGATCGCGCCGCGATGGGTGTTGACCCCGGCGGTGACGCGCAGCATCTCCGCTTCGCCGTCGCGACCCAGCTGGCCGAGCGTCTCGCGCAACGCCTGGCTGACCTCGCCCTCGGCGCGCGCCGCGTCGGCCATGGCGGCGAACGTCGGCCACAGCGATTGCGCCGAGACGTGCATCAGGCCCAGGTGCAGATCGCTGTGCGCGCCGCTCCCACGCCGGTCCACCAGCCCCGGCTTGGGCGACAGGTCGGCCTCGTCGATCAGTGCCTGCACCGCCAGGTTCGCCAGGCGCTCGGCCGGCGACGGCCGTGTTGCAATGAGCGCGCTCATCACCAGCTCCTGAACTTGGCGGGCGGGTTGTAGAGACCGCCGGACCATTCCACCAACTCGGCGATGCTCTTGGCGGCAAGCAGTTCGCGGCTGGCGTCGTTGCGGCGGATGCCGAGGTCTTCCGGCAGCGCGATCAGCCCTTCGCGGCGCATGCGCTCGGTGTCCTTGGGATCATGACGCAGACCGATACTGGTGACGCCGGCCACCGCGGCGATCATCGCCTGGCGCTCTTCCAGCGAGCGCGCCTTGTACAGGTAGGCGATGCCTTCCTCGGTGAGCAGGTGGGTGACGTCGTCGCCGTAGATCATGATCGGCGCCAGCGGCATGCCGCTCTTCTTCGCCACCTGGACCGCGTCGAGCTGCTCGACGAAGGTAGGTTTGCCACCTTCCTGAAAGGTCTCGACCATCTGCACCACGAGCTTCTTGCCGCGTTCGAGCATGGTCACAGGCTCGGTCATGTCGAGCCAGGCCGGTGTGGCGTGACGGCGACCGCGCGGATCGTGGCCCATGTTTGGCGCGCCGCCGAAGCCGGCCAGGCGGCCACGGGTGACGGTCGACGAATGCCCGTCGCCATCCACTTGCAGGGTCGCACCGATGAACAGGTCCACCGCGTATTGCCCGGCCAGTTGGCACATCATGCGGTTGGAGCGCATCGAGCCGTCGCGGCCGATGAAGAACACATCCGGGCGCTGGGCAATGTAGTTCTCCATGCCCAGCTCGGTGCCGAAGCAGTGCACGCTCTCGACCCAGCCGGTCTCGATCGCCGGGATCAGCGTCGGGTGCGGATTGAGCGTCCAGTTGCGGCAGATCTTGCCTTTCAGGCCCAGGGATTCGCCGTAGGTCGGCAGGATCAGCTCGATGGCCGCGGTGTTGAAGCCGATGCCGTGGTTGAGCGACTGCACGTTGTGTTTTTCATAGATGCCGCGGATCGCCATCATCGCCATCAATACGTGCACCGGCTTGATGTGGCGCGGATCGCGGGTGAACAGCGGCTCGATGTAGAACGGCTTGTCGGCCTGCACCACGAAATCGACCCAACTCGCCGGAATGTCCACGCGCGGCAGGTCGCGCGGGTCGTCGACGATCTGGTTGACCTGGACGATGACGATGCCGTCGGAGAAGGCGGTGGGTTCGACCAGCGCCGGTGTGTCCTCGGTGCTCGGGCCGGTGTAGATGTTGCCTTCGCGGTCGGCGGTGAAACCGGCCACCAGCGCGACGTTGGGGATCAGGTCCACCAAGAGGCGCGAGTAGAGTTCGATGTAGGTGTGAATGGCGCCGACTTCCAGCAGGCCGTCTTCCAGCAACTGGCTGATGCGCAGGCTCTGCGGGCCGGCGAAGGAGAAGTCGAGCTTGCGCGCGATCTGCCGTTCGAACAGGTCCAGGTGCTCGGCGCGGCTGACGCTGGGCATGATCATGTGCAGGTCGTGCAGCTTGCCGGGATCGACCTGGGCCAGCGAGCGGGAGAGGAAATCCGCCTGCTTCTGGTTGTTGCCTTCAAGCACCACGCGATCGCCAGGTGCGATCAGCGTTTCCAGGGCCTCGACGATCCGCTCGCTGGGCAGCACCACGCCATCGGCGAGGCGGCGCACCTGATCGAGTCGCCGGGCCTTTTCGGCACGACGACGCGACCACTGCGGCGGTGGGGATATTGTTGTTGTCATGACGACTCCACAGGTTTCCGCGATGTGGAGCTCACAGTAGGCAGTGCCCCCTGGGCCATCAATCAAGCTGGAGGGGCAATCGTTACCAAAATCGTAATGATGCCGCGTAATCGCCCGCCCAAGCCGACGCTGACCTCATTGGCATTCGGCGCCGGAACGCGGCGATCACTTCGAATTCGAGAAGACGTGGCTCTGCGGACGGGTATTCGCCCTGGCGCAGCAGATCGAAAGGCAAACCCTTCCACGCGAGGCCTTGTCGGGCATCACCTTGGAGATAGGTAGCTAGGGCGGGCAACACAGCCACGGCGGTGGCCATAACAGCTGATGCGGAATCGACGGAAGCTTCTCAGCCTACCGCCTCAGGTCTCAATCAAAGACCGCGAGGCCTCATTACAGGCCTCGCGGTCTTTTTCATGTTGCATTTCTACCACTGCCGCGCTGACCTCATTCTTCACTGCAGCGAGGCTCGCGACGAAAGGGCAACAAACCCTATGCGCAAACCGGTTGCGCCGATGCCTCCGGAACAGTGGTGCCGCCCAGCGCCTGCCCCACCACATCGCCGATCATGTCCGCGGTGACGGCGCTCAGGGTCCAGCCCAGGTGGCCATGGCCGGTGTTGTAGAACACGCAGGGCGATTTGCCGCGCCCGACCTTGGGCATCATGTTCGGCATCATCGGCCGCAGGCCGGCCCAGGGCACTACGCTACGGGTGTTGACGCCGGGGAAGCACTGGTTCACCCATTCCACCAGCGGACGAATGCGGTCGGCGCGGATGTCGCGGTTGTAGCCGTTGAACTCGGCGGTGCCGGCGACCCGGAAGCGATCGTCGCCCAGGCGACTGGTCACCAGTTTGGTCTCGTCGTCCAGCAGGCTGACGGTGGGTGCCGAGACACGGCTGAGCTCGTCGTTCAGGTTGACCGTGATCGAGTAGCCCTTGACCGGATAGATGTTCACCCGATCGCCCAGCTGCGCGGCCAGGTCGCGGCTGGCGGTTCCGGCGCAGACCACCAGCCCATCGAACTGCAATACCTCGTCGCCGGCGCTGCTGCCGAGGGTCACGCTGGCGCGCTTGCCATCGCTGGCGACCGCCTTCACATCCTCACCGTAGAGGCAGCGAACGCCCAGACGATCGATCGCCGCCGCCAGGCCGTTGGTGAACTTGTGGATGTCGCCGGTGGAATCGCATTCGGTGAAATAGCCGCCGTAGTACTTGCCGGCCAGGGTCGGCTCGATGTCGCGCATTTCCTCGGGCGTTACGCTACGCCGCGGCAGGCCGCCTTCGGCCAGCAACCGGGACACCTTCCCGGCGTGCTCGAAGCCGGCCTTGTCGCGGTAGATGTGCAGGATGCCTTTCTTCTTCAGGTCAAAGTCGATGCCTTCCTCGTCGGCCCAGGCGAACAGGTGCTCGCGCGCAGCGATCGCCAGGCGCGCGGTTTCGACGGTGTTCTTGTCGTAGTTTGGGATCGAACCGATGAATTCGGCGAACCAGGAGAGCTTGTGCCAGCTGGGCTTGGGATTGACCAGCAGCGGCGCATCGTTCTTGAGCATCCACTTCAGGCCCTTGACGATGGTCGACCTGTGGTTCCAGACCTCGGCATTGGAGGCCGACAGCTGGCCCCCGTTGGCGAACGAGGTTTCCATGGCGGCATAGCGATGCTTTTCGAACAGGGTGACCGCGAAGCCGCGCTTGGCCAGGGCATAGGCGGTGGTAACACCGGTGATTCCGCCACCAATGACAGCGATTGTTTTCATTGTTGTAGCTCCAGAGACGTCAGGGGTTGAAGCCCGTGCGCACAATGCGCGGCGGGCGCCCCCTCTGTCCTGGACCTGAGAGTTTCACGTCTGCGCCAGAGCGCAGTCGCTTGCTCCTTCGGTGCGCCCGACGACGATGGTCGGGCGGCTCTTCAGAGTTCACCGGTGATAACGGTCCTTTTGCCTGAGAGTTTCCGGGGCGGTTGCTCCTTCGGCGCTGCGGCGATCACGCCGGCAGTCTCTCCCGATATCACACCGATTCGCACAACCACTCTGCGGCGAGCTGTCGCACAATCGTAGGGCCTACCCTGCCAGAAAAACTCGCGGCTGTAACCTCCAACTTTCTGATTAGATCGGTGCCGCTCCGTTCATCCGCTCGATGCAGCCAAGCATCCCGCGCAGACTACGCTTGTGAAGGAGTTCACAGAAAGCTTGGCCGGAGATCATGGGCGCAGTATGGCAAGCCAATCGCATCGGGGCAGCGCCGGACCTGCCTGACCCACCGACCAGTGGCAACCCGCACACGCGCGGCCGTCCTCTGGCTCGTCGATTCGTGCTGCTGACAACCGTCTCGTTGCTGGCCGGCGGCGGCTATGCCGGCTGGCACGAGATGCAGACTTCGGAGTTGCAGGCGCTCTGGCTGAGCCGCTACGCCGCAAGCCTCGACTACCGCATCGAGCCCGGCGCCAGCGAGCAGGTACTCTTTCCCGACGACGGGCCCTTCGACCGCCGCCTGGGTTACGTCGACATCCCGCGCTTCGCCGAGCGCCTGCTCCGCCAGGGCTTCCGTATCGAGGCACAGGCGCGCTTCTCGCCGGCCCTGCTGGACTATTCCAGTCGCGGCTTCTTCGTACCCTACCTGGAAAAGCCGCATGCCGGTCTGACCCTCGAGGATTGCACCGCCGCGGTACTCTACGCCAACCGCTATCCCGACCAGCTTTATGCGAACTTCGAGAGCATTCCGCCGCTGGTGGCGCAGAGCCTGCTGTTCATCGAGGACCGTGGCCTGCTGGATACTGGCCGGCCACGGGTCAACCCTGCCGTGGACTGGCCGCGCCTGACCATGGCGGCATTCAGTCAGATCGAGAAGAACCTGGGGCTGTCCGGCCAGGCAGCCGGCGGCAGCACCCTGGCGACTCAGGCCGAGAAGTACCGCCATTCACCTTACGGACGCACAGACGGCCCCGAGGAGAAGCTGCGGCAGATGGTATCGGCCAGCGTGCGCACCTATCGCGAAGGACCACAGACCCTCGCCAGCCGGCAGCGCATCGTCCTGGCCTATCTCAACAGCGTGCCGCTGGCAGCCGTGCCCGGGCATGGCGAGGTGCACGGCCTCGCCGATGGCCTGCGCCTCTGGTTCGGCGCGGACTTCGCCGAGGTCAACCGCCTGCTCGATTCGCGCCACAACGCCGGCAGCAGCCTGGTCGCCCAGGGCCTGGCGCTGCGCCAGGTGCTGTCGCTGCTGATCGCCCAGCGCCGGCCGACCCACTATCTCGGTGCCGGACGCGACGAACTGACGGCACTCACTGACAGTCACCTGCGCCTGCTCGCCCGCGATGGCCTGATCCCGCTGTCGCTGCGCGATGCCGCCCTTGCCCGGCGCGCCGAACTGCGCGATTTCAGCCACGAGCCAGCCACGCAAGCCATCGAAATCGGCAAGGGCGTCAGCATCGCGCGCATGCGCCTGGCCGGCCTGCTGGGGCTGTCGCTGTACGACCTCGACCGTCTCGATCTGACCGCCACCACGCCACTGCACGGCACCCTGCAACGGCAGGTCGGCGAATACCTGCGGCGCCTGGCCGATCCGGTTTTCGCCGAGGAGGTGGGGCTGTTCGGCGACCGCATGCTGTCGCCGGAAAAGACCGCCGAGGTGCGCTACAGCTTCACCTTGCTCGAACGCGACGAGCAAGGTTTCCAGGTGCGTGTGCAGACCGACAGCACCGACCAGCCGTTCGACATCAACCAGGGCAGCAAACTGGAACTGGGCTCCACTGCCAAGCTGCGCGTACTCACCACTTACCTTGAGGTGATAGCCGAGCTGCATCAGCGCCATGCGCTGCTCGACCGCAAGGCGCTGCGTCAGGTCAAGGCCGAGGACCCGCTGAGCCGCTGGGCGCTGGACTACCTGGCCCGCAACGAAGACCGCAGCCTGACAGCCATGCTCGACGCGGCGATGGAGCGACGCTACTCGGCGAGCCCCGCCGAACACTTCTTCACCGGCGCGGGAATGCACCGCTTCAGCAACTTCAGCCGCCAGGACGACCGTCGCCGGCCGACGCTGCGCGAGGCCCTGCGCGAGTCGATCAACCTGCCGTTCGTGCGACTGCTACGCGACCTGGTCAGCTACAGCAGCCACCAGCTGAGCGATCGCGCCGCACTGCTCGGCGACGACGACAACCCCGAACGGCTGGAATACCTCGCGCGCTTCGCCGATCGCGAGGGCGTGGTGTTCCTGCAGCGCTTCTGGAAGAAATACCGCGACAAGAGCACCGAGCAGCGCATCGAGGTTCTGCTCGACGGCATCCATCCCACACCTGCCCGCCTTGCCGCGGTGCACCGCTATGCATTGCCCGAGGCCGATCGCGCCCGCTTCGCGCGGTTCCTGGACGAACGCCTGCCCGCGTCCGAGCTCGATGACGACGAGCGCGAGGCGCTCTATCAGCGCTATGCCCGTGGCCAGTACAGCCTGCCGGATCAGGGCTATATCGCCCGGGTGCACCCGCTGGATCTGTGGCTGCTGGGCTACCTGATCGCCCATCCCGATGCGGGGCTGAAGGAGATCGTCGCCGCCAGCGCCGAGCAGCGCCAGGAGGTGTACGGCTGGCTGCTGCGCAGTCGCCACAAGAGCGCCCGCGACAGCCGCATCCGCATCATGCTGGAAGTCGAGGCCTTCACCGATATCCACCGTCGCTGGCAGCGCCTGGGTTATCCGTTCGAACACCTGGTGCCCTCGCTCGCCACGGCCCTGGGTAGCTCCGGCGACCAGCCGGCGGCACTGGCCGAACTGATGGGCATCATCCTCAACGACGGCGTGCGCCTGCCCAGCATACGCATCGACCGTCTGCGCTTCGCCAGCGACACGCCCTACGAGACCCACCTCGGCATCGCCACTGGGTCCGGCGAACGGGTACTACCAAGGGAAGTGGCGCAGACCCTGCGCGAAGCCCTGGCCAACGTGGTGGAAGGCGGCACCGCGCGGCGCCTGCAGGACAGTTTCATCCAGGTCGACGGCAGCGCACTGCTCATGGGCGGCAAGACCGGTACCGGCGACAACCGGCTGCAGAGCGTGACCGCCAGCGGTCGGCTGATCAGCTCGCGCGCGCTCAATCGCACCGCCACCTTCGTCTTCTACCTGGGCCCTAACCACTTCGGCACTCTGACTGCCTACGTTCCGGGGCAGGCGGCGGACAATTTCCGCTTCACCTCGGCGCTACCGGTCCAGGCGCTCAAGGGCATGCAGCCGATTCTGCAGCCCTATCTGCGTGGCGAAAGCTTCTGCCAGCCTCGCGAAGGCTGGCGGCAGGCCAGCGCGGCGCCGGGCACCGCCACGACTTCGTTGACTCAGAACCAGCCCAGGGTCAGCGCCGCCAGCACCAGGTAACGCGCGCCCTTGGCCAAGGTCACCAGCAGCAGGAAGCTCCACAGCGGCTCGCGCAAAGTACCGGCGATCACCGTCAGCGGATCGCCGACCAGCGGCACCCAGCTGAGCAGCAGCGACCAGCGTCCGTACCGCTGGTAACTGCGCTGAGCCCTGGCCAGCCCGGATGCGCTGACAGGAAACCAGTGGCGATCACGCAAGCGCTCCAACGAGCGCCCCAGCAGCCAGTTGATCACCGAACCCAGCACGTTCCCCGTGGTAGCGACCAGCAGCAGTGCCCAGGGCGCGAAGGCATCGGACAACAGCAGGCCGACCAGCGCCGCCTCCGATTGCAGCGGCAGGATAGTGGCCGCCAGCAAGGCAGCCAGAAAAAGACCGGGGTAGGCGGAAATATCCAGCATTCGTCTGCCGCGTAGGACCCCGTTCAGTCTATGGCGCGGCGGTGATCGCGGGCCGGCGGTCGTATCGAGTGGTTACTTGTCGCGATCGATATTGAACGCCGACCAGGCCTGGCGGGTCGGCATCACTTCCAGACGGTTGATGTTGATGTGATCGGGCAGCGTCGCCACGTAGAAGATCTGCTCGGCGATATCTTCGGCACTCAACGGCGTGGTGCCCCGGTACAGCGCATCGGAAGCCGCCTGGTTGCCCTTGGTGCGTACCAGGGTGAACTCGGTCTCGGCCAGGCCCGGCGCGATATCGGTGACGCGCACCCCTGTGCCCTGCAGGTCGCAGCGCAGGTTGTAGGTGAACTGCTGGACGAAGGCCTTGCTCGCGCCGTAGACATGCCCGCCCGGATAGGGCCACTGGCCGGCCACCGAGCCGATGTTGACGATGCTGGCACCCTTGCCGGTCTCGATCAGCGTCGGCAGCAGCGCATGGGTGACGTTGACCAGTCCAGTGATATTGGTGTCGATCATGGTGTGCCAGTCCTGCAGATCAACCTTCTGCGCGGGTTCCGGCGCCAGCGCCAGGCCGGCGTTGTTGACTAGGCAGCGGATGGCGCGGAAGTCTTCGGGCAACCCGGAGACCAGGGTCTTCACGGCTTCGGCGTCGCGCACGTCGAGCGTTGCCACATGCACCGGTACCTTGCTCGCCAGTTCTTCCTCGAGAGCCTGCAGGCGTTCGCTGCGGCGTCCGGTCAGAACCAGTGCCCAGCCGGCCTCGGCGAAACGGCGAGCGGTGGCGCGACCGAAGCCCGAGGTGGCTCCGGTAATAAAGGCGATCTTGCGGTTCATGCTGTCCTCTCTGGTTGCTCTGCAGTTTCGGAAAAGGCCGGGCCGGAATCAGCGCCCTGGCTGGGAGCGAAAGCCCGGTACACCCGTGGGCCGCTCCACACGTGCTGCCGGCAGCGTGCAGTTGAGGTCACGGAAGGCACGCCCGTCAAGGCGCTCCCAGCCCTGGCCAGGCGAGCTCTGTCGGCAGATAACGGTGCCGTCGAGCTTGCTCTGCCACAGGTAGTACGGCGCCGGGGCGGCATCGGCCAGCAACGGCAGCAGGAAGGCGAGAACGACCAGGCGCATGGGCAGGCTTCACGTATCGGAATGGCGTCACTGTAACGGGCCCCTCGCGTTGCGCAACCCTTGCCTTGGGTGAGCAGCGGGCCGAATGACGACCAATAGGCGATATCTTGCTCAGAACAAACGACCAATAAGCGGATTATCGCCTACGCTCTCCTTCCAAAGGCCAGAACACCGCTCAAACAGGCGCCAGCAGTCTTTGGCATGGTTAATGCTGATAGATCCTTGCTTCGATGTAACGACAACGACAAGAAGAGCAGCGGCTACCGATACCCTGCCTCACCGGCGCCTTTCTTGTCGCATGCCTGCCTTTCAGCAGGGCTATCGTTTATCGTCACAGCTCCACCAATAACAATGAAACGGAGACATCCATGAGACTGACCAAACGCTTTGGCTTGCTCGCTGCCGCCGCAGCCTTCACAGCCAGCACGGCAGCCGTCGCGGCGCCGACCTTCATCAACATCCTCACTGGCGGTACCAGCGGCGTTTACTACCCGATTGGCGTAGCCCTGTCGCAGCAGTACAACAAGATCGACGGCGCCAAAACCTCCGTTCAGGCCACCAAGGCATCGGTAGAGAACCTCAACCTGCTACAAGCGGGTCGTGGCGAGCTGGCCTTCTCCCTGGGCGACTCGGTGGATGACGCCTGGAACGGCGTCGAAGATGCCGGCTTCAAGGCACCTCTCAAGCGTCTGCGCGCCATCGCGGCGACCTACCCGAACTACATCCACATCGTTGCCAGCAAGGAATCCGGGATCAAGACCCTGGAAGACCTGAAGGGCAAGCGTATCTCCGTCGGCGCGCCGAAATCCGGTACCGAGCTCAACGCCCGTGCAATCTTCAAGGCCGCCGGCCTGACCTACGAGGACATGGGTCGCGTGGAGTTCATGCCTTATGCTGAGTCGGTCGAACTGATCAAGAACCGCCAGCTGGATGCCACCCTGCAGTCTTCCGGCCTCGGCATGGCAGCCATTCGTGACCTGGCCTCTATGGTCCCCATCACCTTCGTCTCGGTACCCGAGGACGTAGTAGCCAAGATCGGCAGCGCCGCCTACCAGTCGAAGGTGATTCCGGCCGGCACCTATGACGGTCAGGATGCGGACATCCCCACTGCCGCCATCACCAACATCCTGGTCAGCCACGAGAAGGTCTCCGACGACGTTGCCTATCAGATGACCAAGCTGATCTTCGAGAACCTCGACCGCTTGTCCAGCGCCCACTCCGCGGCCAAGGACATCAAGCTGGAAACCGCTACCCAAGGTCTGCCGATCCCGCTGCATCCGGGCGCCGAGCGCTATTACAAGGAAGCCGGCGTCCTCAAGTGACAGCCGGGCCGGGTGGCTGATACCCACCCGGCTTGCCTTCAAGACTGCATAGCCTGATGGCCCGCTTTCCGGCCATCGCGAAGAACGCCCATGTTCCCCACTGGCGCGACGCTTCAACCTTTTCCGAGAGAGCCATCCCATGAGCGAGACCCAAGGGCTGCACAGCAGTCCCAGCGAATGGCCGAAGACGTTGTTCTACGTCGCCCTGCTGTTTTCCACGTACCAGATCATCACTGCCGCCTTCCATCCGGTATCCAGCCAGGTGCTGCGTGCGGGCCACGTTGGCTTCCTGCTGCTGATGGTGTTTCTCTGCTACCCGGCGAAAGGCAATGGCCGTCCCTGGCAACCGCTGGCATGGCTGCTCGGCCTGGCCGGCATGGCGACGGCGTTCTACCAGTGGTATTTCGAAGGTGACCTGGTCCAACGCTCGGGTGACCTGACCGGCCCCGACATGATCGTCGGTGTTGTCCTCGCTGTACTGGTGTTCGAAGCCGGACGCCGGGTGATGGGTATCGCACTGCCGACCATCTGCGCGATCTTCCTCGCATACGGCCTGTTCGGTGAGTATCTGCCGGGCGACTTTGCCCATCGCGGCTACGGCTTCGATCAGATCGTCAATCAGCTGTCGTTCGGCACCGAAGGCTTCTATGGCACGCCGACCTATGTCTCGGCGACCTATATTTTCCTCTTCATCCTGTTCGGCTCCTTCCTCGAGCAAGCCGGGATGATCAAGCTGTTCACCGATTTCGCCATGGGCATGTTCGGCCACAAGACCGGCGGCCCGGCCAAGGTATCGGTGGTGTCATCAGCGCTGATGGGCACCATCACCGGCTCCGGCGTCGCCAACGTAGTCACCACCGGGCAGTTCACCATCCCACTGATGAAGCGCTTCGGCTACCGTCCGGCCTTCTCCGGCGCGGTGGAAGCCACGGCGAGCATGGGCGGGCAGATCATGCCGCCGGTGATGGGCGCGGTGGCCTTCATCATGGCCGAGACCATCAATGTTCCCTATGTCGAGGTGGCCAAGGCGGCGCTGATCCCGGCGATGCTGTATTTCTTCGCGGTGTTCTGGATCGTGCATCTGGAAGCGCGCAGCAAGAACCTCAAGGGCCTGCCGAAGGACCAGTGCCCGAGCGCCTGGAGTGCGGTGAAGGCGCGCTGGTATCTGCTGATCCCCCTGTTCGTACTGGTTTACCTGCTGTTCTCCGGCCGCACGCCGATGTTCTCCGGCACCGTGGGCCTGGCGTTGACCGCCATCGTCATCCTCGGCTCGGCGATCATCCTCAAGGCCAGCAGCTTCTGGCTGCGCGGCGCCTTCTGGGTCGCGCTGGGCGTACTCTGCGCCGGCTTCTTCCAGCTCGGCATCGGGGTGATCTTCGGCGTCATCGGCGCACTGGTAGTGGCTTGCTGGTTCATCAAGGGCGGCCGTGACACCCTGCGCGCCTGCCTGTTCGCCCTGGTGGAAGGCGCACGTCATGCAATCCCGGTGGGCATCGCCTGCGTGCTGGTGGGGGTGATCATCGGCATCGTCTCGCTGACCGGCATCGCCAGTACCTTCGCCGGCTACATCCTGGCCATCGGCGAGAACAACCTGTTCCTCTCGCTGGTACTGACCATGGTCACCTGCCTGGTGCTGGGCATGGGCATCCCGACCATTCCCAACTACATCATCACCAGCGCCATCGCCGCACCGGCACTGGAGCAGCTGGGTGTGCCGCTGATCGTCTCGCACATGTTCGTCTTCTACTTCGGGCTGATGGCGGACCTGACGCCGCCGGTGGCGCTGGCCTGCTTCGCCGCGGCGCCGATCGCGCGCGAGAACGGCTTCAAGATCAGCCTCTGGGCGATCCGCATCGCCGCCGCCGGTTTCGTCGTGCCGTTCATGGCGGTCTACGACCCGGCGCTGATGATGCAGGGCGACAGCTGGCTGGCCACGGCGTACATGGTGGGCAAAACAATCTTCGCAGTGTGTCTGTGGGGCATGGCGGTGACCGGCCACCTGAGCCTGCGCATGCCGATGTGGGAACGCCTGTGGGCCTTCGCCGCGGGCGTCGCGCTGATCCTGGCGCTGCCGATCAGCGATGAAATCGGCTTCGTACTGGGCATTACCCTGGTCGCCCAGCACATCTGGCGCGCTCGTCGTACCGAGCCGGCGGTGGCGTGATCGGGCTCTGCCTGGGGTTGGCGGGCGTGGTGTGGGCGCAAGTGCCCACACCCACCTTCACCCTGGCCTGGAACCATACGATCGAGAAGATCCGCTGGGAAGAAGACTACCGTGTGACGCCGGACGGCCTGCTGCTCGGCGAAGCGCGGATCAAGGGCAGCGGCGCCGGAATGGATGCCCCTGACGATGCCGAATTGCGCGACGGCAGCTGGCACTACCGGCGCCAGCTGCCCCCTATGCAGCCCCTGCGCGTAGGGCGCACCCCTGAAGCCGGGGATTACCAGTTGTGCTTCGACGGTACTTGCCACGCGCTGAGTGAATGGCTCGGCCCGCCGACGGTGGAGCGGCCTGCGCTGGAGCTGTGGAGCTGCGCCCAGGCGGACTAGCCGATTCGTGCGAAGGGTGAAAAACGCGCAGCGCTTTCCACCGCCTCATGAATCACACTGCCAGTTCCACCTCCCGCCTGAGCGCTGCCGCCCTCCTCGCACGCAGCTTGCGCCACCAGATCACCACGCCGGTCACCGATAGCACCGCAATCGCCACGCCCAGCACCGCGATCAGAATCCGCCCCGGCATGCCGAGGATGCGTCCGCCATGAATCGCTGGCTGCAGCATGTGGAACTGCTGGCCCAGGGTGCCCTGCCCCGGTATTTCCTGGCCCAGCAACTGGGTCCCATCGGTGCCGTGGAAGAACAGCCAGACATTGCCCTGGTTGCTGTCGTGATCGCCGAAGCCGGCGCCGTAGAAGTTGTATTCGAAGCTGTAGTACAGCTCGCCGATGGGCTCGCTCAGGCCGAGCTCAGCCGCATGCTGCATGGCGTAGTCGTAGGCCTGATGGAAATCGTAGGCGGTGGTGCCCAACTGCTCGGCCGGCAGCCGACCACGGGCTTCGTAGACGCTCGGCTCCACCTTGGATACCAGCGACACCACCGGTTTGAACACCTGTTCGGGCAGGTTCATGGCCACGCTGCTCACGGCCACCGGTAGCAGCAGCAACCAAAGCCACAGGCCGCCCGCGCGATGCACGTCATGATTCATGCGCTGGCGTTTGATCTTCCACGACGTCCACCACTTGCCGAAGAACGGCCGCCCGCGGGGAAAGGTCAGCAGCAGCGAGACAAAGCAGTCGATCACCCAGGCGATCGCCACGATACCCATCAGCCACAGCCCCCAGTTGCCCGGCAGCGACAGGTTGTAGTGGAACTCGAGCATGAAGGGCACGAAGTTCTTGCGCGAGAAGCAGCATTCGCCCCAGTAGCGCGTGCCGACCGGCTCGCCGGTCACCGCGTCGAGGTAATGCACCACTGGTTTTATCTCGAAAGGCTTGCCGGTCGCGGGGTCCTTGCGCGGCACCAGCGCCATCAACGCGGCATGGCCCGGCTCGCCGGGGAACTCCATGTACCAGACCTGCATGCGCGGGTTCGCCGTCTCGATCCGCTCGACC
Source organism: Pseudomonas sp. (assembly GCA_047973445.1). Taxonomy (GTDB): domain Bacteria; phylum Pseudomonadota; class Gammaproteobacteria; order Pseudomonadales; family Pseudomonadaceae; genus Stutzerimonas. The sequence continues at coordinate 38,028 of JBKEBY010000027.1, forward strand.
AGGTCGCCCGGCGCCAGCACCGGCCCCTCGCTGGTGGTGTGGTAGAACTCGGGATTCAGCCACTCGTCCAGCTCGTGATGGAAGGCCAGGATGCTGCCGGTGATGCCCGCCAGAAACAGGAACAACGCCGTGGCCAGTCCGATGTAACGGTGCAGGAGAACGAGGATAGAACGCATCATCGGTTTTCCGTTGATTCAGAAAGCACGAAGCCGCCGGCCCGTGAAGGCCGGCGGCACGGTGAGGACTCAGAAGTCGTAGGTCAGGGTTGCCATGACATTGCGCGCCTCGCCGTAATAGCACTGGCTCAGGCTGTTGCAGGCGGCCACGTACTTCTCGTCGGTAAGGTTGTTGAGGTTCAGACGCACACCGACACCCTGCAGGCCCACGCGTGACAGGTCGTAGCCGAGCATGGCGTCGTACAGCGTGTAGGACGGAATGCGCAGGGTATTTTCCGCATCGACCCAGCTCTTGCCGAAATAGCGCGCGCCGCCACCTAACTGCAGGCCGGCGAGCGGCCCCTGGGCGAAGGTGTAGTCGGCCCAAAGCGAAGCCATGTTGCGGGCCACTGCGTTGGGTGTATTGCCGCGATTGTTCACACCGGCGGCACCCGTGAAGTCCTTGGAGTACTCCACATCCATGTAGGTGTAGCTGGCAAGGACGTTGACCTGCTCGAGCGGGCGCAGGCGGGCCTCGACCTCAACGCCCTTGGAGGTGAGCTCACCCACCGCGCGATAGAAGTTCTCGTTGGAATCCTTGTTCGCCAGGTTGGACTGCTTCAGATCGAAGTAGGAGATGGTATAGAGATCATCGGTGCCGAGGGGCTGGTACTTGAGGCCCACTTCGTACTGCTCGCCTTCGGTGGCATCCAGCAGCGCGATGTCGTAAACCCCCGGCGAGACCTCGTTGTATGCCGCGGTGGCGTTGGGATTGAAGGACTCCGAGTAGCTGGCATAGGGCGACAGGCCGTTGTCGAAGGCATAGAGCACGCCAACCCGCCCGGTTAACTGCTCCAGCTTGGCGCTATCGGTCTGGTCGCCATAGGCCGCATCCTCGGTGTGGTCGAACGAGACATCCACCCAGTCCTGGCGTACGCCCAGGGAGAAACGCCAGTTACCCAGGCTGATCAGATCCTGCACGTAGAGACCGGTCTGCTCAAGCTCGCGCGTCTCATCGTACTGGTGGTAGAACACCGGACTGCCTGCACCAACAGCGCCTGTGTAGGGGTTGATCGGAGACACCCCGGAGGCTGCGTCATAGTCGACCTTGGCCTTGCGTCGCTGATAGTCGAGTCCGGTCACCAGCGTGTGACTCAGAGCACCGGTATCGAAAAGAAACTGCAGCTGATTGTCGATGCTCCAGGCATGTAGGGCCTCGTCGGCACCGGTGTAGTAGCGCACCAGTTCATCGGCGGTCACATAGCCGTACTGGTAGACCTGCTCCGACTCCACGACCGAGTCCAGATACTGGAAGTTCTGCCGCGCCGAAACGACGTCGTTGAAGCGATGCTCGAACTGGTAGCCGATCATCTGCTGGTCGCGCTCGAATTTCTCGTAGTCTTCATCACCCTCGAAGAAGCTGCGCGAGATGCGTCGGCCGCCGTGAGAAGTGACGGTACCGTCAGCCGGCAACCCACCGTGATAGCCGCTCTCCGGATCGTGTTGCAGCATGGCCAGCAATGTCAGACGGGTATCTTCGGTGAAATCGATGCTCAGCGACGGCATGACCGCATAGCGCTTTTCCTCGATGCCATCGACCTGGTTGTCGGCATCCTTGGCCACACCGACGAGGCGGTAGGCGATCCGCTCATCATCCAGCGGCCCGGTGAGGTCGAAAGCAACCTGTTTGTAATCGTCGCTGCCATAGGAAAGCTGCAACTGGCGGCGGGTCTCGTACTGCGGCTTCTTGGTGGTCATCGCCACCAGCCCGCCCGGCAAGCTGCGACCGTAGAGCACCGAGGACGGCCCCTTGAGGATGTCGATGCGCTCGACGAAATACGGATCGACCTGCAGGCTGCTGAAGGTGCCGCTGTCGCCCAGCAGCTTCTGGCCATCGAGATAGAGATTGTCCACCGAGCCGTCGTTGATGCCGCGCATGGCGACATAGTCGTAACGGGTAGTCGCGCCATAGGGCGAGCTCATCAACCCCGGCGTGTAGCGCACCGCTTGGGCGATCGAGCGCGAGCCCTGATCCTCGATCTGTTGGCGGGTCACCACCGACACGGTCTGCGAGGTTTCCACCAGCGGCATGCTGGTCTTGGTCGCCACGCTGCTGTGGGTGGCGTTGTAGCCTTCCATCTCGCCCAGCGCATTACCCAGGGCGAATCCTTCGACCACCATCGACTTGAGTTCGACCGTGCTGGCCTGTTCGGCACGCGGCGCCAGCGAATAGGTGCCCTGCGCGTTGCGTACCACCTGCAGGCCGCTGCCCTGCAGCAGCTCATCGAAGCCTTCGTCCACACCGTACTGCCCGCTGAGGCCGCTCGACTGGAGACCCTCAAGCAGGCTGCCATCCACCGAGAGCATGACACCCGCCTCACCGGCAAAGCGGCTGAGGGCGCTGGACAGTGGGCCTGCAGGAATTTCATAACTGCGAACCGATTGCTCGCTGGTGGCAGACTGCGCCAACGCGGCAGGCGCAGCGACGAGGGTCGCCAGTGGCAGGCAGAACAGCGCGGCGCGGATGGCCTGCACAAGGGGACGCGAACGGTGATGCGGGTGATCTTGGAAGGGCATGGGTGATCCTTTTTGCGGAGGGCAAATTCACGGTCATTGACCCTATGCCCGCCCAGTTCGCAAAAAGGGAACCCGAACAGGAATATTTTTTTTCGCGTTAAGCCCGAACTCAAGCGTCGCCTGTTCGCCCCGAGGGTTCGAGGCTGATCCACCAGGGCAGGCGCCGGTTAATGCGCAGTGGCAGGGTACTTTCCAGCGCATCCAGCACCTGCTCGGTATCCGCCAACGGAAAGGCGCCCACCACCCGCAAGTCGGCGATGCGCGGATCACAGCCGATATAACCGCGGCGATAGCGGGCCAGTTCGGCCACGAAGTCTTCGAGGCGCTGGTTATCAGCCAGCAGCACGCCGTCGGCCCACGCCTGGCTGGCCGCCTGAACGGCTTGCGCCGGGCGAATGAAATCGCTGCCGAAGCTGGTCTGCTGGCCCGAGGCGATCATCTGCGACGCGCCGAGGCTGCTCGGCTGAATCTCCACCGCCCCGGCAAAGACGTTGAGCTGGGTCAGCCCTTGGTGTTGGCGCACCGCGAAACGCGCGTGCTGGCGAACCTGCAGTTGACCTTCGGCCGTGAGCAGCCGCAAGGGACGAGGCTCATCCGGGGTATCGAGCAACAGCTCGCCGCGGTACAGGGACAGTTGGCGAACATGCCGACCGAAAGCGACGTCTACCGCGCTGTAGGTGTTCAGCCACAACTGCGAGCCGTCCGCCAGGCGCAGGTCGCGGACCTCGCCGACAGCGGTGCGCTGATCGGCCGCCCACTCCCGCCACGAGGTCAGGCCCGTCGCCAGCACCAGCGCACCACCACTCATCAGCGAAAGCATCTTCAGCGCCTGCCGCCGGTTGGGTTGGCGCTGCTGCAACAGGCGGCTGGCCGAGCGTGCGATCCGGTCATCCGCCAGCGGCTGGAACTGCCCGCTGATCCGCTCGACCCGCTGCCAGGCGGCCGCATGCTCCGGCTCCCGCAGCCAACTGCGCCAGGCCTGGCGATCCGCCTCGCTGGCAGAGCCCGACTGCAATACCGCAAACCATTGCGCCGCATCCTGCAGCACCCGGTAATCGACATTCATGGTTCTTCAACCAGCAACAGACAGTGCAGCATCGCCTGCGCCATGTATTTCTTCACCATGCGCTCGGAAACACCCAGCTCCGCCGCAATCGCCGCGTAGGTCATCCCGTGCAGCTGGGACATGAGAAATGCCGCGCTCACCTTCGCAGGCAGCCGGGCCAGCATCGCGTCGATGCGCAGCAAGGTTTCGACGATCAGCACCTGGGATTCCGGCGAAGGCGCGAGCGCTTCCGGCTGCAGTGCCAGGGCATCGAGATAGGCCTGCTCCACCTGACGGCGTCGCCAGTGGTTGATCAGCAGGCCCTTGGCGATGGTATGCAGGTAGGCCCTGGGCTCGCGGATCGCGGTCATGTCCTGATCCTTGCCCAGCAGCCGCACGAAGGTGTCCTGCGCCAGGTCGGCAGCGCTCTGACTGCAGCCCAGTTGACGCCGCAACCAGCCGTTCAGCCAGCCCTGGTGATCGACATACAGCCGATGCAGCAACTGCTGCCGGAGCATACCCTCGGTGGCCATGGAGTCTCCCCTGTAGATTGGCGTTAATGCTAACGCTTCTCAACAACTGAAATCCATACGCCAACGGTCGGCTTTTCGATGAAAAATTACAGAAACATGGCGCCAACGAAGCCGGAACCAGCGGTTCGCTGTTCCACGTGAAACGCCTATGGTTGCAGGTCCGACGCCCTTATTCGGTGGACCAAGTGCCCTGGCTGGTCTGCTCGCAGGCAGGTTGGAGATAACGCGCATCGCTCGCCACACCGTAATAGTGGATGTCCTGGCGATAAGGCATGTTCGACACCTGCGCATTGCGGCAAATCCCAAAGGCGCCGCTGGGGCAACTCTCGACGAAGGTCACGTCCACCTGCTGGTCCTTGAGCTGCGGCTGGCAGAAACCGCTGCGGAACAGTTCGGTTGGAATGTTGCGATTCTGCTGGCAGATCCGTACCTCGATGCGCTCGTCCTGGCTATGGACGACACAGCCTTCGGCAAGCACCTCGCCGGCCAAACCCAACAGTCCCAACAACCCCATCAGTACGCGCATTTCGTTCCTCCCGGAAAACGGCGACGACTCTACGCCGAATCGGCTTTCCCTGAACAGCCGAAATGCGCACCATGGCACGATGCTGAACGATATCCCCACTCACCTCATCGCCGGCCCGCTCGGCGCAGGCAAGACCAGCCTGATCAGTGCACTGCTGGCACAGAAGCCCGCCGGCGAACGCTGGGCCGTGCTGATCAACGAATTCGGCCAGATCGGCCTGGATGCCGCCTTGCTGCACCGCGACGAGGCCGGCGTCAGCTTCGCCGAAGTGGCGGGCGGCTGCCTGTGCTGCGTCAACGGCGTGCCTTTCCAGGTCGGCCTGAACCAGTTGCTGCGCAAGGCCCGACCGGACCGTCTGCTGATCGAACCCTCGGGGCTGGGCCATCCGCTGGAGCTACTGCAGCAGTTGCGCCAGCCACCCTGGCAACAGGTGCTGGCGCCACAGGCGCCGGTCATGCTGCTGGATGCCGCCGCCCTGGCCGGTGGCGCTGCGCTCACGCCCAGCCAGCAGGCACTGTCAGCCGAGGTCGGCCTGCTGGTGCTGAACAAGTGCGAGGGGCTGGATGAGGCGGCGCGGGCAGGCGTGCAGAAAAGACTGCCGCCGCGTCCGCTGTACTGGACCGAGCATGGTCAGCTCGACCTCGCCCGCCTGCCCGGTATCGACGCCCGCGCCAACACGGCGACCACCGCGCAGCTGCCTCCACCCGGCGCCGCACCGCTGGCCAGCATCTGGCTCGACCCTCTGCAGCCCATCGTGCTCAGCCATGCCGCCGCAGAAGGCTGGAGCATCGGCTGGCGCTGGCATCCCGCACGGCGTTTCGATATCGACCAGGTAACCAACTGGCTCGCCCAACTGCCCTGGCGTCGCGCCAAGCTGGTGCTGCACAGCACGCAAGGTTGGGTATCGGCCAATGGGCTGGACGGCGCGCCGCTGGCATTGCGCACCAGCGAATGGCGGCGTGATTCACGCCTGGAACTGATCTTCGCCGAGGCGCAGGATGAACAAACTCTGACCTTCGGCCTGCGCCACTGCCTGATCGAGTCCGATCCATAGTGCCAAACAAGCGCCGAGGGCGGCGCGACCACGCAAGCAAAGCCGCACCGCCGTGGTAGCCGCGACCCTGCGGTGAAGCAGGTACCAGCCTGTCCGCTCAGCTCGGCGGGCGACGCCAGTCATCGAGCTGGACCACTCGAGCGGACTCCGCCTCCGGCTCGAAGGCATGCGCCTCCAGCTCGATGCGCCCGACATGGGTGCCGAACATGACGATGGTGCCGGGCTGTCGACGCTCGCCTGTGACGGTGAATTCGAAACCGTAGACCCGTCCGATCCGGCGCCGGCCACGGTTGTCGCGCTGCAGACCGATGCGCCGGAACGCCACGTTGCCGTCCAGCAGTTCGACGTCCATTTTCTTGCAATGGCGTTGCGCGGCCAGCAGCGCACGCTCGCGAATGCCATGGGCATGCCAGAGCCAGGCAACGGCCGCGACGAACAACAGGAACAGGGTGAAATTGCCCAGAGTCAGCATGGAAAAGGCTCATCGAAACAGGCGCCCAGCTTATCAGGCCAGCGCACGGGTGGCCGACCAGCACCGCCTCACCAGACCGTTGAAATTAGCTCTCCAGCCAAACGTCCCGCGCCCAGTGCCACACCGACTCCCAGCTTTCATCGGTCAGCTCGTGGGTGTCGCCGTCGAACAGCATGACCTCGCCTTCCAGATCGACCACGTAGAAGTCGTTGCCGTCCTGGCAGATCGGCAGCAGGTCGCGCTCCACGCCGGCATCCCAGGCCAGGGCCGCGATTTCCGGCAGGTAGGTGTGCGATTGCCGATCAACCGCTGTGACCGGCTCCAGTCGGCCATAGACCACGTCGCTGACCAGCAGCAGGAACTCGCGCAGGCCGTACGGCAGGTTGATCAACAGCTCTTCCTCGACCTCCACCAGGCGATCGTCGTCCGGCAGCTCCAGCGGCACCGGCACCGGTTCGTTGAGTTCGCGCAGTTGTTCGATCACCTCTTCCATACCGCCGCCCCCGCTCACGCCAAGAAAACGCGTTTATACAAGCCCGGACGCGAGCGGACCAGCCCCACACGCCACTTTTGGTTCAGGGTCGCGGCGCCGGCTGGAAGTACAGCGTCTCGCCCCGCGCAGCGCCCAGCAGGCTGGCATGGTCATTGGCGACCTCCACCTCGATCGGCTCGGCCTGGCTCGCCACTTTCAGCGTCACGCGGGTGATCGCGCCAAGCGGGCGGATATCGCGAACCTCGCCGGGCAGGTGCTCGGCGCTGGCGACCCGGCTCAGAGACACTTCGTGCGGGCGGAACAGCACGGAGCGCTCATCATCCAGTTGCAGGCGGTTGGCATCGCCGAGGAAGTGATAGACGAACTCGCTGGCCGGGTTGCGGTAGACCTCTGCTGGTGTGCCGATCTGCTCGATCACACCCTTGTTCATCACCACGATGCGGTCGGCCACTTCCATCGCCTCTTCCTGGTCGTGGGTGACGAACACGCTGGTCAGGTGCACATCCTCGTGCAGGCGCGCCAGCCAGCGACGCAGCTCCTTGCGCACCTTGGCATCCAGCGCGCCGAAGGGCTCGTCGAGCAGCAGCACGCGGGGCTCGACCGCCAGCGCGCGGGCCAGGGCGATACGCTGGCGCTGGCCGCCGGAAAGCTGCTCGGGATAGCGGTCGGCGAGCCAGTCGAGCTGCACCAGGCCGAGCAGTTCATGGACCTTTCCGGTGATCACCGCTTCGCTCGGGCGCTGCTTGCGCGGCTTCATGCGCAGGCCGAAGGCGACGTTGTCGAACACCGTCATATGGCGGAACAGCGCGTAGTGCTGGAAGACGAAACCGACGTTGCGGTCGCGCACGTCGTGGCTGGAGACATCCTCGCCGTGGAACACGATGCTGCCGGTGTCCGGCGTTTCCAGACCGGCGATGATGCGCAGCAGGCTGGTCTTGCCGCAGCCGGAGGGGCCGAGCAGGGCTACCAGCTCGCCACTATGGATGTCGAGGTCGATATTGTTCAGCGCCTGGAACTGGCCGAAGCGCTTGTTGACGTTGCGAACTTCGATACTCATGGCTGTGCTTCCGTATGCAGGCGCGCAATGCGCGATTCGCTCCACTGCTTGAGCAGCAGGATCATCAGCGCCAAGGCCAGCAACAGGCTGGCGATGCTGAAGGCGGCGACGTGGTTGTATTCGTTGTAGAGAATCTCGACGTGCAGCGGCAGGGTGTTGGTCAGCCCGCGGATATGCCCGGAGACCACCGATACCGCGCCGAACTCGCCCATGGCCCGCGCGGTACAGAGCACCACGCCGTAGATCAGGCCCCATCGGATGTTCGGCAGGGTGATATGCCAGAACATTTGCCAGCCGCTAGCGCCCAGCAGCCGCGCGGCCTCTTCCTCGGTGGTGCCCTGTTCCTGCATCAGCGGGATCAGTTCGCGGGCGACGAAGGGCACGGTGACGAACAGCGTGGCCAGCACGATGCCCGGCACGGCGAAGACGATCTGGATATCGCGCTCCATCAGCCATTCGCCGAAGTAGCCCTGGGCGCCGAACAGCAGCAC
>JBKEBY010000039.1:0-16781 GCA_047973445.1 Pseudomonas sp.
CGTAATGCTGTTCACTTAAGCATTTGAGTCCAAGCCGGCGGTTCTAGAAAATCCGATACCAGCCCACTGGTATCGGATTTTTTATGCCCATTCAGCAGCAATTACTCGACCTCGGTGACCTCTTCAATTTCTCTGATCTGAGTACCTTCACGCAGAACATCCCTATCGAGTGGGTCGCCAGTGCGCTGAACCTTTCAGCGCAAGCCACCATAAGGCGTCGTCGCCTGCCAAGCGACCAGGTTCTCTGGTTGGTGCTGGGTATGGCCCTGTTCAGAGATGAGCCTGTGCATGAAGTGGCTAGGCGTCTGAATATCTGCGCTCAAGGCCTGGCCTCCGATCACTTGCTGGCGCGAAGCGGCGTGACTGAAGCGCGTAAGCGACTGGGGGCTGATCCGGTCGAATCGTTGTTCCGTCAGACGGGTAAGCAATGGGGCTGTGAGCGATACGAAGGTGATGGTTGGAATGGTCTGCAAGTGTTCGCGGTGGATGGGGCATTGCTGCGAACCCCCGATACACCTGAGCTGAGAGAGCATTTTGGCTCTGGCAACACGGGCACTGAACGCCAGACACCTTTCCCAATGGTGCGGCTCGTTGCCCTGATGAACGTGCGTTCCCACGTGATCCTCGATGCCCAGCTCAGCCCCTACCGGGGCAGCGAGATGCGCTTGGCCGAAACATTTCTAAGCCAGATTCCGGATAATTCGATCACGCTATTGGACAAAGGCTTTTGGGGCGCGGATTTACTGCTAAGCGTTGCTGATGGCGGCAGCAATCGTCACTGGCTGACGCCGGCTCGCAAGAATCTGGTCATGGAGGAAGTCGAGCGTTACAGCGAGCATGATCGCCGTGTCCGGATGAAGGTTTCGCCCCAGGCGCGCAAGCGAAATCCAAGTCTGCCCACACACTGGGAGGTGCGTGAGGTCAGTTATGAAAGCCGGGGGCAAGTCAGATCGCTGCTCACCTCATTGCCTGCCGGGGACTATAGCGCAGAGGCTGTCGCTGAGCTGTACCTGGAGCGCTGGGAGATCGAGCTGGGTTTTCGGGACATCAAAAGCTCGATGCAACAAAACGCAGTGACGCTACGTAGCAAGAAGATTGACCTGATTTATCAAGAGGTTTGGGGCCTGCTACTGGCTTACAACATCATTCGCAGGGAGGCGAGCCAGGCCGCAGTAGCCTTCGGTCGGGAGCCTTCAGATATAAGGTTCAAACCCGCCTGCCAATACATCGCAGTGCAATTGATCGTCATGGCTGCGGCCAATCCGGTTTCAGCGACAGGAAGGAGGCTGGCTGAATTGCGGGGAGGTGTCGCAGGGCTGTTTCTGGATCACCGTCCAAGGCCAGGAAGGCCAAGGACGGTGAAGATTTCCAAAACCCGATATCCGGTGGATCGTAAGGCTGCTCCGCTTAAGTGAACAGCATTAGGGCTATGCCCGGCTTGTTCGGAGACTTCATGCTTACGCGATGGCGAAACTCGCGGGGTAGGCGAGGGTGGCCTGGGCTGACTGGATATCTCCCAGCGTTTCTCTGACGACCTGCTTGGCTACGCACGCGCATTTGCCGCACTGAGTGGCGACACCAGTTGCTTCACGGACTTGTCGATAGCTGCAGCAGCCTTCATAGATGGCTTCGCGAATCTGACCGTCGGTGACACCCTGGCAAAGACAGACGTACATAAGAACTACCCGTTGAGCCTGTTTGATGTCAGTGATGCTAAGCGGAATGATAATGATTGTCAAAAATAATGGCTGAGCGGTCTGAGCGGTCTGAGCGGTCTGAGCGGTTGGCTTTTTGCGTCTCGGAATACAGGGCATTAGACTGACGTATCGTTAACAGGCTGTGAAAAACTACCTGCATTGACAGTGCGGTGTTAAAAACGGCCTCAGCAAGCCGCTTGCGGCTAACGCGCTTTAGCGCGGCCCGAAGGATGAACGAAGTAAGTCATGCTCATTGACAACCGTAAACTCCGTTTCTTCGGCCTTTTGATTCGCTACGCTCATCCTTTGGGCCAGCCTGTGGCTGTTACTCCCGTTGGTCGTTGCGCCTTGTATTGCCTACCTCGCCAACGTTTTTCAACGGCCCGTTAGGTCGTGATGCTCTTGCCGCTTTCAGGGGGGCGGGTCGATTACCTGGGGGCGTGTAGGTCGGTACTTTAATATGCAGTTGAACATCCCAACCCTTATCGTTGCCGACATCTATGTAATGTTGCTGGTGGCGCTTTTGCTGTTTCTGGCCTGGCGTAACGGGAACCGTGAGCCGACGCTTGGCTATCTTTGTCTGACGCTTTTCTTTGGTGTTGCCTCCACGATCCCGGGCGCGCTATACAGCATGGGTGTCGACGGAGTTTCCATGGCATTTGGAAACTCGCTGCTAGTGCTGGCGCTGGCCTTCAACTGGACGGCGATGCGTGTCTTCGCGGGTCGCCTGCCGCACTGGCAGGGAATAGTCGCTGCGCCGTTGGTCTGGGGTGGACTCTGTCTGGTTTGGGGGTTCTTCGAGGTCGACGCGCCGCGGCTGCGGATTGGCACGGTGTCAGTTTTTACTGCGGTTTATATCGGCTTGGCCATGACGGAGTTGTGGCGTAGTCGAGAGACAATCCAAGTGTCTTTGCGCCCGGCTCTCGCGCTGATGGGCGTTCATGTGGTGGTCTATGTTCTGCGCATTCCACTCGACCATGGTCAGCCGTTTGGCGTGCCGGGAGAGCTCAGCTTCTTCTCGCTCGTGATTTTCGAGACCATGCTTTATGCGGTTGGTATCGCCTTTGTTACTTTTGCGATGGTGCGTAAGCGAGCTGAGTTGGAGTACCGTCAGGCGTCGCTCAGCGATCCGTTGACCGGCATCGGTAACCGGCGGGCCTTTGTCGATCATGGTGAGCGATTGCTGCTGCGGTGTCGCGATGCTGGACAGCAGGCTGTGTTCCTGCTTTGTGATTTGGATCAGTTCAAACGACTCAATGACACTCTTGGTCATCAGGCTGGTGATCTTGCGTTGATCGGTTTCGGTCAGGTTATGGCGTCGCGCATGCGCCGGATGGATGTCTTCGGGCGAGTTGGCGGCGAAGAGTTCGCCTGCCTGTTGGCAGATGCCGACGCAAGGGTCGCCCACGATGTAGCCGAACGTATTCGCAATGAGTTCGCCAACATGCCGTTCAGCGCGTCCGGGGTGCTCAGCGTCAGCATTGGCATAAGCGATACGGAGCGGGTCGGCTACAGCCTTGACCGCTTGATGGGCGAGGCGGATCGGGCTCTTTATGAGGCCAAAGCGGCGGGGCGTAATTGTGTTCGAGTGGCGGGATAAGCCAGCAGCCTCCTGTCCCGGTTTGTTAGACTGCGCCCCTTTTTTCAGGCGACGCTCCCATGGCCCTGCAAGCGACTCCCTATAAGGTCGAGCTCAATCTCACCGATCTCGACCGCAGTGTTTATGAAAACCTGCGTTTCACCGTGGCGCGTCATCCGTCCGAGACCGAGGAGCGCCTGGGTATTCGGCTGATCGCCTACGCACTGTGGTACAGCGAGCAACTGGCTTTCGGTCGGGGCCTGTCCGATGTCGACGAGCCGGCGCTTTGGGAAAAGAGCCTGGACGGTCGCGTGCTGCACTGGATCGAGGTGGGGCAGCCGGATGCCGAGCGCCTGACCTGGTGCTCGCGCCGTGCCGAGCGTGTCAGTCTGGTGGCCTACGGCAATCTGCGAGTCTGGCAGGGTAAGGTGCTCGATACGGTGAAGGGGCTGAAGAATCTGTCCGTCGCGGCCATCGAGTCGGATAGCCTTGCCGAACTGGTCAAGGACCTACCGCGCAGCATCCAGTGGGGGGTGATGATCAGCGACGGCACACTGTTCATCACCGACGAGCGTGGCCAGTTTGAAGTGTCGCTGCAGTGGCTGCTCGGCGAGCGTTGAGTTTTCCTGTCCTTCTGATTTTGTTGACCGACCATGCGTATAGAGCCCCGCCCATTGCCTGCAATCTTGCCCGACCTGGGTGATCTGCCGCCGCTGCTGACACGCCTGTATGCGGCGCGTGGCGTGCAGTCGGCTGCGGAACTCGACAAGGGGCTGGCACGGCTGATTCCTTATGCTCAGCTCAAGGGCATCGAGGCGGCGGTCGAACTTCTGGTTGCGGCTTTGGAGCGGCGTCAGCGCATTCTCTTCGTCGGCGACTTCGATGCCGATGGTGCCACCGCCAGTACGGTGGGCGTGCTGGGTTTGCGTCAGCTCGGCGCTGCGCACGTGGATTATCTGGTGCCCAATCGTTTCGAATATGGTTACGGCCTGACGCCCGAGATCGTTACCGTGGCCTTGCAGCGCCAGCCGGATCTGCTGGTGACCGTGGATAACGGCATCTCCAGCGTCGAGGGTGTCGCGGCGGCCAAAGCTGCCGGGCTCCAGGTGCTTGTGACTGACCATCACCTGCCGGGTTCGGATCTACCGGCAGCCGATGCGATCGTCAATCCGAACCAGCCCGACTGCACCTTTCCCAGCAAGTGCATCGCCGGTGTCGGGGTGATTTTCTATGTGCTACTGGCCTTGCGCGCGCGATTGCGCGAGCTGGGCTGGTTCGCCCGTAACGGCTGGGCCGAGCCGAACCTGGCCGAACTGCTGGATCTGGTAGCGCTGGGCAGTGTCGCCGACGTGGTGCCGCTGGATGCCAACAACCGCATCCTGGTGCACCAGGGGCTGGCGCGGATTCGCGCCGGTCGGGCACGACCGGGCTTGCGTGCCATTCTCGAAGTGGCTGGGCGCGACCCCAAGCGCATCACCTCCACGGACCTGGGCTTCATCCTGGGACCACGGTTGAACGCGGCGGGGCGCCTGGACGACATGGCGCTGGGCATCGAGTGCCTGCTCTGCGAGGACGAAACACTGGCGCGCGACATGGCGGTTCAGCTCGATCAGCTCAACCAGGACCGCAAGGGGATTGAGCAGGGCATGCAGCGTGAAGCCCTGGCTCAGCTCAAGGACCTGTCGCTGGACGATATGCCGTTCGGGCTCTGCCTGTTCGAACCTGACTGGCATCAGGGTGTCATCGGCATCCTTGCGTCGCGCCTCAAGGAGCGTTATCACAGGCCGACCATTGCCTTTGCCGATGCCGGCGATGGTCTGCTGAAGGGATCGGCGCGCTCGGTGCCGGGCTTTCATATTCGCGATGCGCTGGATGCCGTTGCGGCACGTCATTCGGGGCTGATCAGCAAGTTCGGTGGGCATGCGATGGCGGCCGGCCTGTCGCTGCCGCAGGAGAATTTCGGCGCCTTCGCCGTGGCGTTCGACGCCGAAGTGCGCCGCCAACTGTGCGAGGACGACCTTACCGGCCGCTTGCTCACCGACGGCCAGCTCGGCGTCGAGGAGTTCCATCTCGAGCTGGCCAGGTCACTGCGCAACGCCGGGCCCTGGGGGCAGCACTTTCCCGAGCCGATGTTTCACGGCGTGTTCCAGCTGGTGCAGCAGCGTCTGGTGGGCGAGAAGCATCTGAAAATGGTGCTCAAGAGCGAATGCGGCGCACTGATGATCGATGGCATCGCGTTCAATATCGACCGTGAAATCTGGCCCAATCCCAATGTGCGCTGGGCCGATCTGGCCTACAAGCTGGACGTCAATGAATTCCGCGGCCGGGAAAGCGTGCAGTTGCTGGTGGCGCATATCGCCGCGCGTTGAGGGCTTCCCCACATCGAGTGGCTCGATACGGGCCCATTCGATGTCCAGCTGCCTGTGCAAACCCGCACGGCGTTGCCACGCCAGCCCTTCATCCTCGACGGCACTAGCGGTTCAGTTTCTGACCTGTGGCTTGAACTCTCACCTTTGCTAGCAGCGGCACCCATCGGGGTGCACAACATGTTGCGTTGTTTGTCGATGGTCAAGGCGCGTTTTGCTGATCTCGCCAAGATAGCGGCCGGCTCGCGCTGGACAAGCTGACGGGGCTGCGGGGGCGATTGCATCTGCGCGGCGAAACCACCTCGAGCGGCTCCAGGTCCGCGTCGCGATGCGCTCCAGGTGAGCGGTCTGACAGCACGGCCGCATACCAATAATCCATGCGAATCGTTACTGCCGTCGATGCAGCATCGGCGGGCGATGGCTTGCATATCGAAATTCCTGAACGCCACCCGGCCCAAGAAGCCGGAGCGAATCCCCCCAAGTGCAATCCAGCGCTTAACTAGGAGATGACATGGAACTTGGCAGAAGACAGTTCTTCAAGCTTTGTACTGTCGGGGTCGCCACAGCGACCGCCGCCACCCTCGGCTTCGCCCCCGGTGTTGCCCAGGCGACCCAGCCGCGACAGTACAAGCTGCTGCGCGCGAAGGAGACCCGCAACAACTGCACCTATTGCTCGGTCGGTTGCGGCGTGCTCATGTACAGCCTCGGTGACGGCGCCAAAAATGCCAAGGAAACCATCTTCCACATCGAGGGCGATCCGGATCATCCGGTCAGCCGCGGCTCGCTGTGCCCCAAGGGCGCCGGCCTGATCGACTACATTCACAGCGACCAGCGGCTGAAGTATCCCGAAGTGCGCGAAGCGGGCAGCAATGAATGGAAGCGCATTTCCTGGGACGAGGCGCTTGATCGTATCGCTCGCCTGATGAAGGACGATCGCGACGCCAATTTCATTGAGAAGAACGACAAGGGCCAACTGGTCAACCGCTGGACCACCACCGGTTTCCTCGGCTCATCGGCGGCCAGCAACGAGACCGGTATCCTCGATGTCAAATTCGCCCGCAGCCTGGGAATGGTGCATCTGGAGAACCAGGCCCGTCTCTGCCATGGCCCGTCGGTGGCTGGCCTGGCGCCATCGTTTGGACGCGGCGCGATGACCAACAACTGGGTCGATATCAAGAACGCCAACGTCATCCTGGTGATGGGCGGAAACCCGGCCGAAGCCCACCCGGTGGGTTTCAAGTGGGCCGTGGAGGCCAAGACCAGGAACAGCGCCTACATGATGGTGGTCGATCCGCGCTTCAACCGCACCGCCGCCGTCGCTGACTTCTATTCGCCGATCCGCGCCGGCGCCGACTCGGCCTTCCTGCTCGGTGTTGTCCACTACCTGCTGAGCAACGACAAGATCCAGCATGAGTACGTCAAGACCTATACCAACGCGCCGTTGATCGTGCGTGAGGACTACTCCTTCGAGGACGGACTGTTCAGCGGCTACGACGCAGACAAGCGCAGCTACGATCGCACCTCCTGGGCCTATGAACTGGGGGCCGACGGCTACGCCCTGCGTGACGACACCCTGCAGCACCCGCGCTGTGTCTTCAACCTGCTCAGGAAACACGTCGAGCGTTACACGCCCGAGATGGTCAGCAGCATCTGCGGTACGCCCCAGGAAGATTTCCTCCATGTCTGCGAAAAGCTGGCCGAGACCTGCGTGCCGGACAAGACCACGAGCATCCTTTATGCACTGGGCTGGACCCAGCACGTCGGCGGCTCGCAGATGATTCGTGCCTCGGCCATCGTGCAGTTGCTGCTCGGCAACATCGGAATGCCCGGCGGCGGCATCAACGCCTTGCGCGGTCACTCCAACGTCCAGGGCTACACCGACCTGGGCCTGCTGACCACCATGCTGCCCGGCTACCTGACGCTGCCCCACGAGAATCAGCAAAGCCTGCGCGATTACCTGGAACAGCGCACGCCCAGCACTCTGGTCGACAAGCAGGTGAACTTCTGGAAAAACACGCCCAAGTTCATGGTCAGCTTCCTCAAGGGCATGTGGGGAGACAAGGCCACCGCCGAGAATGAATGGGGCTACCAGTGGCTACCCAAGTGGGATAGCAGCTACGACGTGATGGCGTTCGTCGAGCAGATGACCAAGGGCAAGGCCAGCGGCTACCTCGTCCAGGGCTTCAACCTGATCGCCGCGGCAGCCTCCTCGGGCAAGGTGCGCGAGGGCCTGGCCAAGTTGAAATATATGGTGGTGATAGATCCGCTGCAGACCGAAACCTCATCGTTCTGGCAGAACCACGGCGAATTCAATGACGTGAATCCGGCCGAGATCCAGACCACAGTGTTCCGCCTGCCCTCGTCCTGCTTCGCCGAGGAGAGCGGCTCGATCGCCAACTCCGCACGCTGGCTGCAATGGCACTGGGCGGGGCAGAGGCCTCCCCACGAAGCCTGGCACGATGGCAAGATTCTCGGCACGCTGCTGATGAAATTGCGTGAACTGTATGTCAAGGAAGGCGGGGTCTGTCCCGAGCCGCTGATGAACGTGGACTGGAACTACCATGATCCACGGGACCCGCATCCGGAAGAAGTCGCCAAGCAGCTCAACGGCTACGCGTTGGCCGACCTGTTCGATGACCAGGGCAACCCGATCGCCAGGAAGGATGAACTGCTGTCCAGCTTTGCCCACCTGCGCGACGACGGCAGCACCAGCAGCCTGTGCTGGATCTACACCGGCCAGTGGACCCAGGCCGGCAACATGATGGCCCGCCGCGACAACGCCGACACCGGCCTGGGTAACACTCCGGGCTGGGGCTTCGCTTGGCCGGCCAACCGCCGGCTGCTCTACAACCGCGCCTCGGCCGATCCGGCCGGCAAACCCTGGGACCCGAAGCGCAAGTTCCTGCATTGGGACGGCGCCAAGTGGAACGGCGCCGACGTGCCCGACTACCCGGCAACGGCGGCGCCAAACAGCGGCGTTAGTCCGTTCATCATGCTGCAGGACGGCGTCGGCCACCTGTTCTCCCTGGGGGCACTGACCGATGGTCCCTTCCCCGAACACTACGAACCGCAGGAGAGTCCGCTTGACGCTAACCCGCTGCACACCGGCAGCGGCAAGAGTCCGGTGGCGCGCATCTTCGAGGATGACAAGCCGAGCTTCGGTTCCCGCGAGGAATTCCCCTTCGTGGCGACGACCTACTCCATCACCGAGATGTTCCGCCACTGGACCAAGCACTCCCGTCTGAACGCCATCGCACAGCCCGAGCAGTTCGTCGAGATCAGCGAGAAACTGGCCGCTGCCAGGGGGATCACTTCCGGCGACGTGGTCAGGGTATCGAGCAAGCGCGGCTTCATTCGCGGCAAGGCGGTGGTTACCAAGCGGGTAATGACGCTGCAGGTTGCCGGGCAGGAGGTGGAGCAGGTCGGTATTCCGTGCCACTGGGGCTTCGAGGGTACCGCCCGCAAGGGCTTTCTGGCCAACACCCTGAGTCCGCGCATCGGTGACGCCAACAGCCATACCCCCGAATACAAAGCCTTTCTCGTCAACGTGGAAAAGGTGTAACGGAGCGCTCTCATGTCCATGCAATCCCAAGACATCATCAAACGCTCTGCGACCAGCGGGCTGACGCCTCCGCCCCAGGCGCGGGACAAGAAAGCCGAAGTGGCCAAGCTGATCGACGTGACTACGTGCATCGGTTGCAAGGCCTGTCAGGTGGCCTGCTCGGAATGGAACGACATTCGCGACGAGGTCGGCCATAACCACGGCATGTACGACAACCCCATCGAGCTGACCGCCGATTCCTGGACTGTCATGCGCTTTGACGAGTACCAGAACGACGAAACCGGTCGCCTGGAGTGGCTGATTCGAAAGGACGGTTGCATGCACTGCGCCGACCCCGGCTGCCTCAAGGCCTGCCCGCAACCGGGCGCCATCGTGCAATACGCCAACGGTATCGTCGACTTCCAGTCCGAGCACTGCGTTGGTTGCGGCTACTGCATCGCCGGTTGTCCGTTCGATGTGCCGCGCATCAGCAAAAAGGACAACAAGGCTTACAAGTGCACCCTGTGTGTTGACCGTGTTGCCGTCGGCCAGGAACCGGCCTGTGTCAAGACCTGCCCGCCCGGCGCGATTCGCTTCGGCAGCAAGGAAGACATGCTGCACTACGGTGCCGAACGGGTCGAAGAGCTCAAGGGTCGGGGTTTTGCCGGTGCCGGCATCTACGACCCCGTGGGTGTGGGTGGCACCCATGTGATGTATGTGTTGCAGCACGCCGACAAGCCGCAGCTGTACCACAAGCTGCCTACTGACCCGCGCATCAGCGGTGCGATTCGCGGCTGGAAGGGCTGGATGAAGCCGGTTGCCGCGGCGGCCTTCTTCGCCACCCTGGCGGGCACGCTGTTCCACTACGTTGGCGTGGGCGCGCAGACCCTGCCCGAAGACGAGCACGAGACCGAGGAGGAAAAGGCATGAACCGGCACGACTCTCTGCTGCGTACGCCTTATGCGGTACGCATGAGCCACTGGCTGATGGTCATCTGCTTCTTCTTCGTGGCGATGTCTGGCCTGTCGTGGTTCTTTCCCTCGCTGAACTGGCTGAACAACCTGCTCGGTGGTCCGCAGCTGGCGCGCATCCTGCACCCCTTCATGGGCGTGGCGATCTTTCTGTTCCTGGCCTTCATGTTCGTTCGCCTGGTGCGCTACAACCTGCCGGAAGCGAGTGATGGCAGGTGGTTTGCCAACCTCGGCCAGGTACTCAGGGGCGAGCACAACGACGAACTGGATACTGGCAAGTACAACGCCGGGCAGAAGGTGCTGTTCTGGGGAATCATGGTCCTGATCAGCCTGCTGCTGATCAGTGGCGTGCTGATCTGGCGACCGTATTTCGCCCCGCTGTTCCCCATCCCGACCATCCGTATTGGCCTGTTTGTCCATGCCCTGGCCGGGGTGCTGCTGATGCTGCTGATCATCGGCCACATCTACCTGGCGTTCTGGGTCAAAGGCTCGGTGGACAGCATGTCCAGTGGCTACGTCAGCCGCAAATGGGCACGCGTCCACCATCCGCGCTGGTATCGCCAGGTCACGGGCGAAGTCGTGAAGAAGGATCGCTCATGAGCAGTATCAAGCTCACTCCTATCGAACAGTCCAGCGGCGGTGTGCAGCACATCGAGCCACTGCTGTTGCCGCAGCTCGAGCAACACTACAGCAGGCGCGCGGAGCGCCTTGAACATCTGGCCGTCGGACACGTCATGGCGGACTACCTGCGCTTCGCCGCCGCCATCGCCGCCGCCCAACAGCAGTTGCTCGAAACCAGTCCGCTGCCAGACGCTGCCAACGCCCAGCTGGCGCTGGTCGCCAATCAGGCGCCGCTGGATCACGCTCGGTTGCGCCGCGACCCTTACTGGCGGGAACTGCTGGCCGGTCTGGTCGGGCGTCTGCGTTCGGCGGCGCCGTCCCAGGCTCAGGCCGTGCTTGATGCCCTGCAGAACGCAAGCGCCGGACAGTTGGAGGCGCTGGCCGATGCGCTGCTGGCCGGGCGCTTCGATGAGGTGGGTAGTGACCGTGCGCTGTTTCTCTGGAGCGCGCTGTCGCTGTACTGGACTCAGCTTGCCGCCCGACTGCCGCTGCAGGCCAGCGCCGAACTGGGCGAGCAGCGCCAGTTCTGCCCGGTGTGCGCCTCTGCGCCTAGCGTCAGCGTGGTGAGCGGTGAGCGCGGTGGTTTGCGCTACCTGCATTGCAGTCTGTGCGAAAGTCGTTGGCACATGGTGCGCGTCAAGTGCAGCAACTGCGAGCAGGCCGGCAAGCTCGACTACTGGTCGCTGGACGACAAGAGCGCGCCGCTCAAGGCCGAGAGTTGTGGCGACTGCGGCAGCTACCTGAAGCTGCTGCATTTCGACCGCAGCCAGGGCATGGACGTGTTCGCCGACGATTTGGCTTCGCTGGCTCTGGACGCCGAGGTGGAACGCCAGGGCTTTGCCCGCAGCAGCTTCAATCCTTTCCTGCTTCCCGGTTGAGGTACGGCAGCTGGTGTCGAAACGGTCTTTACTGCAAGGTGTCCATATCGAATTCGACGCAGTAGAAGAGGCCGACCATGACCCAGCTGTTCTCGCCACTGACCCTTCGCCAACTCACCTTGCCCAACCGTATCGCCGTTTCGCCCATGTGCCAGTACTCGGCGAAAGAAGGTATGGCCAACGACTGGCACCTGGTGCACCTGGGCAGCCGCGCGGTGGGTGGCGCCGGGCTGGTGATCATCGAGGCCACGGCCGTGTCGGCGAACGGACGCATCTCGCCCGAAGACCTCGGTATCTGGTCCGACGCGCATGTCGAACCGCTACGCCGCATCACCCGATTCATCGAGGCACAGGGATCGGTGGCCGGTATTCAGCTCGCACATGCCGGGCGCAAGGCCAGTACTTGGCGCCCCTGGCTCGGCAAACATGGCAGTGTGCCGATCGCCGAGGGTGGCTGGACGCCCGTGGGGCCGTCCGGCATCGCCTTCGATCCTCAGCACGCCACTCCCGAGATGCTGGACGAAACCGGCATCGCCGCTGTGGTACAGGCCTTCGTGCGCGGCGCCGAGCGTGCGTTGGCGGCAGGTTTCAAGGTTGCCGAAGTGCACGCTGCGCATGGTTATCTGCTGCATCAGTTTCTCTCGCCGCTCTCCAATCAGCGTCAGGATGGCTACGGCGGCTCGTTCGAGAATCGCATCCGCCTACTGGTGGAAGTTGCCCAGGCGGTGCGGACCGTATGGCCGGAAGAACTGCCGCTGCTTGTGCGACTGTCGGCGACCGACTGGGTCGAGGATGGCTGGAACAGCGACGAAACCGTCGAGCTGGCACACCGTCTGAAGGCGCTCGGGGTGGATCTGATCGACGTGTCTTCCGGCGGCACCGCCGCCAATGCCGAGATTCCCGTCGGACCGGGCTACCAGACGCAGTTCGCCGAGCGCGTGCGCCGTGAAGCCGGTATTGCCACCGGCACAGTGGGTATGATTACCGAGGCCGTGCAGGCCGAGCATATCCTTCGCACTGGCCAGGCCGATCTGATTCTGCTGGCGCGCGAGCTGCTGCGCGATCCCTACTGGCCTTTGCATGCGGCGGAAGACTTGCGCGAGAGCGCGGTCGCCTGGCCGCCGCAGTACGTACGCGCCGCACATCGAGACACGCCGCTTCGGTCGACCTCCGGCGTGCCCCATTGATCCTTTCGTTCCTTTTCTGGGAGTCACCATGAAAACCAGCAGTTTGCTCGATCAGCTTCTGAAGTCCGGTCAGGACCTTCTGCAAAAGAAACAGGGCTCGAACCCCGTGGGTGGGGCGGGAGGTGGCCTGGGCGATCTTCTGTCCAGCGGTGGTAAAGGTGGACTGGGGAGCCTGCTGTCCGGCGCAGGCGGTGGTGCACTGGCCGCCGGGGCGATGGGGCTGCTCCTGGGTAATCGCAAGGCTCGCAAGTTTGGTGGCAAGGTCATCACCTACGGCGGGCTGACGGCTCTCGGCGTGCTGGCCTACAAGGCCTACAGCAACTGGCAGGCGCAGCAGGACGGCGCGTCGCCGCAAGCCACGCAGGCGCCCATGACGATCGACCGCTTGCCTCCGGCACAGGCCGAAGAGCACAGTCAGGCCATCCTTCGGGCGTTGATCGCAGCGGCCAAGGCGGACGGTCATGTGGACGATCAGGAGCGCCAGATGATTGATGCGGAGCTGACCAAGTTGACCGCTGATGTGGACCTGCAGCGCTGGTTCGACGCGGAGCTGAACAAGCCGCTGGACCCAGTGGAAGTGGCTGCCGTCGCCACCTCGCCCGAAATGGCTTCGGAGATGTACCTCGCCAGCGTCCTGATGGTGGATGAGGAGCACTTCATGGAGCGCGCCTACCTGGATGAGTTGGCCCGCCAACTGAAACTCGACGAGGCGCTCAAGGCGGAGCTGGAAAGTCAGGTTCGCGGCATTTCGGCCTGACAGCCGGGCGTGCCCACGCAAGAGCGTGGGCACGATCATCAGCATATCCTCCGATGGTTTCCATGCCCGCGTGGTAGCTCAGCGCGCTGACCCCTCACAGGCCTGCACCCTCGATCCGAACCGGGCTGTCAGTGATGGCTGGCTGGGTTTATAATCCTCGGCTTTTCGAAACGCCCGCTTGAGAGCTGCCTACCTATGGAAATCAACCCGATCCTCAACAGCATCAAGGACCTGTCCGAGCGCACCCTGTCGATTCGGGGGTATCTTTGACTACGATCAGAAGCATGATCGTCTCATCGAAGTAAATCGCGAACTCGAAGACCCGAACGTCTGGAACAAACCCGAATACGCTCAGAATCTGGGGCGTGAGCGCGCCATGCTGGCGCAGGTGGTCGAGACCCTCGATGAACTCGAAGGCGGCCTGACTGATTCGCGCGACCTGCTCGACATGGCTGTCGAAGAAAACGACCAGGGCGCCGTCGACGATGTCGTCGTCGAACTGAACCGCCTGCGCGAGACTCTCGAAGGGCTGGAGTTCCGCCGCATGTTCAGTGGCGAGATGGACCCCAACAACTGCTACCTCGACATCCAGGCCGGCTCGGGCGGCACTGAAGCCCAGGACTGGGCCAACATTTTGCTGCGCATGTACCTGCGCTGGGCAGACAAGCACGGCTTCGATGCCACCATCATCGAACTGTCCGAAGGCGAAGTGGCCGGTATCAAGGGCGCGACGCTGCATATCAAGGGCGAGTACGCCTTTGGCTGGCTGCGTACCGAGATCGGCGTGCACCGCCTGGTGCGCAAGAGTCCGTTCGACTCCGGCAACCGTCGTCACACCTCGTTCACTGCCGTGTTCGTCTCGCCGGAAATCGATGACAACATCGAGATCGAGATCAACCCGTCCGACCTGCGCATCGATACCTACCGTTCATCCGGCGCGGGTGGCCAGCACGTCAACACCACGGATTCGGCAGTACGGATCACCCACGTGCCGACCAACACCGTGGTGGCGTGCCAGAACGAACGTTCCCAGCACGCCAACAAGGACACCGCCATGAAGATGTTGCGGGCCAAGTTGTACGAGTTGGAGATGCAGAAGCGAAATGCCGCGTCCCAGGCTCTGGAAGAGACTAAGTCGGATATCGGCTGGGGCCACCAGATCCGCTCCTACGTGCTCGACGCCTCGCGCATCAAGGACCTGCGTACCGGGATTGAGCGCAGCGACTGCGATAAGGTGTTGGATGGGGATATAGACGAGTATCTCGAAGCCAGCCTCAAACAGGGACTGTAAAGCTACTGCGCCTGGCCATGCTGTGTTGGAGAGTGGCCTGCGCTCGCTACGCTTTACAACCCTGTTGCACCCCGTTTCCATACAGGCACGAAATGCCTAATCAGGACTCATCACGACCATGAGCGAACAACCGCTGAACCAGCACGCCATCCAAGAGGAAGAAAACAGCCTGATCCTTCAGCGCAAGGAAAAACTGGCCGCCGAGCGCGCCAAGGGTAATGTCTTCCCCAATGACTTCCGTCGCGACAGCTACTGCAACGACCTGCAGTTGAAATATGCCGACAAGAGCAAGGAAGAGCTGGAGGCAGCGGCCATCCCGGTGAAGATCGCCGGACGCATCATGCTCAACCGCGGCGCCTTCATGGTGCTGCAGGACATGAGCGGGCGCCTGCAGGTCTACGTTGATCGCAAGGGACTGCCGGCCGAAACCCTGGAAGCGATCAAGACCTGGGACCTGGGCGATATCGTGGCTGCCGAAGGGACCTTGGCACGTTCGGGCAAGGGCGACCTGTACGTCAACATGAGCGCCGTGCGCCTGCTGACCAAATCCCTGCGTCCGCTGCCGGACAAGCACCATGGTCTGACAGACACCGAGCAACGCTACCGCCAGCGCTACGTCGACCTGATCGTCAACGAGGAAACCCGCCACACCTTCCGCGTGCGCTCCAAGGTCATCGCGCATATTCGCAAGTTCCTCGCCGAGCGCGACTTCCTCGAAGTGGAAACGCCGATGCTGCAGACCATCCCCGGCGGTGCTGCGGCCAAGCCGTTCGAGACGCATCACAATGCCCTCGACCTGCCGATGTTCCTGCGTATCGCGCCCGAGCTGTACCTCAAGCGCCTGGTGGTCGGTGGCTTCGAGCGGGTATTCGAGATCAACCGCAACTTCCGCAACGAAGGCGTCTCGACCCGGCACAACCCCGAGTTCACCATGCTCGAGTTCTACCAGGCTTACGCCGACTACGAAGACAACATGGACCTGACCGAGGAGCTGTTCCGCGAGCTGGCCCAGGCCGTGCTCGGCAGCACCGACGTGCCTTACGGCGACAAGGTGTTTCACTTCGGCGAACCTTTCGCGCGACTGTCGGTGTTCGACTCGATCCTGCAGTACAACCCGGATATTTCGGCAGATGATCTCAACGATCTGGAAAAAGCCCGCGCTATCGCTAAGAAGGCCGGTGCCAAGCTGCTCGGCCACGAAGGCCTGGGCAAGCTGCAGGTGATGATTTTCGAAGAGCTGGTCGAGCACCGCCTGGAGCAGCCGACCTTTATCACCGAGTACCCGTTCGAGGTTTCGCCGCTGGCACGCCGTAACGACAAGAACCCGAACGTTACCGACCGCTTCGAGCTGTTCATCGGTGGCCGCGAGATCGCCAATGCCTATTCCGAGCTCAACGATGCCGAGGACCAGGCCGAGCGCTTCCACGCTCAGGTGGCGGAGAAGGATGCGGGCGACGATGAAGCCATGCACTTCGACGCTGATTTCGTTCGTGCCCTGGAATACGGCATGCCACCGACTGCTGGCGAAGGCATCGGCATTGACCGCCTGGTGATGCTGCTGACCAACTCGCCGTCGATCCGCGACGTGATCCTCTTCCCGCATATGCGCCCGGAAGTCTAAATCGACGAAGTCACCGCCTGAATGAAAAACCCGCACCTCGATGCTAATGCTGTTCACTTAAGCATTTGAGTCCAAGCCGGCGGTTCTAGAAAATCCGATACCAGCCCACTGGTATCGGATTTTTTATGCCCATTCAGCAGCAATTACTCGACCTCGGTGACCTCTTCAATTTCTCTGATCTGAGTACCTTCACGCAGAACATCCCTATCGAGTGGGTCGCCAGTGCGCTGAACCTTTCAGCGCAAGCCACCATAAGGCGTCGTCGCCTGCCA
>JBKEBY010000109.1:0-30663 GCA_047973445.1 Pseudomonas sp.
CCGCGAGCGGCTTGGTGGAGACGTACCACTGGTCGGTCAACCAGGGCTCGATCACGGTGCCGGAGCGGTCACCGCGCGGGACTTTCAGAGCGTGGTCGTCGACCTTCTCCAACAGGCTCATGGCCTCGAATTCGGCGACGATGGCCTTGCGTGCAGCGAAGCGGTCCATATGCGCGTAGCCGTCGGGCAGGGAAGCATCGACCTTGTCGTTCGGCGTGCCGTCGATGTTGAACACCTGGGCGCGGGCAAGGACCGCGGCGTTCTGATCGAAGATGTTAATCAGCGGCAGCTTGTGGCGTTTGCCGACTTCATAGTCGTTGAAGTCATGGGCTGGGGTGATTTTTACGCAGCCGGTGCCGAATTCCAGGTCGACATAGTCGTCGGCGACGATGGGGATCAGACGGTTGACCAGCGGCAGCATGATGTGGCGACCGATCAGATCCTTGTAGCGCTCATCTTCGGGATGCACAGCGACGGCGGCGTCACCGAGCATGGTTTCCGGGCGAGTAGTGGCGACTACCAGATAATCCTTGCCATCGGCGGTGCGCGCACCGTCAGCCAGCGGGTAGCGCAGATGCCAGAGATGGCCCTTCTCGTCGTGGTTTTCCACTTCCAGGTCGGAGATGGCGGTGTGCAGCTTGGTGTCCCAGTTGACCAGGCGCTTGCCGCGATAGATCAGGCCATCCTCATGCAGGCGCACGAAGGCTTCCTTGACCGCTTCGGACAGGCCCTCGTCCATGGTGAAGCGCTCGCGCGACCAGTCCACGGAGGAGCCCAGGCGGCGAATCTGGCGGGTGATGTTGCCGCCGGATTCATGCTTCCATTCCCAGACCTTTTCGAGAAACTTCGCGCGGCCCAGGTCGTGGCGGCTGACGCCCTGTGCTCCGAGCTGACGCTCGACCACCATCTGCGTGGCGATGCCCGCATGGTCGGTGCCCGGCTGCCACAGCGTGTTGCGGCCCTGCATGCGGCGGAAGCGGATCAGCGCGTCCATGATGGCGTTGTTGAAGCCATGGCCCATGTGCAGGCTGCCGGTGACGTTCGGCGGCGGGATCATGATGGTGTAGGGCTCGCCCGAACCCTGGGGTGCGAAATAGTTGTTCGATTCCCAGGTCTGGTACCAGGAAGTCTCGATGGCGTGGGGCTGGTAGGTCTTGTCCATTCGGCGGGACCCTTAGAACGGCTGGTCGGAAAAACCGCAGAGTATAAAGGCAAAGTACCGGAGCGGCGGCATCGCCATCGCTTATTGGTTTGTCCGATGTATCGCAGAGTGGTTCCTGCAATGTGGTTCGCAGCAGGAGCCAGCTTGCTGGTTGGGACTCGATTGCAGCGAGCCCCAGGGGGGAATGCCACTAGGGTCTGCTCCCGTTTCGGCGCACTCCGGGTATGGAACGGAAACAGACGTTAGCGGCGTGGCGAGCGGATCAGGCGTTCGGCGCGGTCTTCCAGGCGGCGCCTGAGCTCGGCCTCGATTTGCGGTACGAAATCGTCGATCACTTCCTGCAGGATCAGTTGTGCTGCGGTGCGCAGTTCGTGATCGAGGTGGCGTTCGGCAAGGGTGCGGAAGGCCGTGCGCACGGCCGGTTCGCGTGGCTCTTCGAGGGGCTCGTCCGAAGCGGATTCGACGACTTCCGAGAGCAGCGGGATGCTGTCGGGGTCCAGCGTTTCGTTCAGCGGGTCCTGTTCGTCACCGAGCAGGGCGCGGATCGACTCCAGGTCGTCGAGCAGTTGCGCGGGCTTTCGCGGTGGTGTTTGCGTCATTACAGTGGTTCCGGGCGGTGGCGCATCCTGGCGATCGATGGGCGCTCCTTCGGCTGGGCTCGAGTCGATTATCTTCTGGGCCCTTCTCATGGATGGGGATGTCGGCAGACCTCAGAGTTCGACGCGTTTCGGATCATAGCCGCGCTGGCGATACAGGCGAAAGTTTTCGCGGCAGACGGTCAGCAGTTCCGGCTGTTGGTTGACGATTTCTATGACCCGGCTGAAGCCGTCGGTGTGCGGCGACAACGTCGGTGCGAGGTTGATCAGCAGGCCCTGGCCGATGGCCGGCGCCTGCTCCAGCCCTATCACGACCGGGGCCTGCGGGTCCTCATCGAACAGCTCATGGGGAATGAAGCGTTCGGCGCGAAAGCTCCAGAGCAAATCGTCTATTTCCGCGCATTGGCTTTCATCCTGACAACGAATGAACACCGGCAGGCCGTGTTGCCAGCCCTTGGCGGCCAGCTGGCAGGCTGCTCGGGTGCGGCCTGCCGTGGTGCTGTCCGGCAATACGTAGAACTCGATGCGGGTCATGCAGCCGTTCCGCTCACGTCACTCGACCCGATCCAGCAGGTACTGTGTGAGCAGTGGTACCGGACGGCCCGTAGCGCCTTTTTCCTTGCCGCCGCTGATCCAGGCTGTGCCGGCGATATCCAGGTGCGCCCAGGCATAGGCCTTGGTGAAGCGCGAGAGGAAGCAGGCGGCGGTGATGGTGCCGGCCTTGGGCCCGCCGATGTTGGCGATGTCGGCGAAGGGGCTGTCCAGTTGCTCCTGGTATTCGTCGAACAGCGGCAGTTGCCAGGCGCGATCGTCGGCATTCTGGCCGGCGCCCAGCAGTTGCAGGGCCAGTTCCTCGTCGTTGCTCATCAGGCCGGAGGTCTGGCTGCCCAGAGCGACGATGCAGGCGCCGGTAAGGGTGGCGACGTCGATCACGGCGCGTGGCTTGAAGCGTTCGACGTAGGTCAGCGCGTCGCAGAGCACCAGTCGGCCTTCGGCGTCAGTGTTGAGAATTTCGACGGTCTGGCCGCTCAGGGTGGTGACGATGTCGCCCGGGCGGGTCGCTCCGCCGCTGGGCATGTTCTCGGCGCAGGCCAGCACGCCCACCAGGTTGATCGGCAACTGCAGTTCCAACGCGGCGCGGAAAGTGCCGAGCACGCTGGCGGCGCCGCACATGTCGTACTTCATTTCATCCATGCCCAGGCCGGGCTTGAGGCTGATGCCACCGGTATCGAAGGTGATGCCCTTGCCCACCAGCGCGTAGGGCTGCTCGCCCTTCTTGCCGCCGTTGTATTGCATCACGACGATGCAGCCTGGCTGGTCGCTGCCCTGGGACACGGCCAGGAAGGAGCCGGCGCCCAGCTCGCGCAGTTTCTTCTCGTCCAGTACTTCGACCTTCAGGCCCTTGAATTCCTTGCCCAGCTGCCTGGCCTGCTCGGCGATGTAGCTGGGATGACAGACGTTGGGCGGCAGGTTGCCCAGGTCACGGGCGAAATTCATGCCGGTGGTGATGGCCTGGGCATGGTTGGCGGCCTGCTCGACCTGCGCCTGTTCGGTCTTGTCGCTGAGCAGGGTGATCCGGCTCAGCGGGCGGGCATCGGCCTTCTTGCTCTTGAACCGATCGAATACGTACTGACCACCGGCGAGGACTTCCACCAGGATGCGGGTGCGGGCATAGGCATCGCGTCCCTTGATCTGCACATCCTGCAGGGCGAGGGCCGCATCGCTGCCACCGAGGTTCTTCAGGGCGCCCGTCACCGCCGTGACCACCTTGCGCCATTGGCGGTTGTCCAGTTCGTCCGCCTTGCCGGTGCCGACCAGCAGCACGCGTTCGGCCTTGATGCCGGGCAATTGCTGGAGCAGCAAAGTCTGGCCCGGCTTGCCTTGCAGGTCGCCGCGCTTGAGTACCGTTGCAATCGCGCCCGCGCTGGCTGCATCGACGCTCTGCGCGGTGGTTCCCAGGACAAGGTCTTCGCCGACGGGCAGAACCAGGGTGGCCGCTTTGATGGCAGGCGCTTTCGTATTCTTTACAACAAATTCCATGGCGTTGAGTCCCCAAGACAAAGAGTCGGGTTTGCAGGATAATGCCGGGCTTGTTTTCCGGTGGTTCGTCTGCAGTCCGTCTGAAAAACCCTGCACCAGGCTTTTTCCAGCGGCTGCCACGGGCGGGCCGGCTGCGTGGCGGCTAGTTTGAGCGTAGCCCCCGGAGCCTGACAACCCTGGAGTGTCCGGTTTGATCGTCTTTCGTTACCTGTCCCGTGAATTGCTGGTCACCCTGAGCGCCGTCAGTGCGGTGCTGCTGGTGATCATCATGAGTGGTCGTTTCATCAAATACCTGGCGCAGGCGGCGCAAGGGCTGCTGGACCCCAGCGTGCTGTTCCTGATCATGGGCTTTCGCCTGCCGGGCTTCCTGCAGCTGATTCTGCCGCTGGGCCTGTTCCTCGGCATCCTGCTGGCCTATGGGCGCCTGTATCTCGACAGCGAGATGACGGTACTCTCGGCGACCGGCATGAGCCAGCGTCGGCTGCTGGTCTACAGCCTGGCGCCGGCGGCCCTGGTGGCCGCGCTGGTGGGCTGGCTGAGCCTCGGGCTGGCACCGCAGGGCATCGCCGAAGTGGATCGGCTGCTCAACCAGCAGGATTCGCTGACCGAGTTCGACACCCTGGTTCCGGGGCGCTTCCAGAGCCTGCGCAATGGTACCCGGGTGACCTATACCCGTGAGCTGTCGGAGGACCGCACGGAGCTGGCCGGGGTGTTCATTTCCGAAACCAATCTGTCGAGCGCGACCGGAGAAGAACGTGGCCTGTCGGTGCTGGTCGCCGAGAGCGGTCGACAGGAAGTGCAGCCCGATGGCAGCCGCTACCTGATTCTGTCGAACGGCTATCGCTACGACGGCAACCCCGGCCAGGCCAACTATCGCGCCATCCAGTACGACACCTACGGCGTGTTGCTGCCCAAGCCCGAGGTCAGCATAGAGCTGAGCGAGCGGGAGGCGCTGCCGACCAGCGAACTGTTCGGCAGCGATGACATTCGTCTGCAAACGGAGCTGCAATGGCGACTGTCGTTGCCGTTGCTGGTGTTCGTCGTCACCTTGCTCGCCGTGCCGCTGTCGAAGGTCAATCCGCGGCAGGGGCGCTTCCTCAAGCTGCTGCCTGCGATCCTTCTTTATATGACTTATCTCGCGCTGCTGATTGCCGCTCGCGGCGCCATGGACAAGGGCCGCATTCCCGTGGCCGTGGGGCTGTGGGCCGTGCATGGGCTGTTCCTCGCGATCGGCTTGCTGATGCTGTTCTGGGAGCCCTTGCAGCTCCAGCGACGCAAGCGTCGCGCGAGTGCGGAGGTGGCCCATGCATAAGCTCGATCGCTACATCGGCATCCATGTACTGCTGGCGATCCTGTCGGTACTGGGCATCATCGTCGGGCTGGCGCTGCTGTTCGCCTTCATCGACGAGCTGGGCGACGTCAAGGGCAGCTATGGCCTGGTGGATGCCGCCCGTTACGTGCTGTTCACCACGCCGTCGCGGATTCACGAAATGCTGCCCATGGCGGCGTTGATCGGCTGCCTGATCGGGCTCGGTACGCTGGCCAGCAACAGCGAGCTGACTGTCATGCGGGCTGCCGGCGTATCCCTGGCACGCATCGTCATGGCAGTGATGAAGCCCATGCTGGTGCTGATGCTGGCCGGCGTGCTGATTGGCGAATACGTGGCACCCTGGAGCGAGGATATCGCCCAGGCCGGCCGTGCCTCCGCGCAGGGCGCCGGCGAGGCGCAGAGCAGCAAGCGTGGCCTGTGGCACCGTCAGGGCGAGGAATTCGTGCATATCAACGCGGTGCAGCCGGGCGGAAAGCTGCTCGGCGTGACGCGTTACCAGTTCGGTGAGAATCGCCAGCTGCTTTCCGCCAGCTTCGCCCGCCATGCCAGCTATCAGAACGATTCCTGGCAGCTCAACGATGTGTCCACGACCCATTTTCGTGGCGACCACACCGAAGTTCTGAAGACCCCGCAGGAGCGTTGGGATGTCCAGCTGACGCCGCAACTGCTGAGTACCGTCGTGCTGGAGCCCGACGCCCTGTCCATCACCGGCCTGTGGCGCTACATCCATTACCTCGGGGAGCAGGGGCTGAACAATGGCCGTTACTGGCTGGCGTTCTGGACCAAGGTGCTGCAGCCGGTGGTGACGGTGGCGCTGGTGCTGCTGGCCATCTCCTTCATTTTCGGCCCGCTGCGCTCGGTCACCCTGGGGCAACGGATCTTCACCGGGGTCATCGTCGGGTTCGTCTTCCGCATCCTGCAGGATCTGCTCGGCCCGGCCAGCCAGGTATTCGGCTTCTCGCCGTTGCTGGCAGTGGTGGTGCCGGCGGGCCTCTGTGCGCTGGCGGGCGCCTGGCTGCTCAAGCGGGCAGGCTAGACTATGCGGGGGCTTGCCGGCCCCCGGTTTCCTTTTCCCTACAATGCACGCCCTGTCATGGCGTGCCGGGTGGCTGTTTTTCAATGCTGGTAGATTCTCACTGTCATCTCGATCGGCTCGATCTTTCCGCTCATCACGGCTCCCTCGATGCCGCGCTAGAGGCTGCGCGTCAGCGCGGCGTCGGGCATTTTCTCTGCATTGGTGTCAGCGCCGACAATGCCGCTGCGGTAAAGGCACTGGCCGAGCGCTACGTGGATGTCGATTGCTCGGTCGGCGTGCATCCACTGGACCTCGAACCCGGCGCCGAGCCTGCGCTCGACTGGCTGCTGAAGGAACTCGAACACCCCGGCGTGGTGGCGATCGGCGAAACCGGGCTGGACTATCACTACGAGCCGGAAGCGGCCGAGCTGCAACAGCGCTCCTTCCGCCTGCATCTGGATGCGGCGAAAACCTGCGGCAAGCCGGTCATCGTGCATACCCGCGTCGCCCGCGCCGACACCCTGGCGCTGCTGCGCGAGGCGGCCCTGCCGCAAGCCGGTGTGCTGCATTGCTTCACCGAAGACTGGGACATGGCGAAAGCGGCGCTCGACATGGGCTTCTATATCTCGCTTTCGGGCATCGTGACCTTCCGCAATGCCGATGCCTTGCGAGAGGTGGCCCGGCGGGTGCCGGCGGACCGGCTGCTGGTGGAAACCGATTCGCCCTACCTGGCGCCGATGCCCCATCGCGGCAAGCCGAACCTGCCGCAGTACGTGCGCGAGGTGGCGGAGTTCCTGGCCGAGCTGCGCGGTGTCGGCTTCGACGAGCTGGCCGAACAGACCACCGCGAACTTCAAGCGACTCTTTCCCCTGGCGCGCGTGGCAGGCTGAGCAGGTTCGTTGCCTGCGACGACGCTGGTCAATTTCCATGCATCGGCACGGTGTACAATTCGCGCCGTTTTGCTATCCGGTTGCCATGTCATGGTGATTGCGCGTCGTCGATCCGGTTCGAGTATCGGCTCTGATGCGGGTAGTTCTTTCCGTCACAGACAAAGGCAGATGACCCAATGTCCAGCGACAAGCTGCATGCGGGCCCGCTTCAGCGGGGCCTGAAAAACCGGCATATCCAGCTGATCGCGTTGGGTGGTGCGATCGGCACCGGGCTGTTCCTCGGTTCGGCCGGCGTGCTCCGCACGGCTGGCCCTTCGATGATCCTCGGCTACGCGATAGGCGGCTTCATCGCATTTCTGATCATGCGCCAGTTGGGCGAAATGATTGTCGAGGAGCCTGTCGCCGGCTCCTTCAGCCACTTCGCCCACAAGTACTGGGGTGGTTTCGCCGGCTTCCTGTCTGGCTGGAACTACTGGGTGCTCTATGTGCTGGTGGGCATGGCCGAGCTTACGGCAGTGGGCAAGTACGTGCAGTTCTGGTGGCCGGAGATTCCGACCTGGGCGACGGCGGCGGCGTTTTTCGTGCTGATCAACCTGATCAATCTGACCAACGTGAAGACCTTCGGCGAGACCGAATTCTGGTTCGCCATCATCAAGGTCGGCGCCATCATCGGCATGATCCTGCTCGGCCTGTACCTGCTGTTGAGCGGCGAAGGAGGCGAGCAGGCGAGCATCAGCAACCTGTGGAGCCACGGCG
Source organism: Pseudomonas sp. (assembly GCA_047973445.1). Classification (GTDB taxonomy): domain Bacteria; phylum Pseudomonadota; class Gammaproteobacteria; order Pseudomonadales; family Pseudomonadaceae; genus Stutzerimonas. Next base: position 7,790 of record JBKEBY010000109.1, read on the forward strand.
GCTTTTTCCCCAACGGCTTCAGCGGGATGATCATGGCGTTGGCCATTATCATGTTTTCATTCGGCGGGCTGGAACTGGTGGGTATCACCGCCGCGGAAGCCGACAATCCCCGGACCGTGATTCCCAAGGCGATCAACCAGGTCGTCTACCGCATCCTGATCTTCTACATCGGTGCGTTGACCGTCCTGTTGTCGCTCTATCCCTGGGACAGCCTGCTGCAGACGCTCGGCGTGGCGGGTGACCCCTACAGCAGCAGCCCCTTCGTACAGATCTTCTCGCTGATCGGCAGTGATACCGCTGCGCATATTCTCAACTTCGTGGTACTCAGTGCCGCCCTGTCGGTCTACAACAGCGGCGTGTACTGCAACAGCCGCATGCTTTACGGCCTGGCCGAACAGGGTGATGCACCCAAGGTGCTGATGAAGGTGAATCGCCGCGGCGTACCGGTGCTGGCCATTGCCGTGTCGGCCCTGGTGACGCTGCTGTGCGTGCTGGTCAACTACCTGGCGCCGAAGAACGCGCTGGAGCTGCTGATGTCGCTGGTGGTGGCCTCGCTGCTGATCAACTGGGCGATGATCAGCCTGGCTCATCTCAAATTTCGCAAGGCCATGCAGTTGCAAGGCGTGGTGCCAGGCTTCAAGGCATTCTGGTACCCAGTCAGCAACTACCTGTGTCTGGCATTCGTGGGACTCATCCTGGCGATTCTGCTGAGCATGCCGGGGTTGCGCGTGTCGGTATTCGCGATGCCCTTCTGGGTCCTCTTCATCTGGTTCTGCTACCGCATACGTCGCGCCAGGGCCCAGGGCCGGCTTTCCTGAATCGGCGACTGGCAGGCAAAAAAAACCCGGTTTCCAAAGGATTCCGGGCCAAGACCATTAGGAGTAAATGAGGAGACGATCCTCGTTTCCTCAGCTGACCGGCATTGGGGAGGTGCGCGGTCAGTGTTTGAAGTATTGGCCCTGATGGCAGATCCTGCTGAAGGATCTGGCTGTTTTTTAAACAGATTTGGAATACTCGATTCCGGCATTGATCGCGCTTGAGTCACAACCGCAAGGCGCTGCCGTATTTGCCTCAAAGGGCCAGTTTACGAATCACCGCCAGGGTTTCGTCCAGCACTTCGGCGCGCGTGTAGAAATGGGGCGAGAAACGAATGCCGCCGCCGCGCAGGGCGCAGACGATCTGCTCGGCCTTGAGGTGTTCGAACAGTGCCTGATTGCCCCAGCCATCAAGGCGAAAGGTGAGGATGCCGGCGCGTCGTGATGCCTCAGCCGGGCTCAACAACTCGACGCCCGGCATCGTGCGCAACTCGTGATCCAGGTGACCGATACGCTCTCCCAGTGCCCTGGCGACCTCAGACATGCTGACATCTTCGAGCAGCGATAGGCTGGCTTCGAGGGCGACGGTGCCGAGCATGTTCGGGCTGCCGCATTCGAAGCGCCTGGCGGTGCGGGCCGGCTCCCAGGTTTCGCGTTCGTAATCGCCGGCATGTTCGAGCATGTGCCAGCCATATTCGTGCAGCTTCAGCCGTTCGCGCAGGTCCTTCCGGCAGTAGAAGACAGCGAGCCCTTCCGGGCCGAGCATCCATTTGTGGCCGTCGGCCATAGCGAAGGCGCAGCGGTTCTGCTGAACGTCGAAGGGCAAGGCGCCTATCTGCTGGATGGCATCGACGCAGAACAGCACGCCTCGTTGCTCGCAACCTTCCCCGAGACGCTGCAGGTCAAGACGCAGACCACTGGCGTACTGAACCGCGCTGATCGACATCAGGCGTACTGATGGGCCGCAGGCGGCAAGCAGGTCGGCTTCCGGATCGCTCCCCCCGAGGCTGACCTGAACCACCTCGACACCCAGCGGCCGCAGCGCCTCCCATACCACACGGTTGGACGGAAATTCTTCATCGCTGATGACGATCCGGTCGCCGGGCTTCCAGTCGAGGCCGAAAGCGACGAATGACAGGGCCTCTGAGGTGTTCTTGAGCAGTGCGACATCGGCGCTGCCCGGGGCATTCAGCAGACGCGCCAGGCGCTCGCGCAGGCGCTGCTCTACCTTGAGCCATTGTGGGTAGTCGCGCGCGCCGATGGTCATGTTCTGTTCGGCGAATGCACTCACGGCCTGCGCCGTGCGCCGTGGCCAGGGTGCGACGGCAGCATGGTTCAGGTATCGAAGGGTGTCGAATTGGGGAAATTCGTCATTCAATGTACTCATGATGATGCTCCGTGCATTTGGTGACCGGATAGGCATAATATCGCTTCGCTTTTTCAGTGCCTCGGCAGACTACCTTTATGCAAAATGAATCCCGAAAGGTCCGCGAATTTCGTCGTCGCGAACAGGAAATCCTCGATATCGCTCTGCAGCTCTTCCTGGAGGAAGGTGAGGACAGCGTCACCGTCGAGATGATCGCCGACAAGGTGGGCATCGGCAAAGGCACCATCTACAAGCACTTCAAGTCCAAGGCCGAAATCTACCTGCGGCTGATGCTCGATTACGAGCGCGACCTCAACGAGCTGCTGCATTCACCGAATCTCGATCAGGACAAGGAGGCCTTGTCGCGGGCTTATTTCGAGTTTCGCATGGGCGATCCGCAGCGCTATCGTCTATTCGACCGCCTCGAGGAGAAAGTGGTCAAAGGCAATCAGGAACCAGAAATGATCGAGGAGCTGCACCGCATCCGCGCCTCGAACTTCGAGCACCTGACCCAACTGATCAAGGGGCGGATCGCCGAAGGCAAGCTGGAGGATGTACCGCCGTACTTTCACTACTGCGCCGCCTGGGCATTGGTGCATGGGGCTGTGGCGCTGTATCACTCGCCATTCTGGAGCAACGTGTTGGAGGATCAGGAAGGCTTCTTTCAGTTCCTGATGGATATCGGCGTACGCATGGGCAACAAGCGCAAGCGTGACTAGGTCTGTTACCGTTTCGGCGTGGTCGCGGAGGAAATGGCGACAGGCCATAGCCTAAATGGCTCGGTTGCTGCATTGACCTGAGCCTCTCGTCGGAATTCCGACGTCGCTCGAGGAGCTGCGACATGCGATTGTTGAGCGTTGTACTGGTCATGCTGGCGCTGGGTGGCTGCATGAAGGTCAGCGACATGGCCGAAGGCACGCGCCATCACCTGCGCGATGCAGGGATTCTGGACCACAGCGAGACCCGGCGCTCGGCCTCCTGGCGGTTGCAACCCGACTCCTTCATCTATATCGCCCAAGGCCATTTCGTGCCGCCGGGCGGCGCCTACCCGCGGCCGAACGTGGTCGCCGAAGAGGCCTTCAAGGGCTTCGTCGAATATTTCCCCCTGGTGCGCCGTGCCCCCGACCCGGCGGGGTTGGAAGAGGCGATGAACCAAGCGGCGTCTGCCGGTGCCCATTACTTGCTGTACACCCGTTTTGCTTCGGCGGACGATCGCCTCGGAAGCTTTGATGAATTGAACGACCAGCGTGCGCTGGATCGCCTCGGCGTGGACTCGAGCGTGATCCAGCTGATGCTGATCGAGACGGGCACTCGCTACCTGGTGGATACGGCTCGTATTCGCAGCCGCGGCGGGGTGCTGGGCCTGTACGACAATCAACCCGAAGAGCTGCTGGGCCCGCCGCTGCGTGACTATGCCAGGCGCCTACTTGGCACCGCTCGATGAGGTATGCCGATGACCGATCCAGACAAGGCTGCGAATCTGCTGGGGCAGATACCGCAGGACAGGAAGAAAGGCCCGCCGCCGGTGCATCTGTGGAATCCGCCGTTCTGTGGTGACCTGGACATGCGCATCGCCCGTGATGGGCGCTGGTACTACATGGGTACGCCCATTGGCCGACCGGCCATGGTGCGTCTGTTTTCCAGCGTGATTCGCCGCGACGGCGATGATTATTTCCTGGTGACGCCGGTGGAGAAGGTCGGCATTCAGGTTGAGGACGTACCTTTTGTGGCGACTCGGCTCGAAGTCGAGGGGGAGGGAGATGCCCAGGTGCTGCGCTTTTTCACCCATGTCGAGGATGAAGTGGAAGCCGGACCGGAGCATCCGCTGCGTTTCGAGATCGATCCGCGGACCCAGGAGCCCGCGCCCTATGTCCACGTGCGCGCCAACCTCGAGGCGCTGATTCATCGCAATGTGTTCTATCAGCTGGTGGACCTGGCGGTGCCTTGCGACGTCGACGGGCAGGAATGGCTCGGCGTCTGGAGCGGCGGGAAATGTTTTCCGATCGATCGTCAGTAGGGCTCCGTGGAGTGATCTCTGGCTTGCTAATAAGAGAAAGGCTCCCGAGGGAGCCTTTTCTGTTTTACATGTTGGGATAGTTCGGGCCGCCAGCACCTTCCGGCGCCACCCAGGTGATGTTCTGGGCCGGGTCCTTGATATCGCAGGTCTTGCAGTGCACGCAGTTCTGCGCGTTGATCTGGAAGCGCTTGCTACCGTCGTCGTTGGCCACCACTTCGTAGACGCCCGCAGGACAGTAGCGCTGGGCCGGTTCGTCGTACATCGGCAGGTTTTTCTCGATCGGGACGCCCGGATCGGTCAGCTTGAGATGAACCGGTTGCTCTTCTTCATGGTTGGTGTTGGAGAGGAACACCGAGCTCAGCTTGTCGAAGCTGAGCTTGCCGTCGGGCTTGGGATAGTCGATCTTCTTCGCTTCGTCGGCCAGTTTCAGGCAGGCATGGTCCGGCTTGGTGTCGTGCAGCGTGAAGGGGATCTTGCCGCCGAAGATGTTCTGGTCGATGAAGTTGAACGCACCGCCCTTGACCGCGCCCCACTTGTGGATCGCCGCACCAAAGTTGCGACTCTTGTACAGTTCGTCATACAGCCAGCTGTTCTTGAAGCCTTCTTCGTAGGCGGTCAGCTCGTCGCCGCCCTCACGGCCGGCCAACAACGCATCGGCCACGGCTTCGGCTGCCAGCATGCCGGACTTCATGGCCGTATGGCTGCCTTTGATCTTGGCGAAGTTCAGGGTGCCGGCATCGCAGCCGATCAGTGCGCCGCCCTTGAATGCCATCTTCGGCAGCGAATTCAGGCCGCCCTTGGCGATGGCGCGGGCACCGTAGGAGACACGCTTGCCGCCTTCGAGGTACTGCTTGATCACCGGATGATGCTTGTAGCGCTGGAATTCGTCGAACGGCGACAGGTGCGGGTTGCTGTAGGACAGGTCGACGATCAGTCCGACCACGACCTGGTTGTTCTCCAGGTGATAGAGGAAGGAACCACCGGTGTTCTCGTCGTCCAGTGGCCAGCCGGCGGTGTGTACCACCAGGCCCTGCTCATGCTTGGCTGGGTCGATGTCCCAGAGTTCCTTGATACCGATGCCGTAGTGCTGCGGGTCGACGTTGGCATTGAGCTGTAAGCGGCTGATCAGCTGCTTGCCGATGTGCCCGCGACAACCTTCGGCGAACAGGGTGTACTTGGCGCGCAATTCCATGCCCGGCGTGTACATGCCTTCCTTGGGGTTGCCTTCGCGATCGACGCCGAGGTCGCCGGTCAGAATGCCCTTAACCACGCCTTCTTCATCGATGAGCGCTTCCTGGGCGGCGAAGCCCGGATAGATTTCCACGCCCAGATTCTCCGCCTGCTGCGCCAGCCAGCGGCACAGGTTGCCCAGGGAAATGATGTAGTTGCCTTCGTTGTGCATGGTCTTGGGGACGAATGCATTGGGCAGCTTGCTGGCCGATTCGGCGTTCTTGAGCAGGTATATGTCGTCGCGCTTGACCGTCGTGTTCAGCGGCGCTTCGAGTTCCTTCCAGTTGGGGAACAGTTCATTGAGCGCGCGCGGCTCGAATACCGCGCCGGATAGAATGTGTGCGCCGACTTCGGAGCCTTTCTCGACGACGCAGACGCTGATTTCCTGGCCGGCGTCGGCGGCTTTCTGTTTCAGCCGGCAGGCAGCGGACAGGCCCGCGGGGCCGGCACCGACGATTACTACGTCGAATTCCATGTATTCGCGTTCCATTGGCTTTCTCCTACTCAGGCTTGATTATTCTGTGGACGTGGAGGGCTGTGATCGATTCCCTGACCCAGCCGGGCAGGCATTATATATAGCCCTCTGAACGGGTCCAATACAAACGTTTGTTTGAATTTCTCTGAGCCTGCTAGAATCGGCCTGCCGTGGCTTATGGCGGGCCATATGTGTTGTTGACCCATCGGATGCCCTGAGTTCAAGATACGGGCAGTTTTGCGCCCGCCGAACAGGCCCGGCGGCTGATATGTGCAGCCAGGGTTACGAATCGAGCTCGGTTCGCCTCGGCGAAATCCCATCACCGGAGAGTAAGAGGAATCCATGAAGATTCTCGTAGCTGTCAAACGAGTGGTCGATTACAACGTCAAGGTCCGCGTCAAGGCGGACAACTCCGGCGTCGACCTCGCCAACGTCAAGATGTCGATGAATCCCTTCTGCGAAATCGCCGTGGAAGAAGCCGTACGCCTGAAGGAAAAGGGCGTGGCGAGCGAGATCGTCGTGGTCACCATCGGCCCGACCGCCGCTCAGGAGCAATTGCGCACCGCACTGGCACTGGGTGCCGATCGTGCCATTCTGGTCGAGTCCACCGAAGAGCTGAATTCCCTGGCCGTGGCCAAACTGCTCAAGGCTGTGGTCGATAAGGAGCAGCCGCAACTGGTCATCCTCGGCAAGCAGGCCATCGATAGCGACAACAACCAGACCGGGCAGATGCTCGGCGCGCTGACCGGCTTCGCCCAGGGCACCTTCGCCTCCCAGGTGGAAGTCGCCGGTGACAAGGTCAACGTCACCCGCGAAATCGACGGTGGCCTGCAGACCGTCGCGCTGAATCTGCCGGCGATCGTCACCACCGACCTGCGCCTGAACGAGCCACGCTACGCCTCGCTGCCGAACATCATGAAGGCCAAGAAGAAGCCGCTGGAAACCCTGACCCCGGATGCGCTGGGTGTTGCCACAGTTTCCACGGTGAAGACCCTGAAGGTCGAGGCGCCGGCCGCGCGTGGTGCCGGTATCAAGGTCAAGTCCGTGGCTGAACTGGTCGAGAAACTGAAGAACGAGGCGAAGGTAATCTAAATGACTATCCTGGTTATCGCTGAACACAACAATGCCGTCCTCGCGGCAGCTACCCTGAATACCGTCGCCGCGGCCAAAGCCATCGGTGGCGACATCCATGTACTGGTAGCCGGCAGTGGCTGCGGCGCCATCGGCGAAGCGGCTGCCAAGATCGAGGGCGTATCCAAGGTGCTGGTCGCTGACGATGCGGCTTACGCCAACCAGCTGTCGGAGAACGTCGCACCGCTGATCGCCGGCCTGGCATCCAATTACAGCCACGTCCTGGCTGCCGCTACCACCAACGGCAAGAACTTCCTGCCACGCGTGGCCGCACAACTGGATGTTGATCAGATCTCCGAGATCATCGCAGTCGAGAGCCCCGACACCTTCAAGCGTCCAATCTACGCTGGCAACGCCATTGCCACCGTACAGTCCTCGGCGGCCATCAAGGTCATTACCGTGCGTGCCACTGGTTTCGATCCGGTCAACGCCGAAGGCGGCTCTGCTGCCATCGAGCCCGTTTCCGGCACTGGTGATGCGGGCATTTCCTCTTTCGTGAGCGAAGAACTGGCCAAGTCCGACCGTCCCGAGCTGACCGCTGCCAAGATCGTCGTTTCCGGCGGTCGCGGCATGGGCAACGGTGATAACTTCAAACACCTGTACTCGCTGGCCGACAAGCTCGGCGCCGCGGTAGGCGCCTCGCGCGCAGCCGTCGATGCCGGCTTCGTGCCCAACGACATGCAGGTCGGCCAGACCGGCAAGATCGTCGCGCCGCAGCTGTACATCGCGGTTGGCATCTCCGGTGCCATCCAGCACCTGGCGGGCATGAAGGACTCCAAGGTGATCGTTGCGATCAACAAGGATGAAGAAGCGCCGATCTTCCAGGTGGCCGACTACGGCCTGGTAGGCGATCTGTTCGAGATCGTACCGGAACTCGAAAAGCTCGTCTGATCGACTCGCTTGACGAAAAACCCGCTCGCGTAGCGGGTTTTTCGTGAGTGCAGTTTTTGTCTTGCCGGCGCGGTAGTTTCTCAATGGCCTGTTAGTATCTGCACCTTCACAGACCAAAGGACATCCCATGCGCCGCGCTCACCCGCTGAAGTTCGCTTGCCTGGCGCTGTTGCTGACCGCGCCTCTGACCGCGCCTCTGACCGCGCCTCTGACTGCATTCGCGGTTGGCAAGTGCGATCGGGTGATTGCCACCGGCGCAGCCGACAATCCACCTTTTCTCTGGCGCGACCCCGAGAATCCCAAGCGATTGATCGGAGCCAGTGCCGACCTGCTGAAAAGCATCACCGATTCGCTTGGCCTGAAGCTGGAGGTGCTCTACACCGGTGGCTCGGGCAAGGCGCTTGAAGAGGTCCGCAGCGGCCGCGTGGACCTGTTGCTCGATGCGACCCTTGATGTGGAAAAGCTCGCGGTGCTGGATTTTGTCCACCCACCGGTTGCGCCGTTGCAGACGGTGGCCTGGGTGCGCCATGAGCCGGGATTCCTGTATTCCGGTCGAGCCGATCTGGCCGGTCTGCGCGGCCTCGCCGTCAAAGGCGATTCGTTCACGGATGCGGGGTTGCAACTGCGATCGGCGCCGGATCTGGCGCAGGCGACACGTAGCCTGCTGAAGCACGAGGCCGATTATGTGCTGCATGAGCGCTACAGCGCCGTTGCCCGACTGGACGGAAAGGGGCTGCTCGACGAGGTGCAGCGCCTCGAACCGCCGGTGATCAGCCGGCAGATGCACTTGGCGATCGCACACGACTCGGCCTGCAACGACCCATGGCTGCGCGGACAACTGGCGATAAAGATGACAGAATTGCGCGCGGCCGGCGTTCCCCGGCAATTGCTCAGTGAAAACCTGCTCCGCTGGCGCGATCAGCAATCGAAGCTGGCCAAAACCCCATGACGGTAGAATTCTGTGAAAAGAAGCCTTTCTGGCCTCTTCGTGCTATTCGCACTTGGCGGCTGTGTTCACGATCCTGCGCCCACCGAGCAACTGAAGCTGACCGAACAGATGATAGTCCAGGCGCGGGCTGTCGGCGTGACGGAGCAGGTCGGTGAGCTGACCCTGGCCGAGCAGAAGCTGGCTGATGCCCATGTCGCGATGAAGCACAAGCGCTATCGCCAAGCGCGCATGCTCGCCGAGCAGGCCGAGCTGGATGCGCGTCTGGCCGAAGCACGATCGCTCGATGAGAAGAGTCGGACCGAGGTCGCCGAGGTCAATCGACAGATCGAGCGTCTGCGGCAGCAACTGGGAGAGTTGCGATGAGATCCATGCTCGGCTCGATCGTATCTATGGGTGTCTGCGCGGTGCTGGCGGGCTGTGCTGCGCAGGACCCGCAACAGGCGTTGGATCAGGCGCATACGGAGTATCAGGGCATTGTGAATGATCCTCAGGTGCAGCGCAGTGCGCCCAAGGACGTGGTACGCGCCGGGGAGGCGCTGGAGCGGGCGCAACGTTTCGCGGCCTATCTTGGGGGCGCCGAGGATGCGACCCACTATGCCTACCTCAGCCAGCGCTACAGCCAGATCGCCCGTCATCACAGCGAGCAGTTACTGAATCAGGAGCGTGCCAGCCGGCTGAGTCTGGAGCGTGAGCGGCTACGGCAGCTGTTGCAGGAAGCCCGATTGCTCGATGCGCAGCAGGGACGCTGGCTGGACGACCAGATGCTCAGCCTGGCGGCGGCCGAGACCGATCGGGGTCTGGTGGTGACCCTGGGCGACGTGCTGTTCAAGACCGAGAGTGCCGAGCTGGAGGCCTCCGCCAACCGCACGCTGCTCAAACTGGTGTCATTCCTGCAGTTGAATCCGCAGCGCAAGGTGCGTGTCGAGGGCTACAGCGACAACAGTGGCGATGCTACGGAGAATCTCCTGCTCTCCCGAGCGCGCGCGCGCTCCGTTTCGCGCACGCTGACCGACCTCGGTATCGATACCGCACGCATCGAAGTGGTGGGTTACGGCGAGCGCTTCCCGGTGGCCGAGAACGCGTCCGCGCGTGGCCGCGCACTGAATCGCCGAGTGGAAATCGTTCTGTCCGATGAGCAGGGCGAGCTGGGTCCGACCCGCTGAAAGTCGCGCAGCTGACTGTTTTGGCCAGATAATCCGCAACTGTATTGGTCTGGAGTAGTGGTGTTGTACTACTGTTTCGGTTCAGTTGGCGGGAGTCGGCAAAATGACCAATCTGTTGCTTTACCAGCGTATCGCTCAACAGCTGGCTGACGACATTCGGCGTGGCGTCTATCGGCCGGGCGAGCGCGTGCCTTCGGTGCGCAAGATGAGCGTGCAGCTCGGCGTCAGTCATGCGACCGTGCTGCAGGCCTACGCCAATCTCGAAGACCAGGGGATGATTCGCGCGCGCCCGCAATCGGGCTTCTACGTCCACCATACCCCTGCGCTCACAGCCAACACCCCGGACATCGCACAGGTCGAACGCCCCAAGCTGGTTACCCGCAGCAGCATCATCAACCAGGTGCTGAGCGAATCCCGGCGCGAGGGGCTGGTGCCTTTTGGTGCGGCGGTGCCCCACGTGGATTATCTGCCGACACGCGCGCTGCATCAGCATCTGGCGAAGGTTACTCGCTTCCAGAGCCCGCGGGCCTTCAGTTACATGTTCAGTCCCGGCTTCGAACCGCTGCGCCGCCAGGTAGCAATTCGCATGCGTGATGCCGGCGTGGTGGTCAGCCCCGACGAGATCATCATCACCCATGGTTGTGTTGATGCATTGCAGATGTCCTTGCGTATCCTGACCCGCCCAGGCGATCTGATCGCCGCCGAATCGCCCAGCTACTACGGCCTGCTGCAACTGGCCGATCTGCTGGGGCTGAAGGTCATCGAAATACCCTGCGATCCCGATACCGGCCTGAGCCTCGAGGCCCTGCAACTGGCCGCGAGCCAGTGGTCGATCAAGGCGCTGGTGCTGACCGCGCGGCTGAGCAACCCGCTGGGCGGCAGCATGCCGGACGCACGTCAGAAGCAATTGCTGAAGTTGGCCACGGATTTCGACATCCAGATCGTCGAGGACGATATCTACGGTGAGCTGATGTTCGACGTGGGCTCGATCAGGGCGCTCAAATCCAACGATCTGCAGGGGCGGGTCATCTACTGTTCCAGCTTCTCCAAGACGCTTTCGCCCGGTGTGCGCATCGGCTGGATCGTGCCGGGACGTTACCGCGAGGAAGTCCAGCGGTTGCAGACCTTCAGCACCCATTCGGCCTGCAGCGTGACGCAGATGGCCGTCGCGGCCTATCTGGAGAACGGCGGCTACGACCGCCATTTGCGCTACATCCGCCATGAGTACCGGAAGAATCTCAGCGCCTTCCAGTTGGCGGTGCAGCGCTATTTTCCCGAGGGTACGCAGATGACCCGGCCGAATGGCGGCTTCATCCTCTGGGTCAGCCTGCCGGTGCGGATCAACACCAAGGAGCTGCATCTGCTGGCACTGAAACGAGGCATCAGCATCGCGCCCGGCCTGATATTCAGCAATACCGAACAGTTCAATCACTGTATCCGGTTCAACTGCGGGCTACCCTGGACGCGCGAAACGGAGCAGGCGTTGAAGACGCTCGGCGAACTGGCCGATGAGCTTTGTCGAGGATCACTCGTGGAACGCTGAGGGTGTCTGGCTATCGATCATGTTCGCCAAGCAGCGAATGAATCGCTTCGGTGAACATGGACTAGCGATTTCGTGCGTCTTCCGCGTCGGCTTCGGCATTGCGCTGGGCGATCCTCTGTTTCTGCTCTTCGGTCAGCGGAATCTTGCTTGCCGACGAACGCAACAGCAGCAAGCCGCCGACGATCGAACCGAGCACCACGAACAGCAACAGCCAGATGTACCAGGGCATGCGGATTCTCCTGAGGGTTTGTGATGGCCGACCTGCGGCGTAGTCATAGGTTGAATCATAGCTGTGATCGAGGGGCCAGGGGCTATTGAGGTTTAAGCGCTGTCCGCGTTGCTGGGTCGTCGTCGGAGCGGGGGATTTTCTGCGACAATGCGCGCCGAATTTCGCCGAGGACCCCGCCATGACCTGCCAGACCCCGATCATCGTTGCGCTTGATTTTCCTTCCCGTGATGCCGCGCTGGCGCTGGCCGGGCAGCTTGATCCAGCACTGTGCAGGGTCAAGGTCGGCAAGGAACTGTTTACCCGCTGCGGTCCCGCGGTGGTCGAGGAGTTGCGCGCCAAGGGTTTCGAAGTATTCCTCGACCTCAAGTTCCACGACATTCCCAATACCACTGCGATGGCGATCAAGGCTGCGGCGGAGTTGGGCGTCTGGATGGTCAACGTGCATTGCTCCGGTGGCGCACGGATGATGGCGGCCTGTCGGGAAATCCTCGACAAGAGCAGCGGGCCGCAACCGCTGCTGATCGGTGTGACGGTACTGACCAGCATGGAGCAGGCTGACCTGGCCGGCATCGGGCTGGACGTCCAGCCGCAGGAACAGGTACTGCGTCTTGCTGGCCTGGCGGCGACCGCCGGCCTCGATGGTCTGGTCTGTTCAGCGCAGGAGGCCCCTGCACTGAAGTCGGCGCACCCGCAGCTTGCGCTGGTCACGCCGGGGATTCGGCCTGCCGGCAGCGCGACGGATGATCAGCGGCGGATTCTCACACCTGCGCAGGCACGGGCAGCCGGTTCGGACTATCTGGTGATCGGCCGTCCGATTGCTCAGGCCGCCGATCCGGCGCAGGCGCTGGCGGCTGTAGTCGCCGAACTGCGCTGATGGCATGCCGCGTGGTGTAACCGGGCCGTGCGGCATGCCCCTGTTCAGCCGACCTTCAACACCAGCTTGCCGAAGTTGCCTCCGGTGAACAGCTTCATCAGTGTATCGGGGAAGGTTTCCAGCCCCTCGACGATGTCCTCCTTGCTCTTCAACTGACCGCTCTGGAGCCATCCGGCCATTTCCTGCATGGCTTCGGGGTAGCGGGCAACGTAGTCGGTGACGATCATGCCCTGCATGCGTGCGCGGTTGACCAGCAGCGACAGGTAGTTGGCCGGCCCCTTGATGGCGTCCTTATTGTTGTACTGGCTGATCGCGCCGCAGATCACCACTCGGGCACCGACGCTGATATGACTCAGCACCGTATCGAGGATGTCGCCGCCGACGTTGTCGAAATAGACGTCGACGCCTTTCGGGCACTCCCGCTTTAGGGCTGCTGCCAGCTCATCGTTCTTGTAGTCGATGGCGGCATCGAAGCCGAGTTTTTCGGTGAGAAAGCGGCATTTGTCGGCACCACCGGCGATGCCCACTACGTGGCAGCCCTTTATCTTCGCGATCTGCCCGGCCACGCTGCCGACTGCCCCGGCTGCGCCGGAAATCACCACTGTCTCGCCGGCCTTGGGTTCGCCCACGACCAGCAGGGCGAAGTAGGCCGTCATGCCGGTCATGCCCAGCGCCGAAAGGTAGCGCGGCAGCGGCGCCTGGTCGGGATCAACCTTGTAGAAGCCTCTCGGCTCGCCGAGGAAGTAATCCTGAACGCCGAGGACGCCGTTGACGTAGTCGCCCTCGGTGAAATCCGGGTGCTGCGAGGCGACGACCCGACCGACGCCCAACGCGCGCATCACTTCGCCTATACCGACCGGCGGAATGTAGGACTTGGCGTCGTTCATCCAGCCGCGCATGGCGGGGTCGATGGAGAGGTACTCGTTCTTTACCAGTATCTGCTTGGGGCCGGGTTCACTCCGCTCGATCTCGGTGAGGTCGAAGGTCTCACGTGTTGGCGCGCCGACCGGGCGTTGGGCCAGCAGGAATTGCCGGTTCTTGATGTTCATGGACGCCTCCGATGGGACAAAAGTCTGGTTTAGCCCGCCAACGGCATTGCTGCAAGCAAGGACGGAAATTCGAAATGCAGAGGCATCCGCCTGGGTGATATCGCGGGATGGCGTTTAATCGATGCGGGCGATGACGGTATAACCATGACCGGTATTGCGTTCGCGGTCGCGTTTGTGTCGCATTTCTTCGATTCGATCAGGATTTCCAGCATGAGCATGTCTTTTTCCGGGCAAGTGGCCTTGGTAGCGGATGCGGTGCCGAAGATGAGCATCTATGCAGCCTTCAACATGCGGTGATCGGGCTGACCAAGTCGGCGGCGATCGAATATGCCAAGAAGGGCATTCGTGTGAATGCGGTGCTCTATCTGTGCAGTGACGAAGCGGCTTTCACCACTGGGCATGCGTTGACGGTGGATGGTGGGGTTACGGCTATCTAGTGGCTTCTGGTTTCGCTTTGCTGCGCGAGTTTCTTCTCTGTTTGGAAAAGTTCCCTGTGTGACGCCATGAGTTGCTGGAAATGTGATCTGGCTCCGATATCGAGTCACATTTTCTCCGGCCGCTTGATTGCCTCGTGATGGCATAACGTCCACGATCAGGGCGTCTGTATTTGAGGCAGGGAGGCATCGCGATGCGACATTTGCTCGCCGTGCTGGGAAGCGTACTTTTTGCCACTTCGGTATTCGCCCAGGTGCCGCCGTTGCCTGGCGAGCGTGATCTGATCCGCGACCGCCAGGAGCGCCTGCTCGAAGAGCAGCGCAAGCGTCTGGAGGAACTTCAGCAATTGCCTGGGCGCGAGGTGTTGCCCGAGCAGCCGATCCCCGCTGATGACGAGCGCTGCTTCGAGATCCGCACGATTCGTCTGCAAGGCGTCAGCCTCGTTTCACCCGAGGAGCAGCGCAGGCTGCTGCAACCCTATGAAGGTCAATGCCTGGGTGCCAACCAGCTCAATGCACTGCTGAAGGCCATTACCCAGTTCTACATCGATCACGGCTACGTCACCTCGCGTGCCTACCTGCCGCAGCAGGACATGGCGGATGGCGAGCTGGAGATCATGGTTGTCGAAGGGCGCCTGGAAGGGCTCGACCAGTCAGCCGTTGCCAGCGATCGCGAGCTGGCCATGGCCTTTCCGGGTCAAACGGGAGAGGCGGTGGATCTGCGAGAGCTCGAGCAACTGGTCGATCAACTGAACCGCTTGCCGTCCCGACCGGCGCAGCTGGAATTGTTGCCAGGCGAGCAGGTCGGCGGAAGTCGGGTAAGCCTCAAGGGTGATCCGCTCAAGCCTTGGCGAGCCGGCCTGAGCCGCCACAACAATGGCGAGAAAAGCACTGGCGAGCAGCAGTGGGGTGCCAGCCTCGACTGGGACAGCCCGCTGGGCCTGGCGGACCAGCTCAGGCTCTACGGCGGTGGGGATGCGGTGAGCGACCAGTACCGTCACTCGGCCAATCAAGGCCTGTTCTACAGTGTTCCTTACGGTTGGTGGACCTTCAGCTACAGCTATAACCAGAGCTACTACCGGACCCAGGGCGAAGCATCCGGCTTTCTCTTCGAGATGGATGGCGAGAGCAAGAACCACCAGCTCGGTGCAGAGCGTGTGCTGCATCGCGATGCGGTCAGCAAGACCGCCATCAACTTTGGCGCTGCTCATCTGCGTACCCGCAACTACATCGAGAACAGCCTGCTCGATGTCTCCAGCCAGCGCCTTTCGGAAATGCAGCTGGGCCTCAACCACGGTCGCCGTATCGGTTCGGCCTTCGTCAACCTCGACCTGGGCTGGCAGCATGGCATCGGCGCCTTCGACGCCCAGCGCCGCGGTGACCCGCGCTACGGCGAACCGGACGCCCGCTATCACAAGTACAGCCTGACAGTCAGTGCACTGCAGCCATTGCGACTGTGGGAAGAATCCTTCAGTTTCGATTCGCTGCTCAACGTCCAGAAAAGCGAAGACGTGCTCTACAGCCCCCAGCGGATCAGCATCGGCGGGCAGGCATCGGTGCGCGGCTTCAAGGAACAGTCGCTGTCCGGCGATACCGGCGGCTACTGGCGCAACCAGTTGCGCTGGCGGCGGGCGATCGGCTGGGAGCCACTGCGTCCCTTCCTGCAGGAATATGGCCTGGCCTACGCCTATGATATTGGCGTCATTCACGGAGGGCGCTACAACCCCGAACATCGCGGACGGCTATCCGGCCATGGCGTGGAACTGAGTGCACGAGGCGAGCACCTCGCCGCTTCCGTGACCTTTGCCCGCTCGCTGGAGCGTCCTGACGTGATCACCGAGCGCGAGCACCCGGTGTACTTGCGCGTCGACCTGTTTTTCTGAATTGAACAAAGCCAGAGTCTTGTACATGGACGTGCGCAGCCCCTTCTTCCAGAACGTAGCCACCGTGCTGGTGGGCGTGATGTTCCTCAATCCCATCGTAGGTGCCGCCGCGGAGCTGACCGTTGCCGCCGGGAGCAACGCGACGCTGGGGCAGGCCGGCAACGGCGTACCGGTCGTCAACATCGCCGCACCCAACGGCAATGGGCTGTCGCACAACACCTTCAAGGACTACAACGTCGGCCAGCAGGGCCTGATCCTCAACAACGCCACCAGCAGCATCCAGAGCACCCAGCTGGGCGGCATCATTCTCGGCAACAGTAACCTCAACGGCCGAGCGGCCGGCCTGATCCTCAACGAAGTTACCGGCGCCAATGCCAGCCGCCTGCAGGGTTATACGGAAGTGGCCGGCCAGTCCGCCCACGTGATCGTCGCCAACCCCCACGGCATCAGCTGCGATGGTTGCGGCTTCATCAACACCCCCCGCGTCACGCTGAGTACCGGAACCCCGATCGTCGAAAACGGACGTCTGGATCGCTTCGACATCAACGGAGGCAGCATCGCCATCGAAGGCCGGGGGCTGAATGCCAGCAACGTCGACCAGTTCGACCTGATCACCCGCAGCGCCAAGATAAACGCCGAACTGCACGCCAACAGACTCAACATCATCACCGGGCGTAACGAGGTCAAGGCCGACGACCTGAGCGTGACCGCGAAGGCACCGGACAGCAGCGACCAGCCACTACTGGCCATCGACAGCTCCGCGCTGGGCGGCATGTACGCCGGCGCCATCCGCCTGGTCGGCACCGAGGCGGGCGTCGGCGTGAAACTGGCCGGCGACATGGCGGCCAGCGCGGGGGACATCCGCATCGATGCCAATGGCCAGTTGAGCGTGGGCCGTGCGGCGGCCACCCGAGACATCAGCCTGAAGGCACAAGCTGTCGAGCTGGAGCGAGCGACTTACGCCGGGCGGGACGCGAATATCGAAGCCGGGACCCTCTCCAATCAGGTAAGTCTCGCTACTGGCGGGGACCTCACGATTACGGCCCGGCAGATCGACAACGCACAGGATGCCGTCCTGGAAACCGGAATCCGCGCCGACGGCGGCACCAATGCCGCAGCCACGCTGACCGTTACCGGCGAAGACCTGGACAACGCCGGCGATATCGTTGCCCATGGTGCACTGAACACCGAGCTGAAGGCCTTGAACAACCGCGGTACGGTTGTTGCCGCAGGCGAAGCCAGCGTTACCGCCAGCATGCTCGATAACCAGGGCGGTACCTTGATTGGCCAGCAATCGCTGAGCATCGTGGCCGAGCGGATGGACAACCGTGCCGGCACGGTGGCGAGCAATGGGGCATTGAACGTAGCCCTGAGCGGCGACCTGGACAACCGTGATGCCGGCCTATTGTTGAGCAAGGGCAGTGGTCTGACGGTCGCCGTGCAAACGCTGCACAACCAGAGCGGCAACGTGCAGGCCGACAGTGGCGCTCTGACCGTAACCGCCTCTACCCTGAACAATGCCGATGGCGGCATCGTTGCCGTCCAGGGTGAGCTGAATCTCGATGCCAGCACTACCCACAATCATAAAGGCACTCTGCAGGGCAGCACCGTCACGCTCACCGGCCAGACGCTGAACAATAGTGGAAGCCTCATTGCCTCCAAGGGACAGGCACAACTGACGCTCGACACCTTGAGCAACGCCAATGGCACGTTGCTGGCGGCCACCGACCTCAGCATCACGGCCACCGACCTGAACAACGGCAGCGGCGAGCTCGGGGCCAACGCCGTCGACCTGGCTCTCAGTGGCCAACTGGACAACGACGACGGATTGATCGAATCCGCCACCGTCCTGGATGTTGCGGCTGCGCAGGCCAGCAACGTCAACGGCAAGCTACGGGCACTGGGCAGCAGCGGCCATAGCCAGTTCAACCTGGGCCGTCTGTTCGACAACACAGCGGGTCTGATCGAAATAGGTAACGCCGCCTTCAGCCTTGGCGTAGCGAGCCTGAAAAATCAGGGCGGCACTGTGCGTCATCTGGGAACCGCTGGCCTGAACATTGGCATGGACACTCTCGGAAGCGCGGGTGGCAGCTTCATGACCCACAGCGCCCTCGTATTTAACGCGGACGAGTGGACCAATACCAGCCAGATCCAGGCTGGCCGCCTGGATCTGGCTATCAAGCGCCTGACTCAAACCAGCACGGGCGCGTTGCTTGCGATCGACAGCCTTGATCTGGCCGGCAATAGCTGGATCAACGATGGTCGTATCGAGACCGACGGAGACCTCGTACTGACCCTTGCCGGCGACTACAGCGGCAACGGCGCGTTGCTGGCTCAGAATGACCTGACCCTGAATGCTGCGAACATCAGTGTTGGCCAGAATGGCGCGCTACGCAGCGGCGGCGTCGGGACCTTCACAGCTGCCCAGGCGTTCAACAATGCCGGCGTTGTTACCAGCACTACCGGCCTCGAACTCAACGCGGCCAGCATGCTGAATCAGGGCACGCTTGGCTCGTCTGAAAATTTGCGGATTGTCACACCAAGCCTGAGCAACATTGGCGGATTGATTTTCAGTGGCGCGAACATGGACCTGTTCGCTAACCAGCTGACCAACCGTAAAGCGGACATCTACAGCCTGGGCAACCTGCTGGTGGCAGCGAATTCGGACGGCGACAAGGCCAGCCGCTTCAGCAATCTATCGGGTACGGTCGAAAGCGCCGGCTGGATGAGCGTGGCGGCATCCGTGCTGGAAAACGCTCGCGAGACCTTGGACATATCCAGCAGCAAGTACGCGGCGCGCCTCTATTACGTGGGCTGTACGGACTGTAGCGGCACCAACGAAGACGGCTTGTTCAAGCTCGAGGAGATCGACCGTACCACGGCCACGAATGTAAGTCCGCAGGCGCAGCTGCTGGCCGGCGGCGACATGAGCCTGGCAAGTGAAAACCTCAGCAACCGCTACAGCCTGATCGCCAGCGGCGGCGACTTGCGAATAGATACCGAACAGTTCAATAACCAGGGCGCTCAGACTGGCACCGTACTGACATCCCGGCAGCTGAAAACCCATCGGGTCAGAGCCTATGCCGTCGAATACCAGAAGGAAGATGCCAACAACTTCACCAACCTCCACTGGCATACCAGCCCTAACTTCACCTCGGTCAATATCGAGCGTGATCTCAACGCCTTTTTCAACAAACATGTCGAGTACACGCGCGAAACCTATGAGCCGGTACTGAGCGATGTCCAGTATTACCACGCAACCGTACAGGCTGCTGGCGGAGTGAAGATCAACGCTTCGCAACAGCTCAACAACAGCGTGATCAAAGCGTCGTTTGCCTATGTGGCCGGAGGCACCCGGAACCCGGACACCACGACACCCGGCTCCTCGGTCTCGACTCAGGTTACCCTCAACCCGCAACTGCCGCCGGACCTCATGCAGCAGGTGGTGGACCCGCTGACCCTGCCGGGCTTCAGCCTGCCGCAGGGCCAGAATGGGATGTTCCACTTCAATCCCAGCGGTTCGCACAACTACCTGATCGAAACCAACCCGGCCTTCGCCAACCTGGGCAACTTCCTCAACTCCGACTACATGCTCGGTCAGCTGGGCTACGACACCGATGTCACACAAAAGCGCCTGGGCGACGGCTTCTACGAACAACGCCTGATCCGCGAAGCCATCGTCGCACGCACCGGCCAGCGCTACCTGGCGGGGCTGACCAGCGACGAAGCCATGTTCCGCTACCTGATGGACAACGCCATCGCCAGCAAAGATGCGCTTGGCCTGAGCCTGGGCGTCTCGCTCAGTGCCGAACAGGTCGCTGCGCTGACCCATGACATCGTCTGGATGGAAGAGCGCGAAGTCATGGGCGAGAAGGTACTGGTGCCCATGCTCTACCTGGCCCAGGCCGAAGGGCGTCTCGCCCCGACCGGCGCGTTGATCCAGGGCCGCGACATCACGCTGATCAGCGGCGGCGACCTCGCCAACCAGGGCACCCTGCGCGCCAGCCAGAACCTCGACATCACGGCCAGCAACATCACCAATAGCGGGCTGATGCAGGCCAACGAGCGCCTCTCGCTGCTGGCCGAGGGCAGCATCCGTAACGCCCAGGGCGGCATCATCGCCGGTCGTGACGTCAGCCTGCTGGCGGGCAACGACATCCACAACGAGCGTAGTGTCAGCGTGCACCAGAGTGCTGCCGGCAGCCAGAGATGGGTCAGCAGCTTCGCTGACAGCGCCGCGCGTATCGAAGCATCCGGTGATCTGTCGCTGGCCGCCGGTCGCGATGTCATCAACCTCGGCGGCGTGCTTGACAGCCGTGGCGACCTGGGCATCGATGCCGGTCGTGACGTGAGTATTGCCGCAGTACAGAACCTGCAGCACCAGTCGCGTGGCGGCAGCTACCTTGACGAGCAGGTGACCCAGCTGGGCGCCGAAGTGAGCGCCGGGCGCGACCTGGCGATCGGTGCGGGCAGGGACCTGGGCATCATCGCCAGCCAGGTAACAGCCGGGCGCGACCTCGACCTGGGCGCGGAACGTGACCTGGCGATTTCCAGTGCAGCCGATGAAAGCCACTATCTGTCGCGCAGCAAGAAAGTTACCCAGAGCAACGATCGCATCACCCAGCAATCGAGCGAAATCCAGGCCGGGCGTGACCTCAGCCTTGGTGCTGGCAATGACCTGAGCGTGATCGCCAGCCGGGTGACGGCTGCTAACGACGTCGACCTCGATGCCGGGCAGGACATCAACATCCTCTCGGCCAAGGATGAAAGCGCCTCCTTCTACTTCAAGAAAAAGAAAGGCTCGTTCGGACGTAGCAGCAGTAAACAGCAGGAAAGCTACGACAGCACCAACATCGCCTCGGTGATCGAGGCCGGCAATGACCTGACGATCAACACCAGCAAAACCGCCGAAGGCGGCCTGAGCCTCGACGGTGGCCGCGACGTGACGGTGATCGGTAGTCAGCTCTCGGCCGGCAATGACCTGCTGCTGGGTGCAACCGGCGACATCGCCGTGCTTTCTGGGGTAGAGGAGCACGGCTCATATAGTAAGAAAACCAAGTCCGGTTTTCTCGGGCTCTCCAAGAGCGGCAAGAGCCAGCTCAAGACCACCGCCAGCCAGGTCGCCAGCGAGCTGAGTGCTGATAACGATGTGGTGATTGCAGCAGGCAACGATGTTCGTCTGCGTGCGAGCACCACAGCCGCGGGTAACGACGTCGAACTGCGGGCAGGCCTGATCGACAGTGCGGGTGACATCAACCTGGTGTCGGCCAATGACGAGGCTTATAGCCGGAGCGAGTCGTACAAGAAGAAGGTCGGGCTATCGTTCAGTGATGCGGTCGGGTTGGCCGTGGGCACGCCAAGTTGGGGCGGTGACATCGCCATCTCCAGTGCCAAGAAGCGTGGGCAGGAGATCATCAGCTCCACCAACGTCGGCAGCCAGGTCAGCGCCGAACGCGATGCCTCCCTGATCGCCGAGCGCGACATCAATGTCGTGGGCAGTGGAGTCAGCGCCGGTCGCAACGTACTGCTCGATGCCGGTCGTGACGTGAATGTCGTCGCCGGCACCGGCAGCGAGCAGGTCACCTCGTGGAAGAACACCAAAACGGTAGGCCTCCAGCAGAGCGCGGACGGCAACGGCTTCACCACGTTTGTCGGCGCCGAGTCGCTCAAGGACAAGATCCGCACTTCCGAGCAGACAGCGGCGGCCAGCCAGATCGATGCGGGCCTGGACCTGGACGTGCGTGCCGGGCGCGACATCCTGCAACAGGGCTCCGACCTGAGCGCCGGCTACGACCTGAATATGCAGGCTGGGCGCGATATCCGCATCGATGCGGCCAATGAACAATGGGCCTACGCCAGGGAACAGAGCCAGAAACGTACAGGTACGAGCACCACCGTCAATCACAACTTCGCCAATACCAAGGACGCGATAAGCGGGGCCGGCAAGGGCGAGAACACAGTCAGCCAGGCATCCGGCGTCCTGAAAGCGGTCGACGGGGTGGGTCAATTCATGTCAGGTCCGACCTTCGACGGCCACATCGGCAGTACCAGCCAAAGCCAGTCCGTCAGCCAAAGTGGCACAACCAGCCGAGGCTCGACGCTGGGGGCAGGTCATGACATCAGCCTCATAGCAGGCGACAGAGTCGTGGTCAAGGGCAGCGAACTGCAGTCGGGCCGGGACATCAACGTCACCGCGCAAGACATCCTGCTGGACGTTGCACGTGGCGAACAACGCTACGAACAGGAACAGACCCAAGGCAAGGGCGGCATCGTCGGCGGAACCACCGGCGGCTTCAAGGTGGGCATCGGAGGCAGCCACGGCAGCGCCAAACAGGAGGGAAGCCAGGGCACGGCCAGCGCTACTCAATTGCAGGCAGGGCGCGACATCCACCTGGATGCCAGCAACGACCTGAGCCTGATCGGCACCGAAGCCTGGGCCGGTCGCGACATCGACCTTTCAGCCGGCAACGACCTGCTGATCAGCGCAGCCGGAAACACCCAAGACACTGAAGAAAAACGCCGCAGCGGAGGAGGCGAAGTCGGCCTGACCTTCGGCTCGGGAGGCATCGGCGTCTACGCCAGCGTCAACCTCGGCAAGGGCAACCTGGAGCGCGAGGGCGAACGCCAGCAAGAAGCCTACCTCTATGCCGGCAACCGGCTGAGCTTCGACAGCGGCCAGGACACCACCATTACCGGCGCGCAACTACGGGGCAACGAAGTCACAGGGCGCGTGGGCGGCGACCTGCTGGTGACCTCGCTCCCGGACACCGGCGAAGTGCAAGGGCGTGAATTCGACCTCAGCGCCACCGTCACCGTCGGCCCAGG
>JBKEBY010000006.1:0-3317 GCA_047973445.1 Pseudomonas sp.
CACAACGCCCTTCACAATCCGAATCTCAAACGCCTCGCACGTCTGCCTCACCAGTTCGCGTACTCGCTCAGCCACCTCTCCGCTGAGCACCTTGTATCGATACTTGGTCACCCAAACAAAGTGATACTCGATCTGGTAAACCGTATGACTGCCGTACCTGTAATCCATGCGCTTGTCCTCCACCCTCGCATGGTGGCGCTAAAGCTCACCGGCTGAAAGCCGGTGGTTTTAACCTTTCGATGGAAAATAAACGTCCCGATGGTCAGCAAGTAGCTTGGGCGTCGTAGGGTGGATAACGCTTTGCTTATCCACCGCTCTTTAAAAACTCGATAGAACGATCATGGTGAGGTGCCAATTGACGCTTGTCCGCTTGATCGGCATCCCTCCACAAAAATTTATCAAACCTAAGGGCTGATCAGGGCTCCCAAGGTGGGCCGGTCGCGATATCGACCTTTCTGCCGGCAACGACCTGCTGATCACCGCAGCCGGAAATGCCCAGGGCGCTGAAGAAAAACGCCGCAGCGGAGGAGGCGAAGTCGGCCTGACCTTCGGCTCGGGAGGCATCGGCGTCTACGCCAGCGTCAACCTCGGCAAGGGCAACCTGGAGCGCGAGGGCGAACGCCAGCAAGAAGCCTACCTCTATGCCGGCAACCGGCTGAGCTTCGACAGCGGCCAGGACACCACCATTACCGGCGCGCAACTACGGGGCAACGAAGTCACAGGGCGCGTGGGAGGCGACCTGCTGGTGACCTCGCTCCCGGACACCGGCGAAGTGCAAGGGCGTGAATTCGACCTCAGCGCCACCGTCACCATCGGCCCAGGGTCGGGCTTCAGCGGCTCGGTGGGCTATGGCGAGACCAGCGGCAGCACCCACTGGGTGGAAAACCAGACCCGTATCAGCGCCGCTGAACGGCTGGACATCCGTACGGAAAACCACACCCAGATCGACGGTGCGCTGATCGCCTCGGACAGCGGCGACCTGAAACTGGACACCGACACCCTGGGCTTTAGCGACATCGCGGGTCATGACAAGGAACACAGCTACTACCTCAACGTGGGTGGCAGCTACAGCTCGGGAGGTGGCACCCAGCAGGACGCCAGCCAGGTGGGCAAGGGCAAGGAGGGTGAAACCGGCTGGAGCGTCGAAGGCTACGAATACGAGCGTGACCGCCAGCAGATCGTGCGGGCTACGGTGGGTGAGGGTGAAATCGTCGTACGCAACGACGAAGAAACCGGCACCGACTCGACGGCGGGGTTGAACCGCGATACCAGCAAGGCCTACGAAATCACCCGTGATGAGGAAGAGCGTACCGACCTCTATGCGAGCAAGTCGTCGGTCGAGGCGGTAGCAAACCCAAGTAAGACGCTCCAGGCCTGGGGCGAGGCGCTGGTCAACTACGACGAGCAAGCCAAAGCCAACTTCGAGCAGCTTGGCGTCCTGGCCAATGCCAGCCTGAACGAACTGGAGAAACTGACAGGCAGGACACTGGCGGAAGGCGCGGTCAAGGCCGGTGGTGCCGAGATTGCCGAGCAGACGCTATACGGCCTGATCATGTCGGGAATGAGCCTGAATGCGGCCAAGGCATTGTTGGCCAACCAAGCGTTCCAGGAACAGGTGCTGGCTAACCTCAATGATATCGGCAATGTTTTTTCGGCGACGCCGGATCTTTTGAAAACGGTGGAGCGAGGTCTGGCCGAAGCCAACCTGCTGTCGCTACCGGACGTTGTGGTCTTGCCGGAGCAAGAGGTCACGCCGGGAGCGCTGCGTCCGGAACAGGCAATACTGGGTCGCGTCTCGGATATAAACGCCTATATAGAAGCCCACCCGGACCAAGAGAAGGCCGTAGGCTTCGTGTTGGCCGCCGCTCAGGGGCCGAAAGGCCTGATCATGTGGGCGGCGAGCCAGGCACTGGCGGATACGCCGTTCGGCGAGCAGGTGGCGCAGTACCAGGCGTACCTTGAAGGCATCCTGGGCAAGGCCATCGCGGAAGGCGTCGAAGGCCGTGACCTGGAAGCCTCGTACGAGAACGATGCCTACCTGTTAGGTGGCGGTGGGCTCATTGGTACGTTGCTGGTGGGGGCGGTGGCTGGTGCCTCAAGCAGCAAGGTTATTACTGTCAAAGGAGAGGGGGCAAAAGCAACTGGTGGGGCGGTAGATGATCTTGCTTCAAGTAAGGTCAAGTGGGTTGATGAGAATGCAGGCATGAGTTCGCGTGCGCGTGATTACAATGATTCGGCAACGGGTGCGCGTTCCAATCCTGCAACCCAGTCTGGTCAAGCCCCTGCGCTAGAAAGAACGATGCCCGATGGATCAACGAGGTTGGTCAAGTTCGATGGTGTGGATGGTAACGTCTTAGTTGATCGCAAGATTTCGGTTGTGACGACAAGCAAGTCGAAAGATCAGGCGCTTAGGCAATCTGAGGTTTTAAGTCAGAATGGGCTAACTGCACGCTGGGAAGTACCTACTCAAGCTCAGGCAAGCAGAGCTCAGAAAATGTTTGATGAGCTGGGAATTAAAAACATTTCAGTGAAGGTGATTCGTGAGCCAGGAAATTAATAAGTACATTGCGCAAGCTATTGCTGAGGTTGCTGTATTTCTTGAGTTTTCGGGAGAGGAGGCAATAAATCCGGATGCTGCGGTGCAAACACTTGAACAATTGGCTTCGACATTGCAAATGGCGGGCCCAGAAACTAAATCATCTTTGTGTTCGCAGTTTGAAAATATTGCAATGGAATATTCAGATGAGCAGGCAGAGTTCGTGGAAAGTTTGGGTGAAGCGCTGGGGTTGATTGAGAAATAGCCCTGTCGCGAATCAATGGGGTCAGAGTCATTGGTTCTTGTGTGTCGAGAGAATTAGCTTTCTCTCTGACCCAAGGAGAGCAAGTAGCCTGGATATCGTAGGATAACGCTTTGCTTATCCACTGCTCTTTAAAAACTCGATAAAACGATCACGGCGAGGCGTCAATTGATGCCTCACCGCTTGATCGGCATTTCTCCAGAACATCCCTCAGCGCCGGTCGCAACGTGCTGCTCGATGCCGGGCATGACGTGAATGTCGTCGCCGGTACGCCAGCGTCAACCTCGGCAAGGGCAACCTGGAGCGCGAGGGCGAACGCCAGCAAGAAGCCTACCTCTATGCCGGCAACCGGCTGAGCTTCGACAGCGGCCAGGACACCACCATTACCGGCGCGCAACTACGGGGCAACGAAGTCACAGGGCGCGTGGGCGGCGACCTGCTGGTGACCTCGCTCCCGGACACCGGCGAAGTGCAAGGGCGTGAATTCGACCTCAGCGCCACCGTCACCGTCGGCCCAGG
>JBKEBY010000123.1:0-16727 GCA_047973445.1 Pseudomonas sp.
ACCGACCGATCAATCCTAGCCAGAAGCGCAGGGTCGATGGACCTTTCCACATCCAGAACGTGAACGCCTACGACAGCCGGTTGAAGGGCTGGATGATTCCCTTTCATGGTGTGGCCACCAAGTACCTGACGCATTACTTGGGATGGCGTCGCCTGCTCGAACGTCATAAGACCCAGCTCAATCCATTGATTTGCTTGAGGGAAGCGCTGGGACGAGCGGCTATGCAACAGCTAACTCAGACATAGCCTTTTTTATCTGGAGGAATGTCGGGATAGCGATGGAAGGCCTGAAAGATGATCGCTCCCATGCTCTGTGTGTGGCGGCGGGCAGCCCATGACACGCCGTGCCGCTGAGCACAGAAGCACCCATAAGGAATCCAACGCAGGAGCGCAAGGAACCCTCAGAACAGTGCGGTAGCGGCTCAGCTGTTCCGTGTCAGAGTCCCAGCACATCCGCCGGCCGGCGACGGAACCAGCCCGTCAATGACAGCCGGTCGGTCTGGGTGACCAGAACCTCATGAGGGAAGCGATCGGAGAGAAATACCACCAGGCTGCCGGCCAGTGGCGGAATGTCGAGCTGCGAGCCATCGTCGAAGTGCATGCGCAGGGCACCGCCGTCACCTTCCTGCCAGTCCGGGTTGAGGTAGGCCACCGCGGTGACGCAACGACTGTCGTCATCGCGGAAACGATCCAGGTGCGTCTTGTAGAACGCCCCCGGCGGGTACAGGGCAAAGTGGCACTCGAACTCTTCCAGCCCCAGGAACAGGGTCTGGTTGAGGCTCAGGCGCAGTTCGTCCATCAGCGCAAGATAGCGATCGCAGAGCGCCGATTGCCCCTCTTCCAACCACTGGATGTGATCGCCACGAATGCCCTCGCGAACCGCCATGGCCTCACCTCGGCCGATGCCAGCCGGCGCCAGTGCACCCTCGGTCTCGCGTCTGCGGCACTCCACCGCCAGTTCATGGGTCAGATCAGAAGGAAGGAATGACGCCTGCAGCGACCAGCCGTGCTCGGCCAGGTCGTCGATGATGGTATTGAACGGCAAATAAGTGACTCCCGAAGAGTTGGTAGCGGAGTCTAACAGCAGCACTTCACGGCTCGACAGACGACCGTCGGCGCATCGAAAATAAACCGCCCGCCAGACAGGAGCTCCCATGCGCGCCCTCTTAGCTTGTGTGTTACTGACCTTCAGCTTCGCCAGCCTGGCCGACAGCTACACCGATCTCTACGAGACCGCCGGCTGGAAGGACCAGCGGGCCAACTTCGCCGACGCCCTGACCGCCGCCCAGCAACGCTACAAGAGCACCTTGCCACCCGCGATATTCCAGGCCCTGGTGAACAACAGCAACCGCCGCTTTGCCGCCGATGCCATCGACCGGCGTGCGCTCCAGGCCCTGCGGGAAAATCTGCAGGAACCCCAGCCAGCACTGGCGTTCTTCCAGTCGCCGCTGGGCCGCAAGATCGTCGCCTCGGAGGTTCTGGCCGGACGCAGCGAGCAACTGGCGAAGTACGAAAACGGCCTGCCGAGGGTCGAGGCCGGCAGCAATCGGCAGTTGCTGATCCGTCACCTTGCTCGGGCATTGCCCGCCAGCGAGGCTGGCGCCGAAGTCAGCCTGGCGCTGGCCGGAGTCGCCGCCGACAGCCTCGATCAGATGCTGCCGGGCATCCTCGGCGGCGGGCAGACGCAAAGCCTGCTGGAAAGCCAGCGCGAGCGCCTGATCCAGCAGATGGAAAGGGATCTGGACAACACCCTGCTGCATATCTACCGCGACCTGTCGGATGCGGAGCTGGAGCAATATCTGGAGTTCGCCAATTCCAGCGAAGGCAAGGCTTACTACCAGGCGGCGTTGCAGGCATTGCGGTCCGGCCTCGCCGTCGGCCAGAGCAGCGCCGCGCTGACGGCAGGACAGTAAGGCCGCACCGTTACTTCAATCGCTCACGCAGAAAGTCGAAGTAATGCTGGCGCAGCGCCTCGCGCTCGTTGACCAGGTGATGACGGGCATCCGGCAACCGGAGTATCTCCGGTGCGGCGAACTTGCTTTCCAGTATCGGCAGGTTGTGCCGCCAATCCACGGTCAGGTCCGCCTCCCCCTGAATGATCAAGGGCGAATGCAAACTATCCGGCGCCTGTTCGATACGTGGAATCCAGCGTGACAGCGCACCGACCCAGCGGGTGGGCAGGATATTCGGCTGCAACGGATCACGGCGCTGCACGAAGTCGAGAAAGGCCGGGTCGCCAGAGTTCTCGCTGAACGTACGGGGAATCTGCTGCACGAAGCGCCGGACCAGCTCGTAGCTGACTCGCGACCGCAGCCAGGCCCGTGGGCGGATCAGCGGCGCCAGCAGGATGCTGCGCCCCAACTCCGGATTATTCGGATGATGCAGCAGATGATCGATGGCGATCGCGCCGCCGGTACTCTGCCCCAACAGGTGCCAGGGCCGAGGCAGTTGCAGCTGGCGCGCCTGCTCAAACAGGCCCTCGAGCACGGCCTGATATTCGTCGAACTCATCGATGCTGGCGCGCGGCCCGCTGGACAAGCCATGCCCCGGCAGATCGCAGCCCAGCACCGCGAAACCCATCGCCAGCGCCCAATCCACCACGTGCCGATACAAGCCCATGTGATCGTAATAGCCATGCAGGATCAGCAGCGTGGCATGCGGCTGCTCGGGCCACCAGGCCTGCGCGACGATGTCGTAGTCGTGAATGCGAAACCGCCCCAGGCGGCGCTGGATGTCGGGCCGATGCGGCAGGTCGAGGCCGTAGTAGGTCTGGTATTCGAGGGCTTCAGCGGATGCATCGACAGCCTGCGACAACGAGGTCAGACCGTTGCGCAGACGCGCGGGCTGGATACGTGAGAGCATTGGCATACTTTTCGGATTGCTTTGCCCCGAGATATTCAGCTCTGCACCGCGCCATGGCAAGCTTGCCCAGCCGCAAACCGAGTTCCGCCATGAGCACCCGCCGCAAATATCTGCTTGCCACGCTGATCGTCCTGCTCTGGGCCGGAGCCATGCTCGCTGCCTTCCAGTGGTTCGAGGCGCGCTACTTGCGTACCTTCGATGGCGAACGGGCAGAGCTGTTCTCTGGCGATGCGCTGCAGCTGCCGCTCGAACTGCAAGGTCCAGGGCCTGTGCGTTTCGTGCACTTCTGGGATCCGGGCTGCCCCTGCAACGTGGGCAATCAGCAGCATCTGGAGGAATTGCTCGAGCGCTTCTCCGGGCAGCCGGTGAGCTTTCATGAAGTGCGCCGGCCGGGCAGCACCGGTCGGCTTCCGCCTTCGCTCCAGGCACTGCAGCCACTGCAGGGCCTCGTCGGCGCGGAACAGCTGCCGGCCAGCCCAGCGGTAGGCATCTGGGACCAGAACGGCGAACTGGCCTACATCGGCCCCTACAGCGAGGGCGCCGTGTGCAGCTCGGACAACAGTTTCGTCGAGCCCATCCTTGATGCCGTGCTGGTCGGTCGCAAGGTGCGCGCCACCCATTCGCTGGCGGTGGCCTGTTTCTGCGATTGGCAGAGCGGCTAACCCTTGAACAAACGATCCTCGAGCGACAACCTGAGCCGATGCTGTACCGGTGATTCAGGGAAATCTTGATCATAATCAAATGATAATTATTTTCAATTGCTGGACAATGGCCTCCACCGGCCGCACGGCCAACGATTTCACAGGGAGCCTTCGATGATTTTCCGCCTTCACCCTCTGGCCCTGGCTTGCCTTGCCGTCAGCTCATCCGTCCTCGCCGCGCCGCAGGAATCTGCCCCGCTGGAGCTGCAGGAAACCGTCGTCACGGCCAAGGGCTACCAGGCTGCCACCCAGGATATTCCGCAGGCCATCGAAGTGCTGCAGGCACAGCCGACCGAAACCGGCGGCCCCGCCGGTAGCCTGTTCCGCGGCAAGCCTGGCCTGGCCGTGCACAGCGACGGCGCCTGGGGACAGAACCCGGTGCTGCGCGGCATGAAGAAGGAAAGCACCGTGCTGATGGTCGATGGCGTACGCGTCAACTCGGCGCAGCCACAGGGCTCGCTGGCCTCCTTCCTCGACCTCGGCCTGCTGGAGCGCGCCGAAGTGGTGAAAGGACCAAGTTCGGTGCTCTATGGCAGCGGCGCGATGGGCGGGGTGGTCAACCTGATCACGCCCGAGGCGCGCTTCACCGAACAGGATCAGACCAGCGGGCGCTTCGGCCTGTCCGCCAGCAGTGTCAATGAAGGCTTCAACGGCGCGGCCCTGTTGCGTAACTCCAGCAGCGACCATGCACTGGTACTCGGTGTCGCTGGCCGCAAACTCAACGACTACGACAGCCCCAGCGGCACCGAGGAGCGCACCGGCTACAGCTCCGACAGCCTGCTGCTCAAGTACAAGCAACGCCTGAGTGACGATGTCAGCGTCAACCTCAACGTACAACGGCATACCGACCGCGACGTCTGGTATCCCGGCTCCTCCCGCACCGGCACCCCGCCCCGACTCGGCACCGTGACCATGCATTCGCCGGAACAGCGTCGCGAGCTTTACCAGCTGGGGCTCGAGAACCGCCTCGGCGAAGGCACGTTGAACACCGAAATCTACCGCCAGGAGGTCTACCGCGAGATTCGCGCCTATTCATCGGCACTCGACCGCAATCAGGTGCGCAACGACGTCAGCTTCATCACCCACGGCCTGCGCACCTCCTACCTGGTGCCGGTGGGCAACCATATGCTCACGGTCGGTGGCGAAGGCTGGAAGATGACCGGCGATCCGGAGCGACACATCAATAACAACCCGCCGCTATTCAACAACGACCAGCGCAACGACCCCTTCAAGGATGGCGAAGTCAGCTCCTACGGGCTGTTCCTTCAGGACGAGTTCCTGCTCGGCCGCACCGCCATCGTCGCCGGCGCCCGCTTGGACCGCGTTACTGGCGACGCCAAACAGAAGGGCGCGGCACAGACCAGCGGCCTGAGCAGCAGCGACAACAACCTCTCCTGGTCGCTGGGCGCCACCCACCCGCTGACCGAGACGCTCAACCTCTACGCCAACATTGGCCAGGCCTACCGCGCTCCCGACCTGCGCGAGCGCTTCGAGGATGCTGCACGCGGCGATGGCTACTACCATATCGGCAATCCTCAGTTGGACCCCGAGCGTTCCACCAGCTTCGAGGTCGGCCTCAAGGGTCACGGCAGCGACTTCGACTATCGCCTGGCGGCCTTCCACACCCGCATCGACGACTACATCGCCGGTCGCGTGACTGGCATGAAGGCTCCCAACGGACTGCCGATCAAACGCACCGAAAACCTCGATGAAGTGGTGATCTACGGCTTCGAGGGCGGCGCCAGCAAGGCTGT
The DNA here is from genome assembly GCA_047973445.1 of Pseudomonas sp. Taxonomy (GTDB): domain Bacteria; phylum Pseudomonadota; class Gammaproteobacteria; order Pseudomonadales; family Pseudomonadaceae; genus Stutzerimonas. The sequence goes on from JBKEBY010000123.1 coordinate 5,317, forward strand.
CGGTGCCTTCGTGGTAGACGGCAGCTTCACCTGGCTGCGTGGCGAGAACAAACAGGACGACGAGGCGCTGTACCAGATGCCCGCCCACGAGCTGACCCTCGGCATCGGCCAGCCCGCCGAGCAAGGCTTCTACTGGCACGCCCAGCTGCGTGCGGTGGCCGAGCAGGATCGTGTCGCCACCCGCTTCTCCAACGGCACCGAGGACGAGACACCCGGCTTCGTCACCGCCGACGCCAGCCTTGGCTGGGGCTTCGGCAAGGTCGGCGTGCTGCAGACGGCCAACCTCGACGCCAAGCTGACCAACCTGTTCGACAAGGCCTATCATGAGCACCTGGACGATGGCGTCAGCGGCTATGAGCTGGAGGCGCCGGGCCGTGGCATTACCCTAGCGTTGAGTGGGAGCTTCTGAACATGAACACAGCGATCCGTCTGTTGTTGGCCGTCCTGTTGTTCGTCTGTGGGCCGGCCATGGCGGAAAAGCTGCCGCGTCTGGTGCTGGCCGGTCCCTCGTCCTCGGTTTCCAACCCGCTGATCCACATGGTCGAATCCGGCGCACTGGACGATCTCGCCGACAAGGTCGAGTTCGTCAGCTGGCGCGATCCGGACCAGTTGCGGCTGATGGCCCTGAACGGCCAAGCCGATGTGCTGGCCATGCCGGTCAACGTCGCGGCCAACCTCTATAACCGCGGCGCCAAGCTGCGGTTGCTCAACGTCTCCACCTGGGGTCTGCTCTGGCTGGTATCGCGCGATCCGGGGCTGACCCGCATGGCCGATCTGCGCGGCAAGGAAATCACCATGCCGTTTCGCGGCGACATGCCGGACATCCTGTTCAGCCTGCTGGCCGAGCGTGAAGGCCTGAACCTGCGCGAGGACCTGCGCCTGCGCTACGTCGCCACGCCCATCGATGCCATGCAACTGCTGCTGACACGCCGTACCGACAACGCGCTGCTGGCCGAGCCAGCCATCTCCATGGCACTGCGCAAGACCAGTTCCGGAGCGCTGAGCCTGGTGGCGCCGGAGCTTCACCGTAGCCTCGACATACAACAGGAATGGGGTCGGTTGCTTCAGCGCGAAGCGCGCATTCCCCAGGCCGGCATCGCCCTGATGGCCAGCATCAAGGACAATCCGGTCGTCGCCGAACGCATCGCCGCCGCCTACGCCGAATCACTGCAATGGTGCACCGAGCATACCCAGGCCTGCGGCGAGCAGGTGGCCAAGCACCTGAAGATGCTCGACGCCGAGGCCATCAGCGACTCGCTGGCCGTGGCGCAGATGGAGGCGGTGCCCGCCGCCCAGGCCCGGGAAGAGGTCGAATTCTTCTTTGAACAGCTGCTGCAGAAGAATCCGGCACTGATCGGCGGCAAGCTTCCAGCGGCGGACTTCTACGCACCTGCACCGGCTCGCCCATGAGCCTGCTACGCAGCTGGCTTGGCGGCCTGCCGGGCTATCTGTGGAGCGGCTGGGGCGCGCTGGCCAGCCTGTTTCTGCTGCTCGGCGCCTGGGAAGCGGTAGCCGTCTACTACGGCCCGCTGGTATTGCCGACGCCGCTGGAGACCTTCGCGCGCCTGCAGCAGCTCTTCGAGGAAGGCGCCGCCGGGACGGACCTGCTGATCACCGCGCGCCGTGCACTGCTCGGCTTCGCCCTGTCGGTGCTGGTGGGCAGCGTGCTGGGGCTGGCCGCCGGCGTCTCTATGACCGCCTCGATGATGTCGCGGCCGCTGGTTACCGTGCTGATGGGCATGCCGCCCATTGCCTGGCTGGTGCTGGCGATGCTCTGGTTCGGCGCCAGCGACGGCACGCCGGTCTTCACGGTGTTCATCGCCAGCTTCCCGCTGGTGTTCGTCGGCGCCTTGCAGGGCACCCGGACGCTCGATAACCAACTCAAGCAGGTGGCGCAGGCGTTCCGCCTGCCGCGACGCATGCTGTTCCTGGATATCTACCTGCCCCACGTGGTCTCCTACCTGTTTCCCGCCTGGATCACCGCGCTGGGCATGTCCTGGAAGATCGTGGTGATGGCCGAACTGCTGGCCACTCAGGATGGCGTCGGCGCCTCGCTGGCCGTGTCGCGCTCGCACCTGGACACCAGCGCCACCATGGCCTGGATCGTGGCGGTGGTGGCCTTGCTGCTGGCGGTGGAATACCTGCTACTGGAGCCTATCAAGCGCGAAGTCGAGCGCTGGCGCGAGGTGCCGTCATGAAGCGATTGCAGGTTAGCGCACTGGCCCATGCCTTCGGCCGCGACGAGATATTCAGCGGCATCGAATTCGGCCTGAACGCCGGCGAGGTGGTCGCTCTGGTCGGACCTTCCGGCTGCGGCAAGACCACCCTGCTGCACCTGTGCGCCGGTTTGCTGGATGTGCAAGACGGGCAGATCGAGAACGGCTTCGCCAATCCGGCCAGCATGTTCCAGCAACCCAACCTGCTGCCCTGGAAAACCACCCTCGACAACATCGCCCTGGGCCTGAAGGCGCGCGACATCGGCAAACGCGAGCGGCTGCTACGGGCCGAGGCTTTGGCACTCAGACTGGGCCTGGCGCGTGGCGACCTGGGCAAGTTTCCACACCAGCTGTCCGGCGGCATGCAGAGCCGCGTTTCGCTGGCCCGGGCGCTGGTACTGCAGCCGGATTTACTGCTGCTCGACGAACCCTTCGCCGCGCTGGATATCGGCCTCAAGGAAGAACTCTATGCCCTACTGCTGGCCGAACAATCCGCCAGCGACATGGGCGTACTGATGATCACCCACGACCTGATGGAAGCCGTGCGCCTGGCCGATCGCATCCTGGTGATGGCCGCGGAGCCGGGGCGCATCGTCAGCCGCCTGGCGCTCGACCTGCCGGCCGTCCAACGCGACGATGCCTGGATCTATCGGCAGACCGCCGAACTGCTGCAACTGCCGGCAGTGCGCAATAGCTTCGGGCTGGCCACACGTTCGGCAAGCACCATTGCGGCACCTCGCGACAGTGCCTTGCGCGAGATATCGGTCACCTCCTCACCAGCCAGGGCGCGATCAAGATGCTGAAGCCTTCCATCCGACAGCTGACCGACTGGCCCGTGCTGCTGTGCAGCTTTCGCCCGCTGTTCCTGGTTACCGTGCTGCTGGCAATGCTCGGCATCGCCCTGTGGCTGGGATTTCTCGGCCTGGGCATGCCGCTTCCGCCAGTGCCCGGTGGCCCTCTGGTATGGCACGCCCACGAACTACTGTTTGGCTTCGGCCTCGCCGCGGTAGCCGGGTTCGTGCTGACGGCCGTACCCGAATTCACTGCCACGGCGCCCTTCGGCCGACGCGTTGGCCTGACGTTCGTATCGCTCTGGCTGGCGGCGCGTCTGACGTTCTGGCTGTCCGGCCCGCTCGGGCCATGGCCCGCGGCGCTGTGCAACCTCGGCTTCGCCCTGGCCTTGCCGTTGCTGCTCACTCCGCGTCTGCTGGGCGATCCGCTGCGACGCCAGTGGGGCTTCTTCGGCGGCCTGAGTGCGCTGGCGCTGGTCACCGCCGGTTTCTATTTCGACGTGCTGCGCGGGGTCTATCCCATGCGCTGGCTGCATGCCGGCATCGGCGTGCTGATGGTGCTGATCGTGGTCGCGATGAGCCGCATCTCCATGCGCATCGTCAACGACGCCATCGAAGCGCATCGCGACGCGGGGCATGAGGTGGACGAGGACTACCGTGCCCGGCCACCACGACGCAACCTGGCGATCTTCTGCATCGCGCTGTTCAGCCTCGGCGAATGGCTGGCGCTGCCCAGCGCGCTAAACGGCTGGCTGGCGTTGGCCGCGGCGGCGGCGGTGTTCAACCTGCTGAACGACTGGCACATCGGCCGCGCCCTGCTCGAGCGCTGGGCGCTGATGCTCTACAGCGTCTACTGGCTGATGGCTCTGGGTTATGCCGCACTCGGCGTGGCGCTGCTATCCGGTGAAATTTCCACCAGTGCCGGGCGACACCTGCTGACGGTAGGGGCAATGGGGGTATCGATTCTTGCCGTGCTGTGCATCGCCGGGCGCACCCACAGCGGCTACGCGCTGGATACGCGGCGCTGGGTACCGGTGGCCACGCTATCGCTGGTGCTGGCGGCATTGTTGCGGGCGGGTTCGGGGCTGCCAGACATGCCGGCGCAGGCCATGATCCTGCTCGCCGGCCTTGGCTGGCTGGGTGCTTTCATCCTCGCCTGCCGCTATCTCGGCCCCGTCTGGCTGCGCCCACGTCCCGATGGCGGGCTGGGCTGCGAGGAGCCATTGGACGAGCACACCACAGGCTCCGGTTGCCGGACCTAACGGGCATCACTCCTTGCGGCTGAGCAGCGCCGGCAGTTGCTGGCTCAGCTTCTGCACTTTCAGCGGTGCGCGGATGAAGCCGTGCTGGCGGCCATCAGGGCCGATGATCACCAGGTTGCCGCTGTGGTCGACGGTGTAGTTCTCGCGGCTGCTATCGCCTGGGATGAAGGGGATGCCGACGCCGTTGGCCAGGGTCTGGATATCGTCCAACGTACCGGTCAGGCCGAGGAAGCCTTCGCCGAAGAACTCCAGGTATTGCTTGAGCTGCTCGGGCGTGTCGCGCGCCGGGTCGACACTGACCAGCACCGGACGCAACTGCTCACGCACCTCATCCGGCAGTTGACTACGCAGCTGACGCAGCTCGGCCAGGGTCGCCGGACAGATGTCGGGACAGAAGGTATAGCCGAAGAACAGCAGCGTCCACTTGCCCTCGAGCTGGTCCACCTGCACCGGTTCGCCGTCCTGATTGATCAGGCTCAGCTTCGGCACGTCGCGCCCTTGCGGCAGAATCACGATGCCGGCGTCGAGCATTTGAGTCGGGTCGACCTGCCGTTCGCTGTCGAGCACCCGGTAAACCGTCAATCCGATGACCAGCGCAACCAGTGCGACGAGGATGAATACGGTTTTATGGATACGAGTCATGGGTTTCCCTGTTGATTGAACGACTTCAGATATTCAGCAACAGATAATGATCAACCAGCAGCGCGATGAACAGCGCAAACAGGTACCAGATGCTGAATTTGAAGGTCCTGATTGCCGCATGGGGGCGGCTGCCGCGGTACAGCACGACGGCCCAGTAAAGAAAACGCGCACCCAGCAGGGCGGCGGCGGCCAGGTACAGCGGGCCGCTCATGTGGATGGCGTAGGGCATGAAGCTCACCGCCAGCAGCGCCACAGTGTAGAGCAGGATGTGCACCTTGGTGTAATGCTCGCCGTGAGTCACCGGCAGCATGGGGATGTTGACCTTGGCGTATTCGGCCTTGCGATGGATGGCCAGCGCCCAGAAATGCGGTGGCGTCCAGGCGAAGATAATCAGCACCAGCAGCAGCGGTTCGGCGCTGACCTGACCGGTCACTGCGACCCAGCCCAGCAGCGGCGGCGCCGCACCGGCCAGGCCGCCGATGACGATGTTCTGCGGCGTCGCACGCTTGAGAAAGCCGGTATAGATCACCGCGTAGCCGATCAGCGAGGCCAGGGTCAGCCAGGCCGCCAGCGCATTGGTGAAGGCCAGCAGCAGAAGCAGCCCGGCTACGCCGAGGACAAGGGCGAAGGTCAGCGCGGCCGCTGGTGAAACCCGTCCTTCGGCCAGGGGCCTTTTGTGTGTACGCGCCATCATCGAATCGATCTGCCGGTCCACCACATGGTTCACCGCAGCCGCTCCACCGGCACACAGGGCGATGCCCAGGTTGCCGAACAGCAGCACCGTCCACGGCACCCCCGCGCGGGTGGCGAGAAACATACCCACCAGCGATGTGATGAGCATCAACAGCACCACCCGCGGCTTGGTCAGCTCCAGGTAGTCGCGCCAGGTGGCCCGGACACTGCGTTCGCCGAGTAGAGTCGCCATGGGGTTCTCCTTATGGTCAGACGCGGGGCAAATCAAGCCGCCCCAGGCTGTTCGAAACGGATCGATGGTTGGCGGCAGCGACAGGCGATGCGAGGCGCAGCCGGTAGTTGACCAGCACCAGCACGAGCAGCAAGGCCGCGCCACCACCGTTATGCGCGACCGCCACCGCGAGCGGCAGATTGAACACCACGTTGCTGATGCCCAGCCCGACCTGCAGCGCCAGCGCAGCCAGCAGCAGCCCGGCGAGACGACCGAGGCCCTGTCGCCAGAGCAGGCCGGCGAGCACCAGCAGGATCAGCGTCACACTCAGCGCCCCGAGCCGGTGGGTGACATGGATGGCCGTGCGCGCCTCGCCATAGAGCAGCCCGCCGAGGTAGTTCGGACCGATGTCGTGGTGGGTCGGATCGAAACCCCTGGCGAAATCCATCTGCGGCCACCATTCGCCGTGGCAGGTGGGAAAGTCGGTACAGGCCACCGCCGCGTAGTTGCTGCTGACCCAACCGCCCAGCGCAACCTGACCGATCACCAGCAGCATCGCGACGAAGGCGAACAGTCGCAGCCTGACCGGAACGGTTGCGGCCAACGCCGGCAAGCGCCCAGACAGCCGCAAGCACAACAGGAACAACAGACTCAGCGTGGCGAAGCCGCCCAGCAGATGCGCGGTAACCACTTGCGGCCAAAGCTGCAGCGTGACCGTCCACATGCCGAATGCCGCTTGCGCAATCACCACACCGAGCAACAGTAACGGCAGTTTCACCGGCTGCCCGGGCTCGTCGCGGCGACGCAGCGCCTGCACCGCCAGCCCGAGGATCACCAGCCCCAGGGCGCCGGCAAAGTAGCGATGGACCATCTCGTTCCAACCCTTGTGCACCTCCAGCGGCGCCTCGGGGAAGCGCTCGGCGGCCAGTGCCTGCTTGTGCTCGCTCATCGGTACGGCAAGAAAACCGTAGCAACCCGGCCAGTCCGGGCAGCCGAGGCCGGCATGGGTCAGCCGCGTGTAGGCGCCCAGCAGCACGACCACCACGGCCAGCAGCGTGGCGCATACGGCGAGGCGATATCCGGGGCGTGTTTTTTGCGGCATAAGGTCCTCGTTATCGAAAAGCTTGCGGGAAAAATGCCATTCACAATTCCAATGCAGGGCTTGGCTTATCCCCCTCACCCCAGCCCTCTTCCCAAGGGGAGAGGGGGTTGGTTCGGTGTTGCTTCCGATTACGCGTCCAGGAGAAAGGAGCAGGTCTGCGCCCTTTTCTTCCAGCTTCAAACTTCAAGCTTGCAGCTGCTCCTCACCCTATCTGCGAAATCTTCAGCAGGTACTTCAAGTCATCGAGTATCGCCTTGCCATCGGCCTTGGCGTCGTAGCGCAGCACCAGATTTCCATGGGGATCGACGATCCACAGCTGCGGTCCGGCAGGTGCTTCGGGGTTCGCCGAATAAGCGGCGGCATCCAGCGGATAGCGCGCCAATTGCGGATACTCGCGTTCGAGACGCTGTGCGTATTCGGACTCCAGCGCATGGCTGGTGGCCAACGCATGACCAGCGCGCGCGGCCTCGCGGGCCAGGCCGATGTTGATCTGGCGGGCGAGGTAGACCAACTGGCGGCACTCCTCGGCACAGCCCTGCGGCGCGGTGACCAGCAGCTCCCAGTGCGGCTTGCCGATGGTCATCACGCCGATGGCATCGCGACCCTGGCCGTTGGCAATCAGCGCGCCGTCATAGCTGCGACTTTCCGGCACCCAGAAATCGAAGCGGTACATGGCTGAGGCGAGCAGCATCGGCCCCAGCACCACGGCGATGATCAGCAGCAGCTGCAGGCGCCCGCGGCCACGCCGTGGCTCAGGACGAGCGAGGGTCGGATTCATGGTTGGCATGACGGGTCTCCCGTGCCTGATGCACCCCGAAATAGATGAACAGCCCCAGCAACGCAGCGGCCAGGGCAAACCACTGCACCGCATAACCCAGGTGCTGCGTCGGGCTCATGCTGGTGATCGGCCAATCGACACGGTAGGCCGTCGGCCCCGGCTCGAGGCGCAGCTCGTAGGCGACGCCGTCACGCCCGAGCGCATCCCATAACTCGGCGATGTCCACGTAGTTGATCAGTCGCGGCCAGCCATCGGCCATGCCGCGATTGAGCACGAAGGGTTCGCCCGGAGGCGCATAGACCCACGCAGCCAGTTTCAGCGGCTGCGGCGGCGTGTCGAATTGCGGTGGGATGCGTCGGTCAGGCCAGGGAATCCAGCCGCGATTGACGATGACCCAGCGCCCGCTGGGATGGTCCTGAAAGGCTTGCAACAGCTCCACACCGACCTGACCGTCGCGGGTGCGGCTGTCCAACAGGAAGCTGTGCTCGGCGTCGAAGCTGCCCTGCAGGTGCACACGGCTGTAGGCCGGATTCGCCATCTGCTCCACTTCAGCGGGAGAGAGCGGCTCGGCCTGCGCCTGCGCTGCCTGGCGTTCCAGCATGTCGCGCTTCTGCTCGCCGCGTTCGAGCTGCCAGAAGCCCAGCCAGAGCAGCACCGGCAACAACATCAGCACCAGCAGCGTCGGCACCAGCCCCGGCCGGAAGCGGTTCATGGCCGGCGCTCCGACGGTCGCGCCTGCATTCGCCCTGGTCTGCGGATACGGCTGGCTATACTCCACCCCCATCACCTCTGTCGTGGATCCGCCCATGCTCAAGGCGGTCATCGTTGTTCTCTTAGTCGCCACGCTGATCAGTCTGTTCAGTGGCCTGTTCTTCCTGGTCCATGACGCGGGCCGAACGTCTCGTGTCGTCATGGCCCTGTTCGTTCGCGTCTTACTCAGCGCACTGACCGTTGTGCTGATCGGCTGGGGTTTCTATTCGGGCCAGCTGCGGTCGGCGTTTGGCTAGAGCACGTAGACAAAGATGAACAACCCCAGCCAGACCACATCCACGAAGTGCCAGTACCAGGCGGCCGCCTCGAAACCGAAATGGTGCTCGGCGTTGAAATGCCCCCGCAGGATGCGCACCAGCATCACTGTCAGGATGATCGCGCCAATGGTGACGTGGGCTCCGTGAAAACCTGTGAGCATGAAGAAGGTGGCGCCGTAGATGCCCGAGCCCAGCGTCAGTCCCAGCTCGCTGTAGGCGTGGACGTACTCCTCGATCTGCAGGATGAGGAAGGCCGCGCCGAGCAGCACGGTCAGCCCCAGGCCAAGCTTGAGCTGCTTGCGGTTACCCTTCTTCAGCGCATGGTGCGCCCAGGTCAGGGTGAAGCTGGAGCTGACCAGCAGGATGGTATTGATCAGCGGCAGGCCCCAGGCGCTGATGGTGCCTGCCGGTGCCGGGTAGAGTTTCGGGTCGGGGTTATTGAGCAGCGGCCAGCTGTATTCGAAGCCGGGCCAGAGCATGTTGCTGACGCCCTTGTCGCCTTCGCCGCCGAGCCAGGGGCCGACCCAGTAGCGGATGTAGAACAGCGCCCCGAAGAAGGCGGCGAAGAACATCACCTCGGAGAAGATGAACCAGGTCATACCCCAGCGGAACGAGCGGTCCATCTGCGAGCTGTAGAGGCCCGAGCGGCTCTCGCGTACCACGGCGCCGAACCAGCCGAACATCATGTAGGCGATCAGCAGGGCGCCGATGAAGAAGATCAGCGGCCCGTGGGACTCGTCGCGCTCGGCCGTAAGGTCGTTGAACCAGCTGCCCAGACCGTAGACCGTAACCAGCAACGCCACCGTCGCGACGATCGGCCATTTGCTCTGGGCGGGAACGTAATACTGCTCATGGCTTTCGGTTGGCTGATGGCCTTCCATGCTCTGATGGCTCTCGGTGCTCATTGCAGACTCTCCTTGGCCGGGGTCGCGGACAGGGCGGCGACCGGTGGCTTGCTGGATGTGATGTCGAACAACGTGTAGGCGAGGGTCAGGTGGTGCACATCGGCCGGCAGGTCACGGTCGACAATGAAGCGCACCGGCATCTCGATGCGCTCACCCGGTTGCAGCACCTGCTGGGTGAAGCAGAAACATTCGGTCTTGTGGAAAAAGGCCGCGGCTTTCGAAGGCGAGACGCTGGGCACGGCCTGGGCCGTCATCGGCTTGTCGGTGGGGTTGTAGGCGATGAAGCGGATTTCCTGGCTGGCACCGGGGTTCACCCTGACCTGGTCATCGACCGGACCGAATTCCCAGGTCATGCCGGCAGCGTTGGTGGCGAGAAACTGCACCCGCACCTCCCGCGCCTCGTCCACGCTCTGCACACCCTGATAGGCACCCGCCGTCTTGCCGTTGATGCCGAAGGCCTTGCACATCACATCGTAGATCGGCACCAGGGCGAAGCCGAAAGCGAACATGGCCACCACCACCAGCAGCAGGCGGCGGACCAGACGGGCAAGCGGTAGCTCAGTATTCATGTGGCTTCCCTCCAGCGCTCGACGGCCGGTCGTCAATCATGCTTCGGCCCCGTCCGGTGCTCGTGCAGCGTGTGCGCATCCGGCGGCGTGGTGAAGGTGTGATAGGGCGCCGGCGACGGCACGCTCCATTCCAGCCCCTCGGCACCGTCCCAGGGCTTGGCTGCAGCGACGGGACCACCGCGGATGCACTTGATGACGATGAACAGGAACAGCAGCTGGGTGACGCCGAACATGAAGGCACCAACCGAGGACACCATGTTGAAGTTGGCGAACATCATGTTGTAGTCCGGGATGCGCCGCGGCATGCCGGCCAGCCCGACGAAGTGCATCGGGAAGAACGCCAGGTTCATGCCGATGAAGCTCATCCAGAAGTGCAGCTTAGCCAGGGTCTCGTCGTACATGTGGCCGGTCCACTTCGGCAGCCAGTAATAGGCCGAGGCGAAGATGCCGAAGATCGCGCCGGGCACCAGCACATAGTGAAAGTGCGCCACCACGAAATAGGTGTCGTGGTACTGGAAGTCCGCCGGGGCGATGGCCAGCATCAGCCCCGAGAAACCACCGATGGAGAAGAGGATGACGAAGGCCACGGCGAACAGCATCGGAGCCTCGAAGGTGAGCGAACCGCGCCACATGGTCGACACCCAGTTGAACACCTTCACGCCCGTTGGCACAGCGATAAGCATGGTCGCGTACATGAAGAAGAGTTCGCCGGTCAGCGGAATGCCGACAGTGAACATGTGGTGCGACCAGACGATAAACGAGAGGAAGGCAATGGCGCCGGTCGCGTAGACCATCGAGGTGTAGCCGAACAGCGGCTTGCGCGAGAATGCCGGGATGATCGAGCTGACCGCGCCGAACGCCGGCAGGATCATGATGTACACCTCGGGATGGCCGAAGAACCAGAACACGTGCTGGAACAGCACCGGGTCGCCGCCCCCCGCCGCGCTGAAGAAACTGGTGCCGAAGTGAATGTCCATCAGCATCATGGTCACCACGCCGGCCAGCACCGGCATCACCGCGATCAGCAGGAAGGCGGTGATCAGCCAGGTCCAGACGAACAGCGGCATCTTCATCAGCGTCATGCCCGGTGCCCGCAGGTTGAGCACCGTGGCGATGACGTTGATCGCGCCCATGATCGAGCTGATACCCATCAGGTGGATGGCGAAGATGAAGAAGGTCACCGACTCCGGCGCGTAGGTCGTCGACAGCGGCGC